>JBBAVI010000033.1:0-49240 GCA_040397785.1 Saprospiraceae bacterium | reverse complement strand
CTTGAAGTGATCTAAGGCCTCCTTTAGTCCCGTATAAATGCGTAAATTTTATTGATGGGGCGACTTTTTCAGTCACTCCGCCAATAAAATTTACACGTTACCACAAATGTTTGATCTACAAATGTTTGATCTACAAATGTTTGATCTACAAATGTTTGATCTACAAATGTTCGACTTCTCCGAAGTCGTGCGTGGGGTTGGACATTGTATCTTTTCTACAAATATTCGACCTCTAGCGAGGTCGTTGGGCTGCCCAATGATTCATTGTTATAAAACGATATCCTTCAAAAGAATTTTGGAATGCTAAAGGCAAGGCCCTGACCTCCTTGGAAGTCAAATATTTGTAGCAACGCCCAATGGTATTTTTTCCGCACGACCTCGCTAGAGGTCGAATATCTTACCTAAATGTTTCTGCTTTTCTGGGGTGTACGGGAAAATGGAAAAAAAATCCCGAATTTTAGGTTTCACCAAAATTCGGGATTTTTATATTTATGGTACAGGCTTCGGTTTTTTACCGAACGATGGTTACATCACCCTTATACAATTCTATTACGCCGTCAATAAATTCCACTTCGGCATACCAAACAAACACGCCAGGTGTGGTAGTTTGACCTTTGACAAGGCCATCCCAGCCCAAATTATCGTCGTTGGGCAAGAAATTATCGAGGGTAAATACAGCATCGCCCCAGCGATCAAAAATCTGGAAGGAGCGAATGTTTTTCACGGTTCCCTCTTTTGCAAAAATGCTGAATTTGTTGTTTCCGCTATCCAAATCTGGTGTAAATACGTTTGGAACGTACACATATTTCCTTCTATTTACGGTCACCACCATTTTATCATCGTCGCTACAACCATTGGTTGCGGTCACTTTGATGGAGTAGGTGGTAGAAATAAAGGGGGTAACAACTTGTTCGAGGCAACTTACACAGTCCGGATTCACAAACGAAGGTGTCCAGGTTACGGACAAAATGCTGTCAATGGGCACATTGACAATGGCCTTCAGCATGGTGGAGTCGCCCAGATCAAGGATTTGGTTGTTGCCCAAATCAACCGTCACCTGAATAGCGGGATTTACGATAATTACTTCGGTTTGCTGACAATCATTGGCATCGTATGTGGTTATTACATACTGACCTGCCTTCAAGCCCATAAAAGCATTGGATGTCTGGAACTTGACATTATCAAAGGTGTAGCGGTATGGCGGCACCCCGCCCGTTGCTTCTACATAAATACTGCCATTATTTTGACCAAAACAGGTCAGGTCATTCACCAGGAAGGTAAAACTGAGCGCTGTCGGTTCGGTTAAGCTAATATTGGCCGTATTGGTACATAGGTTGGCATCGGTCACGGTAACGGAATAAGTGCCAGCGCCCAAATTATTGGCTTGTGCGCCCACTGCGTTATTAGACCATAGATAATTGAATGGTTGTTTGCCGCCCGACGCAATGGCGCGTGCGCTACCGTCCGTTTCTCCTTGGCAACTCACGGCAAATCCGGTAAAGTTGGACACCAACTCAGTCGTCAGGGCTGGTGGAAACAACTGTACAATGGTTGCTTGCCCCGTGGTGCTGAATCCATTTGCCGAACTGACCACCACCGTATAATTTCCTGGGCTTAAACTGTCAATTTCAATCGGAAGGTTGACGGCACCCAAGGTTCCTGTTTTTACTGGATTGGCATTAAATGCCAAGGTGTAGGTAAATGGTGCTTCACCCAAAGTTGGTGTGATGGTCAAAGTGCCCGTGGTAGATCCGCAAGGAATTGTGGAGCCAAGTACACTGGCGCTCACCCCACAACTGGATGGTGGGCGCAAGGTGGTTACGGCAGTAATGGTGCTATCGCAACCGAATTGATTGGGCAAAACGGTAACAATCGTACCCACTTCCAAAGGATCGCAAGTGGTGTATTCGAGCAGGGTAGCACTGCTGGGCAACAAGGTCACGGTTTCGGTCACGGTGCTGTCACAACCAAATTGATTCGGGAATACAGAAACAAATACGCCCGCTTCGGCTGGAGCACAGGTGGTTGACTGCAGCGCGGTTGCACTTTCTGGCAGTAAGGACACCGTTGTAATCACCACACTATCGCAACCTGCTGCGGTTAGGAGGGTTTGTGGGAAAACACCTATTGCCGCCGGGTCGCAATTGGCCGCTGTCAAATAGGTTGTATCGAGGTTGAAGAATGCAATGGTGGTAATTACGGTACTGTCACAACCAAACTGATTGATCAGATTTTGTGTGAAAACACCTACCTCTGCCGGATTGCAACTCGACCCTGAAAGCAAGGTTGTATTGCTCGGTAGGAGGGTTACGGTGGTAATCACGACACTGTCACAGCCTGCTGCGGTGAGTAGGGTTACCGGGAAAACGCCTATTGCGGCCGGATCGCAGGTGGTAGCACTTAAATAGGTGGTATCGAGGTTGAAGAATGCAATGGTGGTAATGACCGTACTGTCGCAACCAAATTGATTGATCAGGTTTTGAGTGAAAACACCTACTTCTGCGGCGTTACAACTGGAACCCGATAACAAGGTTGTATTGCTCGGCAACAAATTGACGGTGGTGACAATTACACTGTCGCACCCTCCTGCGGTAGTAAGCGTTTGGGCGAATACACCTGCCGCTGAGGGGTCACACGTGGTGGTTATCAGGAACGTTGTATCCAAGGGAGTAAACGCGATCGTCGTTGTAAGTATACTATCGCAACCCGCTGCGGTGGTTAAAGTTTGCACAAATACACCCACCTGGCCTGTATTGCAGCTGGTACCGAACAAAAAGGTGGTGTCCAACGCAAAAAAGCTAACTGTATTGATAATGGTACTGTCGCAGCCAAATTGGTTGGTTAATACGCTGGTGAAAATACCCACATTGTTCGGGTTACAACTTGCGTCAAACAATAAGGTGGTGTCTTTTTGCAGTTCGGTAACCGTTGTGATCACGATACTGTCGCATCCTTCATAGGTTAGCAGGTTTTGTACAAACACGCCTACAGCTGCCGGATCGCAGGAACTGGTAAACAATAAGGTGGTATCAGACAGTGAAAAAGTTACCGTGCGAATTACTGTACTATCACAACCGTATACATTTGTCAGGGTAGTTGTAAAAACCCCAACATTGCCCAAATCACAACTGGTCGCAGCAAGCAAGGTGGTGTTGGATGGCAATAATTGAACGATCGTAGTTACAATACTATCGCAACCATTCGCCTGCTGGTACAAATTGGTGTTAGTACCTGCCAGCGCCGGATCGCAGGTGGTCAGGTTGATGGTCACTGAATCTATGGAATATACGATGAGGTTGGTCGTGATGATACTGTCGCAACCGTAAATGGTTTGCAAACTATCGACATAAATGCCGGAAGTAGTTTGTACCGCTCCTCCGACCAATAAAGATTGTCCATCACACAATTGCACGGCATTGCTTTGGGCAATATTGGGACGCACAATTGCATTAACTGCATCCGAAGCGAGTGCCGTGCAAGCATTAGGGGTTGTATTATCGGTGACACCGTTTAATTGATACAGGGTGTTGGTGGTAGGCGATAGCGTTATGGTATGGCCGTTGGAAATATCCAGCAGGTTTACATTAGAACTGCCATTGAACCAATTCACATCAAACGGTCCGTTGCCTGTAAGTGTAAAGGTGAGGGTAATTGATTCGCCATCGCAAATTTGTCCGCCGCCTGTGAGATTTGCACTAGGAATCGGTGAAACTGCTACGTTTCGACAAACAGGCACCCCGGTTCCGCACAAATTCTGCGGTGTTACACATACATTACCTGTTGCTGCATTCAGGAAGTTAACAAAAACTGAGTCGCCGGAGCCAGTAAGCGTGGCACCCGCAGGGACCGTCCAGGTGTAGGTCGTGCCCGCTTGTTCGCCATCGATGGTATATAGGTATGGTCCGCCGCCTGCACACACCACATTGGGACCAGTCAGTACGGGTATTTTTAAGGATGGCTGAACCGCAATATTTAAACATGCAGGCTGAGAAGAACCGCAGTTATTATTTGCAATGACGCAAAGTGGACCGCCCGTGGTGGTGCCTGTCCAGGGGATTTGAATCACATTGGGCGAAATGGTTGTAAAGGGGGTGTTTCCAGGAGTAGACCAAGTGTAAGAAGTGGGCGGTGGCGTTCCGACGGCGCTTGCGGTGTAAATAGTGGTAGAATCCTGGCATGGCAACAAATTACCACTCAACAAGGGTAGTTGGGGCACCGAGCTGACGGCGGTAACATTCACACACGCCGTATCCATACAAGCTACGCCTTGCCGACTATGGGTAACCACCAGGCAATATTGTCCGGGTTGGTTCACATTTACCGTAGGCTGGTTGCTGAAGCCGATAATACCTGGACCGGTCCATTTGTAAAATGTTTGTCCGCCAATAGCTGTGTTTACAGAAGATCCCGAACCGTTGAGTGTAATTTGGATATTTACGGTACAATCGAGGATAGCCGGGGGCGCGATTACGGCATCCGGTTCCATGATAGCGAGGTTTACATTGACAATACTGTCGCAACCTTTGGAGCTGGTACATACTTCGGTGTACAGACCAGAACTGGTGTACGTATCCGAGCAAAGGGTGTAGCTCGCGGGACCGCACAAATTCACCAAGGTAAAAGGTGAAATAGTGGTTGGAATCAGGATAATCTTACAGTTTACAATACTGTCACAACTGTTGTCGCCGGTGAGGGTAACAGGAAACGTACCAGGATTGGCAAATTCCCGTCCGGCGCAGGTAACACTTTGATTTTGACAGTAATAGTGGGTTTCGTTGGTAAAAACCGTTGGTATTACTTTCACTACACAATTGATGGTACTATCGCAGTTCAGGAAAGAGTTTAGAATAACCGGAAACGTACCGCCGGAAGTAAAAACTCTGCCTGCGCATTCGACGGTTTTGCCTTGACAAAGGTTAACTTCTTCAATGGTTAATATGTCTTCTCCTATGTTTACGGGTAAACAAAATTCAGGGGCATCCGGGCAGTTTGCGTTGCGCGCACAAACTTCGGCGGGACCGGGCTCGAGCCAAGTTACCGTGATCGTATTGCTGGTCGCGTTACCATTGATGGTGCCCGCAGTAGGTGGATTGATGGTCCAAACCGAAACCGCAGCTGTATTATAGGTACCAGTGGGGCTAGAGGGCAAACACAAGCCGGTTGTACTTCCGGTTACTGTTGGTACCGATCCATTGATGGAATAATCGCAAAGTGCGCCGCCACTACCATCAATACAAATGTAATAAACCTCTCCGGGCGTTAAAGGGGTAGAGGTTACGAGGGTTTGAGTAGTTTGTGTGGGGATGTTACCCAAGCAAGGTGAAACAAACTGAAAGTTAACGCAGTCGGCTGTCGAGAGTACACCTGCCTGAATACCGTTACCAGATGCGCAACCGTAACAGGAAATTTCGAAAGAAGCGGTTGCTGCATCGGCTGTAAACGCAAACCATTGGTTGTTATGAATGGTCGTACACCAGGAAGGTGGCTGCGAAATAGGCAGATCAGGCGTGGTGGATCCGTAGTAACAATCAAGGGAAGAAGGGGAAGGTGAAATGCAAGCCTGGGTTGCATCTACGGATGGAATGGGCGCTCCACATGGAGAAGAACTACATTGAGCAAAAGCAGGTATTTTGATTAAAACAAATAGGCAAAAAAGGATTAATATTTTGTAAGGTAGTTGCATGTGTTTTTGTTTAGTTAGCTAACCCGATTTATCCTTGACAGATAAATAATTATTTGTTAGCTCTAAAGATACACAAAACCCTTAAGATGCTGCATTTAAGGACTAAGGCAAATGTGCTGAAATGCGGCTTCAACGCCTTTGCTTTACTTCGTATTTGTTACAATCATAAATTACAATCTATTGAAAGATAAGTTAGTGTATTTGATTTTGTGAAAAACGGTTTTGCCAGAATGTATTTTGCAAAACGTCGGTTTTCTTGAAAAAAAAGTATTGCATATGCCCTCTGCAACTACTTTTTAATGCGCCGAATAGCCTGCAACTGGGGCTTTCTTCCTTCGTTTGCAACCAACCAAAGTGTTCCGTTCCAAGGTGTGATAGATTCATATTGTCGGGCTATGAGCAACTTTGGCAAACGCTTTTCTTGCCTTTTTCCGCTGAAAAAATTGCTTCCTTTAAAATTGGTAAAATAGAATACGGAGCATTTGGTGTATGGCAGAAATCCCCATTTTTTCCCAATAATGTAACTGGTCAAGGCCAGCGTTTTGCCATCTGCGCTCAATCCAGCGCCGGTCACAACCCTGTTTTTAAATACCATGCTATCGCGGAGTTGCGCCACATAAGTGCCTGGTTGCGCGGGCAGGACGTAATGTTTGGAGACAAAGTTACCCTGAAAGGTGTTTTTTGAAAAAAAGTGGAGGCTATCGTTAAAAAAGACCAGGGCTTCGCAATTGTAGTTCCAGTTTTGAGGCTGTGCAGGCGGGAAAGCCTGCTGGTCGGAATAGGTAAACTGAATACTGTCGAGTTGTTTAGATTGAAGATTATATTTAAATATACATAAGTCTTTGCGCTTGTTTTTGTTATTCCCAAAATCGCCGATGTATAAATTGCCCTTTGCATCAGCCGCAAGGTCTTCCCAGTCGCGGTTGGGAACAGGGAGGGTTCTTTTTTCAAGCACTAGGCCCTTTACTGGATCGAACCTGAATAAGTCGGACGGGTTATTGCTGTCATTCAGTAGCCAAACGTCACCGTTGGGAAGGTGCACCATGCCCGAAACTTCCTTTAATTCGGCGGGCAAATACAGGCGTTTTTTTGGATTTTGCCCGTACAAGGCAGCGGGAAGAGAAAGTAGTAATATAACGGTGTAAATGCTTATAAATAAACGCACAGCAGTGAATTTTAAGTGAATGATGAATGGATTGCGCGAACTCGATTTTTTGAGTACATACGCCCATTCATCATTCATCTTGTATTCAAGCCATCTTAAATCTTAATGAATCGGGTCGTCCATGCTGCGCCATCCTTTGCAATCCGTACAAAATAAGTGCCAGAAGGGAATTTGCTGGTGTTTACTTGTTCGAATAGACTTGGGTTGTTCAACGTAGTGACAACACGTCCTTCCACGCTCATGATCGTAATTTGATCAACTTGCAGATCGGTGCGGATGTTCAAAACGTCAGCAGCAGGGTTCGGTGCAAGGCTTACGTTGGCGCTGAAATCAACATTTTTTACAGCCACCAGGGTATTGATATCCGCGTTGTAGCGTGGCAATACCTGATATCCTGTGGTAAATGGCGCAGAATTATCGAATTGGCCACCCAAACCAGTGAGGTTAAAAGGTTCTGGTGGTGCAGGGGAATTGTAGGTTTCTACGTCGCGGTCTATACGAATCGTGATGGTATCGTTCGGGCTGTCGTTTGAAACTGCCAGGCAAGTGAAGCCGCTACCACCTACACCGGTCGTCCAGGTTGCAGGATTCACCAGGCGCAAGTTGTTCAACTTGATCAACTTAGATTCGGTTGCTTCCGACAATTTGGTCACCACAGTTGGGGCCAGCAAAGCATTGTTTGCAGAAACTTTGATTACGGTATCGGGTTGAATTTCCGTTTGACCATTAAATTGTCCAATAATTCCACGGATGGTTACTTTGTCTTTTTCTACCACGTTATAACCGAAATCGCCGTTCAGGCTCGACACTGCGATACCGTTGCCATTGTCGTCGATGATGGTAAACAACAGGCTGGTACCACCTGCAACGCCTGGACGAATATTAAATCCGTACACAGTGCCTTGCAATTCGGCATAAACACCTGTTGAATCGGCTTGGCCAGTAGCGCTTTCGCCGGTAACCTGGGCGATGGTGTAGGGTTTGTAGCAGATCACCTTAATATTTACGGTTGCAGTATCACAAGCGGTTGCATCACACAATTTATATTGAAATGCATCTGGGCCGCAGTAACCAGCAGCGGGCTTATAGGTGATTTGGTTATTTGCGCCAACAGTTGCAGTGCCATTGGATGGTCCGCCAGCAAGAATGGTCAGGGAAGTAACCGGATTTGGAACCAAGTCATTGCCCAACACATTGATAATTTTGGTTGTGCCGCTTGGAAGGTTTACGTTATCGTTCACTGCAACCAGCGTATTGGTACCCGTACAGCCAGAAGCCGCCAAAGGATTGGCTTTTACTTCTTTGCCATTGATGGTAACACCGGTGCCGGTTGTTGCTGCCTGCCAGTTGGCTACATTACTGTTGTCTGCAGTTGGGTCGCAAAGCACGAGCGAGGAGCCATTGCCATTGGCTTCCACAGGCCAAGGTGCCATATTGGAATAGGCAACTTCATCGATTACGGTACCGCCCGGATTGAGGACTTTCAAGGTTTCGCCGCCATTGGTTAGCGCACCACCACTCCATGCGAGCGCTGTTTTGCCGAGTACCGATTGAATCGCAGTAGGTTTCACCGCGGTCAGGATGTACTGTCCAGGCGCGAGGGTAACAGCAGGGAAAACAAAAGTTACCCCAAAAATAGACCAACCTTCGAGGTTCACTGGGTTACTGCTCACATTATAAAGTTCAATGTATTCGAGCGAGTCAACACCAGATTCTGGCGGGTTGTACATGATTTCAGTAATCACAATTTGTGCTTCTGAACGGAAGAGCACTGTAAGCAGAAAACAGAAAGCAAGCAACGTTTTTTTCATGTTCACAATTTAAAAGAATTTTAAACAATAGATCGGATTGGTGAATAAAATGCAAAAGTAGGGAAAAAGCAGGCAGGGCGCAGCCCAAGATTCTATTGAATTGCCTGGAGGCGAAAAATTAATAGCAAGTTAACATGCCGATTTTACCTTTGCACTTGAATTTTTTTTGCTTTTTCAACAATCCAATTCTCTTCTGTATGAAACATGCATTACTATGCAAGCGGACACTGAGTGCTTCCATGCGCACTTTGATGGTTCTCGCAATTTTATTTTCTGGTTTGAGCGCTTTTGCTCAGATCACTTCTTCTACCATTAGTGGTGAAGTGAAAGACAAAAACGGTGAAGCCTTGATTGGCGCTACCGTTGTTGCTACCCACACACCATCTGGTACCCGTTACGGTACTGTTACCAATGCATCTGGCCGCTATGTGTTGCCAAACGTGCGGGTAGGCGGTCCTTTTGCTGTTGTTGTAACCTACACAGGTTATGAGGCACAGACAAGAACCGACATCTACACCAGTTTGGGTAACGCATCTTCTGTAAACGTTCAGTTGGCAGAAACAGGTGTAACCATCGGTGAGATAGTTATTTCAGCAAACCGCTCTGATTTGATCAGTTCTGGTCGCACGGGCGCTGCTACTACCTTCTCAAAAGAACAGATCAATTCTATTCCTGTAATTGGTAGCCGTTCTATTTCCGAGATCACCAAGTACAACCCGAACGGTAATGGTCGCTCTTTCGGCGGTCAGGACTCCCGTTTGAACAACTTTACCATCGACGGTTCTGTGTTCAACAATGGTTTCGGTTTGGGTAGCGATGCAAACGCAGGTGGTCGTACCGGAACAACCCCAATTTCTTTGGACGCTTTGGAAGAAGTACAAGTGAACGTGGCACCTTATGACGTGCGTCAATCTGGTTTCACTGGTTCCGGTATCAATGCCGTTACCCGTTCAGGTACCAACGAAATTTCTGGTTCTGTGTACTACAGCTTCCGCGACACCGGTGACTTGTTTATCGGCAAAACCGACTATTTCGGTAACAAACCAAAGATCACGAGCTTCGACAACAAAATTTTCGGTGCACGTTTGGGTGGCGCGATCATCAAGAACAAGCTGTTCTACTTTGTGAGCTACGAGCGTGAGCGTCGTATTGCTCCAGGTACTGGTTTCGTGGCAAACGGTGAAACAGGTGGTATTCCAACCCGTGTATTGAAAAATGACCTTGATTCTTTGAGCCAATTCTTGGACCGCAAATACGGTTACAAAACAGGTGCTTACCAAGGTTTTGACTTCGAAACAAAGTCTGACAAGTTTCTTGTGCGTCTTGACTACAACATCAGCGATGCACACAAATTGACGTTGCGCTACACGCACCACAATTCTTTGGCCGACGCGCCAATTTCGAACAGTAACTCTTTGGGCTTCGGTAGCCGTACCTTGAGTGTAGATGCAATGTCTTACCAAAACTCTGGCTACCTGATCGGTGACAACACGCGTTCGATCGTAGCAGAGTTGAACTCTACTTTTGGTGATCGTATTTCGAACAAATTCCTCGTTGGTTATGACTACCAGAACGAAGACCGGAAGTACAAATCAGAATTGTTCCCAACCATTGATATCCTGAAAGACGGCAGAACTTACATCGGCGCCGGTTTTGACCCATTCACACCAAGTAACAAATTGGATTACAGCACTTTGCACTTTACAGACAACGTTACGTTGTACGCTAATAAGCATACCATCACAGTGGGTGCAAATTACGAGTACTACAAATCAAACAACTTGTTCTTCCCAGGTTCGAATGGTGTTTATACGTTCAACTCTTTGTCGGATTTCTACGCTGCAGCAAATTCAACTGCAGATACATCTCCAGTAAAATTGAACCTGTACCAGTTCCGTTATTCTGCCCTGCCAAATGCTGTTGAGCCGTTGCAAACATTAGAAGCACACAAAACAGACATTTACGGACAAGACGAATTCCAATTGGCAAGCAACTTTAAAGTGACGTTGGGCTTGCGTGCGAGCGCAATTTGGTTTGCTCAAACCAGCTTGGCGAACCCAACTGTTGACAATCAGGAATACGTAAATAACGATGGTACACGTGGTTACAAAATCACAACTGGTAAATTGCCAGAAACAAAAATTCTGTTCGAACCACGTTTGGGCTTCAACTTGGACGTATTTAAAAATCAGAAAACACAAGTACGTGGTGGTACCGGTATCTTCACCGGCCGTCCTCCTTATGTATTCTTGTCGAACCAAATTGGTAACAATGGTGTGTTGACCGGCTTTATCCAGGCTGCAAACACCACTAAATACAAATTTACCAACGACGCAAGCACCTACATTCCTGAAACACCAACGCTCCCATCTACTTTTGATATTGCTGCTACGGATGGCGATTTCCAATACCCACAGGTATGGAAATCGAACCTCGCAATCGACCAACGCTTGCCAATGGGCTTCGTTTTGTCTGTGGAAGGTTTGTACAACAAGAACATCAATGCTGTAAACTACTTTGATGCTAACCTGGAATCAGCAGGAACTAACAAGTTCGCTGGTCCAGACAATCGTCCACGTTTCCCAGGCTCTGGTTTAACAGGAGCCAACGTAAACCCTGCGATCCGTATCAATGATAATATCTCCCGTGCTGCCATCCTGAACTCAAAAAGCGAAGGTTACTACTACAGCGCAACGGTGAAATTGGAGTACCCACAGCGCAAAGGCTTGTACGGTATGGTTGCTTATACCTACAGCAAAGCAACAAACTTGATGGGTGCAGGTTCTATTGCATCTGGTTCATGGACCGGTGCGCGTTCTACTTTGGGCAACAACAACCTGAACCTCGCTTTTGCTGACCAGGATATCCCACACCGTATTGTGGCAATGTTGAACTACCGCATCGAATATGGCGACCAATTTGGTGGCGCTACCCAGTTCTCTTTGGGTTATGTAGGTGAGCGCTCTAACCGCGCATCGTATGCATTCGCAGGCGATATGAATGGTGATGGTGTTACCAACAACGACTTGATCTTTGTTCCTAACAAAGCATCTGACTTGACGTTTGAACAGTTTACTGTGACAAATTCTGGTGTTGTAGATACTTTCACAACGGCAAGACAAGCGGCTGCATTCGACGCATTCATTGACCAAGATGAATACTTGAAAGACCGTCGTGGCAAATACGCTGAACGTAATGGCGTATTGTTCCCATGGTTGCACCGTTTTGACTTCTCTGTTGCACAAGATTTCTATGTGAAAGTAGGCGGCAAGCGCAATGCAATTCAGGTTCGTTTCGATATCTTGAATGCAGGCAACCTGTTGAACAATGAATGGGGTGTAAACAACTTCTTGACGACCGACCGTCCATTGACCTACAGAAGCGTAACTGCTGACGGTACACCAAGATACCGCATGGCTACACAGGTTAAAAATGGCAAAACTGTTTTGTTGACGGATACTTTCCAAAAGAGCACGGCACTTAGCCAGGCTTGGGCGGCGCAGTTGACTATTCGTTACACTTTTAACTAATTTGAATTATACAGATGGTCATTTAATTAAAATTTGACCGTTTGTTGAATCATTTTTTGGGGAGGCTGTACCACAATTTCGGTTGTGGGACAGCCTCTTTCTTTTTTTAACACCGGATGTTTTGGGCCACGGGGTATATGCAAGTAAAAGTTTCCTATAATTGCAGTAGAATTAAAAACCGAAATAATATGCGTCTTCATCTTTTATGGGTTCCGCTTCCTGTCAATCAGTTTGTAGCCCTGTTTCAATCCGGCAAATATTTTTTTATTTTTTGGGCGCTAGGGTGTTGCACTGCACTCAAAATGAACGCACAATGCCCTATAACGGTCGATGCGGGTCCGGATCAATACGTTTGTAATCCGCCTGCAGCAGTTACCCTGGATGGAAATATTAGCGGAAATTACCTTGGTTTTGTTTGGACGCCTACCACTGGCATGAGTGGGGCCAATACTTTAACGCCTACTGTAAATGTCAATCAGACATTGAATTATGTATTAAGTGCAAATGCGGTCGATCCAAGTATGAATGTGGTGGATAATGGCGACTTTGAGCAGGGCAATTCCGGGTTTAGTACCGATTATATTTACAATCCCGGATTTACCATGTTTCCATTTGGTTCGTATGAAGTGGCGAGTGTGCCCGCTGCTTTTACAGCCTGCCCCGACCATACTTCCGGTTCGGGCAATTATATGATTGTCGACGGTGCGCAAGCGCCTAATTTGTTTTTGTGGTGTCAAACCGTAACCGTTACACCGAATACTCAGTATGAACTTTCTGCCTGGGCCTTGTCTTTTGTCACCAATGCACCGTTTGCCTTATTAAGATTTACCATCAATGGCGTGCAAATTGGCGGACCATTGAGTGTGCTGCCGCCTCAATGTTTGTGGCGCCCTTTTGCAGCGATTTGGAACAGCGGTGCAAATACGAGTGCGACGATTTGTATTGAAAATTTGACCGTAACAGGCTCTAACAATGATTTCGGGCTTGATGATATTGCTTTAAGCCCAATTTGTAGACAAACAGATACAGTTAGAGTGCAAATTGTCAATCTGGCCGCAGTGGCGAACCCTTCCTTTGTGAATTTGCCCTGTGCCGGTGCCACTTTAACCTTAAATGGAACGGGATCGAGTACAGGCGCCGATATTTCATATTTATGGGAAACCAGCGATGGAAATATCGTTTCCGGGGGCACCACGCTGATGCCTGTTATTGACCAGCCTGGTACCTATACCCTGACGGTGACTTACGATTATGGCAGCGGGCAATGCACGAAAAGCACCAATGTTACCGTAATTTTAAATCCAAATGCCCTCTCCGCCTCCATTTTTCCACCTCAACCGCTGGGCTGTGGCGGAACAACGGTCAATATCACCGGGCAATCCAACCAAGGTGCAGTAACTTATGCATGGTCGACCACCAACGGCAATATCGTGGCGGGGGCGAACACCGCTACTGCGCAGGTAAATCAGCCGGGAACATACACGCTTACGGTCACGAATATTTTCAATGGCTGCACTGCAACTGCCCAAACGACTGTGATCGTGGCCAATAATCCGCCCATTGCAATTGCCAATGCCAGTGGTCCGATCAATTGCCAAGCCCTGCAAAGCAACCTTAGTGGAAGCGGGTCGAGTAGTGGCGGTACGATTCAGTATAGTTGGAGCAGTCCAAATGGCATCATCGTTTCAGGTCAAAATACCATCAATGCAGTAGTGGGTTCTGGCGGTTTATATATATTAAGGGTATTAAATACCAGCAATACCTGTTTTACCCTTGATACTGTACTGGTAGTGGCCGACACCATACGCCCTACGATATCGTTGGTACCACCGGGCGTTTTAAATTGCCTGGTCGATACCCTGCCCATTACAGTGACCATCACGCCAAGTAATGCAGTTCCTTTTTGGACTGCCGGACCGGGCGGCAGCATCGCAGGCAGTAATAACAATACCCAATTGTTGGTGCTCACGCCCGCTGCATATCAATTGTTGGTGACCGATACCAGCAACTTTTGCACACAAACCTTATCGGTAACTGTAAATATAGATGTGCAAACACCCATCGCGGTCGTGGGGCCGGCCAATAACCTGACGTGCCAGCAAACTTCCGTGGTGTTGAATGGAACAGGTTCAAGTATCGGACCGAATATTGCTTATCAATGGTCGTCGAACAACGGAGGAAATGTGGTGTCGGGTGGACAAACCTTAAACCCGGTCGTTAATGCACCTGGATTGTATCAATTATTGGTCACTAATACCACCAATGGTTGCAGCGATACCGCCACGGTGCTGGTTACTGCCGATGCAAATGTGATTGTGGCAGTCGCCAATGCTTTAGATACCCTTGATTGTCAGACTTTTACAGTGGGCCTTAATGCTGTTGGTTCAACCAATGTACCCGGATTGTTATATGCCTGGTCTATTGCTGCCGGTTCAGCTGGGAATTTCACTACGGCTGTGGATGGTCCAACGGCACAGGTAGATGCACCCGGCACGTATCAACTCCTTATAACGAATCCTGCGAGTGGCTGTACCGCAGTTGATTTAGCCATTGTAGAAATTGATACCCTGAAGCCGAATATTCAAATTGCGATACCCGATACCATTACCTGTGTGCAACCCAACCTTACCTTGTTGGCAAGCAATACGGATACCATCGATGTTTATACGTACACTTGGACGACCACTGGTGGAAATATCGTTTCTGGCAACAATACCCTGACGCCCTTGGTCAATGCAGCAGGCCAGTATATCTTGTTGAGTGCCCAAATCAACAATGGATGCAGTGCTACGGATACCGTCAGCGTGGTGATTGCAACGGGTGCTCCCACTGCTGTGATTGCGCAACCAGATACGATTGATTGTGCTACACTTAGTTTTCAATTGTCGAGCACGGGATCTTCAGTCGGGCCGGAATTTGTATATGCATGGACTGCTTCCAATGGGGGGTTACTGCTCAGTCCTGCCGATCAACCCAATCCTGACATTGGCACTGCCGGTGATTATAAATTATTGATTACCAATATTATAAATGGTTGTACCGCGGTTGATTCGGTAACCGTGTTTCGAGATACCCTCGCACCGCCCGCATTGGCAGGGGCAGATACCGTGTTGCTTACCTGCCTACAAACGGCCGCACAGTTGCTGGTCAATCAGGGTTTAATGGTCAATGTACAATATGCCTGGTCGACCATAGGCGGCAATATTGCCGGCAACCCAAATCTGGATCAAATTACCGTAAACCAGCCTGGTGCTTATATCGTCCTGGTAACCAATCCAGAAAATGCCTGTACGGCCAGCGATACCTTGTTGGTGAATGCCGATCAGGTTGCGCCCGACCTTCAGGTTTTGCCAACTGGCGCGATTACTTGCAAAACACCGACCGCTACTTTACAAGCCAGTAGCAATATCACCAATTTGAGTTACCAGTGGCAAACCAACAATGGAACCCTGATTGCAGGGCAAACAACCGCCCAGGCAACTGCAAGCACCCCGGGCAGTTACGAGGTTACGGGTACCAATCCGGCAAATGGTTGTAATACCGTTGACACGATAATCGTATCCGTCGATACCATCCCGCCGGTGGCTGCGACGGCCGATACGGTTTCCCTTACTTGTTTCGATCCGCAGTTACAGTTGGTCGGTTTTACCAACAATACACAGCCGTTATATAGTTGGACCAGCGCCCAAGGAACGGTGCTTTCGGGCGCAAATACCGTGGTGGCCTTGGTAAACCAGCCGGGTACTTATGTATTTACCGTGCAGGATAGCATCAGTGGCTGCTCGGCAAGTGACTCCATCATCGTATTGCAACAATCAACGCCGCCCACAGTCAATGCCGGCTTTGACAGGGTAATAACTTGTAACGTACAAATAATTGATTTGCAGGGAATGGCGGGCGTTTATGGGATTCCTTCCTATCAATGGATCGACCTGTTGAACCAGGGTAATATTATTGGCGATCCTAAAAATTTGGCGATTCAGGTAGATGGCCCTGGTATTTATGTGCTGACCGTGCGCGATACCATCACGGGTTGTGAAGCTTTTGATACGGTTAGGGTGTTTATTGATACCCTGCAACCCGTGGCTAAAATTGGAAACCCGCAGGTGCTTACTTGCGCCTTAAAACAGTTTAATTTATTGTCGATCGGCACGAACCCGCCCGGCGTAAATTTTGCCTGGGCCGGCTTGAATGGTGGGAATATTGTTGCTGCGGGCAACACCAGTTCGCCCTTAATTGATTCAGCAGGTACGTACACTTTGTTGGTAACCAACCCCGTAAACGGTTGTACCGCAACAGATTCTATGGTCGTTAGCCAGAATATTAGTCCGCCGCCGGTCAGTGTAAATACCGCCGCTCCACTTACCTGTGTGGATACGATCCGCATGTTGCTGGGAAATCCTGCATCGGGTAATTACCAATATAGTTGGTCTACGCTCAATGGCAATATCCTGAGTGGTGCACAACAATCCAATCCGACGGTAAATCAAGCCGGTGATTACCAATTGGTACTAACCGATAACCAAACCGGATGCCAGGATTCGGCTGTTTTAACCCTTATCATTGATACAATTGCGCCCCAGTTGAGTATCCAAATACCGGATACCCTCGATTGCAGCCTGAAAACCATTCCATTGCAGGGTATTTCTTTACCCGCCTTTGGAAATACCGCATTATGGAGCACGAGCAATGGCCAAATTGTGGGTGCAAACAATAATTTAAATGCGGTTGCAGGCCAAACAGGGACTTATTTATTGATCATAACCAGTTTGCAAAACGGATGTAAGGCCAGTGCAATGACCACTGTTTTACAAAATATTACCCCGCCCGTAGCACAAGCAGGTGCTGGTTTTGAACTTACTTGTACTGCACCGAGTGGGGATGTAAACGGAAGTGCTTCATCGGGAATAGGCAGCCTGAGTTATCAATGGAATACGGTAACTGGGTCTATTTTGAGCAATGCCAATAGCGCAGTAGCCCTGGTTGGCGCGGCGGGCACCTATGTTTTACAGGTACAAGATAGCGCAAATGGCTGTACTGACACGGCGCAGGTGGTGATTCAGGCAGATACGGCAGCGCCAAAGGTGCAGATTTTGCCTGCCTTGCCTTTTACTTGTTTGAGAGATAGTGCCTTGTTAAATGCCAATGGTTCAAGTGCCGGTGCTAATTTTACCCAAAATTGGACAGATATAAGCGGTTTAAATTTAAACCAGCAACAGGGTTTAAATGCAACAGTGCAGGATACCGGAATGTATGTACTAACCATTGAAAATCAGCAAAATGGGTGTGTTACTTCCGATACCGTGCTGGTTGAAATGGATCGTTTACCACCCAATGCAGACGCTGGTCCGCCCCTGATCTTGTTTTGTACCCAACCCAAAGTTGCTTTGTTGGGAAATAGTACCACCGGGCCTGGCATGCAATTTAGCTGGTCCACTATGAATGGTACCATTGATGCGGGAGCACAAACTGCCAACCCAATTGTTTCGGCCCCAGGTAATTACATATTAACGGTTACCAACCCCAATAATGGATGTACGGCAGTTTCCAACACCAATGTGTCGGAGGTTGAATTACCGGTATTCGAACTTAATGTCATTCAACCGAGTTGCATTGATCCGAGTACACTGATTTCCATTGAAGATGTCAAGGGTGGGGCAGGGCCTTATACGTATGCCATTGATGGTGGGGTCATTTTCCAGACCCAGTCCATTTTTACGGATTTGGAACCGGCCACCTATTATCCTGTGGTGCGTGACCAATTTGGCTGTACCAGTTTTCAGACGGTGAAGATTGAAGCGCCGAAAATTCCAAAGGTTAAATTATTGGAATTTACCTTAATTGAACTGGGAACGGGGTATACCATGTTGCCGATTACCACACCCGGACCGGATTCTATTGCGCAATGGGAATGGTCGCCAGCCGATCATTTGTCTTGTACCGATTGTCCAAATCCGATTGCGTCGCCCTTGGAAACAACGGAATACACCCTAAAAGTTACTGATTTATTTGGTTGTACGGCCCTCGATCGAATACAGGTGCGGGTAAATCCCTCGCGATATGTGTATTTTCCGAATATTATTTCGCCCAACGGCGATGGCGAAAATGAACGTTTTAATCTGTTTGGACGCAATGTCGCCGAAATTGAATTACTGCAAATTTTTAACCGATGGGGGGCTATGGTGTATGAGAAAAACGGACTCTTGTTCAACGATGAGCTAGATGGCTGGGATGGGCGTGTTAAGGGCGAACCTCCTTTGCCAGGCGTGTATGTTTGGCAAGCCCGCATTCGATATTCAGATGGGGTGGTGGATTGGTTCAAGGGCGATGTGACGGTAATTCGATAGCAATTAAGCCTCAATTTCACCTGTTTCGATCATAACCGCTCGAAGGAGTTCAAATTGTTGGCTCATTAGTCTTTTGCATTCGAACAATTCGTAGCGGTAATCGAAATTGTAAAATTGGTTTTCGAAATGATTTTCACGGGTGGGCAGCAGCCCCAAGGCCATCCCATACCAGCGGATACGACCTTTGCCGCTCAATTCACGGTAAGGTAGTTCGAGGTAAACTTCTTTGGGAAAGTACCGAAAAACCGCTTTCATGCGGCGCACAATACCAATAGCGATTTCGCGCTCCGGACGGCGGTTTTCTTTGCTGTATTCGCTGATTTCATGCAGGTATTGCCTAGTTAGATCGCGGTATCGGTGCTGCGCAATGCGTTCGCGCACTTCATAGCGGCGGTATCTTTCCGGGTTTTGTTGGTGGAGCAATTCCAATACATTCAGCGGATCAAATTGATAATCATCCTGAAATGGCCAAGCACACCCCTGACCTTTGAGGTCAATATCAATCCAGCGAAATTTGATTTCTTCCGTCAATTCGCGGTACACAAAATCGAGCATGGCAGGATTAGCATGCAAGCGATAACCTGTTAGGCATTCCAACAGCAAGCGCACCAGGAGCGTGCGCTGCGCTTCCTGGTCCTTTTCGATTGCGTTGTAGGCAGGCAAAATGCGCACTTCAAACAGGTGTTGGGCAATCGTTTGGCGCAGGGAGGCTTCGGTATGGTGGTCTGAGCAGCGCAAGGCTTCCTTCAGTTTTGCCCGGGCATCAAACCCGTAGGCCAGGCTGTCAGGATGGGTGGCCAATTCATAGGGGTCGTGAAAAAGCCAGTTCATTTGTCCTAGGCCTACAATTTCAGTGATGATCTGATCGAGCATGGTTTGTCCAAGTTCCGGAAAAGCATAATAGGCACTCATCCAGCGCTGCAGGCAGGTAATGATCTTTTTTCGGGCATCCACGGGGTGCATGCGCCGAATATCGGTCCATTTCAATCCTGTTTTTACGGATTCATACAGTGTTTCCGTGTCGGCATTAAACTGATGATAAACAGCCGATTTAATATTAGGTGCAACCTGCATCCATCCGGCTTTTCCAGCATGTGCATGTACAATTTTTTCTAAAATCGCTAATGCCTCAAACTGATAAGAACGACTGTCTTCATGTGCCACAAAATTTCCTTTTGCATCAAAATCAAACCAGCGCAAATGGGGGAATAAGGCGACCGGATCCGGATCGATTACCAAATCAGGCAGCAAGTACTCGAGTGCCAGCCGTAAAAAAGACTGGTCTTTATTGTTTTGGGATGCCTCCCCAAACATTTGATGGCCCAACAAACAAGCCTGCATAAACCGAATGACCGATGCATAAATATCGGTGAATTGCTGGTTGTTGCGTTGCTCTTCGCCCACCTGCGCCGCCAATAATTGCCTTTTAGCCAATAAATTAAAATACAGATTCTCGCGTAACAAAAGGCGTTGTTGTGCTTGTTTTTCCGGAAAACCAGCATCTACTACATCAATCAGGGCAATCAATTCGGTGATTTGGCTTTCCAAATCAAAACGCTCATTGCTCAGGAGCCGAATTTCATCTGCTGCAAATACGACACGGCTCACCCAATTAAATTTACCTCCTCCACAAAGTTCGTTGACCAAAATACGCAAGGCTCCGCGCATGGGATGCACGGCTCGGTACACCAGTTGTGCTGCTTCAATGAAATTCCTGGCCTCCTGTTGGTGTGTATTTGCATCGGTCCGCTTACCGGTATCGAGGATGTAATCGTCTTGCCAACTTTCGTATACGTTGCGCATGCCATCGGAGAGTATTTCTGCGGCAACCCGCCGGTTGTAGGTCCCCGTTGAAGTCATACAATCGCCTGCCTCCTGATACCGTTGCAGGCGGCCACTGTATAGGGTCGTATGGTTGAGCATGCGGCCCTCTGCTCGCAAAGCATCCGTTATGATTTGTTCCGATTTGTTGTTGTAGATATATGTAATCAGCAAATATTCATATAGTTGTGCTGATTCTGGGTCGATGTGGGTTCTTACGTGCTCGCAATGCGCATACGCACGCGCGAAGTTTTCGATGGCGATGGCATCTTGTGCGAGCAACAGACTTCGGCGAAAATCCTGTTTTTGCTGGTAGGAAAGCAACCCGATGGCCTCGGCACTCAAAGCGGCACCTTGTTCTCCGGGCAAATGCAGGGTTTCTGGAATGGCAATGTGCTCTGTAGGGATGAAAAAATAAGGTGCAGCGGCTGGTTCTGGCGTTTTTTGGAAATTATAATAGTGGTCAATAAAAATCTGTTCCCAGGCTGGAACCAATTCGTCAACTTGCAGATATTGAATAATATTTTGTAATTGGGTTCGGTATTGTTCCTTTTTTGCCAAAAACTCCTCAAGATTGGTTTTCAGGCCGCGCGATTGCTGGATCAGGTTGGTAAAAGCATCTTCGGCTTCAAAGAGTGATTTGAGCAAGGCCGCATCATAGGCGATTGCCTTCAGGAGGTCGAAAACGGGTTTAAAATCAACACGATCGAGCAAGGGAAGCAATCGTTCACGCACATCCGACAGGTCAAGGCTAAGTTTTACCTTGCTGTATTTGGGTGCTTTCGGCGCATTGAACAGCATGGAGCGCACCGTTTCGGCGACTCGCACCAATTGACGATCTATGGAAAGGCCAGACTGCTCCACGGGGTCATGGTCGTCCGGGGCAATCGGAAAGCCTTGTAATGCATTGGGAATGAACGCACTGCGTGTAAGTACGCTCAGGATACGAAATGATGATCGCCGATTATAGACATCCAGGGCTTGTTGCAATTCCCAGCGTGCATTGGCGGTATCTTCAAAGTGCACCGAAACGAAGGCGATAAACAACTGTGTTTTTTCCAGAAACTGCGCCGCCTGCTTTCGGTAGGTTTCGGGTACTTGGTGGCTTCCATTCCAAATCAGCAGTTCCGTCCCGGGCATCGCCTGCCGCAAATGCCGCTCTAGTTGCTGTGCAAAGGTGATATCCTGTTTGTCAACAGAAAAATATATTCGGAATGGGCCTTGCATGAAGATCGCTTATATGAGTGATTCCCGGGTATGGGTTGGTTTTGTGTGTAAAATCCCTGCGTCTTAACAATCAAAGGGCAAATTTTAAAAAAAAGTGGCGAAATAATGTGATTAATTTATATATTTTTGCCCCATGCTTAATTCAACTAAACTGTCTATGTCTATTTCAAGCATTATTACGAAAGCACAAAAAGGGATTGTGCTGTTGCCTTTAGGTTGCGTTTTGATGTTTGCTGCCCCAACGCAGCAACTGGTTCGTACCGAAATGGTTCAGGTGCAAGGTCCTGATATTCCGGTAGCAATTGGCGCGCTTTTGAGCAAATATACCTGTTCCTCGTGTCATGCATTTTCTACTAAATTGGTTGGTCCTTCCTGGAAAGATATTGCCGCAAAAAAATATACCAAAAAACGCATTGTCGAACTGGTGTACAAACCATCGCCGGGCAACTGGCCAACTTACCCCCCGATGATTGCACAAACCAATGTTCCGAAGGCTGATTTGAATAAAATTGCAGCCTGGTTGATTAAGATTTAAGTTTGCGCAGGTGCCCGATAATTTGTTCGGCATGCACCCTTGAGTTTTCGATAAACCAAACATGGGTATCCATTCCACCACATACCACACCCGCCAAATAAATGCCTGGCTGGTTTGACTCTTGGGTGACAGGATCGTACAATGGATAGCGCTTTTCATCCGCGGAAAGTTGGATGCCCATATTTTCTAAAAAACCAAAATTGGGTTGATAGCCTGTGGCCGCAATTACATAATCGTTTTCAATTTGAACAATACCGGACATGGTTTGAATGTCTACGCTGTATGGTTCAATTTTCGCCAATTCAGCCTGGAAATAGGCTTTTATGGAACCTTCTTTGATGCGGTTGACAATATCCGGGCGCGCCCAGTATTTTACCCGTTCGCCTACTTCCGGCCCTTTGATCACCATGGTCACTTCCGCGCCTTTGCGATAGGTTTCCAGGGCAGCATCTACCGCCGAATTATTGGCACCCACGACAACTACTTTTTGACGGAAATAAAAATGCGGCTCTTTGTAATAATGGGTCACCTTGGGCAAATCTTCCCCAGGAACCCCTAAAAGCACGGGTATGTCATAAAATCCGGTGCAAATAATGATATTTTTTGTAAAATAGGTCGTTTTTGAACTGTTTACCTGATACCCGTCTTCCGCTTTTTTTATGGCCAATATTTGCTCAAACAGGCGGATTTGTAATTGGCGCGACTCGGCAACGCGTCGGTAATATTCGAGCGCCTCATTGCGGGTAGGCTTGGCATTGAGCGATACAAAAGGCACACTCCCAATTTCAAGTTTTTCGGAAGTTGAAAAAAAGGTCATGTTGGAAGGGTAGTGGTACAAGGAATTGACCAAAGTCCCCTTTTCGATAATCATGTAATTTAATCCTGCTTCTTGGGCCTCTAAGCCACAAGCCAAACCAATAGGACCACCTCCGATGATGAGTACATCGTATGAATTCATGTTTTGGGGCGCAAGTTATTGGTTTTTTAGTTGATAGTTGTGAGTTGATAGTTGTTAGTTGGGGTGGGGCATGGCAAGGGTTTGATTACATGATTTAGGATTATGGTACCTAACCCTAAACCATGTAATCAAAATTTATTTCATCTTAAAAAAACTTACCGGACCACGTTCAATTTGACCACTTCGCCGATACCGGTACTTTTTTGCTCCAGGCGTACAAAATACACTGCCGGTGGAATGGAAATTACATCCAGGTAAAACAGGTTGTTGCCAGGCAATACTTGCACGGTGGTGGCCGAAACCAGCGACCCACCTAAACTGTGTAAGGTGAGCCGTGCCTCAAAACTTGTTTCGCTTTGAAAAGAAAGTTCGGCTGTAATGGAAGCCGGATTTGGGAAAACCGACAAGCGCCGTGCTTTTTGAAACACATCTTGCGCGGAAGTAATCGTTCCCCAGTAACAATCCGGATCAACGACCGCAGCAGCATCAATGGCGGGCAATTTTACGTAGCCATCAAACATGGTTTGTTCCATGATATACGGACTAGCCCCCAACCAATCTTGCAATAAAGTAGCAAATACCTGGCGGTAATCGTGTTGCACACCTTTTAATTGGTTGTCGTTGGTCAGGTTGCTCAAATTTACGTTCGTGCCAAATACACCGGCTTTTACATTTTTACCAAACATATACATGGGCGCCAGGGTACCATGGTCGGTGCCAATGGACCCGTTTTCAGCCGCACAACGACCAAATTCGGAGAAGGTACAAGCGGCAACCAAATCATCCAGTCCAAGCGCTTTGAGGTCATCAAAGAAATATTTCACCGCACCTGCCAAATCAGCCAACAGTTCGGCATGGGTCCCGCCCGCTGTTGCATTTTCGTCTACCTGGCCGCTGTGTGTATCGTAACCGCCTTGCTGGCAAAGGTAAATTTTGGTTTTGCAACCGCCTTTGATCATCCGGGCAATTGTTTTCAATTGTGCCGCCAGCGCGTTATCTGGATAACTATTCAGCGCATTGCTGCCATTTTCAAACACCTCGGTGATGCGTTGTGCATAGTCATTGACACTCTGTTCGACACCCTGAATGAAGGCCAATTCCTGACCCTGATCCGTATTGGGAATGTTGAGTATCGGTGCGCCGCCAATGGTTTGGATCAGCGAAAAGAAGCCCGATGGGTCCTGCCCGCTCAAATTAATGACGTTCTGATGCTCTGTCTCGGTATGAAAACCCAAAGATGGATTTGTGTCGCCAATTTGAATGCCCAGTGGGTCGGGTACGTCGGGGGTAGGTGTGCCTTCAATATCGGGATAGAAGGCTTGTAAAGCACGGCCCATCCAACCTGAAGGCAAATAATAATTGTCGGGTGTGGTGTCGCCACCAGTCAACCACAAATCAGTGCCTTTAAAATGCGATTGGTTCATGTTGTCGTAACCAGCCCCTTGTACCAGCGCCATCATGCCCTGGTCGTACATTTCCTTAAATGGCAGCAAAGAAGGATGCAGTCCTACCTGGTCTTCCGCAGGCAAAGTGTTGTCTAGTTTAATTGCTTCAGCTTCTGTAATGCGAATGGTTGGACGCAAATTAGCATAGGCGTCGTATTGAGGCAGGGCAATTACATTATTGACGCCATCATTACCGCCTTTTAATTGGATCAGGATCAAAATTCGATCCTCAATACCATCGCAGGTGGAGAGAATTTTTGCCATTTTAGAATTGGCAAATGGGCGCATGTTAAAACCATTGATTACAAATGGTGTAACCCCTGCACTGGGAAATATCTTGAGAAAATTTCTTCTTTTCATGTTTAGAAAGTTTGATACTCTGGCGAATAGAGGATAGCGGTGATCAGGCGTTCGAGGGCGATTTTTACCTCGGTTTCTACCCCAGTGTTGAGGTAGTTTTGCCATTCGTACGTCCAGTCGTCGGGTGGCAAACTGTCCAAAAAGGTTTTGGTGTAGAAGTAATCAAATCGATTGGCGTCTACGGCTTCCGGCAGCAAGTAATCCAACAATTCGTGTACGAGCACAAACGGATCGGAGGGGTCGCTGACCGTGCCACTGTTCCGTAACCAGGGTGCTATATTTAATTTGATACCAATGGATTGATTCGGTCCGGCACCGATTTGTCGGGTACCTGTAAGTAACATGGCGGGCAATTTATAGCGGGCGATAATGCTGCTGGAATTGAACCATTGGCGGCTATAATCCGGATTTTGATAATAAGCCGGGTAGCCTGCTACGTCACTTGGAAAAAAGAAGGGGAAATTGGCAGACCCAAACATGCGTTGCAACACGGCCTGACTATAAAATTCATTGTAATGGGCGGTTGGCTGTGTTAGCGGATTTGGAATGGGAATATTGAAAAAAGAAATTGCCTGGAGGGATAGTTCCATGGGCGACTTGATCATGCCGCCGATAATTTCATTGGTATTGTCGGAGTCATCCGCATCATAAAAGTGTTCACTGGCAAGCAGTCTGGATAAAACCGGTTTGATCTCGTAATTGTTGGCAATCAGGGTATTCGCGAGGGGAATGATAATGTCGGATTCAATTTCAGCGCTGATGTTGCGATGTATAAAATAGCGGTACAGGCGGCGGCATAAATTTCGGGCGGTTTCGGGTTGCGCAAACACCATATTCACAAAAGCCGTGAGTTCGGTATTCATTTGGGTAACGTTTTGCGCACCGGTAATGGTGGTACCCTGGAAACGGTTGCTGAACTTTTTGTTAGAGGTATCGTGCTGATTGAAATTGAAAGATCCTTTGGGTATGCCGGTTTCTGGATCGATGATGGTGCGATTTTGGTTGGCACGGATTCCGGTAAATACTTTAGCCGCCTGTACAATATCGTCTTCGGTATAGTTGGTGTAGTCTCCTGGCGCTACTTGTTCCCCTTTCCCGATGGTAAACAACTCAAAAAACTCCCGGGCGAAGTTTTCATTCGGGCTGTTTTTCGTATTTTCATTGTTGTTGAGGTAGCGCAACATGCAGTTGTCGCTGATTATTTTAAAGGCTAGTTTTTTAAAATTACCCAAAGCGCCCCAACGCATCAAGGCTAGGTAATCGTAAAAATTGGTGTTTCCAGATGAGTTGGCGGTCGTTACCATATATTGATGGTAAAAAAACGTCATTTTATGTCCAATGCCTTGGTCGCGCAAGGCTTCATTTATCCACCACGACAGGATAAAACGGCGTAAGGCAAAATCTTCGGCGGGTAAAGGCAGCCCAGTGGGCAGGCACCAGGTGATATTTTCAACCGTTCCAGTGGTCGTTGGATCATCATACACCGGTTGTTCCAGTTGTCGGGTTTTCAAGGTAAGCAGGTCTGGGAGTGCTTGCTCGGCAGTCTGACTGGCCAAAGCATCCACCTTCGCTTTCGTGAAGTTAAAACTCGTGCGGCGCAACAAATGCGCGGACCTGCGGGGACCCAGCATGCCCTGTAATGGGTTGAGTGATGCCATTGTTGAGAAGATTAGTGAATAGATGCAGGGTTGGACGGTCGTAACCTAAATAGGTTTAAATGTATCGTTAATGATTTCTAAATTTTTGCACTAAAAAAAGCGCCGCCGGTTCAGATTACGCGTCCCCGGCGACTATCCCCTAAAAAACCATATAAAACTTGAAGCATTTTTATAGGCTGTTACATCAAGTGAATGTTGAAAAATGTCGCCAGTTCAGCTTGCGCCCTGCTGGCGACGTAACTACGAAAACCTATATATCTTGATTATGCTTCGCTTCTTGCTGCGGGAGTTGAGCCTGCACGTACAAACTCAAACAAACCAGACCGAATCGAAGAAGGACTTCATTGATCATTTATATTTTTTTATTTTACTCAGACTGAATTTTCCTTTAAATAAACCAACGCCAAAATTAACGTTACATACCTGCTGCCCGTTAAGTAGTGAAAAGGAATTACATATTCCAGGGTAAGTACGTTTCGATCGTCGATATTTGCTGCGGCCTTTAATCTATACTTCGCGCTGTATTGTTTTGTGCATGGTCTTCGGCCTAAATCATTGACAATCAGCGCTCAGCATGACAATGAATGCAGCCTTTCAGGCGGCGTTTAGTATAACAGTAGCGTAATGTTTCCCAGATAAAAGAGTGTTGAGGATGCGTCGCGTAGTCATGTAAATTGATTTGTTGCAACAAATGTACATGCCGGAAATATAGGACGCAGCATGTCTAGGTAAAGGGTAAAAATATGAAGGTAAAAAGTATAATTTATAAAAATAAATACCCGAAGCAGCCTGCTTCCTTTCTAGTTTTAGTAAAATATAGATTTAAAATCCGGTTAATTGGGGCAAATACTTTAAAGAAAACAAGCCTTAAATCCGCACGTTCGAAATAGAGTCCAACAACCCAAACACCCGCAACAGCCAAATTACCAGCACAATGACCACAACGGCATTGAGGATACTTTTGATTTTGCCATCCATCGGGATATAAGAATTGATGAGCCAAAGAAACACGCCAACAATGATTAATACAATTAAAATGGTTACTAAAGGCATAATGTTTGTTTTTAGAATTGGTGTCCTGCAAAGGTGCCTGCAAATGGCAATTATAGTCTTACACAATCCCGGATATATGTTACATAATTCACAGATGGCCCTAAACGCGGTGCAACTTTTTCCCCAAGCCTTTGTTTTTTCTTTTAAACCGCCAAATTGAAGTAATTTTGCGGCGAAATTCGAGGAACATGCGCGAACTGCAGCTCAAACGCCAGGCCGAAGCCCGTATCCCAACAAATTTGGGAGAGTTTAATATGATTACCTATGCCGATAACTCCGAAGACCGGATGCCGGACATTGCAATGGTCGCCGATGGCTTCGATGCCCAACAGCCTGTTACCTTGCGTATTCATTCCGAATGTATGACCGGTGATGTTTTTGGATCCAAACGATGTGATTGTGGCGAACAGTTGCAAACAGCCCTTCAACTAACGGCAGCACAGGGTGGGGTAGTCATTTACCTACGCCAGGAAGGCAGAGGCATTGGTTTGATCAACAAATTGAAGGCTTATAATTTGCAAGATGTCGGGTACAATACGATTGACGCAAACACCCACCTGGGTTTTGATGCCGATGCCCGACAGTACGACGCTGCTATTTTTATCCTGCGTGATTTGGGCATCCGCGCTGTCCGATTACTCACCAACAACCCCGATAAAGTATTGGCCCTTCAACGTGCAGGCATCGAAGTGGTCGAACGGTTACCCATCCAGATCGCCCCACAGCCCGAAAGCAAAGGCTATTTAAAAACGAAAGCAGCGTTGATGGGGCATATCATGGATGAATTCTAGGAATCTGATTGCGGCAAAAGCACGTCTCCTACCCGAATCAATGCACCCCCATTTTCTTCCATCAGCACGACATTTTGCCCAAACAACACCTTATTATTTTTTCGCCGGTAAGTTGCCAGGGTTTTAAGCGGTTCCTGCGCTCGAATGCCGGTTTCCTGATCGGTTGTGATGATGATACACCGGCCACAAGGTTTTACCCCCCGAAAAGCAACGGTGCCAATGGTAAAATCGCCCCAACGTTCTTCCTCATACGGTGCGCCTCCCTTAAAAACCAGATTGGGCCGAAAACGATTCATGGGCACCGGTTCCGACAAACGATTATTTAAATCGTCCAAAGAAGCTGCTCCTACCAATAAGTAGGGAAATCCATCGGCAAAACTCACAAAATGCCCCTTGGGTGCGTATCGGCCATCGGCACGACGGCGGGTCGTGTCGGGCATATACACCAACTGAAGCGCCATTCCTAGTTTGTCCGAAAACCATTGATTGACCGGATCTGGGTAAACGCGTCCCGTACATGTATCTCCCCACACTTTTACTCTTAGTTTTTCCAACTGCCCCAAAGGTGGGTTCAAGTCTATTTGAAGCCGATCTTCCGAATTGTTTTGGTCAAATATTTCTAAAAAAGGCGAAGTAATGGCCGTTTTTAGATGGGTCATGCGCGCAATTTCGCGTTGCGTCACAAACTGTCCTTGCGCATCTACCAGCATCCAGCGGCGGTCATATTGTACGCCTCGCCGTTCCACCACGGCCTCTGACAGCGAACAGCCGCCCAGTGATTTAATCGGGAAAATATTGATTTCGGTGAGTTGGTACATGGCTTATTTTTCTACGTTGTTTAAAATCGGGAGCGCTGCCGAAGCAAAAGGCACCCGGAATCCAATGAAGAAATAAGGCGCATCGGTACCAAAATTATAACCATAGCCTGCACTAATGATGTCTTTGATAGCAGATATAGCAAAGGCTGCACCAAACTCCGGTGTACCATCCAAATTGAAATCGGGCGCCGAAATATTCAAACCAACCCCAACATTGATGAATTCGTTGTAAAATTGGCTTTTGCGGCTACCCTTGCGCAATAAAATGCTATACGAAGGCGCAAAAACAAAGTTTTTATTCAATCCCGGTACGCTAATGGTCGGATTGGCCAGGATCATATTCACCTTTACTTCCGAATACATTTTAATTTGTTGCAGTGTTAATTCCTGCCGAAAAATGGTATTGGGCTTGTTTCCACTGGCTGTTTGATCGAGCATGATTTGCGCTTGCAACACCAGTACATCGCCATTTTGTCGCTTTCCGGTACGGGTCAAGTCTACAAACGATTCTTCGGGGATATCACCGATCGCCAGGCGACGCACTTTATCGGTAATGGAATTGTTGAAATCTTGCTCTGCCTGGGCGCCGCCATAACCGGTTTTGATGGCATTATACAGTACTTCAAATCGGTTCAAATCGCGCCGAACCTGCAAGGAACAAGAATCTCGCAAATTCAATAAATGCTGTACTTGCGGGGTAGCTTTTAGTTCATTGGGCACCTGCTGCAACATCAAAGGCAGGTTTTTAAAAAAACTTACCGTGGTATTGTTGAGCAGTTCGAGCTGGTTGTTAAAGCCCGATAATTGCTCCATGTTGTTTATCCCGGCTGCTGTATTTGGTACGCCGAGGTACTGGGTTTGCACGGAAATCAATTGATCCTGCAGGGGTTTGATGATGGCCATGGCACGCCGACCAAGTGTATCGGCCATCCCTTTTACCAAAAAAGGCAAGGAATCCAGGTCGCGTTTGATGTTGTCAAAACAAGTGCGGGAAGAAAACACATCGAAAAATGCGTTTTTAGCATCTTTTAAACTTTTAATCCGCAGCGAATCCAACTGGTTGGAAAGTTGTGCTACGGCCCGCAATTCTTCTTTCTGGTCCTCCGATAAGGAAAATACCCAACGTGGAACGACATAGTTCTCTTCCGGAATTTCATCAAAATCATCGCCTAGGTGCACTGGATTACTCAGGCCACTGTCAAACTTCAATTTGCCCGCCAGTTTAAAACGCACCGATTCGGCACTTTGAATCCGATCCAGCACCGCTTTAGCCGCCTGACCGAAATATTCGACAAAATACATGTCATCGGTGTAAGAATTCGGATCAATCAGTTGTGCTGCTACCTTTTGCCGGTATTCTTTATTGGCTTTATCGGCCATGGACCGCAATTCCGGATCAGACAAAAGGGTGGTGTAAAACTCATCCATCAACCCCGAAAGCGCATTTAATTTCTGGTAGTCCGGACGGCCATTGGAAGCGGCCAATCCTTCCTGCAACAGTTGCAACGTTTTTGTTTTTTGCTCCAAAATGCGTTTGTACTTGGAAACCAGGCGAATATCGGCGGCTTGTACCCCGGCAAAGACTTGCATTTCCTTGCGAATCGCTTCCCGATCGAGCAGCAACAACAGGGTGCCGTTTATTTCAACAATACCGTCTTTCCCCAACAGGTTTTCGTTCGGATTGGCTGGATTGTACCGATTCGATTCGTACACACGCAGGATGGGCGCTGGTACATTTACGGGCTTTTGTTGTTGTGCCTGCAATACACTCGAAAGCAGCAGGAACAAACATGGTAGTATTTGTTTCATCGGAAGTGGGTTAAATTTTGGCAGTTTTAAAAGTCGATCCGCAAATCCTGGCCCGCGCGCGCGAAGGCACGCTTGATGCGCAGGAGCATGGTGATCTCGTCGGGCATTTCTTCGGGCAGCAACACATCGGCCGCTTTATCAGAAACGGGTTTTACCGAAAAAGCGGTGACTTTTTCATACATCGTCGGATCAAAAGTGGTTAAGGTTTGCAAAATAGCCATGCAGCGGCTTTTTTCTACCAGGTGATCGGGCAGCCAAAGTACCCGGCGTTTTACCCCAAAGGGCGACTGGTTGGCCTGGTTATCGCCTTCATGTACAGTTTGGGTAGCAATGGCATCTTTCCCCAACACAATCAACAGAATGGTTTCATCCCGCAAAATCTGGTCAAATTGTGCGCTAGCCTGGGCATGCGCAGGGTCGTAAATAACGGTGTTTTCAAGTGGCATAAGGTGTCAATTTATTCAAAAAGGAGGTTGGTTTTACATTTTTAGGCCTACAAACATTTTGCAAGGCGCATCAGCAGGTCAATTTGCTGCACCTCATAATCTTCGTAGCCCGTTGCCCAGGCCATGCGAATTTTATCCAGTTCGGTGCTGCGCAATTTTTTCAAAAAACTTTTATCCAATTCGTATTGCGCCCGAAAAGTAGCAATTTGTCCGGTTGGATCAAAATTGCCCTCGTCCCCCCGCGGCGTGTACAAGGAAAGGGTCGTGCCATCTACAAATTTTAAAATGACCGCGCTGTTTTTTGAGATGCCACCAAACGATTTTTTAGCAGCCGGGTCCTGAATAATAAAAATCAGGTTCAAAAACATCGCCGGGCCGGCACTTGACAAAGAAGTTTCGCACAATATATGCGTTTTCCCTTGCATGTATGTCCGCAACATGGGGTTGGTGTACCGCAAAATCTCCAGACGCTGGGTTTCTTTGCGTATTTCGCCCGAAAACTCGTCTTTACTCTGTGCTGCCAGTACACAAGGCGTTTGGGGCGGATTGAGCATCACATCTTCTTCCGCTTTATATACTTTGTACACAGGGCCTGATTTTTCAGTAATTTTCGTTTTTTTCTTTTCGGGTTCGGTGTTTTTTACCATTCGGCTGCTGTCTACCACGGTTGAATCGGCGCTGGGTATTGCTTCAACAGCCGTTTTTTCGATGGGAGCAGGTGGATACAAAGCCAGAAATGTTTTTTCGACCGATTGCCAGCACCTTTTCACGTTTTTGGCTTGTTGTAGGGAGTCCATCTGCAACAAAGCTTCTGCATTGGCCAGCGATTTTTCTGCCAGTTTTTGTTGTTTTTTGGTATTAGTTTCTAGTGATTTTGTTGCTTTCAAGCGGGTTGACAGGGCATCGATATCTGCTTTTGCGCTGGTCGAGTCGTTTTTTGCATTATTAAAGGATACCTCCGCTTCGGCGCGCGCAATGGCTGCCTGGGCATTGCGTGTGAGCGACGTATCCAATAAAAATTTGGCCCGCACCTGCAATGCATTGCTGAATTCGGTCATGACCGCAGGCGGCAAAGCGTCCGGAAACGGCAGCGGCGCCAGGGTTTGTGCGGTTTGTAACCAATTGAATTGCGCAGATAGCGAAAGGCTACTCAGACAAAACAAAAGAATAATGCGTAATTTTACATTCAAAATCATCGTATCGGATATTTTTTGGGCAAAAGGAAATGCCTGAATTGTTCAAAAAAGTGCGTTTAATGCTACTTTAGCGCCAAAGTTAAGAAACTATGAAAATATTTCATTTTACCTGCTGGATCACCTTGTTTTTTGTCACCGCTTGTACCACTTCTGGACTTAAAACGAACAAACAAACCATGGATTTCAAACAAATTCCAATCACTTACCCTTTTGCCCGCAAGGATACGACGGTGTCTGATAATTATTTCAGTACCCTCGTAAAAGATCCCTACCGTTGGCTGGAGGATGATCAAAGCGCCGAAACCAAAGAATGGGTGCAAAAACAAAACCTGGTAACGTTCGGTTACCTCAGCCAGATTCCTTACCGCACCCAAATTAAAACCCGCCTTTCGAAAATTTTCGATTACGAAAAATTCGGAAATCCCTTCAAGAAGGCCGGAAAGTACTACTTTTTTAAAAACGATGGTTTACAAAACCAAAGTGTGTTGTATGGCCAGGATAAATTAGAAGGTGATGCGCAAGTGGTACTCGACCCCAACACGTTCAGCACAGACGGTACTGCTTCTTTGCAGGAATTTGATTTTTCAAAAGATGGTCGGTACATGGCCTATGCCGTGTCGAAAGGCGGTTCCGATTGGCGCAGCATCCTCATCAAAGACCTGCAAAATGGCCAGCTGCTCGATGATAAAATTGAATGGGCAAAATTCTCCAGCATTGCCTGGCAGAGCGACGGCTTTTATTATACCCGCTACCCGGAACCCAAAAAAGGGGATGAATTAAAGGGGACGAATAATTTCGGCGCAGTTTGGTACCATAAAATCAGAACGCCTCAAAGTGAAGACCGCCTGGTTTTTGATGATAAAAAACACCCAGACCGCTTTTTCAACGCCACCACCACCGACGACCAACGTTTTTTATGTGTTTTCGGCAGTGAATCAACTAGTGGTAATACTTTGGTATTCAAAGATTTAACGAAAGAAAACGCACCTTTTGTGTCAATTTCTGATAATTTTGAAAACGACTTTACGGTTATTGATAACTTGGGCGACCAACTGATTGTAAAAACCAATTACAAAGCACCAAATCAACGCCTGTTACTCATCCGTGCAGACAAACCCGCAGAAGGCGATTGGGAAACGCTGATTCCTGAAAACTTCAACGATGTGTTGGAAAATGCCGTGGTGTGTGGCGATAAAATTGTGTGCTCTTACCTACACAATGCTTCCGGTGCCTTGCGGGTTTTTGGGATGGATGGCAAGTTTATCAAAGAAATTGCGCTGCCAGAAATTGGGACCATTGTGGATGTGAGCGGCGAAAAAGGGGAGAACCAGGCCTTCTTTTCTTTTACTTCATTTTTGCGCCCAACGACTTCGTACGCGTTGGATATGCAGACACTGGAGCCTAAGCTGTTTAAAGCGCCCAAACTGGATTTTAACCCGGATGTATTTACTACCGATCAGATTTGGTACAACAGCAAAGACGGTACGAAGGTGCCTATGTTTATTACCCATCGCAAAAACATGGTGCTGGATGGCCAAAATCCTACCTTATTATATGGTTACGGCGGTTTTAATATTTCAGTGACACCTTCCTTCTCGCCTTCGCGGGCGGTATTGCTCGAAAACAATGGCATTTATGTGGTTGCCAATATTCGGGGTGGGGGAGAGTTTGGTGAAAAATGGCATAAAGCCGGCACCATTTGCCAAAAACAGAACGTATTTGATGACTTTATCGGGGCAGCCGAATATTTAATTAAGGAAAAATACACCCAGCCAGCGCGTTTGGCCATTCAAGGTGGCTCCAATGGCGGCCTGCTCATTGGCGCTTGCATGACCCAACGGCCCGATTTGTTTGGGGTTTGTTTTCCGCAAGTAGGCGTGCTGGATATGCTGCGCTACCACAAATTCACCATCGGTTACGCCTGGGCGGTCGATTACGGTCGGAGCGATGACGCCGCCGCTTTCAAATGCCTGTATGCGTATTCTCCGCTACACAACATCAAAAAGGTCGCTTATCCTGCTACCTTGATTACTACGGCCGACCACGACGACCGGGTGGTGCCCGCACATTCCTTCAAATTTGCAGCCACTTTGCAGGAAATGCAGCAAGGAACGGTACCTACGTTGATTCGAATTGATACGAGTGCCGGACATGGTGCAGGCAAACCCACCGCCAAAATCATTGAGGAAGCGACGGATATGTTGAGTTTTCTGTTCTGGCAAATGAAAATGGAGTTGGCCTATTGAGCCGCTTGTATCGCCCGGCGTATCTGTTTGGTATGCCGGGCGGTATGCCAGTAAAAAAAGCCCATGGTTTGCATCCAACTAATCCGGCCAGCACGTGGATGTTTGAATACCGCCTTATGGCTTAACTCCTCCGGCATTAGCTCCAAAAACTGCTTCCAATCGGCTAATACAGCCTCCCATTCCTGGCGGGTTTCGGCAAATGTACTTTCAGCAGGCAGGGTTTCAGTGGCAATGACTTTGGGCGCTTTGAATTTGATGGGCGAATACAAGAGTAACCACAACGCAACACTCCGAAAATGACTGCTTACGGCCGGTTTTTCAAATTCCGACTCGAAACCCATTTTCTTTTTGCAATACGCCAAGGCACCCGCTTCTGAACGCAACAAATGGTGCATGGTTTGTAACGCCGACCAGGCTTGTGGCCCCGGTTTCTGATTGAGCACGTTATCATCCATGACTTCAGCGTACCCCAACAATTGCGTTACTTGCGCAGTGTGGCGGGCGTGTGCCTGTATAATTTTGTTTTTCATGTGCCAAAAAGGACTTTTTTTGTGTTATTGTCAACGCAAAGTGGTTATGAAAAAAGTTGGCCTCTAATCCATTGAAAATCATTTTTTTACCCAATTTTGCCGGAATATGCCGTTTATGTCGACCACCAGAATTCAAGTGTTACTGCCCTTATTGTGCGTGTGTGCTGTTTTTACGTTTGGGCAATCTGCCCGAGAAACCAGCAACCCCAAAACAATGCCCCCCGATGTCTACCTGACGGTGCTCCCTAAACCAGGTGAAGATGTTGTCGCCCTACTCAAACGCTACGAATTGTATGATTTTCCGTGCAATATTACCCGTTTTTTTAAAATAAATGGGTTGAAGGAGGATTATCGCCTCAAATCGGGCGTAAATTACAAATTGCCGATCGCAATTGTAACGTATAACGGCAAAAGCATTCGGGGCACCCTGGAGATTACCGACTGGAAAGCTGCCAAAGAAATAGAAGTGTACAACCGAAACGCCCTGAACAATGGATTGCGGGGCGATAATTTTATTGTGAGTAAAAAACTGTGGGTTCCCTGGCATTTGCTCCATTGTAACCAAACGCCCGAAAAAGACGAAGAAGCAACCGAACGCCTTCCAAAAAATACAAATACAGAAGGCTATGTCGCCGAACCAACCGCCGGTAAAGGCAAACGGGTGTTTCCAATATTTGGTAAAAAATACGAAAAAACGCCCCTTTTAAGCAAAAAACTAAAAGGAAAGGTCTTCTATATCGTAAGTGGCCACGGCGGTCCCGATGTGGGCGCGCAAGGCAGCCGCGCCGGCCATACCCTCTGCGAAGATGAATACGCCTATGATGTGGCACTGCGCTTTTTACGTCTACTGATCAGCCACGGTGCTACTGCATTTATGGTTGTCCGCGACCCCAACGACGGAATTAGAGATGAAGATTTTTTAAAATGTGATAAAGATGAAACCGTTTGGGGAAACCAGGAAATACCCCTATCCCAACGCACCCGCCTCCAACAACGCTGCGACATCATCAATGCCCTGACCGAAAAAAACGCCAAAGCCGGATTAAGCCAGCAAACCCTGATAGAAATTCACGTTGACTCCCGCCTCAAAAACTATAAAACAGACGTGTTCTTTTATTTCCGACCCGGAAGCACCATTAGCGAAACCTTGGCATTGCGGTTTCAACGAAAATTTCAGTCAAAATACATCAGCTTACGCGGACAACGGGCATACACTGGATCGGTAACGTCCAGGCATTTGTACATGCTCAAAGAAACCGCAACGCCGCGTGCCGTGTACATTGAACTGGGTAACATCAAAAATGATTGGGATCAGCAACGGCTGGTGCTTAAAAACAACCGCCAGGCAATTTCTAACTGGTTGTTAGAGAGCCTGTTAGAGGAATAATTTGCGTAACTTTCGGAAGGTATAACTGCACGCGATGAAGCACAAGCAAGGCAAATCGATCCAGTAAAACTCACTTAACAACACCGATAATCCCCATTTTGCCTGAAAACCGCCCGTGCTGAGCGGCGTAGCATGGATGGGCTGTACCGGGAAAAAGAAACGCTGGTTGTTAAAAGGAAAAAGTAACGCTACCCCCAAACCTCCCGCAGTCAGCATATCCAAAAATGGGTGCGATAGGGTTGCCAGGATCATCCAACCCATCAGTTGCCGACGCATCGCAGGTGTTTTTTGCGAGAGCCAATACCCCATGAAGGCGCCAAAAATTAGGGCAAAAAGGATAGAATGCGACCACCCACGGTGCCCATAAATACTTCGGTAAGGCACCCCAAAAAACAAGGGGATAACATCTAAATCGGGCGCAATAGAACAAAAAGCCGCCGCAACTCCATTGCGCCAGCGTACACGATCTGGGAAAAAAACATACCCACCCGAAAGCGCTGCCGTAATATGTCCAAATGCTGATGCCATATAAAGCGACAAAATTAGACAAACCTGTGACTTACCCTACTTTTAAAGGCCGCTACCTTCAATTTATCTATTTTTAAGGAAAATACGAGGGGCTTTAACGACCTTTTCGCTTCAATTTTAATAAGAAGACGATGAAACAACCAATTTTTACTTTCTTTACCTGCCTGCTTGCTTTCCTGGGTGTACAAGCCCAAACCCCGCAAGCCGACTATTTCAAACGCGTCATGGTACGCAATATCGGCCCGGGGGCAATGTCGGGACGTATTACGGCCATCACCTGCGACCCGATTCAGTCCGACGTTATTTATGCGGGGGCCGCTTCCGGCGGTGTTTGGCGCTCTAAAAGCGGCGGGACAAACTGGGAGCCCATTTTTGACAAAGCAAACACACAAAGTGTGGGCGCAATTGCCATTCATCCCCACAATCCAGACGAAATTTGGGTCGGAACAGGGGAAGGAAATCCACGCAATTCGCAAAATTTTGGCATCGGAATGTACAAATCCATCGATGCGGGCAAAACCTGGACCCGTACCGGCCTGACAGAAACACATGCCATCCACCGCATTATCATACACCGCGACCAACCCAATGTGGTTTTTGCAGGTGTAATTGGCTCGGCGTATGGACCAAGCACCGAACGCGGCGTTTTCAAGACCAGCGATGGTGGAAAAACCTGGCGTAAAGTGCTGTACGTGAATGATTTGACTGGTTGTGCTGACCTTGTGACCGATCCACAAAACCCCAATAAGTTGTACGCAGCCATGTGGGAATACAAACGCCAACCCTGGTTTTTTAACTCAGGCGGCAAAGGCTCCGGCTTATATGTCTCGATGGACGGCGGCGAAACCTGGGAAAAACGCACCTCGAAAGACGGTTTGCCCGAAGGCGATCTCGGACGCATCGGACTTGCTGTTGCAAAAAACAAACCCGAAATTGTGTACGCGCTCGTGGAAGCGAAAGAAAATGCGCTGTATAAAAGTGTAGATGGCGGCAAAAACTGGAAACAAATGGCCAGCAAAGGCCAGGGCGACCGACCGTTTTATTATTCCGAATTGTATGTCGACCCCAATGATTACAACACCCTGTATTCTGTGCATTCCCGCATTTCGCGCAGCATCGATGGCGGTAAATCCTTCGAAAACTGGGTCGGATACTGGGATATTCACCCCGACCACCACGCTTTCTGGATTGATCCAAACAATTCGGATCATATCATGGACGGCAACGATGGTGGATTAAACATTACCTACGACGGCGGTAAAACCTGGCGCTATGCCGAAAATATCCCCGTGGGACAGTTTTACCACCTGAATGTTGACAATGACATACCTTATAATGTGTACGGCGGTTTGCAAGACAATGGCTCCTGGGTGGGCCCCAGTGCCGTTTGGAAACAGGGCGGTATTCGCAACAGTGATTGGCAGGAAGTGTATTTTGGCGATGGATTTGATGTAGCGCCGCGTCCCGACGATAACCGTTATGTATATGCCATGTCGCAAGGCGGCGAACTGGGATATGTCGACAGAAAAACCGGCCTAACCCAATACATCAAACCGAACCATCCGACCGATAAAAGTCCCCGATTCAACTGGAATGCTGCTTTTGCGCAAGACCCTTTCCGTCCCTGCGGCATTTATTTTGGCAGCCAATACCTGCATTATTCGACCGATTGTGGTCAAAACTGGCAGGTATTATCGCCCGACCTGAGCACCAACGACACCTCCAAAATGCACCAGAACACTTCCGGAGGCCTGACTATTGATGCAACCAATGCCGAAAACCATTGCACCATCCTGGCCATTGCGCCTTCGCCGGTAAAAGAAGGCCTTATTTGGGTTGGAACCGACGACGGCAACGTACAAATTACCCAAAATGGCGGCAAAGCTTGGGAAAATGTAAGCAACCGCATGCCTGATTACCCCAAAGCGCCGTGGGTACCCCAAATAGAAGTATCTTCCAAGAACCCTGGCGAGGCATTCGTGGTGGTCAATAATTACCGCCAAAATGATTGGCAGCCCTATTTATACCACACCACCGATTTTGGTAAAAAATGGAAACGCCTGGCTGACGCGAAAAAAGTGCAAGGATTTTGTCTTTCCATTGTTCAAGATATCGAGCAACCGAATTTGTTGTTTCTCGGTACTGACCAAGGCTTGTACGTAAGTTTTGATTACGGCGAAAATTGGCTGCATTGGCCCAATGAATCCTTTCCAAGTGTTCCCGTCAACGATATGCGCATTCAGGCACGCGAAGGCGATTTGGCCATTGCCACTTTTGGCCGCGGTATCTGGATTATGGATGATATACGCCCCTTGCGTGCGATTGCAAAAGAAGGAGCGGCGGTTTTTCAACAAAATTTGAAGGTGTTTGCAGCAGGTCCCGCTATTATGGCTGAAGTAAGATCATATGACGGTCCTCGATTTAGCGCGGATGCCACTTATGCAGGGCAAAATGAATTACCCCGCCTGCATGTTGCCCTTTGGGTAAAACCGAAAGCACCCAAAATCGAAACCGCCGAAGAAAGCAAAAAAGACAAGGAAACGGCCGAGAAAAGCAAAAAAGACAAGGAAAAAGCAGAAGAAAGCAAAAAAGATAAGGAAACGGCCGAAAACAGCAAAAAAGACAAAGAAAAAGTCGATCAAAGCAAAAAAGACGGCAAAAAGGACACAAAAAAGGACAAGCAAGACAAAGCAACCGTGTGGATCAAATCTTTGGCTGGCGATACCTTGCGTACCTTTAAAGTAAATATTGATTCTTGTTTTAACTACATCAACTGGGGTTTTGACACCAAAGGCATCCGCTTCCCAAGCAATGACGAACCCGACCCCGAACAAGGCGAACCAGGTGGTGGCCCTGCGGTATTGCCGGGCGATTATAAAGTGATGGTTGCGTACGACCAATGGAAAGACAGCACTATTGTGCACGTGGAGGCCGATCCGCGCTTGCGTACATCGTTGACCGATATGGAGGCAAAAAACCAGGCCATTACCCAATTTTACAAGTTTGTAACACGCAGCACCAAAGGGTACGACCGCCTGAAAGAAGCCGAAAAAACCATCAAATTAGTAGAAAGTCAGTTTGTCAATGTGCCGGATAGTTTGAAAAAAGCAGTAGTTGCGGAAGGCAAGGCCTTGCAAGATTCTATCCAGAAAATCAAGGAGCATTTCTTCCCACAAAAGGAAGCCAAGGGTATTCAGCGCAACCCCGACAATTTGATGGCGTATATGTGGGACGCGATCGGATATTTAAATGCGGGCACAGGCGCACCTACCGCCAATGCCCAAATTTGTATTCGGCGCGCCGAACAGGATGTAGAAAAAACCATCCAGCAAATCAACACCATCCTGGATCAGCCTTGGAAATCGTACAAAACCAAGGCAGAGGCAATACGCTATTCTTTATTTAAAGATTTTGATAAATTGTAATAATTAGGCCTGGGTTTCGACCTTTGCGGTAGAAATCCAGGCCCAATAATGTTATTAAGATATTTTCTATTTACCTTTTGCTTTTTGTGCGCTGGTTGGCAATCCGTGGCACCCGCCGATTTGGAGGGCGTATTTTTCGACTTTAAAGGTGTACCCTGCGCTTTATACTACCGCATGCAAAAAAGCCGCATGTTTAGCAATTATTCCGGCTGCAACAATGGTTGTCTCGATACCCTGAGCAATCGATACCTGGTAAATAAACAATACGTGGAAATCATCCGCCAGGACGATCCCCGCGATCCGCATGTTGGATTGGCCATTGGTTTCGAATTTGATGAAAACAATGGCGAATACCCATACATGCCCGCCCATGCTGTCATCCAATTAAAAAACTTCAGCTGGGGCGGGGTCGAATTCAGTCAAACCGATACCCTCAACTTCACGGGTGTTTCCAACAACATCAGTGATGATGTCACCCTTGAAGTGGACGGATTTGTAAATGATACCATTTATGGCCATTTTTCCGGGGTGCTGCTCAGTGGCGCGGGCACCATGGCTTCCCTGGATAAGGGCCAGTTTCGGGCATTTTTATACAGAAAGCAATAGATTTTATTCCAAAACCGGTGCCAACCAACGTGCCGCATCTGTTACCGGCATCTCTTTTCGTTTTGCATAGTCTTCCACTTGCTCCATGGTAATTTGACCTAAACCAAAATACTTGGCTTCCGGATGGGCAAAATACCAGCCACTTACTGCTGCAGCAGGGTACATGGCAAAACTTTCGGTCAGCGAAATACCAATTTGATCGGGCGATAACAAGTCCCAAAGGGTTTGTTTCTCCGTATGTTCCGGACAAGCCGGGTAGCCTGGCGCCGGACGAATACCCTGATAGTCTTCGTCAATCAGGTATTTATTTTCCAATTGTTCGTCGGGTGCATAGCCCCAAAATTCCTTGCGTACGCGCTCATGCAGGCGCTCGGCGAAGGCTTCTGCGAGTCGGTCGGCCAGCGCTTTGAGGATAATTGCGCTATAATCATCGTGTTGATCCTCAAAATGTTTCACCCACTTTTCAATGCCAATGCCCGCCGTTACGGCAAAAGCCCCCAAGTAATCCGCGTGGCCTTTAGGCGCTACATAATCGGACAAACAGAAATTCGGTTGTCCGGGCGCTTTTAGGTTTTGCTGACGCAGGTGGTGTAAAGTGGCCAAAACCGTGCTGCGGCTTTCATCGGTATATAATTCAATATCATCCGATTGTACCTGGTTGGCCGGGAAAATTCCCATCACGGCTTGTGCATGCAACCAGCGTTCGTCAATGATGCGACGCAACATGCTTTGGGCATCAATGAACAGTTTGTGGGCTTCTACACCTACGATTGAATCTTCGAGAATGTCCGGAAACTTGCCCGCCAACTGCCAACTTTGGAAGAAAGGCGTCCAGTCGATGTATTCACTTAGTTCCTCAAGATCATACTGTACAAAGGTTTTAACCCCTAAAAACGCAGGCTGGGGTGGGGTATAGTTGTCCCAATTAATGGGGTATTTGTTGGCACGCGCCTGGGTTAAAGGCAAAAATTGCTTGTGTGCCTGCTTACCCGCACGTGTAGCGCGAATTTGATCATAATCGGCTTTTACGGTATGTATAAAAGCCTGATGATCTTGTTCGTTTTTGGTTAATAAGGAGCTCACAACCGCTACGCTGCGACTCGCATCGAGCACGTGTACAACGGGTGCGCGATCATATTGGGGTTCAATTTTTACCGCCGTATGGGTCTTAGACGTGGTGGCACCACCAATCAACAAGGGCAAATTAAAGCCCTGGCGTTGCATTTCTTTGGCCATATGCACCATTTCATCGAGCGATGGCGTAATCAATCCCGACAAGCCGATAATATCTACGTTGTGTTCTCTGGCTGCTGTTAAAATACGGTCGGCAGAAACCATTACCCCCAAATCAACAATATCGTAATTGTTGCAGGCCAGTACAACGCCTACGATGTTTTTACCAATATCATGCACATCGCCTTTTACGGTGGCCAGCAAAATTTTGCCCTTCGCTTCCACAACCCCGCCTTTAGCCGCCTCGATAAAAGGCGTTAGGTAATTTACCGCCTTTTTCATCACACGCGCGCTTTTTACCACCTGCGGCAAAAACATTTTACCGGCGCCAAACAAATCACCCACCACATTCATACCGTCCATCAGCGGACCTTCAATTACCTGCAAAGGAGCAGAATATAAATGACGGCATTCCTCTATATCAATTTCAATAAACTTATCAATGCCTTTTACCAGTGCATGCGTAATGCGTTGTTGCACCTTGGATTCGCGCCAACTGAGGTCTTCACCCACGGCTTTCCCGCCACTACCTTTTACCTGCTCGGCAAATTTTACCAATTCCTCGGTTGCGTTTTCATTGCGATTGAAAATCACGTCTTCAATCCGCACCAGCAAGTCTTTCGGGATGTTTTCATACACCTCAATCATACCCGCATTCACAATTCCCATATCCATACCAGCCTGAATCGCATGGTATAAAAAGGCTGCGTGCATGGCCTCACGCACGTGGTTGTTGCCGCGGAAGGAAAAGGACAGGTTGCTGACCCCGCCACTGATTTTAGCACCCGGACACAATTGTTTAATCTGACGGGTAGCCTCTATAAAGTTAACACCGTAAGCATTATGTTCTTCAATACCGGTGGCGACCGCAAAAATATTCGGGTCAAAAATGATGTCCGATGGATCAAATCCCACCTGTTCGATCAAAATTTGATAGGCTTTTTGGCAAATACTCACTTTGCGCTCAATGGTATCAGCCTGACCTTGTTCGTCAAATGCCATGACCACCACCGCAGCGCCGTATTTTCGGCAAATATTGGCTTGGCGGATAAATTCAGCCTCGCCCTCTTTCATCGAGATGGAATTGACAATGCTTTTTCCCTGCAAACATTTCAACCCGGCTTCGATCACACTGAATTTTGAAGAATCGACCATCACCGGCACCCGGGCAATATCTGGTTCGGCGGCCATCAGGTTCAAAAACTCCACCATGGCTTTTTCTGAATCCAGCAATCCTTCATCCATGTTTACATCAATAATTTGGGCACCGCCTTCCACTTGCTGGCGCGCCACACTCAGGGCATCGCTGTATTTACCATCCCGAATCAGTCCGGCAAATTTACTGCTGCCCGTCACATTGGTGCGTTCTCCAATATTGATAAAATTGGTTTCCTCACGTACGATCAAAGGTTCCAGGCCACTGTACATACTATATGGTGAAGCAGTTTGTGGCTGCCGCGGCGTGATGTGTGCTACATGCTGGGCAATGTCTGCAATGTGGGCGGGGGTCGAACCACAACAGCCGCCGGTAATATTGACAAAACCGGAGCTGGCAAATTCTTCGACAAAATCGCACATTTCATGCGGCGTCTGGTCGTATTCACCAAATTCGTTGGGCAAACCTGCATTGGGGTAAGCACTCACAAAACAATTGGCAATTTTTGCCAAGGCTTCCAGGTGCGGGCGCATCTCTTTTGCGCCTAAAGCACAGTTGAGTCCAATAGAAAACGGACGCGCATGCTTCACAGAAATCCAAAACGCTTCCACCGTTTGTCCACTCAAGGTACGACCCGATGCATCCGTAATCGTGCCCGAAATCATGATGGGCAGGCGCAGGTTTCTTTCCTCAAATACCATTTCAATGGCGTACAAGGCAGCCTTGCAATTAAGGGTGTCAAAAATGGTTTCTACCAACAAGATGTGCGCACCACCATCCATCAAGCCCCGTATCTGCTCGGCATAGGCATCGCGGGCTTCATCAAACGTCAAAGCACGATAGCCCGGGTTGTTCACATCGGGCGACAGGCTCAGGGTTTTATTGAGCGGACCAATTGCACCCGCCACAAAGCGCGGTTTGTCGGGTTGCTGCCGGGTAAAATCATCGGTGGCCAGGCGCGCAATACGTGCCGACTCCACATTGAGCTCATAAGCAAGCGCCTCTAGATCATAATCGGCCTGGGCAATACTGGTGCTACTAAAGGTGTTGGTTTCAATAATATCAGCACCAGATTCTAGATAAGCACGGTGAATCGCCTCTACCACATCTGGACGGGTAAGGCACAACAAATCGTTGTTACCCTGTAAATCCTTGTGGTGTTCGGTAAAACGGGATCCTCTGAAATCTTTTTCCGACAGTTGGTACTGCTGAATCATGGTACCCATGGCACCATCAATAATCAAGATGCGCTTGCGTGCAGCTTCGGTAAGTTGCGTTAAAATGTCTTTCGTCACAGGTGGTAGTTAAATTTAAGCCGGCAAAGATAACAAATGGACAAACGGAAGGTTTAATTCTATTAATTTCGCCGCTTAAATTTGTTGATCCATTTATGGGAATAAAAGCGTGCATTTTGAACCTCGACGGGGTAATTGTTGATACAGTACGGTATCACTATGGGGCGTGGCGTCGGTTGGCCAATGAATTGGGTTTTGATTTTTCGGAAACGCAACACGAAACCTTACGCGGCTTGAGTCGGATGGAAAGCATGGAGGAAGTGTTGCGCTGGGGACAAGTGTATATGACGGAAGCAGAAAAACTGCATTGGGCAGACGTGAAAAACAATTGGTATTTGGCTTGTTTATTGCAAATGCAACCCGAGGAAGTATTACCAGGCGTTTTGTCTTTCTTGCAAAATTTGCAACAAACAGGCACCCTTGCTGCTGTAGCATCGGGTTCGCGCAATGCAAAAGCCGTGATACACACCCTGCAACTTGAACCATATGTCAAATTGGTGATGGATGGCAGTACCTTTCGGAAACCCAAACCCGATCCTGACTGCTATTTACAAACGGCCAGCGCACTGCATTTACCTGTCAGCGATTGCCTGGTCTTTGAAGACATGCCTTCGGGCATTGAAGCAGCTAGGCGCGGCGGCTTCCCAACCATTGGCGTTGGTCTAAAAGCCGACTTATCTCATGCAAATTTAATAATCAGTGGATTTGAGGACTTAACTTTGGCTGGATTGTTGGAACAGATGGAGTTTTCTTTGAGTCAATCAGTTTAATACTACACAATGAGCAAAACCATGAAATGGAACCTCTTATTGGCCATCGTAGTCATTTTGATGGCCTATATTACTTGTAAAAATATTCAAAAAACACCGGAACCGGCACCTGAAACGGCGCAACTTCCGGTGGCAGAACAAAGTGGCCTGCCTTGGAAAGCATCTAAGGTAATCAAAGGCGATAACCCCAATTCGGCTTATACCTACCAGTCTAAATCCGTTCCGAGCCATGTAGAGGTACCTTGGGATACGGTTAAAAAGCCAACCACCAGCCGCCGGGCTTTTATGTCGACTGGATGGTGGACCCCCAAAATGGCTTACCAACCCTCCGATACAACCGTCCATCTGTATTTTATTGGAAAATGGCTGCGCTTTGCAGAAGACCAAACGTTTAAAATATATGTAGCGGGTAAAGAAGTGGGCAACGGACATTGGGCCTGGGATGATATGAAAAAAGAGACCTATTTATCCTGTACCGACCCCTGGTTCAATAATACTTGGGCCACCCAAGAGCGGGGCTTCCGCTTGGTGTGGAAAGGCAATACTGAACTCAATTTTACCGGCATTCAGGTGCGTATGGACAATGAACCCACGCCACCCTGGTTGAAGTAAAGCGTTTTATCTTCCTTGTTTATGCACTATAAATTCTTTTCTTTCTTGGTAGGGTTGCTCTTTTGGGCCGTAGCCTGCCATTCGCCCTCCAATCCTCCCGCTGTGCAAAACAATGCAAGTGCTGGTCGCCCATCCCAACCCGAATGGGCCAAAAATGCTGTTTTATACGAATGTAACGTCCGACAGTTTTCGCCAGAAGGCAACTTCGCGGGGGTGCGTAAAGCGCTCCCACGCCTGCACGAACTGGGCGTAGATGTGCTTTGGCTCATGCCCATCCACCCGATCGGCAAATTGCGCCGAAAAGGCGGACTCGGCAGCCCATATTCGGTGCAGGATTATTACGCCATTAACGCCGATTATGGCAATTTAACAGATTTGCAGGCCTTGATTTCGGATGCACATCAACTGGGTATTCGGGTAATTATGGACTGGGTACCCAACCATACTTCCTGGGATGCTGTGTGGATGCAGGAACACCCGGAGTATTATACCAAAATAAATGGCGCATTTACCACCGCACTCAACGAACACGGCCAGCCGACCGATTGGGATGATACTGCCGACCTGGACTACAACCAGCCCGGATTGCGTAAAGCCATGATTGCGGCCATGCAATATTGGATAAAAACTTGTGAGATCGATGGGTTTAGGGTCGATATGGCCGGCTTGGTACCCAATGATTTTTGGGCAACAGTGCGCCCTGCGCTCGATTCGGTAAAACCCATGTTTATGCTTTCTGAGTGGCAAGACGAACCAGGGCATTTTACTACCTGTTTTAATGCAAATTATGGTTGGAAGTGGAAGGATGTCACCCGCGATATTGCCAACGGTAAACAAAATGCGCCCGCCTTGGATACCCTGTTGTACTTCCTCAACCAATATTACCCGGAAGGCTATTTCCAATTGTATTTTACCCAAAACCACGATGAAAACACCTGGTCGGGCACCGAACAAGACTTGTATGGCCCCGCCGCCGATGTATTTAATGTGTTGATGTTTACCTGGCAAGGCACCCCCATGCTATACAACGGACAAGAAGACGGGATGACCCAGCGGCTCGCTTTTTTTGAAAAAGACCCAATTCGATGGAAGGATTATGGCAAAACCCGCTTTTTTCAGAACCTTTGTTCGCTCAAACACCATAACAAAGCCCTGCAAACCGGCAAAAACGGCGGTGAACTGGTGAAGATTCCCACCAATGCGGATGATCAAATTTACGCCTTTACCCGAGAAACAGGCGGCGAACGGGTGGTGGTTATTCTGAACCTAAGCAAAGAACACAAAAATGTAACCCTGCACCCAAGTGATGATATGGTGGGCGCATATATTAATGTGTTCGATCCCAGTACCGTGCAAGTGACCCGCGATATGAACCTTAATTTGGAGCCCTGGGCCTATTTGGTGCTCAGCAATAAATAAGGTATGCGGATCAACTGGTTTTTGTTCTTTTTCCTTTTTATCAAATTGCCCAAAAAAGGAGCGGTCATTTCCAGTCGACACAAAGCCATCGTCAAAGTGGTATTGCGCCTGCGTTTGGCAATCATCCTGATTTCTCTGTCGCTTTTATTGGGCATGCTGGGATTTCGGTTGCTGGAACATTTTCCGTGGTTCGATGCATTTTATATGTCGGTCATTACCTTATCTACGGTTGGTTTTGGCGAAATCCATCCCCTTGGGCAAGGAGGCAGGGTGTTTACCGCAATTTTAATCCTGTTTAACCTCGGTTTATTGGGTTATTCGGTTTCTACCATCACGGGCATTTTTTCCGAAGGTGGCTTTACCAAACTTTTGAAAGATTATCGCATGCACCGCAGTATTCAGCAACTCAAAAATCATGTTATTGTTTGCGGCTTCGGTAGGCACGCACACGAGGTAGCCTATGAATTGTCGAAACAAGGAAAACCCTTTGTGGTGATCGAAAACAACCACGAATCGATCGAATTGCTCAAAGAAAAATACAACTATTTATTTATTGAAGGCGATGCAACGCAGGATTTGGTGCTGGAAGAAGCACGCATTCAACAGGCCAATGCGCTGGTTATTACCCTCCCCAGTGATGCAGACAACCTCTTTATCACGTTGTCGGCCCGACAAGTAAATCCTACCCTGCGCATCATCAGCCGCGCTGATTCAGCGGCCGATGAAACCAAACTCCGTCGCGCTGGCGCCAACTATACAGTGGTCCCCGAACGCATCGGCGGCTATTATATGGCAACGCTCATCGAAAAACCCGACGTGGTCGCCTTTTTCGATTTGTTATCTAACATCGGAACCGATAATGTGGTTTTTGAAGAAATTCCCGTCGAAGCACTCCGACCACAATACCGAAATAAAACCATTCAAGAAAGTGGCCTGCTCCAAAAAGCACGCATCTCCCTGATCGGCGTGCGACAACCCAATGGCGAATACGAATTGAACCCACTGCCCAGCCTATTGCTGCGTCCCGGCCTGCATATTGTTGTGTTGGGCAGCCAGGAACAAATGATCGATTTTAAAAAAATCCACAAAGATGCGACCCTGCTGGGGTCGTAATGGGTCGTTGGTCATCATTTTGCAACAAAGATGCGACCCCGCTGGGGTCGTACTGGGTCGTCGGGCATCATTTTGCTACAAAGATGTGACCCCGCTGGGGTCGTAACGCATAAATTCATCATTCATCATTCATCATTCATCATTCAAAAAATCCTCCTCCTCCGCTTCAGTGCCATCGGCGACATCGTACTCACCACGCCGGTCATTCGCTGCCTAAAACTGCAGTTGGGTGCGGAATTGCATTTTTTAACCAAAACTGCGTTCAAA
>JBBAVI010000032.1:0-50298 GCA_040397785.1 Saprospiraceae bacterium | reverse complement strand
ACCCTAAATTTCCAATTATTCGATCATGCACAAATCGTGGCGGCGTGAGGTATATCTCATTGAATAAGAAAAAGGCATCAATAGAAGTGGAGCAAGCAAGGCAAAAGCAAAAAGAACTTACTCTACAAAAGAAGCAAGTGTATCTAGACTCGCTGTATGCAAAACACAAAAAGAACGGCATATCAATGAAGCAAGTAGATACCATTTTTGTAAACTCGAAAAGCAGCAATTATTTTGTCAAAATAACGATGAAAGAAGGGCAAATTTTTAACGACCTTAAAACCTTGCTTCAAATAAAAGTTACTGATATTGACCCGATACGAAAAAACTTGAATGTTCAAATCGAAGATTTTGAAAAACTTGTCAGTGAAGGAAAACTTCTGATAAAAGGTGATAGCAAGGAAATGTACTTTGTAGAGGGGGGTAAAAAATTCTATCTTTCCTTTACAAATTTTCAAAATAACAACGGCTCTAACTCTGTAAATTTGAATATCAACCAATTGATGTAGTTATGAAAAAAAATGCTTTTAACATCCATCTGATAGGTTTTACCCTAATTGTCTTTGCTTTGTGTTTTGGAGGTTGTGATAACACACCAAAGGACATAAGATTGACCTTTGATGCACTTGGTAATGTAAATATTGCTGGTAAAGACACAAAACTCGTTACAAAAATTGGGTCAATGGATGCAGAGACTGTAAAGCATTTAAAAGAACCCGAAAGAGGAGTCACCCGATTGATAGTAAGAAATAAAAAGGCATTCAGAATTCCAGACAACGTATTTGACATCCATTTTACTGGCAATATTGATGTAAAAGGGAATGGAACTTATCGGCTCAATAAACCATCATCTTCAAATGTTTGGCTTTTAGAAATTAATGGCGACGATGTACAGGAGTTGAATATAGTTGAAGGTGCGCATGGTGCGACAACTGACTACAACACAATGGGTTGGGTACTGATAATTTTTGGGATAATACTAATGGTCGTTGGCTTTTTTACAATTCCAGTAGCGGGAATTGGCTGTTTGATTAAGATTATCGGACTTGTTTTAATTATTATTGGCTACAATTTGCTCAACCCAGCCACATAATGTAAAAAAAGAAGGTAAATTTCATAAAAAATAAAAATCATGGAATGTCCATTTTGCAAAAAAGAAGTAAGTAAAGTGTCGTTGGCGGTAGCGGTTGGCTATTGGGGAATGACGTTTTATAAGATTTTTAAAAATAAGCCTCTTACAAAGGAAGAACAAAGCAGGATGAATTTACAGATGACACTTGATAGATATAAGTGTTTTCTTTGTAGGCAAAAAAGACCAGATGCCCCATTTTAATAAAACAGCGAACAACGGATGTACGTCCATGCCGCCGAAAGCCAACGCTCAAAGCCAACGCACGGCGGCACGGGCGTACATCCAACCGATGGGCGGGACTAAAAGAGAAAAAATAACACCGCCATTTCCATCGGCTATAACAAAATGAACAGAGCCCGTTCATTTGAAATAGAATAACACAATCATTTTTTCACCAAAACCGTTACAAAATTATGCGACATTTAGTACAATTCAAATTAGGCCGTTTCGTGCAAATCGACGAAACAAAAAGGCGCATGCGCCTTTTTGTTTCGTCGGCCTTGTTGTTCCTCTTATCCCTCCAAGCGGCCAAAGGCCAGAACAATGCCCCGCCCGCCGAGTGGGATTTTGATTCCCCCAGCATTGTTTCCGGCTTCGAGTTGGATGACAACTGGGCCTATACGCCCATACAAGCAAGCGACGGCAGCATCGTGGCCGTAGGCTTTTCAGACAAGTACAACAACGGCACCACAGGGGAAAGGCATCCCTCTATATTCAAATACATACCTGGCCCTGTCCGAAAGATCCAATGGGAGAAAATCCCGACATTTCCTGCCAACTCCATCCCCAACATAACCATCGCCAATTCGGGAAGTGGCGGGTTCGGCGATGTGTTCGAGTCCAATGAAAACGGCACCAAGTATGTCTATGCTTGCGGGATCATCCGAAAAACCATATCGGGGGGTGGCACGAGCGGAAGGATACCCGTCATTGCCAAGTTTTATCTTTCCACCGGGGTTATGGTATATTTCAAGGAAGTTGGCGGCTTTTCCGAAGCGAGGTTCACACGTATGCAACCCGTTTTTAGCGGGGGGACGCTTGCATCCATATATGTGGCCGGAGAAAGTTCCGTTTCCAACGGAACGACCAAAGCCACCATATACAAACTCAACCCTGACGGCACGCTGGCCACCTCCTTCAACGCCACGGGGTTCAGGCAGTACAGTGCGCCAAGCCCCAACGACACAAAACCAACCTCGTTCAAGGACTTGGCCTTTGCCCCGAACGTGAGCAGTTTGGGCGACGGATATGTGGCAGTGGGATCGGTCATCCTTTCGGGCGGCTCGGTAGAGATATCCCCAGGGGTTTTCACTTGGGTTCAGCCTGACAGGGACGTGTTTTTGGTGAGGTTGCGGGCTGACAATGGCAACGTGGCCACTGGCTGGCCCAAGGTGTTCTCGGAATCGTCGCTCGGCGCAACCTATACAGATATGAACAGCCCGGAATCGGGTTTTTGCGGGTCTCTGAATCCCGAAAACACGCCAAACGAAGAGGCCTGGTCGGTCAAAAGGATGCCGGACGGCAATTTTGCCGTGCTTTGCAGGTTCGATTTTATCGAGCTGCCAGCGTTTTTGCTGCCGGGCACAGGTTGTAGCCCGTTCAACACCGAACAGTACTGGGACAACGACATCGCGCTCGTAAAAGTAAACCAATCAACGGGCGCGAACCTTTACACGCTTGATGCGGGCCGCAGCGTTGCCATCGACGCATGGAACATCATGGCGACCAGCCCCGGGTGCAGCGAGATTTACATCAGCGCAAATACGTTCAATCCCATTGCTGGCGACCCCAATGGAGGACAGATTTTGGCAAGTGTCATCCGCGTGGACGACCAGTCAGGCTCCTTTGCGCCCCGTTGGCGAAAAGACGTGCTCGGCAAGCACTGGCAGCTCTGCACCTTCGGGATATGCAAGACCTCTGATGGAGGTACGGTGATCTGCGGGAACAACGGCAAAAACGGGGACGACTATGAATTCATCAAGTTTTCGGACGACAGACAGGCCAATTTCACCTTCTCCCAATCCGGCACGAACATCACCTCGGCGGTCACCTGGAACACCGCCAGAACAGTGAAAGGGATCGTCACGGTCAAATCCGGCGGCACGCTCACGATTGACGGAGCGACCATACAGTTGGCCAGCACCTACATGACCAATGACTGGCTCACGCTCTCACAAGGCGGCGGCACGCCCACCAAGATCGTGGTGGAGACCAACGGCAAGTTGGTCCTGAAAAACGGGGCAACCTTAAAAGGCATGGGAACGGCAATATGCCCAAGCGGTACTTTGGAGTCCATGTGGGAGGGCATTGTTCTGCTCGGCCAGCCTACCCAAAACCCGGGTACGGCCTTTCAGGGATATGCTGAGATGACCACCAACGCAAAAGTGCAAAACGCATACGTGGGCATCCATGTGGGCAGCATGTACTACAACGGCGATGGCAGGGCCGCGAGCACAGGCAACGACGGCGGTGGCATCATAAAATGCCAGAATCCGGTCGGCAGCACGGCCTCGCACTTCCTCAATTGCCGAAGGTCAATCTGGTACGCCCCTGTTTCCAACACCATCAACCCGCCCTGGCAGTTCACAAACACCAATTTTTTGTGCGACCAACCGATGGTTGACATTAATTTCGTGGACGCGGAAGGCAATGGCAGGATTGGGCCAGCCTTTATGGTCGGCAGTTGGAACCGCGACAATTTGGTTTTCAATACCTGCACTTTCAAAAGTACGGGGACGTATCCGGAAATCAACAGGGGCCACGGGGTGGAGAATTTCGATGCCCGCATGACATTTACTGGCAGCACCTTCCAGCAACTCTACAAAGGTGTTTACGCCCAGTATGGCACGGGAGTGACCGATCCGACCACTTTGACCAACTGCACTTTCACACAGGTGCGGCACGGTGGCCACATTGTGGGAGGCGCCTTCCACGCTGCCACGGGCAATACTTTCCAGCAGATACCGGTCAACCTGTTCAACGACGCCAGTTACGGCCTACGCTTCGAAGGCTCCACCAATCTGACAGTAAGCGAAACCAATACATTCACTTCCACCAATTCGGGAACTTACGGCGTGATCATCAAGGATTGTTATGGCAATGCAAGCGAAGTAACGCGCAATACTTTTACCAACGTGGATTTTGGGGTGCAGACCGAGCAGAACAACACGGGGCTTCAAATCCGTTGCAACGGTTACACAGGGAATGATAGGGCTTGGAGCATCAACCCGGCTACACCACCTAACACGCCCGGTTTGTTCTCCAATCAAGGCGTTTGCGGGCAGTTCTCAAACCAAGCGGGAAATCTGTTCAACGACCCGGATTGCCCAAGCCCGGGCGTGGCGGAAAGTCATATCCGGTCCAAAGTCAATTTTTCTTATCGCTCCAGATCGGGTGGGGCTTACAATGCCAATGAAATCCCGACTTGTGTTTCCAATGGGCCAAATGGTTCAAACGGAATTGTTTCGATTGATCTTTGCGGGTCATTAAATAGCAACTCTGCCGCCTGCGACCCGCCCTGCACCAACTGCTTTTCGGCTCAGTCCATAATGGCATCGGCCAATAACGAGACCGAACCTTGGGCGCAGCAGAGCATGTTCAACCAGGCCATCACCCTGTTCTTGCAAGAAGGCGATGTGTCGTCGGCCTTGCAGGTGGCGAAAGAGCATTTTAAGGAAGATGCCAACCTGTACTTGGGCATCTTGGTCAATTCGGGCGAATGGGATGCAGCACAGGCCAAACTTGCCGAAATCGGTTCGGGGGAGCAATGGAAGGACGTTGCTACTTTCTATCAGGTCTTGATTGAACTGGGTCAAAACGGAAAATCCGTCATGGACATGGGTTCAGGGCAGGAAGCAAAACTCTTAGCGGTTGCGAAGGGTGAATCCGTCTCCAAGTATGCCGCGCAAAACATACTGGGCTTTGCCAAAGGATATGTGTTTGAGCGTCCGGTAGAGGTATGGAAGTCCGAAAATATAGAGGGCGAACCGGGAGAACGTAGCACGGATAAGACAGATTCAAAGACTGCCGCTGGCTGGCTCAGCCTTATGCCCAACCCAAGCAGCGGTGCGGTCGAGGTGCGCTGGGAGCCAAGCGAAGGAACCGGCACCTTGGAAGTGTTCAATCTGAACGGGATGCAAATTATTTGCCAAACCGTGTCCTTGCAGGGCGGAATGGCTACCCTATCGCTTGAAAGCCAACCTGTTGGCGTTTACCTCGTGCGTTTGAGTACGACCACAGGCAGCGTAAGCCGTAAACTCATCAAAGAATAGCCATCTTTTCATCGCCCTGTACCGTAGGCCCTTACGGTACAGGGCTTATTTATTTTCCTATTATGAGAAAGATATTTTTATTGACAATAGCCTTATTGGTTGCCAACCAATGGATATATGGACAAAGTTATTTCAGCAAACTGTTGGACACACCATATCCTTATGTGGGTGCAATATGGGGGAGCATGGAAACACCTGACTCAGGGTTCATTCTTATGCACACTTCGCTTGATATTTTTCAGGACACTAATAAGATAAACATTGTGAAGATTGATAAAAATGGAGCAAAGGTATGGGCTAAAAGTTATGGAGCAGAAGGAACTGCTCATGAACAATATGAAATAATAAGAACAAAAGATTCTTGCTATGTTTTTTGTGGGCTTGAATGGAAAAATGATACGGCAAGTTCCTTTTTGTTTAAAATTAATGAGCACGGTGATTCTATATGGATGAAAACTTTTAATAGTGGTTCTTATTTATGTCTTTTTGGCAACGTGATTGAAACATCAGACGGCGGTTTCCTGGCTACTGGCGGTTGCGAAAAAACGCCGCCCGGAGGCTCTGACCCATTCAGGCAAAACTACACCGTCAAAACAGACGGTCTCGGAAATATCCTATGGCAGTTAACACGAGGGGACTATTCGACCCATGAAAACAGTTTTGGCATCGTGGAAACCCCGGATCATGAATACCTCCAAGCGGGCAATGTCAGAAACCCATACATTGACGATTTTTACGTTTACTCGCAATTGGTCAGGATCAAGAACAACGGGCAGGTGGCGTGGGTAAAAAATTATATAGATTCTGATTATTATCAAGGCTTTTTTGACATTCAAAAGGCATTGGACGGCAATTACTTGATAGCGGGAGGCTGGGCAAATGACGAAGATATTTTTCCGAGTGACCCATATGGAGGCGGTGGCACACTTACAAAGGTAGACGAAAATGGAAGTGTACTTTGGTTTAAACGATATGGCGATGAAATATACGATGCCGAATGTTATGATTTTGTAGAACTGCCCGACAGCAGTATTGTGACCATCGGATTTTCTCATCAGCCTTGGGAACGATCAACATTAGTTAAATTTAATAGTGAAGGAGAAATAATTTGGACACACCCCTATCTCTATAACACTGAATTTGAAACCAACGAAGCACTTTTTGAAGTGATCCACACAAAAGATAATGGATTCCTAATGACAGGATATGCGCACAACCCAATGCTCGATACTATTGGATTTAGCATTGGGAAAGGTTGGATACTCAAAGTGGACAGCCTCGGTTGTCCAGTACCAATGTGTGTTACAAGCACAATTGACCCGATACGAGAAGAAAATGAAGTAATAAAAATATTTCCCAACCCGTTCCAAAACGAATTCCAAATCAAACTCCCAATTGACAATAAATATGAAAAAATAAATATTTATGATGCGACGGCACGTTTGATAATTTCAGCAGATTTGAAATCGAAGGAAGATCATTTAACTATTGATGCAAGCAACATGAATAATGGGTTGTATTTTATTGAATTTATCTCAAAAACAGAGCGTATGATGAAAAAAATAATCAAAATAGAATAACCGCCCATCTTTGCATCTACGCCCATTCCTCCTAAACGTCGGCACGGCGTAGATGCTGCCGTTAGCAGTGACGAAAAATACAAACCAATCACGATAATAATGAAAATCACGAGTTTTTTCCAAATCTTTTTAGGGTTCATTCTCTTTTTAATCTCACCTTACACTTTGCTTTCACAAGATGATAGCAAATACCCAATTGAAATTTCCGATATCAATTTACCCGCTAATTATTGGGAACCCCAGATATTAATGAGTGCTACTGTAATGGCGCAGGATTATTACATTATTACGCTTAGGGTTCAAAACAATGCAGATTACAGGGAAATAATTTATGTACAACCGTTCACCGAAGGGAATTTCATTCGTTCATTGCGTAGAGGTCGCAAAGAATTAATGACTAAGTTTAACAGAGAAAATGAAGATAAGAATATTGCAGAAATAGAGACTTCAAAAAAGGATAGCATCGCCAAAGACAATACTGTTGATAATTTGCTAAGTTCACCACCAACACAATATGAACGAAGCCTTTTTTATCAATTAAAAGGCAGCGAAATAGCCACTCCTGTTGGATACGGACGACCCATTGCTGGCAACCTTTGTTTTTCATCAAATGTAGTTGTTCAAAAAAAATTAGATGCTTTCAATAGACTGAAAGCAGAGGGACTACTAAATAACGATATTAAGAGCGAATGGCGAGAATACCTACTAGACACGAATCAAGATACATTAACAAAATTTTCAAAAAATGAATATGCGGCAATGCGAAAAAGGCATGAGGCTAATAATATACGGAAGAATAACGCCCAATTCTTGATGACAACAAGAAGATTTAAAGAGAAATCTACTCAAATTTTTTATGCCGAAAGTAATCTTATTGACCATATAAATGAATTGGAAAGTGAATATTCTCGACTTTATAATAACGTTAAATATGATAAAACAATTGACACAACTATAAGGGAGCAGTTCTTAGACAGTGTTAGTATGGCCTACAAAAGTTCAAGAATGCCAAATATGTTAAATTATAGGAAACGTGGAGACGCCAAAGATCCCAAATTTGACATCTTATATGACAATAACAATGCCGAACAATTATGGGAGTTTGTTTCAAGGCCAACGGTACTTTTGCATATCCAATCACAAATGGACTCGTCTGTACTAAATGAATTAAAGAGTGAGTTGACTGAATTGAGAGGGAGCTTATTGCCTGCTCTTTCATCCATGTCTTCTTTTGAGTTTAAAATAAAATACGTTGAATTGGAGTTTAACGAAGGGTTCATTGAAAACATACTTGTTGTTGGTCAAGTTACTACTCTTGATTTATCCAAATTTTATGATGAACAGTTAATGAAAGATGCTATTTACGGCGAAGATACTAAATCTACACTGAATGAGTTTGGTATGATTACTAAGCAAATTAAATTTGAGAATAGATACCCACTCGGATTTTCAAGAAAAAGTGACTATGCTAACCTTGGTTTGGTAAAACTTACGTCTAATGGTAAAAATGATGAAGAAAGATACACACTTGAATTAGGTGATTTACTCACTATATATTTACCGAAGCATGAGGTAGGGCGACGTGATTTTAGTCCTGAAAATAAAGTAATTATCTATGACCCTTTAAGCGGTGACGATTGTATAACACTGTATAAGGAAGAAACCAGTAAGTTATTTGAAGCGCGAGTTTTCAGTGATTTTGTTGGTTTAGACGAAAAAGCCGCTAATGGATTATTACAGACAGAAATTGCAAAAAGGCTGAACCTGAATACAAGTCGTGTAGGAGATTTTGGATTTCTCTCTTGGATAGAACCTACTATAACACTTTCAAAAATTGAACAGAATAATAGAGACCTAAAATTGAACCAACTTGTTCCTAATGATACTACTGGTCGAAATAGGTTCTATGCTGCGTCCTTGGATATAAGAAGACATGAATCATTGAGTGTGGGAACACGTTTAAATGCATTCTATTTTGATTTCCCGCAAATTAAATCTACCATATCAGCAAATGGAAGTATTTATTATGGACGGACACCTATTCGTACTGACACGATGAGCGGTGGAATAAATACGTTAACTCTTTCACCAGAGGTAGTTTGTGATATTAGAGCAGATGAGCGTTGGGGACTTGCTCTTTCATGGCGTTGGAACTATATGAAAGTAAAAAGTAGAGATATTGTTCAGGTATCAGATTTAGTTGACCCAAACAATCTTTTGGTTCAAAGAGTCAGGAATTATTGGTACAATACAGCCCAATTTCAAGTATTTTTTCAACCTTCTGAGGATAACAGAGGGCGATTGTTTTTTCGCTATCGTTATCATTGGCAATATGGCGACCAGAACTTGGGATTTCATCAAGCCCAAGTAGGCTATTCATTTTACTTGCTTGGACGCAATAAAGGAACTGAAAAATCGAAGTAATTGAGTCAATAATAAAACTGCTAACACCGCTTCCCTGCCAACTGCTCGCTAAACGCGGCAGTATGCAAGGAAGCAAACGTTCGCTGAAACAATAAAAACATAAAAACTCAGGCACAAAACCAAATACCATGTATATTTGTTTTAGTGCATACAAAACTGGTTCATGGAATTATCAAATGACATATCGGTATTAAAGGACTTGATCAAGGCCCTTATTTCCAGGATTGAGGTATTGGAATCCGAGAATGCTGCCCTGAAGGCAGAGCATATCGAATTACAGTCGCGCCTGAATCTGAACAGCAAAAAAGTCACTTATGCCAATAAATAACATCCAAGCCAGGCTCCAAACACTCCGTACCGAATATCAAAGCGGCCAGGACGCGCTGAAAGCACTGCGGGAGCAACAAGCCGAGCTGGAAAAAACCATGCTGCGCATCGCAGGAGCCATCCAGGTATTAGAGGAAGTGGAGGCCGCTGAAAAACAAACACCTGATGATCAGAAGCAATGAAACACTATTTTTACTTACAATTCCTAACAACAGCGTTCATCATCTAGAGCCTGAGGCGACAAAAAGGTCGTTTTTTTGGACTTTTCAGTCAAACTCCTTAATTTGTAAAAAGATTCGATCATGGTGCTCGAAAGAACTGATAACGAGATCATTATACGATTACCCAACGGAATTGACTGGGGTGATCTTGAATCAATTCTGAAATATATCCGGTATCGGGAGCTGGTATCTAAGAGTCAGGCAACCCAGGAAGATATTGACCGTGTTGCCTCCGAGATGAATAAATCATGGTGGGCTGAAAATCAGCATCGCTTCCTGAAGCCATGAAGATCTTTACCTAAAATTGGAGCCGTGATACTTTCGTGATATTTAGCGCACATATTTGTAACAAGATTTTTTTAACGAAATTTTGGACGACCTATGCGCTTTTTCTATCTTTTATTGCTTTGCTGCACCGCTACATCTGGAATTATAGCCCAACAAGCCTGGACACGGGCCAAGGGAAGTTATTATGTTCAGGTCGGTGGATCATTTTTACAATCCAATAGCCTCCTTAACGGCACGGAAGACCCTATTCTACTCAATCGGGATGTTTCCGATGTAACCATCCAAGGCTACGGAGAGTATGGCTTGACTTCAAAACTGATGATTTCGGCCCAGCTCCCGCTCAAACTGCTTTCCGTAGATAATACCGTTGGACAGCCTAACCTGAAAGACGGCTCACTGACTGCCTTGTCCAATGTGCAGGCTGCATTGACCTACAATTTTTATCAAAAAAACGGTTGGGTCTTATCGGGCAAAACGGGTTTTAGTTTGCCAACGGCAAAATTTGACGAAGCAACGGGCTTGCGCTCCGGTTTTGATGCCTTTTCGTTTACCCCTTCATTGATGGCAGGCCTTGGCCGCAACAAATTTTTCAGTAGTGCAGAGCTGGGTTATGTTTTGCGAAGCAATAATTATAGCCGTCGCATAGCCGCAGCATGGCAAATCGGGGGCTTTTGGGGCAAGAAAAAGCAGTTTATTCCCATTTTGGGCATAGAACTGATGCGCAGTGGAAAAAGCGATTTTGATGACAGCACTTCGAAAAGCACAGGGCTATACCTCAACGAACAGTCGTACCTCTCCCCCAATTTAAAAATAGGCTACAAACCCAACCCCAATATCACCTTATGGCTCTCGGCAGGGGGTGGTTTGGGCTACATCACCCGCAATATAGCCGCTAGTCCGGGCTTGTCGTTTACTGTCAGTTATGCCAATTGATTCGTTGTCTACTATGAAACTTTGGAGGCACAGCATCAAACACTGGGAATATTGGCCGACGCTTGTGATACTTTGGTGATATTTCAACCCCAACTTTGTGCATCACTTCATCATCAAAAAATAATTAAACATGAAAAAAGCACTTTTCTTCAGTTTACTTTTTTGCACTTTGATCCTCGCATGCAACAAAGACAGCATCGAAACGGTAGATGAAACTCCGGATACCACAAACAAAACAGAACTATTCAGAGGAACTTTTGTCGGCAACTCCTACAACACATCCGGCACAGTAAAAGTGGTGGAAGACGAGGCCAAAAACCGTTTTTTAGTATTTGAAAATTTCAAAACAGATGCTGGTCCCGACCTCCGGCTTTATTTGTCTAAGGATTTGAGCGCCAGCAGTTTTACAGAACTAAGCAATGAGGTCAAGAACGGTAATTATCAGGTCGCTATTCCGGCTAGCGTCAATCTGTCAAATCAAAAATTTGTATTGATTTGCTGCAAGCAGTTCTCCGTACTGTTTGGCAATGCTGAATTGAAATAAATCTACCGTTTTTAAATAGCTATTCCAAGGTAAAAATAGCCTCAGAAGCTAAAATTCAATACCTGGAATACGACTGGAAACTGAATCTGTAAATTATGCGCATCATAATCATTGGCAATGGCATCGCGGGCACCAACGCCGCTCGCTACATTCGGAAACAGTCGGACCACGAAGTGGTGATGATTTCCGTAGAAACGCTGCAACCGTTCTCACGCACAGCCCTGATGTACATTTACATGGGTCACCTGAAACAGGAAAACACCTGGATGTACGAGGATTGGTTTTGGGAGAAAAACCGCATCCGGCGCGTGCAAGCCCGTGTGGAAAAAGTGCTTTCGGCTGAAAAAACGCTGCTTTTGAGCAATGGCGAGCGCATGACTTATGACAAATTGGTCATTGCCACCGGGTCCAAACCCAATAAATTTGGCTGGCCGGGGCAGGATTTGCCGGGCGTGCAGGGCCTTTACCATTTGCAGGATTTGGAAACGATGGAACAGCGGAGCACCGGGTTGCAACACGCTGTCATCGTTGGCGGTGGACTAATTGGCATCGAAATGGCGGAAATGTTCCACTCCCGCCATATACCGGTCACGTTTTTGGTGCGTGAAAGTAGTTTTTGGAACATTGTACTGCCTCCGGAAGAAAGCGATATGATCAATCGCCATATCCGCGAACATGGTATTGACCTGCGCCTGTCGGCAGAATTGAAAGCCATTAACGGCACCGAACGTGTAGAAAGTGTAGAAACGGGTACTGGCGAGCACATCCCCTGCGGTTTTGTGGGCCTTACAGTTGGGGTCAGTCCCAATATTGATTTTTTACAAGACAGCGGCATCGAAACCCAACGCGGCGTGCTGGTAGACGAATATCTCCAAACCTCTATAGCGGATGTTTATGCCATCGGCGACTGTGCTCAACTGCGCACGCCCACAGCGGGCCGCCGCCCTATCGAAGCGATTTGGTACACAGGCCGTATGATGGGCCAGACGGTAGCCCGCAATATTTGTACCGCGCCTACAAGCTATCAGCCGCGGCTTTGGTTCAATTCTGCCAAGTTTTTTGACATTGAATACCAGGTCTATGGTGATATTCCTGCTCAAACACCGGAGGGCATTACTTCGCTGTATTGGGAGCACAAAGGCGGCAAAAAAGCCATTCGTATTAATTTTGATACGACTTCTGGTGTTGTCAAGGGCTTCGTTCTGATGGGTATCCGATACCGCCATGAGGTTTGCGAGCAATGGATTCTGGACGAAAAACACATTGAATCGGTATTATCAAACCTTTCCATTGCCAATTTCGACCCAGAATTTTTTGACCAGTACGAATCGAATTTGGTGCGGTTGTACAATATCCGCACGGGTAAAAATTTGATTTTACGCAGCAAAAGGTCGCTGAATTTGGTAAGCAGGATGTTGAAGAAGGCTTAAGCGCTTGTTTGAAATTTTACTTTACGATTGACTTAAATGTAAAAAATGAAAAATACAGATGCATCATTGGCCTTGGTACAGGTCAACCACTTGAACACCGGCCAGAAAACATCGGCTGTGGTGGGGACCCTAGGGCTAGGCATTTTGCTTTTTGCATGGGCTGCGCAGAAGGTGTCCATGCCGGGTATAATGTTGACCTTGGCTTTGTTGTGCATAGCCATTGGTGTGTTGGGATATGCGCATTACACCTATAAAGACAGCCCGGCGGGTATTAAAAACAATGGGGTGATGTTTCGCAGCTTGAGCAATCGGGGTTTGTGGGCTTATATCGTCGGGGTATTGCTAACGGGTTTTTATGTTTGTCTGTATTGGTATGCTGATTATCTGAAAGGATTGATACAATTGTTTGACCCGCTTAGCCAGTTGGCGCGCCACCGCCCTGCAGATCAGTGGTTTGTATATGGCTCCCTTTACACGCTGGGAGTACTGATTTTGGGCGCAAAATTCATGTACAAATACCGCCATAACCGCTATCAAATCATTCGCACGGCATCGGTGATGTTTTTTCAGTTCATTTTTGCCTGGCTTGTCCCCGCCTGGATGCAAATGATGAATCAACCGGACTTTTACTTCACCTACTTCTGGCCGCTGAAATACGAGTATCTATTCCCTTCTACCGTCAATTGGCTGACCAACAGTACGCATTTGGGTATATTTCTCATTTTTTGGGGTGTGGCGATGACCTTTATTGCCACGCCTGTGCTGACCTATTTTTATGGCAAACGTTGGTACTGCTCCTGGGTGTGTGGTTGCGGTGCCTTGGCTGAAACCACTGGTGATTCGTTTCGCACGCTCAGCGATAAATCGCTGAAGGCGTGGAAAATAGAGCGTTATCTGATTTACAGCGTCCTGGTGTTCATTGTGTTGCTTACTATTTTGCTTTGGGTCAATTCTTATCATCAGGGTGCCGTCTTGGGCAAATGGTCGCAGAACACCTCCAAAGTCTATTCTTTTTTCATTGGGTCCATGTTTTCAGGCGTGATTGGCACTGGCTTTTATCCTATTCTGGGCAACCGCACCTGGTGCCGTTTTGGGTGCCCGCAGGCAGCCATTCTCGGCATTATACAAAAATATTTCTCGCGTTTCCGCATCACCACCAATGGCGGACAGTGCATCGGTTGCGGCAATTGCTCCACGCATTGCGAAATGGGTATTGACGTAAAAGCTTATGCGCAACGCGGTCAGGATATCGTGCGTGCCTCCTGTGTGGGCTGCGGCATTTGTTCGGCGGTGTGTCCACGTGGCGTACTGCGTCTAGAAAATGGCAGTGTGGATATTTTTGATCGGGCGAGTTTGACGCGGAATGACCATTGATTTTCAATGAGACAACTATTACTAAGCCATATCGCTGATTTTCACCAGCGAAAAGGTCTTTACTATATCAAACTATTGGCCATGCATCTCAACCAAAAGGCGATAGATAAATTTGAAAACGATACAGACAAACGATGTATTGAACACGGCTTGGGCTATCAATTGCTGGCTTGGAGCACGGAAGTACGCCAAAATCTGAAAATCAGGCAATGGAATGGGGCTAATAATGCATTGGATAACGGAGGTGTTCCGATCAGGGAAAGATATATGAGTCCACAGACAATAAGAGCTGTAACGGAGGGAATGAAGATGTATAAAAATTAACCCTTTATACTTTCTTGATACTTTAAATAACTCAAGTTGCAACCTATTCCAATTTCTCTATCCACGAGTTGGTCACAACTTGAGTTAAATAGAATTTTGTCCCAACCGATTAAATTTTCTTGATAGGATATGCAAAAAACATTAACACTCTTGCTCTTTTTATGGTGCAGCCTGGCCATGGCCCAACACGCCCAATTTGAAGGATTAAAACGAACCAAACCGAGCTATTTACTTAAAATTATGGGTTGGGACAAGGGTTTCACCTTTGATTCTGTCAATATTTCCAATGGCATACAGCGCATCCGCAATACGCGCTTATTTAATGAAGTTGACGGCCGTTTGGAAATAAGAAATGGAGATTCGACTATAATTTTTAATTGTCAGGAGGTTTTTACGATCTTACCCATCCTTGAAGGAGGGGCTTCGGAAGGCAACAAATGGATTCGTTTTGGTGTAGAAGATGAAAATGGTTTGGGTAGAGCGATTCAGACCATCGCATTTTACCAATACAACGACCGCAATTCTTATTTTCTGAAACAATTTTATCCATTGCTCTATAAAAAATGGGGCTTAAATTATTTATTAAAAAACTGGTCCATCCTCGAACCTATAGTTGAAGATGGAGCACCGGTTGTATATAATTACATCAATTGGGACGCTGAGATCTTGGTACAATACGCTTTTGATATTAACCGACATTATATAGAAGGAGGTGGCGGTTATCTTCGCGAAAGTTTTCAATTGCCGAAAGAACAAAGACGAGGGATGTACGGAATGACGGAAATGGAAAGTTTCAGGCGCTATTTGATGAAAGCCAATCATTTCTTCAATTATCAAAACCACAATACGATTTACGTCAAAGGCTGGTCAAGCAAAATCTACCTTCAGGGGGCTTATTTATTAGACAGCAAGGTATTGGTTGGATCTTTTTTGCATGAGGTCAAGTATTTCAAAATGCTTCCCCAAAAGGGCAATTTGGCGTTGCGGAGCCGTGTGGGTATATCGAGCAATGTCAATGTTTTTTTAGCGCCTTTTGTCTTGGATAATTACTATAATATTCGGGGTATTGGCAACAGAATTGAAAGAGGCACCGCTTCGGTCACGTTCAATGCCGAATATCGTCAAACCATTTGGGAAAATCGCAGTTTTGCCATTCAGGCGGTTGGCTTTACCGATTTTGGTTCGTTACGCCCCTCCGGAGAAAGCCTTCCATCTTTGACATCCAAGCGAAATATAAGAGTTTTTTCAGGTTTGGGCAGCCGATTTATCTATAAAAAGGTCTATGAATGTGATTTACGAATAGATTATGGTTTCGGAATTATGGGGGGCGGCAGCGGCTTTGTTGTGGGTTTGGGGCAGTATTTCTAGAGGCAAGACCACGCTGGCGCAAGGCGCTGCCCGTAAGCAATCAAAATGGCAGCGACACTTATTGCAAGACGGTCCATCGGCATGCCCTTGCATAAAATGGCACTAACAATGCGGGGTCGAAAGCCATCCACAAAACAATACAACGCGAAGTATACATAGCCTAAAACTGAATGTGCCCATCAAAAAGTCCACCCTATTTAAATAATATACAAAGCACAAGTAGTACGTTTGCTCCCCGACTTCCGCAACGGACCCGTGGCAATACACAAAATAAAACACTACTTCCACCTACAACTCCGAATAACCAACCGAAAAATCAAAGAAACAGGCATAAACCCGATCTTGGCTTATCTATTGGGCCTGGGTGCTTTCCTTTTAATTACAGGATACCTTTTCCAAAAGACGGAGTTTGCCAAATACATTGTGGTGTTGACTTGTCTTGGTTTGCTGTCAGCTTTCATCATCTAGTGCCTGAGGCAACAAAAAGGTCATTTTTTTGGACTTTTCAGTCAAACTCCTTAAATTTGTAAAAAGATTCGATCATGGTGTTCGAAAGAACTGATAACGAGATTATTATACGATTACCCAACGGAATTGACTGGGGTGATCTTGAATCAATTCTGAAATATATCCGGTATCGGGAGCTGGTATCTAAGAGTCAGGCAACCCAGGAAGATATTGACCGTGTTGCCTCCGAGATGAATAAATCATGGTGGGCTGAAAATCAGCATCGCTTCCTGAAGCCATGAAGATCATTACTGATTCCAATGTGGTGGTGAGTGCTATACTAAATAAAAATAGCAAAATCGGTCAAATGCTGATCTTTGGACGCCAGTATTTTGATTTTTTCGCTCCAACTTTGTTGAAGTTAGAGATCAAGAAGCACAAACTTAAACTGCTGGGGATATCAAAATTAACCGAAGAGGACTTTGACAAGACGAGAGATGAGTTATTTGAGTGCCTTACATTCATATCTGAAGAGCAAATACCCTATGAATTCTGGCATAGTTCGTTACCTTTCGTACATGGCATTGACATGGATGACATTGCCTTTGTAGCACTGGCAGATTATATGGAGGCGAAACTTTGGACAGGCGATAAGCAGTTGTTGACTGGCATTCAACAACGCGGATACCAGAACGGTATATCTACTGAAGATTCATATCAAATATGGCTGACAAATAGATAGTTAAATAAAAAAATACCACTAACCCTTAGGGCTTAAGTGCTGCCGGGGAATGCGTAGCCCATCCTGTCCTCCTACCAGGGAGTTTTAAAAGTCCACAAAATCTTAGGGATACCCCAAACACAAGCAGTACGTTTGCTCCCCGACTTCCGCAACGGCCCCGTGACAATACACAAAATGAAAGACTACTTCCACCTACAATTCCTAAGAACCAACCGAAAGATCAAAGAAACGGGCATAAACCCGATCTTGGCTTATCTTTTGGGCCTGGTCGCGTTCATCTTAATTGCAGGATACCTTTTTCAAAAGACGGAGTTTGCCAAATACATTGTGGTGTTGACTTGTCTGAGTTTGCTGTCCAGACTTTCCGAAAACAATAGAACGGATTTTTTGATTGCTACCTTTGGCGATCGTGTAAAAAACAAGATTCGGATTTTGGAAAACGTCCTGGTAAGCATTCCGTTTGTTGGGGTGCTGATATACAAAAATGCATTGCTGGAAGCCGCTTTATTATTGGTAATTGCAATCATTTTGGCCGTCTTTTCTTTTAAAACGAATGTTACTTTCACCCTCCCTACCCCATTTGCAAAAAGGCCGTTTGAATTTTTAGTTGGGTTCAGAAAGACGTTTTACCTCTTTCCAATGGCCTATTTTTTAACGGTGATTGCCATCCAGGTAGGCAATTTCAACTTGGGCATATTTTCCATGCTGCTGATTTTTGGGACGGTATTGAGTTTCTTTGCAAAACCGGAACAAGTATACTATGTTTGGATCCACGCATACACCCCGAAGAGATTCTTGATGCATAAAATTGCCACCGCAACCCAATACACGAGCAGCTTGGTTGCCCCCATTTTAGTGGGTCTTTTGATTTTCTATCCAAATGAATTTCATATTACCTTGCTCTTTTTTTTGATTGGACTTCTGTTTGTTTGGACGATTATCCTGGCTAAATATTCCGCATACCCCAATGAAATGAGTTTACCGGAAGGCATGGTACTCGCATTTAGTGTGTATTTTCCACCGATGTTATTGGTTATGATCCCATTTTTCCATAAAAAATCCATTCAAAAACTTAAATTGCTGTTGGATGATCAAGATTAATGGACTGCATAAGACGTACGGCAACAACGAAGTTTTAAAAGACATAAATCTGGCGTTTTCAAAAGGGCATGTGTATGGCATTGTAGGTGAAAACGGAGCAGGAAAAACGACGCTGTTCCGGTGTATTGCCGGCTTGGAAAGCTATACCGGAACCATTACTTCCGATTTAAATCCACTAAAAAACCATTTGGGATTGCTGTTAACCGATCCCTTCTTTTTTTCAAAGATGACCGGCAAAGAGTACATCCGGCTGCTTTGTAATGCACGCGGAAAAACAAACATCCGCATTGACGAAAAGAATATTTTCAACTTGCCACTCGATCAATATGCCTCCACGTATTCAACAGGCATGAAAAAGAAGTTGGCCATCACGGCAATTCTACTGCAAGAGAACACATATTTTATTTTTGACGAACCTTTTAACGGCGTTGATATTCAAAGTAATATTATTTTAACAGAAATCATCCTAAAACTTAAGGAACTGAACAAAATTGTGCTCATTTCATCCCATATTTTCTCTACACTGAGCGACACTTGTGACGAAATTCATTTGTTGAGAAAAGGCGCACAAATTAAATCCGTTCAGAAGGATGCGTTTAAGGACCTGGAACAGGAAATGAAAACATTTATTATTGGAAACAGCATTGAAAAACTTGACCTTAAATAGAATAACGGCCTTATCACTCATTTCGCCCACACGGTATGTTCTGGATACACCTACCCCCACTGCATCCGCGGCTTCGTACAACTAAATACATCCGCAACCAAGCCCTTGAGCATCTTGATTAGGGGTTGATAACGTGCAGGGCTTGGTGGCGGATGTATTGCTAAGCCTTATCCCAAACAAAAAATAAAAAAAGTATGAACGTTTGCTAAGCAATCGTTTTAGGATTTTTGAACAATGCTCAAAAATATCATAGGTAAGCGAAAGTGTCTGCGCAATCACAGCATTAATACAACGCTATACCAAATCTGGGCGAAAAGGGTGGATTTCACGACCAATATGGCGGCTATGATGATTACTTTTCACTGTTTTATTAATTTTAATGTTTGTGAAGCGTTTGTATTACTGAAAATTGTAAATAAAAAATAGACACCGGATGGAAGTTTGGAAAAATCAGTCTCTGCCAAATTATTGCCCGAATACATCACCTGGCCAAATGTGTTGGTGAGTTCAAATCTTTCGTTGCCTTTTAAATTGAATAAATTGATCCTATCCCGAAAAGGATTAGGAGAAACGACCATATTCTTTTTTGCGCCAAAATCAGGTAAATTCGACAATGGGTTTTCGCCCAATCCAGTACTGCATTTGTGTAAGGCAACCGGATGAACATTGCCATTTTCTTTATATTCGTAATAGTAGATGTAGGCTTCTGTGGGCGTTACAAAGACCTCTGGGTCTAAGCGGAGCGCCACCCGCTCATCGCTCACTTTTCTAAACAAGGGATTTGTTTGTTCTAAGCCTACCAGCCAAACATCCGCTGGCAGAGAACTATTTTGGGAGCCGGGTATAAATTTATCATTGGCTGCACAAACGAACAGGTAAGATTTATTTTTGAACACAAACGGCTCCGCAGAAAAGTAGTACTGGTAGGCAGGATTGGGCAATTGAATATCGTATTGCGGCGCAAAAGTGCCGGCAACCTCTTTGTAAAGCCTCAAAATAGTATCGTTGACCGTACAAAATAACAAGCGACTCCCGCCAAAATCGGGCGCTGTAAAAATGAAGGCATCTATTTTATCACCCGAATCAAAGGTGAGCTGCTCAAGTTGGGCCGTACCCAAATCATAACGAAAAATCTGGGTGTTTCCGCCCACCAAATCATTGGTCAAAAGGGCTTGTTCGCCGTCAATAAACCTTGGGCCACTGGAACTATTTGCCCCATAAGGCACCGGGATGTCACCCACCGGGTTGTTCGCAACACTCCAATTGATGCCAAAATTCAAAATCTAGATAACTGGCCGTGGTATTGCCAATTTGAATGTCCTGCACCACAAATTGTGCGGATACTTTAAGACTACAAATGATCAGAAAAAAAGTAAGGTTTGTTTTCATCGTTTGATCACAATTTTTTTAGTGCATGAACTTTTGCTGGTATATATTCTTAAAAAATATATACCGTTTTCCAATCGAGCAATATCAACTCTATTTTGATTTTGGGATTTCAAAACAATCGAACCATTTATATTTATTATTTCTATGGCATAATTACTAGTCTCGGGGAATGAAATATTTAATTCCGTAGAAGCGGGGTTTGGAGCAACTTGAATCGTTTCTTTCCATGCTGTTGGGTCGTCCGAACCTGTAGCCTCGATTGGATTGGTGAATCGGTCTAAACTGGTCGTTATATAAGGTTTTCCAGGTTCATAAACATGGTCCCTCAGCACGAAAATATTGTTTCCACGAAAGGTGATCGCCCGGGCAAAAATGCGCTCTATGGTTTGATCAAATTGAAATAGTGCATCTAACTGGCCGTCAAAATCGAACAAAGCAACAACCATGTCATCCGAGGCGGGTGTACCCAGGCTGTTGTTGTTCGCTCCGCTAAAACTCCCAAACGTGTAAAATATAACCCCAACACCTGTACTTGACAAGGCGAGTGATTCACCGGATTGGCCCTCTTTGGGGCCTAACTGTTTCATCCAGGCGATGGTATGGTTTTGGTGGTCAATTCTGGCTGTGTAGACCTGTGGCCTCGGTGGGTTTCCAAAACCAGGAGCGAATTCACCAGTAGTCATTCCGGTAATGAAAAAATCACCACTCGCCGGATCAACAACCAAATCAAAGGCCAGGTCATTTTCATCTGTACCCAATTGGGTGTTTTTAACCTGGGTACAAGTAGGCGTCAACTCCGTAAAAAAAATATCAAAAGCACCCTGTGGATTGCCAGTATCCCCAATTTGTCCTTCGGTATCTCCAAAGAGTAACACATTGCCATTTGTCAGCGTTTGAGAAGCAAAAACGCGATCATTGGCAGGCGTTCCATATTGTAACATTTGCAGTATGGCGCCCGTAGAACCAATGTGGACGGCAAAAGCATCTAATGCCCCTGCGTTGGAAAAGCCGCTGAAACTGCCTTCCGTAAATCCGGTTGCCATTATAGAGCCATCGCCTAAAAAAGAGACCCCATAACCATAATCTGTCCCGTCGGCAGTTCCAAAACTGGTCTTTGCTTGCAAAACTCCGTTGCTGGTTATACGCACCACCAAAACCTGATCGTCTCTATTCAATGCCCCACCCGAGCTGCCAATTCCCGCAATACCAAACGTCGGATGTACATTTAATGTCCTAATATACTCGTTTTCATTGCTTGACCAAGTCCAAGTCAACTGATCATTTTGGTAAGCACGAATGTGGGTTTTTCTTAACTCAAAATCATAAACGGCCGTAATTATTTGGTTGCCCAGCGTCACCATGGATTCGCCACCGGTCAAATGTTGGTCATTTGCAAGTTGGTACTCCAGGTTTCCAACCGTACATTCTGGCTGTATTAAAGGAGTAGTGGTGCCTATTCCACCACCCGGTGTCGTAATCGTCGGAATGCCTTCTACTTTTAATTGTCCCGCAGCGGGCGCATCAACCACCACAAAAAAAAGCCCTCGGGTAGGTGCGCGGAAATCAATCGAATCGCCTCGCGCAATTACCCTGCCTTGCGACGACAACAACGTAAGTGTTGGATTTGCACCTGTAAAATTGACAGGTTTGACCTTAAATCGCTCGCCTCGCAAAATTTGATTAATGCGATGTTGCCTTATGCCGGCCACCATAGCAATATTACCGTTTTGTAAGGTTGGCCCTTGTTGCACGATAGGAATCGTATCCGATATGCTCGTTGCATTGGATAAGTTTGCTGTCAGTACAATGGGGGATGTAGTCACCTTAAAAAACACCAAAGGATTGGTTTTTCCCCCTTCAATGGTACCTCCATTACCAGAAATGGACCAAATTACGGTCACGCCATTCGGCACTTCTACCCTTGCGTAATTCTCCGTTGAGTTGGGCAAGAGTACTTCAGGACCACTGTATAAAACACTTTGTGCGCGCGTATCCGATACAAATCCGAACACAAACAGGAGAATCGTAAAATATTTCATTGTTTAATTAATTTTATTGTTTGAAAAAAATGAATTTTCTGATACAATGTCTACTTGAAAACATTGTTGGCAAGCACCGAATCTTTCGGATTTAAAGATTGCGCGAAAGCATGAGATCCACCACCTAACAATAGGAGTAACCAGTAATATTTTTTTGCCATCACTAGCGGTATTTTAATTTTTAGATTGGACTTGTTTTTTGAGAATAGGTTTAATAGACTTATTTCGATGGGATAACTTTGTACTACCGCACATAGCCGACAATGCGCGGCCACGTAGCCAGCACACACGTCAGATTGTGAAAAAAGTCCATCGATTTTTCGTATTTTTAAAACGATGTCCTATATTTGCTATAGCGAAAACCTGGCATTTGTTTCTGAACTGCGGCTTCGTTCAACTAAATACATCCGCAACCAAGACCTTGAGCATCTTGATTAGGGGTTGATAACGTGTAGGGCTTGGTGGCGGATGTATTGCTAAGCGTTATGCGTAACGCTTTGACGATCTTGCTAATAATTCACTTTGTAACTTTAAACAAGTAAAAAAAATGAAAAAAATATATCAATCAGTGGTGGTGCTCCTCCTAAGTGTTATATCCGTAAATGCACAAAGCAACATTACCTGGAATGGCGTGGGCAAGGACATTGCGAACAACAGCCTTGACAACAGGCACCCGCGCATTGCGTTAGATGGTGCAGGAAATCCATTGGTGATTTGGGGAAGAATGTCCGATGAATCCGTTTTCTTTTCCCGATGGGACGGCACCATGTTCACGACACCGGTAAAGTTAAATCCATCATGGCTCACCGTGTCTATGGGCAGTTACCTTGCTCCTGAGATCGCTTCAAAAGGAGATACCGTTTATGTTGTAGTGAAGCGAACACCCGAAACAGTCGACACCAACCGCATTTTTATTTTCACCTCTTTTAATGGTGGCGTATCATTCAACCCACCTGTTGAGTTGGCATTTATTGCCGATAGCGTGTCAAGTTACCCTTCTGTAACAACAGATGCAACAGGAAATCCCATTGTGACATTTATGAAATCTGATCAGCCGTTTGTTAACCCGCGCTGGGTTGTAACAAAATCATCTGATTACGGAAATACATTTTCAACCGATGTAAAAGCAAGCGGACAAAGCGGGGGGGAAGTATGTGATTGTTGTCCCGCAGAAATTATAAGTTCAGGAAGTAATGTTATAGTGCTTTACAGAAGTAATATCGGCAACATACGCGACATATGGGCCGGCATCTCTCCTGATTACGGCAACACATTTCCGTTGGGACTTGATCTTGACCAAAACAATTGGCAACTATTTGCCTGCCCGACAAGCGGTCCCGATGCAGAAATAATTGGCGATACGCTTTATACCGTGTTTATGAATGGGGCGTCAGGAAGCGGACGAATATATTTAAGCAGAACCTCCATCAGTAGTGGTTCGGTTAATTCCATTGATCTTCTTACCAGCGCTATTCCAGGGCTTAATCAGCAAAATTTTCCGCGCATGGCAGCCAATGGAAATGCAGTTGCAATTGTTTGGAAGCAGAATGTAAACGGCGCTGACCAACTTCCGTTGTTATTCACAAATGATATTACCGAAGGTTTTCCCGCGCTTTACGATACGGTTGATTCGAAGGACATCAACATTATGGATGTAGCGCTTTCTAACGGAAATATTTTTGTTGTTTGGGAAGATTTTAATACGAAAACGGTAAAATACCGCACTGGTACTTTTACGCCTTCCACTACCACCGGCATAAATGAATTTAGTCAAAATGATTTTTCTGTTTATCCCAACCCTGCTGTTACTGAAATAAAAATTGATCTTTTTTCGAAAGATGATTTTGAAATAGAAATAATTAACACGCGGGGTAAGACAGTTTTAAAAACAAAAAATAAAACGGTGATTGATGTTTCAAAATTCTCAACTGGAACTTATTTTATCATAGTAAGAGAAGGAAATAATTCATATTCACAGAAATTTATTAAACAATAGGTAAATAAGCGCCGCTTGAAAGGCAGCATTGATTGTCATACTACCCACGAAGCCCTCCGTTGGCGGTTGAGCCTTGTTGAAGGAAGCCGGTACTAACTGCAATAGCAAGCAGTAGTACCGGCTTTTTCGGCTTAACCAGTCCGATAGGATGGCATTACCAAGAGGCTTCCGCACCAGCTACCACTCAAGGACTCACCAAATGCACCCCAATATTGAAAAACAAGGGATTTCCAAGGGTGTTGAGCATGTCATAAGGCTGGTTTCCCGTGAATCCACGAAAAAAATCCCGGCCGTCGTTGGGCAGCCCGTCCGCGTTAAAGGACCAGTTATAGCGCCAGCCGATTTGCGCCGAAAGCCAGATAAAACCCGTGATTTGGCGCTGGAATTCCACCCGGGCGCGCATTTCGCCACGCCGTATCTCCAGACTGCGCTCGGTATCCGAGAGATTGTTAATCCGGTAGCTCTGACCCTCCAGTTCGTATCCAGCCAGCAGCAAATTGCGCGGATTGAACGTGCGTCGGAAATGGGCGCGGGCCGGGAACAAAATTTCGGTCCCCCACTTTCGATTGGGCGCGGTGTAATTGAACATGACCACCGGAATATAATTCATTTCGCCCACACGATATGTCCTGGACACCCCTAACCCCCATTGCTTTCGATCGTTGGGACGGCGGCCCCAAATAACGGCGCCAGAATACCGCAAATACCGCAAAGATTGCATGTTACTCAGGGTGTAATTGCCACTCAGGTCGGCACTTCCCTGAAACAACAGGAAGCTGTACTCATTGAGCGGTTTGAACAAGGTGGTATTCAGTCCGGCAGTGCGCAATCCGGTGCGATCCAGTTCTTTGATTAATCCGGCAGCGCCGATCCTGGACACCTGATCTTTCATCCGATAACCTGTTTGCCAGAAATTGGCACCCAACTGCCATACCAGGCTGTTTTTGGATATAACCGGAATATTGGCGGACAGACGCAAGCCTCCTGTGAATACTGCCGTGGCAGACTCCGCAACGGGCACCTTGTCGTTTTCCTGGTAGCTACCTACCTGCGAAAAGCGCATATCATAGCCCAATTGTCCATCGTACTGAAGCGAAATAAAACGCTGCGGACTCTGATTAAATATTTTAGGACTACAATACCGTTTGGCATTTTCGTCTACAAACTCTACCTGGTCGTAGATGCTATAGTCCTCTTCGGGAGCAGTGGCAGTGGTATCCTGCTGGGCGGAGGCTGCCAGGATACGGCACGCAAATGCCCCTAAAAGTAGGCCTTTTTTAATATTAGGAAGCGACATACGCAGGGTATTTATTTGAGTTTAACCCGCTTCCATACATCGGTTCTGCCGAGGGCTTTTACGCCTACGTAACCGCGAATATCGAGCGTATTTTCATCTTTGACCGTAATCACACAACTGTAGGTGCTGCCACTTTCCGGGTCGTAAATGGTGCCATCGGTCCATTCGCCACTTTTAAATACAAAGTCTTTCAACATCCGGTACCCCTTGAGCGGTACGCTGCGCATGGATTCATCCGGATTGTTTTTATCTACTTTGGGTTGTTGGGTTTGTGGATCATTGGGCTCCCGCAGCCAAACAATTTTACCGTAGTATTTGGATCCGATTTTTTCAACCTTCACGCGGGCCTTCCCATTGCTAGGCTCCCACAGTCCGATCAGTTGGTCGCCATTATCCTGTGCGGTGGCTGTAGTCAGCATCGTGGCCAAGAGGCCGCATAGCAGCCAAAAAGATTTCATGTTCATACTGTTTAGCGGTTAAGTGTAATTTGAAACTCGAAAATGCCCTTTAAGTGCAAATCCGGCATGGTATCTTTTTTTACGTTGATGTCAGCGACAAAAGTCATACTTGGCTGACGCAAAAAGTCTGCGATTTTTTTTTGCTCCTGCGCGGTTTGCAAAACTAGCCCGGTTTGTCCTTCCGGCACGGGGTTTAAGACCCCTACTTTTTGCATATCGGCTTTTTCAGCAGCCAGGTGCAGGGTTATTTCACTGATTAAACTTGAATTCATACTGTCTGGCAGCAATAAGGAAGCCTTTACGAGTTTCGCCTCGCGCACATCGGCCATACTTGCGCCTTTGGATTGGAGCCATTTTTCGAGGGCTGGTTGATATTCCCCTTGCGCAGTGTTGGAACCTTCCATCAAAGGGCCGGAAGCCAGCATGGAAACCTCTTCGGTCGTAAAAGGGAGTACTTCAGTCGATGAACAAGCGACGAAGAAAAGCGCGCAAGACAAAAGAAAAAAGGGCAATACTTTCATAACACCAAGTTAAACTTTGATTTTGAGCGGCAAAGTTATTATTTTGTTTTAAATCTAGTGCATACATTTTTTGCTTCAATCCAAATGAGCCGATTCATTTCGGATGACGATCTTTATGAAGGACTTCATCGAACCGAAGGCGTCCCGTCTCGGCAAAGGCCTGCAATGCCCAAATCAGTCGATTAGCACAAATCTGCAAAATTTTATTGCGAAAACATGATAAATTATTCTTATTTTCAAGGCGTTGTCTTATGTTTGCCAAAGTGAAAACTTGGCATCAGCGGTCCCGCTCCAATGAAACCCCCATTGATTTCCTGGCATTCATTCGCCAAAAGCGATAACAATACCCCTATGCATCTGAACCTTGTATTTACAAAACCGTAAGCCATGAAACGTCTTTTCACCCTTTTTTTCTTCCTCTTGCACCTGATATGCTCCGGTCAAATCCTGAACGCCTCGTTCGAAAACTGGACGCTACTCCCCGATGCAGACCTCAATGAGCAGCAATGGACTTTGGACAATTGGCAGCACTTGAGCCCGCTTGGCGATGAGATATCCTCCCTACACGGCACATACCGCGATAGCACCGCTCAAACCGGAAATTTTGCCCTCGGCCTTTCCCGTTGGTATAATTATACCTTCGATATGGCCCTTTTTCGGGGTGCCTGCTCCGCCAAACCGAAGCTGCTGACCGGCTTTTACCATTATGCGGAGGGCCAATTGAGTCTTGGGTTGATCGATACGGCTTTGGTGGTTGCTTACCTGACGAAATACAATCCTGCCCTGCAACGGACCGACACGGTCGGTGTCGGGCAAATGGACTTGGTGGGCGTGGACACTTTTGTTTTTTTCCAGTGCCCCATTACCTATACACAGCCCAATGTTTTGCCCGACAGCCTGACAATCCTGGTGCAGCCAACTAAGTTCAGGTTCGGCGTAGGCGGCTGCGTCAGCAACGCATGGTGCTCGTTTTTATCTGTGGACGACCTCGCCCTATCGTTCAGCACCCAAGCCCCGGAGCTGCCGAGGCCGACCGTCTTTGCCGTTTTTCCCAATCCAACCGCTTCGAGCCTGACCGTTACGGGTGCCATTTCGGGCGAACGGGTACTGATTTTTAATCTCCTGGGGCAGGTCGTATACGAGGGGGTGGCCCAATCCGACACCGAGACGCTTTATCTCGGCGGCCTAAAAAGCGGTATCTATTTTTTGAAAATCAACGGAAAAACAGCGTCGTTTGTGCGGGTGTAACACGTCCAGGTCACTTGTAATTCTTCTAAAATAAACCAACCATGTCCGATCGCACATCAAATCAACATTCCGCCCAAGAGGCATACGACCTGCTGTTCTCCCTGCAAGACGTCCAACGCAGCTGGTTTTTGAACACCGCTGAGGAACTTGAACTTAGCCAGGGAACCGTTTTGGTGCGTCAAAACGAAAACCTGAACGCATTTTACATTCTGTTGGAAGGCGTATTGAACGTTTTCCACAACCCCGAAGAACAAAAACTGCTGACCACCCTCGGGCCGGGACAAATCATCGGCGAATTGTCCTTTATTGAAAACCTACCCGCTTCGGCAACCGTTGTGGCGGCCGAACGCTGTATGTTGCTGCATATCTCCTTCGAGGTGCTGCGCAAGCGTATCGAGGAATCGATTGATTTTCATGTTGCTTTTCAAAATGCCTTGCTGCCGATTCTTTCGCAGCGCCTTCGTTCGGTGACGGCCAAAATGCGTGCGCTGCAGGAACAGCCGGGCAGCCCGCACCTAACCCATACACCTTTATGGGCTGCTTTGGAAAAATTCAAAGACCAGATGTTTGCCATGAACCACCTGGAAGCGCGGAAAGACGAAACCGGTTTGAAGGCGCAATTGCCCGCCTTGGCCGAAGCCTTAGGTGCCCTGGTAATCAACGTTCAACAATACCTCGGCGATGATGCGCCTGATACCCAACAGGAAAAAGAAATAACCGGGTACCAGTTACAGCGCGAAATGGCACCTTATTTAATGATGGCCAACTTCCTGCAGCGTTCCTATACCAAACCGAGGGGTTATGCCGGCGATTACCTGACCATTTTTCAGATTTATGAAGATCAGGCCATGGGCAACAGCCGCGTGGGCGAATTGCTCGACCGCTGCTGCCTCGAAAACCCGACTGCCAAGGCGGTCAAAAACAGAAGAATATTGCTGCGCGACCAGATTCACCGCCAGTTGGCCGCCCATCCCGACCGAACCGTAAACCTCTGTATTTTTGCCTGCGGCCCGGCACAGGAACTCTTTGATGTTTATGCAGAACTGGAAAACCCCGACCGCCTCAAAGCGACGCTCATCGACATCGACATCAAAGCCCTGGCGCATGTGACCGACCGCCTGGAAAAATACCCGAAAAAATTGCCCGTTGCCTTGCACCAGGAAAACCTGATTTACCTGGCGCTCGGTAAACGTCAAATTTCGCTGCCCCCCCAGGACCTGATTTACAGCATCGGACTGATCGATTATTTTAACGACCAGCTCGTGGTGAAACTCAACGATTATGCCCATCAATTACTCGCGCCGGGCGGCAGGTTGATATTGGGTAATTTCCACACCAAAAACCCCATCAAGGCCTTTATGGATCATATTTTGGACTGGAAATTGATTCACCGCGATGAAAACGACATGAACCGCATATTCGCCAGTTCCCGTTTTAACGCGCCCTGTTCAGAAATCCTTTATGAAAGCGAAGGCATTAATATGTTTGCTTGCTGTGAAAAATAATGGGAAATTTTGCGGGCATTGGCCAAGGGTCATTCTTACAAGGAAATTGCCGATCGTCTGTTTATCAGCATTGAAACCGTGCGCACTTCTATGGTGCAGTAAAAATGAATGAGTTGGATGGCATTGAACAGTTTTCAAATGCGTCTGTTACCTTATCCGTTACCTCCAGGCACGCGCTTAAATAGGTGCTAAATAAAATATATAAAATGAAGGAAGCCACGTCTCTAATTCTTTTAGGAGTAATTTTATTTTCATGTTTTTCAAAAATACAAGCGCAGATTTATCTTGATGCGATAGGCGGTATCAAAGAATTAAATATTTGCACTTGCAATGTGACGGAAATTGCATCCATAGGTTCTGCAGGCATTGGCGCTTCGCAAAACCAAAATCCTGTGTACTTGGATGGCGATCAAGTATTTTCATATAATTTAATTACAGGCAATTCTACTTTGTTAGGCAATATTTCAGGCGGGGCAAATAATTTAGTGGTTGCTGAAAATGGCTTAATTTATTCCGTTGGGATTAATGCAGCTGGAACAGGTAGTTTTTTAGGTGTATTAAATCCTGTAACAGGCGTTTTTACCAATTTGGGAGATTTGCCAGTTGATCTATTTTCTGGTGGCGATTTATTTTTTTACAATGGTTCTTTATATATGTTAGGTGGAAATGGCGTTGCTAATGGTGTTTTTGAGATTCCGATCACCAATCCAGCGGCAGCATTTCTTGTCTTTGATAATCCCACGTTAGGCCTTGGCGCAGTCTCTTTTTATGTAGGTGGCGTTCAAAAAGTGTTTGTCTCAGTTACTACTGGTAATACAGATGATGTTTTTGAGTTAGATATGACTACGGGTGCGCTTACATTGGTCTGCCCGACCATACAAAGCATTTTCGATATGGGCGCATGGTCTGGTTTGCAATTTAATGCTTGTTGCGCCAACGATGCTGGCCATTTTGAAACGTTATCGCTAATTCAAGCATGTGCAGACGAAAGCATCACCCTGAATCACCTTGGAGATGAAGTTTTAAATCCGAATGCAGCGCTTTCATTTGTTTTGGTAACCGATTCGACGGCAACGTTGCCAACAGGGATTTTGCAAATTTCTGCCACGCCGACTTTTACTTTTAATGCATCCACCATGAATGTGAATACCATTTATTTTGTTGTAGCAGTAGCGGCACCGGGACCGGCTGGCGCGCCAGATTGGTCGAGTAACTGTATTGATCTTTCGTACTTTGCAAAAGTTAAATGGAATGCATTGCCCACGTTCCAAGTTTTAAGCATTCCTTCAGCATTTTGTTCAAATGGTTGCGCGGAGGTCTCGCTTCTTTTTTCGGGAAATTTTCCGATTAACTTATCCTGGTCCATGAATATAGGAACTGAAAATTTGACAGGTACTTTCTCTGCGAATATGCCGAATGAGGTACTTTCAATTTGTCCTCCCGCAGGTCAGAACTTCCCAATCGGAAGTTTAGATTTACAATTTTTAAGTATTTCAGATGTGAATTGTGCTTGTCCGTAGTTTTTTAGCAGAACGCCTGTTGAATCGGAAAGAATACCTGATTTGAATTTTTTTATACAAATTCGGAATTTGATTCCGAATTTGTATAATTTTATCTTGCCGTGGTAGGAAGCAGCGGTAGCAGATTGAGCGGTTTGGAAACAGCAGGCATCGAAAAAAAATCAGAATTTTTAACACAAATTGTTTTAATAGTATGTATTTTTGTGGCATCCAACTCAATTTTAAAACAAAAAAATTATGGGCGCCTACTTACACATCGGCTTTGTAGCCAAAGCAACTACTGATCTACCTGCAGGCATTTCCAAGGGCAAATTGCTCGAAGGAATTGAAGATTATTATCCCAACACGGCCTTCGATTGCACCGAATCGGACGGCGAAATCACGTTCACCCTAAAATCGGAAGTGGTCCAAGCGGAATTACTACCTTTTGTCCGGCAGGTTTACGAAGATTTTCATGGCGATCCCGAGCGCGGATGGCTGAAAACAGCACTTAACTTCATTGAAAAATATGCCGGGGAGCCCGATTGGCTCGAGAAAGCGGAAGAAGCCGAATTGTACGATTTTTCGCCCGATGACTACGATGTGCATGACGATTTTGAAATCGACGGAAAAAGAATTCGACTGTATACGACCGTTGTAGCCCTGGGCTCGGAAGGGAAATTTTTGATGGAGGAGTGCGGAAAAACGCTTCAATTCATGGAAACTTGTGCGCAGCGCGCCTATACTGAGTTTCAACTCGGAATGGCTTTTCGGGTGTTTGTACTTTAAAGTCGCGGGGTGGGCATTAACCGCTGATGGAACAAGGAGCGCTGTGAGCATGAATACAAGACCTGAAAAACAAAACTATTTGTGTCTAAATTTGGTTGTTTATGTATCTTGCCGTAAATTTGTTGCAAATTTGGATGCATACAATGCACAAGCAAGAACGTAAAATATGATTGAATCATTTACGAGCAAATGTTGTTACATTTGTAAGTAAAAAAATCTTATTATCGAATGGAGGCCTTAGCAAGACCGTTGTCAAATCTTCAACTTGAACTACTCAAAACCTTTTCCTATAATTTGAGCGATCAAGACCTTTTACAAGTAAAGACCTTACTAGCTGCCTTTTTTGCAGAAAAGTCAATTCAATCGGCCAATAAAGTGTGGGATGAAGAAGGTTGGAATCCTGATAAAGTTGACCAGCTCTTGAATACTAAGTTTAGAACCACTATCAACACAAATAATTAAAATACCATTCCCAAAGGTTTAATTATCAGGCTTATAAGCATTCAAAATTAAATTAACAAAACAAGACAACACCTAACCTTCAAGCCATTCAATTACAGGCATTATTGTCTCCATATTTTGATCTATCTCGGTTAGAAAAAAATTTCCGGGCAACTTGTTTTCAACAAAAACGCCGATGATCCTATTAATCATTATTACAATTTTCGGATGGCGGCTTTTTCAGCAAATAGGTTTAAGCAAGACTTTAAATTACATGCTACTTACTTATGTTTTGGTTTATTTTGGTTGGTTATACACGGAAGTAACTTTTAACCTGAGCTTTATCTACGATTGGCTGGATATGCTTTTTTTATTGTTTTTTGTGTTTGCACTGAATTCTTTGCTTTCATTTTCAAATGACGGAAACGTATAGTATATTATCATTGAGAAATATTAAGTGAAATAATGTTCCTACCTTATTACCTTTCGCCATAAAGAAAAAGCATCATCAAACGTTGCATGTCCGCCCCTGCGTCAAAAGGTAACCACATGATCAATCCATACGATTATTTGCCGCCCTATGTACTGTCCATATTTGCACTCGTTGGCACGTATTGCCTTATTATTGCGTACCAAAAAGAGCATGAGATCGAATATGTGTTGAAGTATGGTATCCGTACGACGGGAACGGTTACGGAAATCCGACAACATCGATCCGGCGATGGAACCGAAGCACCCGTTGTAGATTTTAAAACCCAAAACGGATCGCATCGACATTTTTCATCGACATTTACGCTGCCCTGCAATTATCAGGTTGGACAACAAGTAGAGATTTGGTATAAAAACAATAAATCCAACCGCCTGATAGCATTGCCCGACGACAAACCAGGTACATTGCCCACCGTTTTATTTCGATGGGGCATTGTACTTTGTCTTTTGAGTTATCCGGAGATCATCAGGCGGCTGATGATGTTCTTATAATCCTACCTTCACTTTTCACTTGCGGAATTCAACTTAATTTTTCGACGATGATTTTTTACAGAAGCGCTCGTTGCCACCCGATTTCCCACAGTTCATCTTGGGCTATTTTTTATCTGGGCTTTTTTATGGGATTATCGATCTCCGCAAATGCCCAAATAACGGACGCCCAACGATCGGGATTCACCTGGATATCCACTGAACAGGTTACCGACAAAACCTTTGGCGCGGGCTACACCATGTACAGCGCTGCATGGCCAATATTCAAGCAATATCCGGGACCAGACCGCTTCCAAATGGGATTGAGCAGTAGTTGGCTGACCACCCAACGGACGGGGAATGAGCCTGCTCAGTTTTACACCACCATCGAAGGCGGCTTAGGCTGGTGGCATGACACGCGTTTTGGCACTAAAATACCCAAATTTATCATGGGTGGGGTTTCTTATAATTTTTATGCCTGGGCAAACGGACCCGGCGCGGGTAGAAGTGATATGTTACCCAATGGAGAGCGGGATTGGAGTACACCGGGCGGCAAATACGGGGTCGCGCAATTATCCAACAAACTACTGTGGGCGCCCGACGGCCTGAATATGGCGCAAAGCCTGAACGGCGAAATGCTCGGGTATGGATATATTCCACTGCCCCTGACAGAACCCATTTCAAATACAAATGGAACAAACGTCAAAACGGGCAATCAATGCTGGACCTTATTTTTGAATACGACCAACTTCAAGGGCCCGGCAACCTTCTTTTTGCCTACCTTCTGGACCGACCCCGTGCTCCTGGAGCCTAGTTTGGAAGGATTGTTCCTGGATACAAGACCCTCTGATCCGAATGTAGGTTTTGGTATTGAACACGCAGGATCTCCAGCAATTATTGCGCTCGATGACACCGGAAATCCTTATGCGAAAGTGGAAAGACTGCATTTTCCCGTAAATAATGACGATAATTCCATCATTCTGAATCAAATTTCGGTCTATTCCCAAAATGCACTTTGGAACGATCTGACAAACTGGTTTAATGGCGGGCCTGCGGTATTGCCGGGTATTGCTGCCAATGGGACGTATGGTGTTCCGTTTGTCAACAATGGCGGTGCCATGTTCGCTGAAATCGCAGGCAACGGGATAAAACACGAGATTGACTTGAATTACATTGATAATGTTCAGCAAAATGCCAACAACATGGGTTTTGAATATGACCTGAATGTCGTGGAACAAGATGAACGCAATTTCAAATTGCCTGAATATTTTAAACTGGACCCGGATAATAAATGGCGTGCTGTTAAAAAAGAATCGGTCCCGGCTTCTACAAATTTGACAACCACCACCGTACCAAGATCGCCCCGACCAGAAATCGCTTATTTGACCCCCTTGGAACCAGACTGTGCCTGGCAAGATCCCAACGGCCCCTGGAATAGTCCCGGGCCGACCGCAGGACCATTCAAAGCGGAACTCGGAGACGGCACCACGGTTACCTATTATTGGTACCGATTTGTGGACCAACCCGCCATCATCCACGCGAACCTTCCAGCGGATGTGCGTACGAAAATGCAAAGCCGCATCGAACTTATACACGCCAATTGGCGTCATACCGATGAATATTTGGCCCCTCCAACAGTTGGAAAAATCGCGACGGTTGATCCCGCTGCGCTGGTGCAACCACCCGCCGGGCTGGAAATTGGATATGTTCCGATTGTTACCAGACAAGAGAAAACCCCAAAAAAAGTAAGGGTATTTGTGTTGGCGGGGCAATCGAATATGGAGGGGTACGGCACCATTCAAGATGTTGAAAATGATCCTGGCAGTTTGGTGGATGTGCTTGAAAAAGATGTAACCAGAAAGTGGTCTGAAATCGGCAAAAAGGATGATTGGACTACTTTGGAGCATGCCTACTTATATTTTGCACGGAATGGCGATACCCTCAAATCGAACGTAACGGTTGGGCAAGGTGCCTATGCCGATCTAATCGGACCAGAATTGATGTTTGCACATCAGCTGGATGCTTACTATGATGATCCTGTGTTAATTATAAAAACAGCCTGGGGTGGAAAGAGTTTGGCAGAAGATTTTCGTCCGCCTTCTGCTGGTGGCACAACGGGTGCGTATTACCATGCGATGATTCAGACGGTGAAAGATGTCACTGAAAACCTGGGGACTGAATTTCCCAACCTAGGCACAACGGATTTTGAAATTTCAGGATTTGGCTGGTTTCAGGGTTGGAACGATGGCGCATCGGACGACTTTTTGAATGGCTATGAAAGCAATTTGTACCACTTAGTAAATGATGTAAGAAAGGACTTGAATGTACCGAATTTACCCGTTGTTATTGCAAGTTCAGGTCAGGGCGGGTTTGAGCAAATTAATGATCCCTGGGTGCAAAGCATGCAAAATATTGTTTCTGTAGCACAGCAAAGTGTGGGGTGCAACGATACATTATATGGCGGCAAAGCAGGTTTTGTGGACACTAAACCGTATTATCTGAACCGATCCGAATCGCCGGAAGACGCCATTTATCACTTCAACAACAATGCCCTTACGTTCTTAAATATTGGAAAAGGAATGGGGGATGAAATGATTCGGGCAATCAATGACATGGCATTTTGCTATCAAGATTGTGCAGATCCGGTATCACCGGGTATTGTATCGGTCGGCAATACCGTTTGGAACGATCTGAATCGCGATGGTGTGAAAGGCTCCGATGAGCCTGGAATTCCAGGAGTATCGCTGGTGATTTGGTCGGATCCTGATGGCGATGGCATCCCCGATTGGCAGGGTTTTGGCGGCGTTCAGGTGACGGATGCAAATGGAAACTACCGTTTTTCGGGTCTGAAACCAGGGAATTATGTAGTTTTTGTATGGAGTGTTGACAACTGGGGTCCCGGACAGCCCTTAGAAAACTTCATATCAACAAAGAATTTTCAGGCAAATGCAGACAATGATGTAAATGAAGATAACAATGGTTTTGGCAATCCTTTTTCGGATATCATGTCGGGCATTGTGACGCTCAAATCGGATGAAGAACCCCTGAACGACGGTGATCCATTCAATTGTTATTTTGATTATGATGCGAGTGGCAACAACACGGTCGATTTTGGCTTTTATGATCCGAGTTTGAGCGCTGTGAATGGAAATTTACCCGTTGAAGACTGGGTTCAGATTTTTCCCATACCGGTTGTACAGGCGTTTACCATCAAAGGAAACTTGGATTTGTACGAACTTGAAATATACGACGCGGTTGGTCGAATGCTTCGGAAAATAGATGCCCGTGCAGTGGCTCAAACGGTTGATATTTCGGCATTTCCTGCGGGTTTGTATTTTGTTAAAACGACAAAACGGGCGAACAACCAAAGCAGGATGTATAAGATTGTAAAGCAATAGAGGTGCTAAATCAAATATGAAAAATGAAGAAAGCCAGGTCTCTAGTTCTTTTCGGAGTAATTTTATTTTCATGTTTTTCAAGAACACAAGCGCAGATTTATCTTGAAGCGATCGGCGGTATCAAAGAATTAAATCTTTGTACTTGCGATGTGACGGAAATTGCACCAACGATAAGTTCTTCAGCCATTGGAGCTGCGCAAAACCAAAATCTTGTGTACTTAGCCAGCGATCAAGTGTTTTCATATAATTTAATTACAGGCAATTCTACTTTGTTAGGCGATGTTTCGGGCGGGGCAAATAATTTAGTGGTTGCTGAAAATGGGTTAATTTATTCCGTAGGGGTTAATGCAGCTGGAACAGGTAGTTTTTTAGGTGTATTAAATCCTATTTCAGGCGTTTTTACCAATTTGGGAGATTTGCCCATCGACTTGTTTTCTGGTGGCGATTTGTTTTTTTATAATGGCCTTTTATATATGTTAGGTGGAACTAGCTTTGTTGGTGGTGTTTATCAAATTCCAATAGCCAATCCAGCGGCAACATTTCTTGTATTTGATAATCCTACTATAGGTATTGGCGCAGCCTCTTTTTATGTAGGAGGCATACAAAAAGTTTTTGTTTCAGTCAATAATGGTAATACTGATGATGTTTTTGAGTTAGATATGACTACGGGTGCGCTTACATTGGTCTGCCCGACCATACAAAGCATTTTCGATATGGGCGCATGGTCTGGTTTGCAATTTAATGCTTGTTGCGCCAACGATGCTGGCCATTTTGAAACGTTATCGCTAATTCAAGCATGTGCAGACGAAAGCATCACCCTGAATCACCTTGGAGATGAAGTTTTAAATCCGAATGCAGCGCTTTCATTTGTTTTGGTAACCGATTCGACGGCAACGTTGCCAACAGGGATTTTGCAAATTTCTGCCACGCCGACTTTTACTTTTAATGCATCCACCATGAATGTGAATACCATTTATTTTGTTGTAGCAGTAGCGGCACCGGGACCGGCTGGCGCGCCAGATTGGTCGAGTAACTGTATTGATCTTTCGTACTTTGCAAAAGTTAAATGGAATGCATTGCCCTCTTTCGAAGTTGTAAGCATTCCTTCAGCATTTTGTGCAAATGGTTGCGCAGAGGTCTCGCTCCTTTTTTCGGGAAACTTTCCGATTAACTTATCCTGGTCAATGGATAACTTGACAGGTGTTTTTACTGCGGATATGCCGAATGAAGTGCTTTCTATTTGTCCTCCACCAGGTCAGAACTTCCCAATCGGAAGTTTAGATTTGCAATTTTTGAGTATTTCGGATGGGAATTGTGCTTGTCCGTAGTTTTTTTCAAAAAAAACGACCTGGACGATTCAATTTTGATTGGGGAAGAAATAAACAAAAACCTTCACAGACACCACTTTGTGCAAAACCAAGGCTTCGCAGTCTAAAAAATTCGAGGCAGACAGAACGGGGGTTGGGCGTAGTTGCTAGTAGCCGGACAAGTCAACGGCAACAACTTTCCTTGAATCCGGGGAGTGCCTCCTTGGTAAAAAAGTGTTGGAGCCGGCGCAGAAATAGCAATGCCTGTGAAGTTGTGCAAAGATAGGAATTGTTTTTATAAAAAATACGATCTTAGGCCAGCAAAACAAACATTCTGTGGCGATTTTTTCGCCCAAAGTGCATACTATTCTAAATCTACGCTCCCATGCTAAAATTAGACAACTTTGAGACTTCCATTTCCCCTGAAATCGTGCAACGCGGCCAAAGTTATTTCAAAAAACAAGCCATTGAATCTCTCGAAGAAGAACCTCCGGGCACATGGTTGGCTACGGTCGAGGGCACTGATACATATGCGGTGGAAGTTGTGCTTTCTGGGAAAAAGATCATCCAATATGCCTGCGATTGCCCTTATCATGACGGTCCGGTTTGCAAGCACGTGGTTGCCGTGTTGTTTGCGTTGCGCGAACAGTTGAGCAAGCCTTTAAAAAAGGAAACCAAAAAAACCGGTAAACTGACGTTCGAGGACTTGCTACTCAAAACGGACATAGAAGAACTGCGCAACTTTATCCACCAATACAAGCGAGAAAATCGCGATTTCGGCCAAAAATTCATGCTCTTTTTTGCCGATAAAGACCCGAATATGGATGTTCAAGGCAAATACGAAACGCTGGTACGCCAAATCATTCGGAGCAATTCCAGTCGTGGATACATGGATTATCGGCAAACATATGCCTTTTCCAAGGCTATTGGCCCGGTAGAAAATGCAGCGGAAACGGCACTGAAGCAAAAAAACTACCGCGATGCATTTACCATCGGGAAAGTGCTCTGCAATGAACTCTTGCCACTGATTCCGGAATGTGATGATTCTGCAGGAAATATTAGCGGCGCAATTTCGTCTGGCATTCGGATTTTAGATAACATCGCCGATGCTCCAACGGTTAGCCCCGAACTGCTTGAACAAATGCTTGTGTACTTCGAAACAGCCATGGTCAACAAAACCTGGTTCGAATATGGCGACTTCGGCGATGAACTCCTTGAAGTGGTTGAAAAAGCGGCCCTGAAAACCGAGCCAGTGCGTTTCCTCCGAATGCTGGACATGCTGGAAAAAATTCAATTTGGTTCTTATGGCCAGTACCACTTAGAGCAATTCAAAAAAGAAAGAGTCTGGTTTTATGAAAGAATAGGGCTTCAAGCCGAGGCCGATAAATTAATTGCCGCTAATCTGGAAATCATCGCATTTCGGCAAGCGGGAGTGGAAAAAGCAATCGCAATTAAGGATTTTACCCGTGCGAAACAACTTGTTGAAGGGGGCATTCAGATCGCGGAAGGCAAGAAGCATCCTGGCACTGTCAAACAATGGGAAGAAATCCTCCTTAAGATAGCCCGTGCACAAAACGATGTAGCAACAGAACGGCGTTTTACTAAAAAATTTGCCTTCGACCGGGATTTACAAGTGGAATATTATAAAGCATGGAAAGCCACCTATTCGAAGGACGAATGGCCCGCGGTGATTGAGCAGCACATCCAATCGGTCATAACGGAAGAAAATGCAAGGCTCCAGACAAACAGTTGGGAACGCTTGGAATATGTACTTTTCCAGCGACTTGCGCCTGTTTACATACAGGAAGCACAATGGGAACGCTTATTACAAATAGTTCCGAAGGAGGCTTCAGAAGACCACCTTGCCAAGGTACAACCCTTCCTATCAAAACATTATCCTGCGGAACTGTTGGCTTTTTACCTGAAAATAATAGAAAAAAAGGGTACCCGGGCCACCTCCCGCAATGAATATGAACACATCGCGGCCTTGATGAAAAAGGTAAAAACGGACATAAAAGCCAGTAAAGCGGCCATCAATGGCTTGGCTACCAATATGATTCAAACTTACAAGCATCGACCAGCGATGGTGGAGGAGTTGACGAAGGTTATAAAGGGATAAAAACATAATTCCACTCCTACGGAGTTCCCTACGTTGTTCCTGATCTTTTTCTACCATAATTTCGGTCCTACGGACCTATGCGTTGCGGTTGGGCAAACCAGGCGCATCTTTATATTTTAAATTAAATAATGCAAAATACATTACGATACAGGTCCGTGGGACCGAAGCTGTGGTAGAAAAATCCCCCCAGAACATTCCTACCGGCAGGTGGGCCAATAAATCCAGGCATGGCGGTGGTCGCGCTTTCTGCCTGTCTTTGGTCAAAAAAATAAACAACCAGGCGGAATCTCTGTTTTTTGCACACTTGGGGCCCAAAAGAAATGACCAACCGGGCCAAATCTCCGTTTTCTATGCACTTAGGGCCCAATTGCAATAAGCAACCGGGCCGAATCTCCGTTTTTTTACACACTTAGCGCCCGGTTAAAAAATATTAGTGGAACAAATAAAGGTTTTATTTCGTCATTGATAAGATATGCTGCCATACCATGCAACAGAAATCCACCGCCCACCTACTGCTTTTAGCCAACAACTTGCCTTGCACAGCGCCCCAACTATCAGGAACGTGACACTCTGAACGTTTTTACCCTGGGTGGATCTATTTCCCAAAAACCGTATTTCTGTGTTTAAGCCCCCACTCTACTATATGATAAATTAAATCCTTTATGGACATACCGTGATCCGTAAGCCGGTATTCAACAATCATAGGCGTATCTTGAATTATTTTGCGCTCTACCATTTTTATATCTTCCAAATACCGCAATTCTTTGGTCAAGGTTGAGGATGTGATGCGATTCAAAACTGTTTTGAGTTCGTTAAACCGTTTCGGGTCATCACACAAATGAGCTAGGATTTGCCCGCGCCATTTACCGCCTACAATGTCCAACACATCGGCTACCACCTTGATTCCCTGTTGCTTAGTCTTTATTTCCATCTCAGATATGGGTTAAGTATCCTGAAAACTACCGGTAGTTTTTTACTACTTAGTCGCAAAGATAGACTACTCGCGCTACCTTTGCAACATCAATTCAATCAAGAACTCAACATATGCAACAAACTTCGAATCTAATAAAAATATCGCTTAGAGATCATCTGGGCGTTTTCTTTTGGAGAAATATCGCGATGCCCGCTATTGCAGCCATAGGTGGTAAAAAATTTCCGTCGGGAAAAGTAACTGAATTTGTTTACGGCAATCTGCCGGATGAAAAATTGGACTTTATTGCGCCCAATGATTCATCGGAAAAACGATCGGCGATTGTCCATATCCACGGCGGTGCCTGGATTGCTGGCAACAAAGGGAAATTTTATTCCCAACCATTGATGAAATTTTCGGAGGCAGGTTATCCTGTTTTTAGCCTCAATTATCCTTTAGCACCGAAACAACAACATCCATATCTGTTGCGCTCGTTGTTAAATGCCTTGGTTTGGATTAAGAAAAAGTACCCCGAATACGATACGATACACCTCATTGGTGATTCGGCAGGCGGCAATTTGGCGATGATGTTGGGGATATTTATTTCAAACCCTTCCTTATTAAATAAATTGGATCGGATAGACGTGCAAAACTTGCCCAAAATAAAAACGGTGGTTGACCTTTTCGGGGTCAATGACCGAATTTCCTGGATGGAAGATGGTTTTCCAAGTGCAAAATTGTTTTCAAAGGTATATATTCAAAATACCACTATACCTGATATTCCGATGGTGCCCATGGATTTTGACCATATTGAACATCTGCCGCCTACTTTTATTGTCGGTGCCGGTAATGATAAATTATTGCGCTCTTCAAAAATATGGGCAGAACATATTGGTCAAAAGTTCGAGCACGTAACATTTAAAATTTACGAAGGCGCAAACCACGGCTTTTTCAGTTTCGGAAAAGGCAGTGCGGAATTAAGTGAAGATATGCTCAATTTTTTCAATAAACATTAATCATTAAAATCACTAACAATGCAAGTCATTCAATATCAATCATTTGGGCCGTCCGATGTTTTAGTTTTAGCCGAAGTGCCTACACCACAAATCAGCCAAGACAATGAAGTGTTGATCCAAGTTAAAGCCGCCAGTGTCAATCCATTGGATATTAAAATCCGAATGGGTTTTATGCAAAAGATGCGCCCCGTTCAATTGCCTTATACGCCAGGATTGGATGCAGCAGGTATCGTGGTGGCCGTAGGTGCAGGCGTTCACCGTTTTAAAGTTGGCGATGCAGTCATGGCAGCCACCATGATCGGAGCATACGCCGAGTATGTCGTAGCCAAAGAAGAATTTGTTGCCTTAAAACCCACTAATATTTCATTTGTAGAAGCGGCATCTTTGGTGGTCAATCTTGGCACCGCACAAAGCATCTTATTTTCGGACGGTCAATTGGAAAGCGGGCAAAAAGTCCTGATTCAAGGTGCGGCGGGGGCAGTTGGTGCAACAATGGTGCAATTGGCAAAAAACAATGGCATTTACGTAATCGCGACCGCTTCGGGTAAAGGTGTCGAATTGGTACACAGTCTTGGAGCCAATGAGGTAATAGATTATAAAACGCAAGATGTTTCCACCCTGGTTAAAGATGTGGATTTGGTGGCCGATTGCGCCGGAGGCGAAACCCAAAGCAAGTTGTTTGAGGTATTAAAATCAGGTGGAAAATTATTGAGCATAGCGGGAATGCCCGCGCCAGAATTGGCAGAAAAATACAACATTGATGCACGGTTTATTTCCTCGAATCTCTCTGCAAAAAGTTTGGAAAATGGCTTAAACTTAGTATCAGAAGGCAAAATCAAGCCAATCATTGCCAAAATATTCCCCATAACGGAAGCCGCACAAGCACAGGATTTTGTTTCAGCCGGTGGCAAGCATGGGAAAGTGGTATTAGCGGTGCGTTAAATGCGGTCGTTGTCGAAGGCTATTTAGCAGATTGATTGACTGCTACACCTACGTCTCATACCAATGCTCCGAAATCCCAAACCTGCGCTCCGGCGCCCGACTTTCCAAATGATGAAAATCGGTTGGTTTTAAACCGGTAAAGTCTTTATAGTCCCGCACAAGGTGTTGATAATCATAGTAATTACAATCAAACGCGATGGTCTGCCAAAGGCTTTGCGGGTGCTTGTTTTTTTCCCGGAAAGCACGGTCGAACCGAACCAGTCGGGCAAACAGTTTGGGGTTTACGCCCGTGCGTTCCAGAAATTTCCGCTCGAATTGTTTGGTACTCAAAAAAGCCTGTTTCGCCAGGTGGTCCAGGGAAAGGGTCGGATTTACCAGCATCCACCGGCAAACATCATCCACCGGGTGGCTGTCTTTGATGGCCCGATGCGCCAGGTTTTCCATAAAAGCATTTGCAATTTGCACGATTTCCAGGTAATTCCGGGCATGAAAAAAGGCTTCGTTGACCAAATGCACCTCCTTAGAAAACACCCGGTCCGCTTCCATATAGGTATCGTTAATTTCGGAACTGGGCATACCCGTGAGCCGGTACAATCCGCCGGGCTGGAACCGGATTTGAACCACCATAAAATGTCCGTGTATAAAGCGATTGGTCACCGAAAGTGCCTGCCCCACCAATGCCACGGGAATATTGGAAACACTTTTGGTACTGGCCGTAAAATCTACCTTTTCCTGGTCGTAAGGGTAAAAAGCCAGGCACTGTTCCGGCCGGGGCGTGTACGGTTTGAACGGCGGCGGGTCGTGGTGATCAAATTGCATGTGGACAATCCGATAACAGCGCACGAACGCCCGAAGCGATGGGTTTGGCAGAAAATCTTTTAAAATCATCGCATTTACAGGGTATGACAGGGTGAAATAGTCTTGCCGCGTTACAACGCGGTATTACTTTTAACGCAAACCATATTTTGTCACAATGGCTTGTCGCTCCTCAAAAGCCGTTGGCGCGTATACAAGCCCGTACTGTTCATTCAAAAGATCGCGCTCCTTGCGCCGTTGTTCTGACCCCACTGGATAACCTTTTTCCGGCGTTAATTCGTGAAAAATACGCTCCAAAAAGTCTTCAAAAGGCTGATTAAAGTACATATCCACGAAACGCAAGGGTTTATCGGAACTGTTCCAAAAAGTGTGCCTCAGATTCCGAGGTCGAAAATGCCAGCCACCCGCTGCGATCTCTATGACCTCATTTTCGACCATAACAGTTGCGGTGCCTTCCAAAACATACATCAATTCATCCAATTCCTTGTGAAAATGCGGTGGTGGTCCCATTACTTTAGGCGCAACTGCACATTCGACGCACGAATATACGCCACCGGTCGCTTTCGAGCGCACCCAAACACGAATATCCATGCTGTCCTTATGCGACAAAGGCGCCATCGGTGGTAGATAAAAAGGGAGCAAGGGGTCTGTTGGATGGTGCTCAGGCGAAGCCACCGGGTTGGCGCTCAGGCCAGGATTGGGCAGGAGGCCAATGGCGGCAAATAAGCCAGCAGTTTGCAAAAAATCGCGTCTTTCCATGTTTCTATATAATTTTCCACAAAACTATGGGCAAGCGCGGCGTTTACAGTGGTAAAAAAAAGACATTTGGTATTGGCGCCCTATTTAAAATAAAACCCGGCGTTTTATTAAACGGAAGTCCCAACAATCATTGTTTCACAGGAAACGTAACCTGCCGCAATATCGTTCTCGTCATAGGCTCCAGCATAATCGCTTCTTTTTGACCCGTATCTGGGTTAAATAACTTCGTTGAAAATGTATGCGCGCGGTTGGCGACCAGCACCACCTTTTCCCGAATATATTGCAATACAGCAAATTGAACCGGATTGTACACAGATTCGCGCAACCCGGCAAAAGCATAGGTTTTTGTAACTTCCTGTTTCGCGCTAAGCACATTACACAACACGAAGGGACCACTTTCAAAATAAACCGCATGCTGGTTGGTTTCCCGCCTTACGATTTCAGAAGAAAAAGAAAGCGTAAAATCCACATTACCCCATCGTTGATCAAAAACCAGAAATCCATCCAGTTCTTGATAAGGTAAAGATGCTTGAACACCGACCGCCCAGGCTGGTTTTCTAATTTTTAGGGCAAACTGCGTTGGCTGCGGACAACGCATCTTAAATTTTATCGCATTCCCAAAAGGATATTCCGTTTCCACCTGGATCGTTACCGGATGTTCTTTGATCGTAGTATGCACTTCACAAGGCCCCAACAACGAAGCAACCAATCCATCGGCATCTTTCATCCACATATTTTGAACATAAAAAGGCACTATTCTGCCCGCATTCGGCACGCAGCAAACAGCGGCCTCTTTGTGCACCGGAGAGTACCGGTACCGCGTTTGATGCCGATCCGTTGTATCGCCATTGTTGCCACCGGTAAGCGAAAATGCATTGTCCTGTTTTAAATAACAAATTGCACTTTCCGAGGGATGGGTATTGCCCAATGCGGCATTAAAAAACAGATGCTCTGCGTTATTGCCATAAACACCATTGGCAGATTTGGTGTATAGACTAATCCACCCGGCCATCAATTCGTGCAGGGAACAAAATTCATAACCCAAAGCACCTGTGGCGACTCGTCCCCCAATAAATTCATCGCCAATGGGTCCGCCGGATGCGCTGGTGGTCCGTTTGATTTTCGCCAAAAAGTGATCCAGCGCCACCTGCATCGCGGGGTTACCCGAAGCGTAATACGCCGCAACTACCGACCGCAAATGTTCGTAGGTATGCACCCCGTGTCCTTTCAAGGGCAAATCGATATCCAGCAACTTATGGAATTGGGCATCTTCATTCAGCGTTTGTTTCGAAAAATCTTCGTACAAAAACAATGCATAGTCCATATACCCTTGCTTTTTGGTAAGCGCGTACAATTGTTCCAGTACATCCGTAAATGCCAGGCCATGTGTCAAGCCGCCCGCATCCGGATTTACAGAATAAAAAGGATGGGATTGATGAATGGGGTAAGCCAACATCACATTATCTACCGCATTTAGCACCGCATTTAGCACTTTTTCGTCTTTGGTGTATTCGTACCATCCCAACAACACCCGATACAAGGTCGTTTTGGCCCACAATTCCCCATTTTCCTGATCAAATTTGTAACGCAAGGCAGCATCATAAATTCCCAAATACCCATCAGCATCCTGGGTCGCCAACAACCGATCGATGATCTGCCCCACCCGCTTCAACGCAGCAGGATCGTTCAATAAAACTGCCGTACGCATCAAGCCATCCAGCCAGTTACTTTGCGTTTCAGAATTCCACCATAGGTATTGCACCTGCCAGTCACCCGCCTCAGCCACCGCCCCCACATTTTTGCTTTTGGTATCCTTGCTCAACCTGTTTTTACCATAAATATCATCTTTTACGATCAAATCCGGTACCAAACTATCCAAATGCCCCGTAAAGCCGTTCAGGTTTTTTTGTAATTCCTGTTGCAGCCAGCCCGTAGGTTTTACTGCATTCAAGGGCAACTGTTCTAATTTAGGTGCAATGGGCTTTATGATTTGAAAGGGGTCGGCGTTGGGGTTTTGCGCATGCAGGGGCGCTTGTAATATTATACTGAAGATCGCAATTAGATATGGGCGCATGGATGTATTCTTTTGGTAAAAGATAGGAAAGGCGAAGTTGAAAGTGCACGCAATACATTACTTGAATGCAAAAATTCGGAAATTATCTAAATTTTGATTGGGGTATTTTTTGTAATCTCCACAACTTCCACCGGGCTGATATTACCCAGCGCGCTCGCTTTTTCGATCAACCATTCGCGGTCAGAGACGTAACGTCTTTCGGTGATGCGCTGAAGTAATTTGATCCCGCGTTCTCGATCGCCTTGTTTAGAATTGAGCAATTGACTCAGTATGCTGGCGAAATTGGCATTAAAGGCAATGGTATCGGGCGGCAGATTTTTTTGGGGCAGGCGCACCACGAAAATTCGAAAGGTTTCGGATTTGAAATCCGTCAGTTCCGATTTAAGTTCGTAGTAGGTTTTGAGTTCCAGTCGCCGGGCGATGAGGGTAAATTTGACTTCTGGCATGCTCAGGGGCAAATGGTCGATTACCTGGTCGTAGTTTTGAACAGCAAAATAGTAGTTGGCCAGACAGAGGCGGTAATAGATCCGATCTGCACTTTCACCGAGCATGGCATCTTTGTAAGTTTCCAGAAAATGGTAGGCCCAGGCGGTTTCTTTTACTTGCAAGCCCATAGTAACCGCGTTTACGAATGCGCTGGTGGTTATTTTGCCTTTGTAAAAAATGTGCCCCAGTTCGACATTCGTTTTTACAAGCCGAAACATAGTGTAGGCAAATTGGGCATGGCCATTATTGATCAGAATAATGCATATATTTCTTAAATAGGTGTAAAACGTTTGCAGGGTATGTCCGTCGAACAGAGGTTCATTTTCCTGCAAGTAATTAAGGATAAAGTTGAATTCTTCAACCTGGATATCGGTTTTGTACAACAATTTTTGGATATGTTGATACACGAACAGCAGGGCAGGTGATTCAGTGGGTGCTTGTTGATAGGAATCGTTTAGGAGCGTTTGCAAAAAAGGGGGTGGATAAAGGTTGACCAATTTTTGCTGTAACAAGTATCGGTTTAGGAAGTCATGCAGGTTTATTTGATGGTAAACCTCAAAGGACTGGATGATATCGGGCAGGTCCAGGTCGCTGCGCTGGTTGTTGTGCAGGCTATTCCAGTCTAGTTTTTCATATTCGAATTGATAAAATTCGAGGGCGGCTTTGAGCGATTGTTTTTGATTTGCTTTGACATGGGCTTCGAGTAGTTTAAACGCCTGTTGGTAACGGGCCACCATACCTTTTGCTTTATACACTTGGAGGATATCGAGCAGTTGGTGGAATTCGTTTTCGGGTTGCAGGTAATGTTGATGGAGTTGGAAATTGCGCAAGCTTTTTCCGAGGTTTACCATGATTTTATCAATTTTTCGTTCTACAAAAGCCTTGCTGGGGAACATTTGGGCAAAAACGGCATTTTTGCGCAAGGCTTCATGCTGAAAGTCGGGATGATGTAGCACGATGATCTCCAGGAGTTGGAGCGCTTCATTTCGGTCAAATGGTTGGTCGCGCATAGACCAATAGAGATACTCCTGGAAAGAACTCAGTTGATCTTTAGTGAAGGTTTGTAAGATCTCTAACAAATTAGAGTTGATCATAATACCAAAAGTTGGTGGAAAACTTCTCGAAAAATGTACTACTTTTTTCTTGGGGCCTGCAATAATATTGCAGCAGATTGAAACAAACAACAACACTTTTAAAATTGCACACCCATGCGACACATTTTCTTTTCTTTTATGTTGGCAATTACAACAATTTGCCAAGCCAGCCCCAACGCCACTACATATTCATGCAACTGCGACCTGCCTGCGCCCCAGCAACTAATGGCGGTGGAAGTTGGGACCACCTATGCTACGCTTCGTTGGGATGCGGTGGCGGGTGCGGTTGGGTATCAGGTTAGTTTGCTGGATACTTTGGGGGCATTGATTAGCACCGCCTTTACCGCAGAAACCACGGCTTTTGAGGAGGACTTGGAGCCGGGTTTAACGTATAAATATCGGGTTGCGGCGGTTTGTTTGGGGGGTGGGGTTAGTACGTTATATAGTATTGTGGCGCTTAAGCCGGTTATTGTTGATTTGGTGGTTAGTTTGGAGAAGCCTAGAAGTATATACCAATCCTTTTGTGAAGAAAGCATAAATAATATTGCATATTGCCAGTTTGACATAAAAACCCATCCCTACGTTATAGGAAAGATCTCAAGAAAATCAACAGGAGAGCAGTTGCGTTTCGAAATAAAATATAAAAATGCAGAAGGTGGCCCTAGGTTTATTTTAAATATGGTTAATGAAATTTATGAAACGAATCCCTTTTTTAAACCCCTATTAGTATCAAATAATAACTTGATAGAAGAAAATAATATCCAATATGCTGTTCCATTGTCGGACAAATCAAAGATTTGTAAAATAAATATTTCAAAAATTGGTACAACATTATATTCAGTAGAAGTAAGATTACCATACTATTCGGATTTAGTTTTTAATTTATATCATACTTCGGAAAAAAATAATGTAACAGGAGGTGATCTAAATTCTTTCAAGCAAGAGTTTGGGAATAACTCTTCAGGTCAATGGATTTCCTATTTTCCAAACTTTGGTGACACCATCAGCATAGACGATATTAATGTATTAAACGAAAATACCATTTGGGCAGCAGGCTATAGAGTAGTTGTAAAAGATGAATCCTACGGGTTTCAAGAAACGGATTCTGCCTATCTTACGGTAACTATTGATGGTGGTACCAATTGGGAAACCCATACCGTGCCTTTAGGTAAAAGACCAATTATCACTAGCATTTCTGCTCTTGATGACAATATCTGTTATGTTGCCGGATTAACTGAGTATAAAAAATCGATGGTTCTGAAAACGGTGGATCGGGGAAAATCTTGGTCTACAGCATTTTCTCCCAATTTTGGAAATGGAAATAGTGTCGTAAATTATGTTCACTTTTTCGATCAAAATCATGGAATTGTTCAGGCAGATCCCAAAAACGGCGAATTTTTAATTTTTAACACCCAGAATGGAGGTTTGAACTGGACACTTATTCATCCAGACAGTATCCCTAACCCTTTGCCTGGTGAATTTGGATACAGTGCTGATACCTATGGAAATGATATTTGGTTTAATACTAGTCTGGGACGTATCTATAGGAGTCAGAATCAGGGAAAATCCTGGATGGTATATCAAACCCCTTTTTCAGTTCTGTACGGCCAAAGCTTTTCTGACAGTTTAAATGGAATTGGGTATTTTGGTTATTTTGTTCAGGACCTATTACCAACCCCAATAATTATTACCAATGATAGAGGTATGAGCTGGAAAACTCTTGACCTCTCCATATTTGGTGAAAAATATGCAATACTGGGTTACGAATATATCCCAAACAGCACCTTTATAATGTTGAATACGTGTGTCGGCAGTATTACAACAGGCAATTTTGCTACTTGGATCAGTCCAGACAGGGGTGAAACCTGGCAACAAGTCAGTTCCGGGGAAAACATATTTTGGCCCACCTTCATCAGCCCCACCATCGGCTGGGGTGGCGAAGGACAACAATTTGCCCACAAAACCCAGATGTTTAAGTATACCGGCTCGCCCCTGGTCGGTTTGTTTTCCGGTAAAGCCCTCCCGCAAGATTGGAGCATCAGTCCCAATCCCTGTGTGGATCATT
>JBBAVI010000031.1:0-52029 GCA_040397785.1 Saprospiraceae bacterium | reverse complement strand
AACCCGCTCACGACTTCGGAGAAGTCGCACATTTGTAGGTCAAGCATTTGTAGGTCAAGCATTTGTAGGTCAAGCATTTGTAGGTTTGATAAGGCGCAAAATCGGGATTTGAATAATGCCAGAAGAAACGCAAACTAAAGATCTCAAAAAAGAAAAGAACCATCCCGATTTTTAGTTTTCACCAAAATTCGGGATGACTTATGTTTTTTATGTTAAAATATAAAAATATTCCATATTTGGCCATGTGTGAATTATGTAAGTTTCTTAAAGTGTTGTGTAATGCTTCCGTATTTATTGACTCCTACCTTTGAATCAAATTCTGTATTTTAACATACACGAAAAGATATTATTTAATTTGATCATTCACTGATAATTAGCCTGTTTAACATCCAGCATGTTAAGACAAGCCAAATCGTCCCAACCATTACGACATTCATGAAACCAAACATTGGTATTTCTGATAATAACTTGAAAAGCACTGCATCGCTCTTATCCACCATTTTAGCCGATGAAATGACGCTTTATATTAAAACCCGAAAAGCACATTGGAATGTAACCGGCGAAAGTTTTATGGAACTCCACAAACTATTTGAGCATCAATACAAACAACTGGAGGAGTCGATTGATGAAGTGGCGGAAAGAATTGGCAAGCTGGGCCAAAAAACGATCGGGACCATGGATGAATTTATAGAACACTCCAGCCTCAAAGAAAATCCAGGGAAATATCTTTCATCCAAAGAGACGCTCCAGGAATTACTCGTTGACCATGAAACCGTAATTATTCAGTTGCGCAAGGATATAGAAGCATGCGCCGAAAAAAATAAAGATGCAGGAACCGCCGATTTTCTCACTGGTTTGATGGAAGCACACGAAACCATTGCGTGGATCCTTCGGAGGTATTTGAATTAGCGGTGTTTGATTAAATACCCAGGTAAAATCCTACCGGGTAAATGATATACTCCATAAAAAACAAGCCCCAGAAAAACAGGTAAAACGACTTAACCTGTTGATTATCTTCTACTTGCAGCGCATAAGCACGCCAAAGAAAAACCGATAAGGCCACCAAATGAACTACGCCATAATACCAAGGGGCAGGCAGTTGCTTCGTGGCAGCAGCAAAGATGATAAATGCATAAGCAAAGGATACGATGATTACACCCGCGAGAAAGGCAGGTTTTCTTCCTTTTTGTACGGCTAAAGTGCCGAAATTATACATGGCATCACCTTCCGTATCAGGAATATCCTTGAACCAGGCTATACCCAGGCTAAAAGCGGTTACAAAAACAGTAAGGGGTATAATCGCGTAAGGCAGTGTGTATGCGCCCATCATTTCGTACCTAAAATGCAGGAAAAAGCCAACATTAACCAATAATCCTCGAACAACGGAAATTGCCCCGGCTGCCAGCAGGTGGTTGCGTTTGAGTTTGAGTGGCGGTAAAGAATAGGCTGTCCCGATCGCAAGAATGGTGAAAATCAATCCTAAGAACGGCAGCGATAATATTGCAGCACAGGTTAGTGATATTATACCACAAGTTAAAACAATACGAAATGCGTTTTGTTTGGATAATGTTCCGGCTGCAATTGGCAACCAGGGCTTATTTATTTTATCAACGTCGATGTCCGACCATTGATTTAATCCTGTGATATAGATGTTGCAAGCCAATGCGCTTAACAAACTCAGCGGGAGCAACGCTACTGGAATGTTTACCGAAGTACTGATGCCAATTGCGATTGCAAAAATGGACAAAATACTGAGTGTACTCCCGATAATTGTATGGGGGCGACTGAACTGCCACAAAATCAATAGATTTTTCATGTGTAAATTTACAACAAATTCTCCCTGCATTAGATGAATCCAATTGACTTTGATATTGTAATAATAGGTTGCGGTCCTGCAGGTGCAATTACCGCAAGAGAAGCCGCGCAAAAAGGCCTGAAAGTGTTGCTTGTTGATAAGCGACAAGAACTAGGCGCGCCCATTCAGTGCTCCGGCGCGTTAAGTGCCAATGCATTGGAGGATTGTGGTGTTGACGCAAGCACCGAATTTGTGCAGGAAGCCGTATATGGCTTTAGCGTGTACAACGAAATCGGGACGGAAACTAACCTAGACTATCGGGAATTGAAACCGGAGAAATATGGGACCGGCTCGGGCCAAAAACCACTGGGCTATGTGGTTGATCGCAGGCGTTTTGATCGATACTTAGTCACATTGGCCGAACGCGCTGGTGCGGAAGTATGGCTAAAAACAGAAGGTTTGGGTTATAAACCTTTGGACGATGGTACTTGTGAAGTCTACTTTCGCAAATTTAATAAAGAAATAACCATTCATACACGCGTACTGGTGGGGGCCGATGGTTTGCAATCGCAAGTGGGGAAGTGGTCCGGTTTACAAACGCATATAAAAATGACGGAGTTGGCCAGTTGCCTGCAATTTGTGGTGGATAAAGTAGATACGAACGGATTGCTTGAAATCATTACGGGCCACGAATGGGCGCCAGGGGGTTATGCGTGGGTTTTCCCCAAAGGCCATGGGTATGCAGAAATAGGTCTGGGCGTTATTCGTACGATGACGAAAGAAAATGCCCAATGGCATTTGGATCATTTTATTAAAAATTCTTTCCTGAAAGAACGTCTCCAGCACGCGCGCATTTTAGAAATACAGGGCGGCGGTGTTCCACTTGCAGCACCTTTACGTACACAATATGCCACCAACCTGATTTTGGTGGGGGATGCTGCGCGGCATGTAAATCCAATTACCGGCGGCGGATTACATACAGCACTAACAGGCGGCATGATTGCCGGTAATTTCTTAGCCGGGCTGATACATGCAGATCAGCCTGCCACTGCCGAAAATTTAAAAGGATATCAGGAAAATTGGCTGGATAAACTGGGTAATAAAATGTGGCAGTTGTATCATACCAAAAAAGCAATTTTTGAAACAAAGGATATTGAGCAACGCAATAAGATGTTGTATGATACCATGGCCGATTACTTCAACCCGCTTTCATCTTATAAAAAGGTATAATACAAATGAAAAGTAACACGCCGGTTCTTTTTCAAATAGGATGGAATGCATGCATCAATTGTGGTGCCTGTGTGGCCGTTTGCCCGCAAGACGCGGGATTTATTTCAGCATTTGACACCATTGCGGTGAATACCCAATGCGATATAGCCTGCATGGTATGTGAGGACATTTGCCCGGTTAGCACCATCACACATACGCAAAACACTGAATTTTATGAAGAAGGTTTATAGGCACTCCTCGGCAACAAAGGCTGGTTATGATGTTCAAACATGTACAAAGATAATAAAATTGTCCATTTTAGGCAAAACCCAAAGCGTCATTTTCCGTTTCAACCTCGTTCAGATTTCTGAAATTATATACCATATAAAAACGACAATATGACGCGTCAAGAATTTCTAAGCACCCTGGGACTGGGTGCTGCCTTTGTACTTACCACCAATTGCCTAAGCAGCTGCGCCAAGGACGGCAACACTGGGCCGGTTGATTTTACCATCGACTTATCCGATGCAAACTATGCTACACTCAAAACCAATGGCAACTACCTGGTAATCAATGGAACCGTGGTTGCCAAAACCACTGCGGGTGAATACGTGGCCGCTACCGTTACCTGTAGCCATCAAGGTCAAAAACAAGTGACGTACGACAAGGCAAACAATAATTATTATTGCACGGCCCATGGTGCGCGCTTTGATTTGCAGGGGGACGGCTTGAACGACACTGGAAGCGAGGGCTTGACGGTTTATAAGACTACATTGACGGGGACTAGTTTGCGGGTGTATTCGTAGTTAAAAAATCCCCCCACCCCAATAAAACCCATCAAAAGCATTGGTCGGGTGCCGACCCACCACATAACAGGTTTCAATATCCAGGTTTTGGGCCAAACGGGAGGTATGGTTCAAGTCAGTTAAGGCAGCTGTTTCCTTGACTTCCACCGCGATTTTCCGGTCCAGGATAAAATCAATTTCCTGTCCGGATTTCATGGAATAATAGGAAACCGCGCCCCAATTGCGTAGTTGGTTAAAAATGGCATTTTCAAACTTTGCACCGCTACCCAATTCAGCGGCTAAACTGGCAATGCCATTGTCTAAAAAGTATAGTTTTTTGGCCTTCACGATTTCACGGTCCGGGCTGGCAGAGCTTACCGGAATGGTTTGAATCAGGTAAGATTGCTCGAATAATTGCAGGTAATTTTCCAGGCTATGGCGTGATAATCCCGCGATGGAGGCCAATTTGCTGATGTCCACTTTAGATCCAATGCGGGTGGCCAACAGTTTGATGAGTTTATAGGCGGTTTCACTTTTTTTAAAATCCATTACCGAGGCGATGTCGAAATTGATATAAGAACTCAGGATATCTGCGATCAGGTCTTTTTTATCGGCTTCGTTTTCGCTAAGTACGACTTCCGGGAAGCCGCCAAACTGGATAAAACTTTCATAGTATGGATGTAAACGCTGGTATTCAGCATGCAGAAAAGGCCTGTTAAAAGGGGTGGATTCCGCTGCCGGGTAGGGCACGCCGATAAAATCGAGCAGTTCTCCAAAACGCAAAGGATACACCTCAAATATCTTTTTGCGCCCCGCCATCGATTCTTCAAAATGGTTTTTCAAATAATAAGAACTCGAGCCGGTCAGGATAAACTTGATATCGTAATGGTCGTACAGGTATTTGATGATGCTGGGCAGGTTTGGGACCAACTGGATTTCGTCCATGCCGATCAGCACTTTTTCAGAAAATTGTATGCCGCGTTGGGTTAAAGCATACACGATGGTTTCGTAGTTCTTTTCTGAAAACAGTTCCCGGTTATCGAGCCGCTCCAGATCGAAGAATATTTTCTGCGGAACATCCGATTGCTCCATCAGGTATTTTAGCAAAGTTGTTTTGCCTGTACGCCGCATACCCGTGAGCACGGTGACTTGTTTTTTCGTCATGTGGGCCTGTAAAGCAGGCAGAATGGATCTTTTGTAGAACATTTTTAAAATAGTTGTACTATTTTGTATTTTGAACACAAAAATAGTATAACTATTTTAAAATTAGTAATTAATTTTTTGGATTGTTGTTTTAAGGGAGGTACAGCGAATTATAAGGAACTGCGTTACACGTAGAAAAAAGGGTTCCACGGAGGAGCGCGGAGGGATGGAGATACACGGAGGTTTTCATTTTCGGGAGGGGATCATTTCAAGTATTCACCAGTACCTTTTTACACAAATAATTCAGAATCAAAAGGTTAAAACAGATCAAAAAACTCCGCGCAACTCCGTTCCTCCGCGTAACTCCGTGGCCCTCCCCTCTCCGTGGCCCCCATCTCTATAATGCGCTGACAATAACCCGCAATACTACCCGCTCACCAGGCATTTCCCCGTACACCTCCAGGAAAAATACCCCTGGCGACAAGCCAGATAAACGAAGCGTTTCCCCAAATGTATAAACCCGCACCGTTTGTCCAAGGCTGTTTTTTAACACTGCCTTATCCCAAGGCACCGTTGCCGTGAGTTGAAAAACATCGCTGGCGGGATTGGGGAACACCTTGAAAATTGGATCTTTAGTTTGGAGCGGGTTAGAAATATCATGGGCCGCCGTGGTAAAATCGCACACGCCGCCGCTTCTGAAAAAACTAAAATTATAGGGCGAATTGCTCCAAATACTATCGCTGGGCAAAATTTTGGTTACCCCATTGCTGGTTTCTGATACGGCAATGCCATACCATCCATTTCCAACATACGTGGTCATGGTCAGTCCAACGGTGCTTAGGCAGGCATTATTTACCGTAAAAGCGGCTTGATTTGTTCCGGAAAAAGAAGAGGCCGGGTAAATCAGTCCGCCTAGGACTTCTGTGGCGCCGCCATTGGTGGTATGGACAATATTGGCCCGACCTTCTGTTTTCAGTCCAAGGATCCAGTATTTCCCGCCGGGATTATCAATATTTACTTCATTTTCTGGTTGTACTTCCGTGTTGAAATGGCGCGCCCAGAGTTGTACCGGAAATTGGGGTTCAAAACGATTGACCCAATCTTCCAGGAATACTTTTCCCTGGGTGTTCGCGGCGGTGTTGTTGTACGTACAACTTTCAGTACTTCGAATTACAATGGTGCGCAAACTGTTGTTTTCCAGCACAATACCTTTGATGCGCTCAATGGAAAGGGGTATGGCAGCATTGTTGTTAATAATCATTTTACTCCCGTTGAAGAAATTCAATTTACCCAGGTTAAACCCACAGATTAATTCAACCGTTGGCGGCACGATGATGTCTTTGTAAATGCAATAGGCCGTGTTATTATCGCCGGATTGGCCAAAATATATACATTTTTTACCGGAATTGAAGGCTGCCTGGACAGCATCCGTCGCATCAAAAAAGCCGTATTGTGGGTTGGTGGGCTGCGCGCCAAACTCGGTAACGCTGGCCCAATCATTCGGATTATTATTCACATATTCAGGGGTTTCCTCGATAGGTAGTCCCAGGCTTTTTCCGTTGTTCGGCGCAATGGAATAATCAGGCTGATTATGGTACTCACTGATGTTTTGGCCTTGAATGCCCGTGCCATCGACACTGAGCGCTCCCAGGTATCCGCTTGATTGGATATTTCGGGCAAAAACAAAACTATAACCACTCACTTCGATGCCAAAACGGCTATCATCACCATCCTCCAATTGGCTGTCGAGGATAATGACACGCCCACTTTCATTTTTGATGGCCGGAACGGAATTGCTGCTGTTGAGGTGCCGAACGATGATGGTATTGCAAGCATTGGTAATGCCGGCAACACTTTGGTTGCGAAGGGTAATATCTTCAAAAGTCATTGAGTATTCACAGGTGCCGACCCTTATGCCATATTGAAAACCATCGACAGCAACATTTTTTAACAGCCCAGGTCCCGGCCAGGAGCGTTCCATTTGTACGCCACAAAACCCGCTTCCATCCTCCGAACGGATGTTTACATCGCGCATGGCACCATAATTACTGGTAATATAATCAATTCCAACAGCGCCCGGGTTTTCACTTCCGGTATTAATGCTTAGGTTAAACACATAGTTTCCAAAAGCCTGGTTACCGGCACGCGTGTAAAAAATGGCGCGTGGATTTTCGGGATCCTGAAACCCCGGCGCATTGTCTTTTAGTTGGATCACCGTCCGATCTCGGTCTTCTCCTTGCAGCGTAAGACAACAATCGTAATAACCCTCCAAAAAACGAATGCTGTCGCTGACTAAATAGGTTCCGTTTGGGATAAATATGGCAATCGCGCTGTTGTACGGGTTCAAGTAAGTTTTCACGGCAGCCCTAAATGCTTCCGTATCATCGGTGATTCCGTCACCGACAGCACCGTAATCGGTTTTAAGATTTTTCCAGGAAAGGTTGGCACTGGGGAAATAAGTTTGATGACTTTGTGCACCAATTGGCAGGGCGGTAACCAAAAACAAAGCCCAAAGGATCGTGATTCGCATGACTTGATTGGTTTAAATTTAAAAATAAGTATGGCCCACGCTTATGCAGGCCATACCGAAATAATAAAACAAAAACAAAGGTGTACGGTCGATTATTGCTTGACAAACTTGAGCGCCTTCATTTCCTGATCCGTGCGCATTTCGAGCAGGTAAAGGCCAGGTAATAAATGGGCAACATCCAGTTGTACGGTATTTAAGCCCGTTACGGCACTTTTTGGGTTCGACCACAAAAGGCGGCCTGTCAAATCTTTTACGGAAAGCTGATATTCCTGGGCTTCTTTCGCATCAAAAACAAGATGCAATTGGGAGGTCACCGGATTAGGGAACAAGCGCAAGGCATCTATCGCAGAAGGACGTGCCGTGGTTTGCGACAAAGTGCCGGTTGCAACACTTAAAGCAGCGATGGAGTTACTGGCAAAATTCCAGGGCTCATCGGTATCCAATTCAAAACTAATTTCGCTGTCGCAATCCTGCGCTTCAATAATCAAAGTAATGGTATAAACACCCGACTGACCATAGGTATGGAATGGAGATTGTTCATTGCTGGTGTTGCCGTCACCGAAGTCCCAATGCCAGCTCGTAATCGGGTTCGGCGAATACGAAAGATCCTGGAATTCAAATCCGAGCCCACCCAAACTATCCGGCAATGGAATAAACAGCGCCTGACAATCCTGCTCGCCCTGCCATGAACAATCTTCTTTCACACATATTTCGAAGGAAATATTGCTTTCACAGCCCGTCAATGTTTGAATCGTGAGTTCAACTACATAAACACCTGCATCCGCATACGTATGGGTAGGGTTTTGTTCGGTGCTGGTTGCGCCATCGCCAAATTCCCAAAACCATTGATCCGCGCCTCCAAAAGAAAGGTCTTCAAAACTCAAACCGAGGGAATCATCGCTCACGTCAGCCACATAAAACATGGCCTGACAACCATAATAAAAGGTGTCCACCGGACCATTTCCGATCACCAATACCGCACAAGCATAAGCCTGGCAACTATCTTCGGTTACTACATCGAGCGTGACCGTGTACAAACCATCTTGCTGAAACTGGTGCGTTGGATTTGCCTCATTGCTGGTAGTACCGTCTCCAAAGTTCCACAAATAGTTCAAAACCCCGGTTGAATCGCCATCGATATTAAATACTTGCGCCGAAAAGACATAAGTAAAGCTGTCTATATCTTCATATTCAAGGTACACCTCGCAATCGGTAGTGGGCGGTACGTCGGTAAATACAGGGAAGGTAACTTCCGCATCACAACCCGTGCTACCTGATACAACAAGTGTCACTTCATAGTAGCCATCATCGTTGTAAGTATGGGTCGGGTTGGCTTCATCGCTGGTGTTGCCATCTCCAAAATCCCACAGCCATGTCACCGCAACCGCGCTGTCTAGCGCAAAATATTCAAATTGAAAAGAAAACGTCAAGGAATCCAATTGGGTCGTTTGTGGCTCGACCGAACAATCAGGATCTTCCTCAATTTCCCCGACGGATACATGTTCGGTAATGCTGGATATACAGCCCGTTGCACTTTCAATGGTAAGGGTCACTTCATATATACCTGCCTGCTCGTAAGTATGTGCCGGATTTTCTTCGTTGCTGGTATTTCCATCGCCGAAATCCCACAGCCAGAGGATGGCCAAAGCACTATCCAGGGTTTCAAATTGAGCCTGAAACTGTAGGGTCAGGCTGTCAATTGGATTGGCTTCAAAGGAAGCGGTACAATCAGGGTCTTCCGCAATTTCCCCAACGCATACATGTTCGGTAATGCTGGATATGCAGCCTGTTGCACTTTCAATGGTAAGGGTCACTTCATATATACCCGCCTGATTGTAGGTATGTGCCGGATTTTCTTCGTTGCTGGTATTCCCATCGCCGAAATCCCACAGCCAAAGGACCGCCAAAGCACTGTCCAGGGTTTCAAATTGAGCCTGAAATTGGAGGGTTAGGCTGTCAATTGGGTTGGCCTCAAAGGAGGCGGTACAATCGGGAGAAGCTATAATTCCAACACAGACATGCTCCGTAATGGTCGATTCGCAGCCAGTAGCGCTGATAATAGTAAGGGTCACTTCATAAATCCCTGCCTGCGCGTAAAGGTGTGCCGGGTTTTCTTCGGTGCTGGTTTCGCCATCGCCAAAATCCCATAACCAACTGATCGCCAAGGCACTGTCCGCACTTTCGAAATTGGAGGTGAATTGAAGGATCAGACTGTCCACTTCTTGCGATTCAAATCCTACTTCACAATCGGTTAGAGCATTGGGTACAAAATAGGCCATTTCAATAGCCTTTTGCAAGTTAGTAGCGTACGCATGTTTGGGGTGCGCGGCCTGGATTCCACTGGCAAGCAGCAGGAAAAGCCAAAAAAAGTGTGATTTTTTCATAATTTCTTTCATGTTTTAAAAGTGTTTGTTTTTTGTTTTGTAAAAGCCGTCACCTTTATTATTTAGAAATATATATTTTGGTAGTTGTTGGGCCAGCATCGGTGTCCACCTGCAAGAAATAAGCACCGTTTGGTAAATTCGGTACATTCATACGGATTTGTGTCGCGCGCACAACCGGCATGTCGAGCACGGGCTGGCCTAAAAGATTAAAAATACGAATGCGTTCCATCAGATGGTCGGAAACGACCCAGGCATCATTTTGGAGGGGATTGGGACTTACGGATACATTTGGAAGCATAGTGCTGGCCACGTTGGTGGAAGTCGAAAGCCCATCGGGATCCATGTCAATGCTCAAAGTATCTCCCGCCGTGGCGCTGATGTTGCCAAATTTGTCGATCATTCGGATAGAGTCGGTCCAGATACGCATCGGCGAGGCCCAATCAATCACATCCACAATAATGACCAATTCCAAGGTGCCGATTTCGCCAAACCCGGAGCGATTGTTTCGGTCGGTGCGGGTCCAACCGACATCGATTCTTTTGGGGGCTGTGCGTTTGTGAAAAAAGATGCGGTCGCCGTCATTGTTGGCCCAGGAAGTTTGCCCCAGGTCCAGTTTTACCTGACTCACATCGATTTGTTCGTTAAAATGAAGGGAAAATGCCAGGCCATACAAATCCTCAGCCGGTAAATCAGCGGTACCCAACTGGATAGAAATCAGCCTGTTTTCACCGGGCGCTATCAAATTGTTGTTGATGCTGGTGAGGCGCAATTTCGGATCCATACCCGATGTTCCGGGCATAAAAACATCCGGCTTTACCTCAATATCGGTGCGCTGTGCACCATAATTCACAAAAATCGGGTTCAGATCGCTAAAATTGATCTTGCCATTCCCGTCGCAGTCCGCATAAGCCATGTTCAATCCGCTGGGCAAACTTAAAGGCCAGGGATTCACGGCTTGCGGCGTAAGACTCAAATCATTTCCGACAAGGTTGCCTCGATTGGGCCCTGAAAAATTGTACCCCAACCCGATTTCAAGAAAATCAATGTTGTTGATGATGCCGTTGTTGGTGGCATCTCCGGGAGATACTTGCAATACCTGGGTGAAAACGGGCCGAGGGAATGAAAGCAAGGCTAAACTGAAAAGGACGATTCGAATCATATTCATGCGTGGCCGATTGTTGTGCGATGGATTGTATTGACTTGACGATACAAAAGTGCGCCGTACTTCATGGGCCGACAAACACAATATTTTAAAATTATCGCTTAAAGATAAATTTATTAAACACCCTAACTACTTGTTTTTTAATTAATTATCGTGTAAAAACAATATAAAAAATCTAAAAAACGTTTTTAAAATAAAATTACGACGCGCCGCATTATGGAAAAAAGTAAGTTGCTGGATTTGCTGGGTACTTTTTCGGGCCAGGAATGGCGCTCTTTTCGTGAGTTGGTGCGGTCGCCTTTTTTCAACCGAAATGAGGATATGATCACCTTGTGCGATTGGTTGAGTCAAAATTTCAGTCCTACCCTCGATCGGAAGGCAGTTTTTAAGGCGGCTTTACCGAATACCCGGTACAACGAAGCCCAAATGAACCATTTGATGTCGGCCCTGACCAAGTTGGGGGAACAATTTATCGGCATGCTCCAAATGGAACGCAATGGCTTTTGGAGCGATTTTTTCACCCTGCAAGGCTTGTCGGAAAGGGGCCTGGAGAAACATTATCGCTTCTTGTTTGAAAAAAAACAACAAGCGCTGGCAGCAGATACGAATTTAGGCACCCGGCATTATTGGGAACAATATTGGCTCAACGACCTGGAAAGTAACCGCCAAACGCAAAGTGGCGGAAGTGGTCATATTGCTTTTGTACAACAGGCATCCGATAGCTTAGACTATTTTTACCTGGCCGAAAAACTGCGTTTCGCTTGTTTTATGCTTACCAGCGAGCGTTTATTGGCCGTGCCTTACCGCATCCAAATGGCCGAGGAAGCCGCACAATACCTCGCGCAGCATCCGCTCCCCGATGAAGCGCCGGCCGTGAAAGCATATTTTCTGGTTTTTCAATTGTTTAATACCCCCGATGCGCACGAAGTGTTTGAGCAGTTGCGTGATGCTTTACCTGCTTTGCAAAAAAATCTAGGTTCCGCCGAAACAGAGGAGATATACCAATACGCCATCAATTATTGCAACCTGCAAATCTTGCAATCCCGCGAACCATACCTTGCGGAAGCATTTAATCTGTACCTACAAGCCATCGAATCCGGCGTAATGCTCAAAAACGGGCAACTTTCGCCCTGGCATTTTAAAAATGTGATCAAACTGGCCCTGCGCCTGAAAAAATACACCTGGACCGAACAATTTATCCAGTCGCACGCGCAATTGCTACCACCCGATTTGCGCTCGGATGCTTACCATTTCAACCTGGCGGAACTGTATTATTATACGGGTGAAAACGAAAAAGCCCAGTTTCACCTGAACCACGTGGCATCCTCCGATCCGTCCTACCACCTGGGTGCCAAAATCATGTTGGCCAAAATATATTACGAAACCGAAGCTTATGATGCGCTGGAAAGTTTATTGCACGCTTTTGTGATTTATTTGCGCCGCAACCGCACCATTTCGGAAGAAATTCGGCGCACTTACCTCAATTTTGCCACCTTATTAAGGCGTTTGATGCAGGCCCGTCCCGACCAATATGCGGCTTTGCGGGTTAAAATTGAGGGTACCAAGTTATTGGCGGGGAAGACTTGGTTCTTGAAGGTGTTGGGGGGGGAGCGGGCCATGTAGAGGGGAGGATTCCACAGAGGAGCGCGGAGGAACGGAGATACACGGAGGTTTCCATTTTCGCGAGGGGGATCATTTCAAGTATTCGCCAGTGCCTATTCACACAAATAATTCAGAATCAAAAGGTTAAAAACAGATCAAAAAACTCTGTGCACCTCTGTACCTCCGCGCTTCTCTGTGGAACCCTTTTTCCCCTCTTGTCCTCGATTGAAGGCACAGATAACAAGCAACCTCACTAGCGGGAGGAAGCGAGGCGGAAGCCAACGTCGAAGCCCCGACGCCGTGGCGTGTCATTGTAGCGACCCACCACGCGACAATCCGAGGCGTTGCCGCCCCAACTGCCGCCGCGATACACTCGGCCGCGACCCGAATCCGGGCCTTTCGGGTTGCTTTGACTTTCTGTTGAATAGCCCTCATACCAATCACTGCACCATTCCCAAACATTGCCCGATATATCAAAAAGTCCCAATGCATTGGCCTTTTTCTGGCCCACCGGATGGGTTCTCCCATCGGAATTACCATTATACCAGGCCACTTCATCAATTTTATCCGAGCCCGCATATCCGAAGTTTTGCTTACTGGGTGGGCCACCCCGAGCCGCATACTCCCATTCTGCTTCGGTGGGCAGGCGGTAGTTTTTGCCAGGATCCAAGGCGTTCAGTTTTTGCAAAAATTCCTGGATGTCGTCATAACTTACATTCTCTACCGGGCATTGGTCGCAATCTTTAAAATAAGAAGGATCGTTACCCATCACAGCCCGCCACAAAGCCTGGGTCACTTCGGTGCGCCCGATGTAAAAATCAGAGAGGGTGACATCGTGGGCTGGCATTTCATTATCATAAGCATCCTTATCCTTTTTTTCGCTGCCCATGCGGAAGGTGCCACCGCGTACGCGCACCATATCGGGTGGGCTGAAAGACGTAACTACCGGGCAGCCGCCGTTTTTAGGGTCGCCGGGTTCTTTCGGGCATTTGTCAATGCAGTCGGGTACACCGTCGCCATCGGAGTCGGTATCGGGTACGCCGCAGCCGCAAGCGCCGGGCTGGGTTTTGTAGGGGTCTTGGGGGCATTGGTCTTCGTTGTCAGGGGTGCCGTCTTTGTCGCTGTCTATGGGTTGTAGCGGTTTAACTACTACAGGCGTATCTATTTTTGGCTGGGTCGGGGTTGTAACGCTTGGCGGTGTCCAATCCCAGCGGCGTGCTTGTTGCCAGCCGGCCAATTGCTTCCCGTACGCATCGCTCAAGCGCACCCGCAGCGTGTCCGCATGAAAAGCCGAAGCGTTGGCTTGTTCGGGCAAGTACAGGGTGGCGGTATTCGCGCCCAAAATAGCGCTGCGCTGGGCTTTGGTATTGAAAGCCAATATTTTACCTGTTTTATCTACGGCCTCTACGGTAAGTTGTGGATCTTGTCGGGGCTCAAAAGCCAACTGGTAGGCAATTTGCAGGCGCAAACGGCCATCGGCGGCTTGTTGCACTTGCAGGCTGTTGATGCGGTTGGTAGTGATGCCCAGCAGGGTTTCCAAATTAGGGCGCAGGGTCAGGGTGTCAAAATAAGCCCGGGCGCGTAAATTTTGGTAAACCAACAACGCACTGTCGCGCTGCTTGCCGTAATAATAACACAGGCCTTTTCCATGGGTAGCATCGGCGCTTAAACTTGGGAAATGTTCTGTTGCCAGCACCGCTGCGGAGTCAAACTGGCTTGCGGCTTGGGCCAATTGCGCAGTGCTGGCCTCGTTGTTCAGGCTTTGTGCCGCGAGATGATACCAGGCGGTTGCACTGTTTTGCAAGGCCGGCAAATAGGCTTTGAGCGGACTTAACTGCCGGGCGCAGGCAAAAAACGCCAGGGCCTGGTAGGCATTGGGCGCAGGTGCGCTTAGTTTTTTGAAAACGGGATCTACTGCGGGCAAGCCCTGTTCGGCCTGTATTACGCCTAGGTTATTGTATAGCACCGCACTGTCAATGGCCCACACTTCCCGCACCAAAGCATTGCTGCGCAGGGTGTCGCGCCCGGGTACGTACGTGTGTGGCGCGAAGGCCCGCGCGCGCAACTCTGGCGTACCTTCTGAAAGCCAGCCAAAAATCAATAAATCGGCAAAAAGGAGGCTCAAAGCGCAGGCTATGCCAAATATCAGGGTAAAAAACGGCCTTTTAGGCGGTTTCGGAGGCTCTGGTTTTTTGGCATCGAGCCAGGCTTGCAGGTTTAAGGGGGGCTTTTTATCCGAACTGCCGCGCGCCTGGCGCAATTGGGCCACCAGGGTAAATACGGCCTCGGCTGCGCGGGCGCATACCTGCTCGGGCGTGTAGGTGCGCGAGGCTTTGCGGGCTTTTTTGATGGGCGCCTGGCTTTGCTGCATCATGGAGCCTTCCGCTTCATTCCGGTCGCTTAAAATGGCCAAAGGTTGCCCAGCAGCGTCTAATGGTATAAATTCGAATTGTTCAAGGCGGGTTTTTTCATAATTGCAGGGTCTTACCAGGATATTTAGTACTTGCGCCTGGTGTGTTTTCACACTTTCCAATACCAGCGGCATGGTTTCTTCCATGATGGATTGGCTTCCCAAAAACGCGGGGCTCAACAACATTAAATGGATGTCGGCCGCTACCACGTGTTCTTGTAGTTGCGCCGCCCAGTCCTTGCCGTTAGGTTGTGCGCTGTAATGCCATATTTGTACAGTGCCATCGGCTTCCAAGGGCCGCAAGCGCTCCAACAAATTGTAAAACTGCTCGGCATCATCCTGCACATAGCAAATGTTTATCTTCAAAGGCCCCGGCGTTGCCTTGGGTTGTTGTAGGCGCGCGAGGGCAACATTCAATTCGGCCTCCAATTGGCGCGGCAACAGGCCTCTTTCCAATAAATCGGTTACAAGGGCCTGGTTGTCTGCATCTTCCGGATCTAAAATGAAACTTTGCACTGCTATGCCGGTTTCCAATTCCAGGGCGGCGTGGCCGTCTTTGGCTAAGTCGCGCACAGCTTCGAGTTCGGCGCGTACGGCCTGGCGGGCAGCGCGTTCATCGTCTTCCGAAAGGCTGGCAAGCAATGCCTGGCGTTGGCGCGGGTGCCAGGCGCCTTCCTGTAAGGCGGGTATCCGGGCAATTTCGAGGATAAGGTCATGGTCGACCGGGATGTTTAGGGCGCGGGCGATGGCGAGGGTGGTTTCCCAGGTGGGGGTGGGGGTGACCGACAATGCTGCGATCCATCGGTTGGTTGCATCTGTCGGGGCGTCTGTCGGGGCGGGGCTCGCCCCCGCCCTCGGATCCGTTGTTCGTTGGGCGGGGGCGGCTGATTGTTGTGCGGCGAGGGCGGCCGATCGTTGTTGGGCGGGGGCGAGCCCCGCCCCGACAAGATCCTCCAGATCTAATCCCCCCTCAATAAACGCCGCCGCCTTCATCATCCCGCCTAAATCAGCCGGAAACAGCGGAAACCACCGATAAATCGCACTTTCCCGCCAGTTCCAATCAACAACAGGTTGCGGCGTAAGCAACAAACGCATCGACCAGGCCTTCAAAGACGCGACTAAATTCGGTCGCAAGCGCGGCATATTTTCGGCAAAAGGATCAATCAAAGCATGCCCATTCCCCAAAATCACCAAACGATGTTCCGGGAAAGCCCGTTGCAGTCCTTCCAAAGAAAGTCCCAGCGGCACATCGCGGTTCCAAAAGCGGGTAAAGCCGGCATCGTACCAGAATAATTCGAGGTGCACATCCTGTCCGCGCAGGTTTTCGGCCAAATGCCGGAACAGCCGCGCCAGGTGGTTGCCGGGCAATTGTTCGTCTACCAAAAACAGGTAATCCGTGGGTTTCGTTTGGTATCTAAAGCGGGCTACAGGGAAGCCGCCGCGGTCTAAAGTAGCCTGCAACGTAGCAGGTATATCCAACAATTGGTGTTGTCCTTCCTGGCGCAGGCGCAGCGCGTCGCCTAAGCGGAATTCCGCTTTACTGCTGCGTAACACCCCTTTTTGTTCGCGAAACGGGATATAATAGGGCGGTTTATCGGTCTTTTCGGGCAAATTGGTCCGTACACCCGATTGGGGTTCAGGTGGTTTGGGTGCTTTGCGCTTTGACCATCGGTACCAGCTCCACCCCGCCAATGCGCCCGTCAGCAATAAAATCAAATAACTGAGCCAGTTAAATTTGCCTACGGGTTCGGATTGGTCGGTTACGTAGGCAGGTAGGGGTAGTTGCACGCGTCCATCGCCTACTTTTACGGTAAAAGTGGTGTCGCGCGCGCAGTAGCCCGGAGCCAAGGTGTCTTTTATACTAAAGTGTACCTCAATTTGCCCGGCCTGGTCTATCTTTTTACTGGCCTTAGCACCATGAATGGGGTCTCCACCGTCAATTTCCCAGGTATAAACGATTCCTTTACCTGGTTTTTCGACCACATTGCACTGCAAAATGCTGCCCTGGGGGATAGATTTGGGCACTTTTAAGGCAGGTAAATCGGGTAAGTTGCTACAAAAGATATTTGTTCGCAACGTGGATGTATCCTTCCATGCGTTAGAGGAATTGCTACCATACACCTGTATAGATACGTTTGAGACACCGGGTGAAGCCTTTAAAACGGTTATCCAGGCATTCGGTCCATAAGACGGCAGGATTTTACCGTGAGTTGTATCCTTGCCCAGGAATAATCTTGCCTCAAAATGATAATTTAAACTATCTGTTGTATTGGCGTACTCCGATTTATTGACAACTAATAAGGTGTCACCATCGCTGAAAATAGATATATTGCTAAAAATCGTACCTTCTCCCTGAATTCCATCGTATACCTGATCCTTCCCATTCACCCATTTTAGCAACAAAAAAGTAGGCTCAAAGGGCGTTTCCGGCGCAGGTTTGTACTGTTGCCAAGCCTCCCAACCCTTCAACAACACAAACAACAGCAGCAAGCCCCATAAAATATAATCCGGTCCTTTCCGACCTTGTTCCAACTCAGGAGCAATTTCCGTTTTAGGGTCTACCAACTCCACATCAGGATCCGGCTCGGTGATTTTTGCTACAAAACGGTCAAAAACGACATAAAACTGCTCCTGTTCGGTCGCGCTGCGTGCAAATACGGGCGCAAGGTACATTTTCAAGCCAGCAGGATCGGCAATATGCGCGGGACCCATTGCCTCCAATACCCGCCAGGCCCGAACGCGGTGTGCGGGCGACAACTCGAAACCTGCGGCGCTTAAAGCGTCAAACAGGCGATCGAGGGGCAGGGCGATATGGCTGGAACGGTCTTCGATGGCGCTTCGGCGTTTTTAAAAGATCCCGCGCACGGCATCCAAATCTTCTTTGGTTTTTACAAGAATCGAAAGGTTGTCGCGCAGGCGCTGCTGCTTGTCGGCGGTTTCCAGATCAGTGATGTTTTGCACCCCTAAAATGCGCAACCAGGCCAATAATTCGGCGGTAGCGGGTGGTTTACGCACGGCCTTTTTACGCACTTCGCCAAAGCGAGCGATCAACATCTTCAAAAATTCATCGGTAAAGGCATTGGCCTTGCCCAATTGGGTTTTGGCAATTTCCAGCAGTTTATCCGGCTCCGGGAACGGAATATGGTAAAAAACGCAGCGCCGCAAAAAAGCATCGGGCAGGTTTTTTTCGGAGTTGGAGGTCATGATCATGAAAATATGCTGCTGCTCATTGCGCGTTACCGGCAAATTATCCAACTCGCGGATAAAAAACTGCTGGTTTTCGATTTCATTCAGAATATCGTTCGGAAAATCGCGGGGCGCTTTGTCAATTTCATCGATCAGCACCACCGTGCTTTGGGGCGTATTTCCGAGTTTTGCGCGCAATTTCGGGTAATTTACCGCCATAGGATCGGTCATGGCAATGGCTTTTCCCAACGCCTGGAGTTCGATAAAATCGGCAGTTTCCATCGTTTTATCGCCACTTTCCCGACGGATATTGGCTTGTTGGAACTGTGCCAAAGCGTCGTAAGTATAAAACAGATCCCGTGCCTGGGCATTGGTTTTGGTGTAAAACAATTCGGGTTTGTTGGCAAAAACCAATCCGCCCGGATTATTTTTTTTAGCCAATTCGTGTGCCAGTTTATAGGCAAAACGCGTTTTTCCGGTGCCGGGTTCGCCCATAATGAGCAAGGGTTGGCGCAGGGCGAAAGCCACTTCGGCCGCGTTGACTAATCCCGGGTCGGGTACATAATCATCGGGATTGAACTGGGCGGGTAGCCGATCGAGGGCGTTAAAATTCATCTTGTTAGCCGGTTTTTACTGTTATCTATGATTTGGTTCAGTACCTCCTCCACGGTTTCCATCACATATTCGGGTCCTGCAAAATGGTTGTTGAGTATCAGGTTGCGCTCCTGGGCGGTGGGCACAAATTGCGGATGTTCGGCCAGCCAGGCACCCACATGGCGGCGCAGCACCATGCCGAGTTCGGGCAGGGCCTGCACAAAATCGCTTTTGGTTACGGCCTCTACGACCTGCGTTTTTACCGAGGCGTCGTAGGTTTCATCGTAATCGAACGAAAAGAAAAAGAGCACCGAGGGCGCATCGGGGGGTAACACACATTTACAAAAATCGAGGATAAACCACCGCGCTGCCGCCGGGGTTAGGTCTTTGTCCCAGGTCCAGTGGCTCACATGCGCGAGGATAAACACGGCATCCCGGGCCCCTAAAGCCTTTATTTTGGGGCTTTTTTCGATCAAAAACTGCAAATTGGAATCCAGCAGGTTTTCATGGAGGTCGGGATTTATCCCCAGCTTGGAGTAAAGATCGCGCACAAATTTTTCCTTATAAATCTGCGGGTCGCGGCTTTCCTTGATGTTCAAATCAATTTGGAGCACGGTTCGTTTATTTCGGGCTTCCAATTCCAGGGCGAGGCGGGCAAACAGGCTTTTATGGGCTTGTGGTTCAGCACCGTATAAGTAATAAAATTGTATTTTATCTTTAGCTAATTGCTTACGGTGTTGTTCAAAGGCATCGGTTTGATCTACGCGGTCGCAGGAAAATGCGTGGAATGGGGCGCCTGGGTTTGGGGTATTGGTTTGTGGTTGGTTTTGGCCTTCTAATTCGGTAAGTTTTTCCAGCAGGGCGTAACTTACGTTGGCCATGTTCATTTTATGGTCATCGAAAGGGATACGCCCGGCGAAGTAGGGTTTTTCGGTTATTTGAATATTGGCGAGTTGTTGATCGCAAAAGATCAATTCGGCTCGGGCATGCGTGTTTGCCCAAGCCCGAAGTGTTTCGAGGGCGGTTTCTAATTCGGCGTTTTGCGCTAATTCCCGTATGGCGGACAGGTCGTTCAAGTGGGTGGATATTTGCGCAAACTTACGAATTTACTTTAATATTGAGTGTGGGAGCTTTTGGAGAGTAGAGCGCGTGAAAGTTCCACGGAGGTACGCGGAGGTACGGAGGAAAAAGTTCCACGGAGTTACGCGGAGATACGGAGGGGCACGGAGGAAAAAAGTTCCACGGAGGAAAAAAGTTCCACGGAGGTACGCGGAGGTACGGAGGGGCACGGAGTTTTTTTTGATTTGTTATAACTTATTAAATTTCAAGGTAATTACAAAGGCAGGTGCTTGCCTAACGCCGAAATGATCCCCTCCCGAAAATGAATAACTCCGTGTCCCTCCGTACCTCCGTGTAACTCCGTGGCACCCTTTTTTCACCAACCCAACAATAAACCTCCAATTCAAACGTTCTCGATTTTTTTCACCATAATCTTCAAATCATTAATCCATAATCAAAACACTATGCAGCATCATGAAATCACCCAATTAATCATTGGAAAAGCCATTGAAGTACACAAATTTCTGGGAAAAGGATTGTTAGAATCCACTTATCGGGAATGCCTATGTTACGAGTTGAAAAATGCTGGCTTAATTGTAGAAAAAGAAAAGCCAATGCCTGTTACTTACAAAGAAGTTAGGTTAGACTACGGTTATCGAATTGATTTATTAGTAGAAAATACCATCGTAATTGAGTTAAAATCCGTAGATGAACTTCACGAATTGCATGTAGCGCAAACGCTTACCTATATGAAACTAGGCCAATTTAAAACTGGACTTTTGATTAATTTCAATGTTCCGGTGCTTAAAGATGGGGTGAAGCGGCTTATACTGTCGTAGAGGGAAGGGGGCCACGGAGTTACGCGGAGGTATGGAGAGGCACGGAGAAAAAAGGGGGTTTCACGGAATTTATTGGAGGTACGGAGCTACACGGAGAAAAACTCTGTGCCCCTCCGTACCTCCGCGTAACTCCGTGGAACCCCTTCTACGTGGGTGGAGGATAACGGATTCGAACCGATGACCTCTTGCATGCCATGCAAGCGCTCTACCAACTGAGCTAATCCCCCTTTATTCAAAAGCGGCCGCAAATATAGCGCAACCGTCGCCGAAATAGCAAATATTATGCGCCTTTTTTGTGGATGCGTACGGTAATGCCTTCCAGGGTTTTGCCCAATGCATTGGTGCCGCCACAAATCGCGCCGTTGCGGGCAAGTTCGAGCGCCTGCTGGCCTTTGAAACGTCCGGCGTATTCTACCTCGTACGATGCGGCCGCACTGCCTTCCAGGAAAACGGAAAAACCCACAATGCGCTGACGGGCATTGCCCACGCCAATATATCCACCGGGCTCGGAGTTTTCCAAAATGCCCAATTCGGGGATATTTACCCGGTATTTGAGCACTAAACCTGCAATGGGGTTTTCCAATTCAAGGCGCAGGCCTAGTACTTTGCGAGCAGGTGTAAATCCGCCCGTGATGCTGTTTTGCGATAAAGGCAATTCGCCCAACACCGTGAAACGTACGGAGCCGGTTATTTGGGGTATTTCAGGATGGGCAACGGGCAGGGCATTACGCACGGCCAATCCGGCGTCAATGCGGCCATAACCATATAAATTGCTGTGTCCGTGTGCGTCATACGCGCCTGTTTCCGGGTCGATGCGTACACAGGAGCGCCGAATCAGGTCTTTTACTTCGGTGGAACTTAAGTCTGGATTTACAGATAGCATGAGTCCTACGACACCTGCTAAACCCGGACAAGCGCCAGAAGTGCCGCCAAAAGTATCGGTGTAGTCGCCGGTTTCGTATCCATCTTGCAACAAACGATCGGTGGTACGCAATCCGCTGCTGATTGGGGCGGGATGGTTTAAACCGGAGTGGCCAAAATCATTGCTTGGAAAACAAGCCCATACCGCCGGACCAAAATCGCTGTACACCGAGCGTTTGCCCGCTTCATTGCAAGCCGCTACGGCAATTACCCCCGGAAAGGAGGCGTAACCATCATTCAGGATGTTTTCATTGCCATTGCCTGCCGCAAATAAAATCACACAACCTTTGCCCCCGCGGCCTTCATTGATGGCATATTCTATGGCGAGGCGGGTATGATCGGGCAACATTTGTTCCTCTTGGTGTATTGGATCCTTGTCGTCCCACCAGGCGCCGTCGCGGGGTCCCCAGGAGCAGGAAATCACGTCGGCACCGTGGTCGGCAGCCCACACAAAGGCATTGGCTTCATTCATGCTGCCCAAGCCGCTGCGCAAGCGAATCGGCATCAAGTTGGCTTCAGGGGCCGTGCCGGAAGCGCCGTTGGGCAATCCGGCCGCACAAGCCACGCCTGCACAGGAAGTACCGTGGTTTTCTTTGGGATCTTTCGGCCGCGGATCGTCGCTGTTCTCCGTCGCATCGAACGGCGCTACAATACGGCCTTCAAATTCGGGATGCGCCAAATCCAGGCCATCGTCGATAACGGCAATGGTAACACCCTGGCCTTTGGATACTTGCCAGGCCTGTTCAATATTTACGTGTGCATCGATGTGGGTGTTGTTAATTCGAGAAGGTGCAAGGTGCCATTGCAAAGGGTGGATGGCTTTAAATTGCCGCTCCTGAATCAGTTCGGGATGGCAATAATCCACCTGTTTTTCGGCAAGCAGTTTTTCGGCGATTTCAAATACTTTCAAACCTGTGCCTTCTGGCGCTTCTACAGAATAGGCATTGGTGGCAAACGGTAATTTGCGTTTGATGGTGAGGCCATATTCCGCAATCAGCAGTTCACAAGCTGCCGCGCTGAGTTTGTCTTTAAATTTTACAAAAAAATTCTCGGTATAAAGCGTCACTGCGCCGGTCTCCGGATTTTGGAGCACCCGACCGGCAAAACGAATATCGTCTTCCTGCTTGAGTACCGTCCGCATACTGTCCCGGCGGCTAAGCGCCATCGACAGGTTCTGTTGGGGTGGGGTCAGCAATCGGCGTACCGAAACACCGGCTTCCGGAAAACCCAGCACTTCGGTAGATTGGTTGATAAACGCTTGACTTTCAGCGCCGATCGATAGACTTTCCAGATCTTGGTTGCCCATGGTGCGAATCACCACCATGTTTGGACTTTCTACCAATTGGAAGGATTTGCCGCGTTTGCCGCCAAATTTTACTTTATACATGGTTGGGTCGGTTTGAAGTTGAATGCTGCGTGATATTATAAACGCCGACGCAATCGGTTTTTATGTAAATTAAATGCAACGACTCAAGACCGATTGCTATGGCGTTTAAACACCGACGCAATCGGTTTTGAATAAATTGTAGTAAATGTTTAAATCCAAGCGTACAAAACCGATTGCTATGGCGTTTAAAGCGGTTCTTCCTTTTGCAGATCGGCCCCGGAAATAACGGTCGTAACGAAGTCGTAGTTCGTATTTAACAAAAAGCGGAAATCGTTTTTCACGGTCATCAAAAAGGGCAAATGTTCTAGATAATACCGTCCCACCAGGCATCCAATGCTGTAATCGCCCACATACATGGGTAAGTTGTTGGTAGAGTGTTGATTAATGCCAAATACACCGACGTACACTTTATCGCCGCTGCGCACATTATCGCGGTTTTTATCGCGGTACACTTTCACCGGACCGCTTTGCACCAGCGCCAGTTGCCGCTCTTTGTGCGGGCCTTGTCGCCAGCTTTTATATTGTCCGAACCCGATGCGGGCGGTACCGGAAGGGTTGATGTTATGGGGGGATGGAATACCCGGCTCGGTGGTGGCTTCGTGGTTGATGAGCACTTCTGGCCGACCGCCGGGGGCAATGCGAATGACCATGCGGCGGTCATTCCACAGGTTAATCGTATCCGGATTAAGGGTTCCATTGGCGTTGGCACCTTCCACGTACACAATATTGCAGGCATTGGGGCTGCGGGCAATCCAATAGCCTTTTTTACGCATGTAGCGCAGAATCCTTTTGGCAAAACGGGTACCCAAATCATCGTCGGAGGCGTATTCAAATTCGACGTGCAAAAAAGTGTTTGGGTCGGCCGCTGCCAAAGTATGGATGGCGGCCAAACTCAAGGACCCTTCCTGATCGTAGGAGAGGCCTGCCAAGCGGCAAAACTCGAAAATAGCATTGCGGGTATTTTGCCCAATGCTGCCATCAGCTTTGGCAATCGGGCCAAAATCGCGCGCTTCCGAGCCGCCAATGATGGGATCCAGGATGCCCAGATCGCACAAAATAGATTGGATGGTGACTACAGCGGGGTGGTACTTGGATTGTGCCAATTCGGCGGTGGTAACCCCTCTGCCGAGATTGAGAATTGCTTGAAGCGACATGCTTTCCGTTTTTGGTAACGTTTTTATACGCCATAGCAATCGGTTTTCACGGGTCAAAACCGATTGCTATGGCGTATAAATGAATAATTTATGCTTGCTACCCGAATCCTTCCTGGTCGTTTTCGCTTTTATCGTTTTTCGCAGGGGCCTTTGCTTTTTCAAACATCATTGTTTCGGCAACTTGATTATTGACAGGTATAGTTGTGCCTCCAGATGTATTTACAACTACCGTGGAGGAACCGGCTCCGCCGCCGCCAGCACCCGATTTGATGCTGATGAGTTTTTTCAAAATTTCAAACCAAAATGGCGCGCCAAACGTAACCGCAATGCCCGATAACAACCAACCCAGTAGTTTTACCAGCCATTGGGTAGTAGTCAGGTTAAACTGGCTTTCGCTCCAGCCCAAGCCCAGCGGAGAAGTTACGGACTCTTTATAGGTCTTGGCCATTTCCGTAAATTGAGGTACCACTACGTCCAAAGCCTTTGCCTGATTGGCATCGAAACTCGGTACCGAATCATTGTGCTCAATAAATTTTGTCGCCAGGGTTACAAAATCCTCCCGAAGTACCGAATTGGTAGACAGGCTGGTATAAATCTGTATCGTATCGGTATTAAAAATCACCGCCATGGTAAATCCGACACCAAACAGCCACCATTTGGTAGAGCGTTTGTACCAGTCGGACGCGCGTTCCATCACTTCATCAAACCAGTTTTCAACTTTCTCTTTAAATTGTTTGATGGTGCCATCCGTTTGGCGGTACAGGTAAAGCAATAATTCTTTCAAATCGCCTGCCGGCAAATCGTGTATTTTTTGTTCGAGTTCACCGGTGCCATTGGACTCCAATAAATCGGTTAAAATAGTGCTAAACGTGGATTTGTTGATCCATAATGGCAGCGAGTAGGCTGTCATGGGCGTTTTCCTGCCGGTTGCGTAGGCTAATTGGCGAAAAAATGGATGTTCCAAAAATTTGGAAGTTTGTTCGCCCAACATATTTTTAAGGGTGCGCAACAAATGGAGTCCGCGCAGGGAAAGCAAGGCAGCCAAAATCTCCATAACGGTGGAGGCCAACAGGCTGAACAACAATAGGACAAATACGATACCGATGATGACAGAAAGAATGGTAATGAGTGTTTGCATCAGATAAAATCAAAACGGTGAACAATTTTGGTCTGTAAAGACAAGTATTATCTTTTAAACAAATGAATATTTTACATTAAATTTTCATTGCAAAAAGATTTGGTGCGCTATTTGCATAGCCCAGGAAACGGTTTTTTAGGGCCGAACACGCGATAATTGCTGCAAAAATACATGGAATTTTAATGTGATAAAACAGGTTATATGTAAGTCACATGCCACGACCGCAATAATTCCTACTTTTGTGCATGATTCAATTTTAATATATCGAACAAACGTAATGGCCACTCCACGCATTCTTATTGCCGGCGCTGCCGGATTCCTCGGTTCGCACCTTTGCGACCGGTTTATCGCCGAAGGGTACCATGTCATTGGCATGGACAACCTGCTCACGGGCGACCTGAATAACATCGAACACCTCTTCAAAGAAAAGAATTTCGAGTATTATCACCACGATATTACCAAATTCGTGCATGTACCGGGCCACCTCGATTACATTCTCCATTTTGCCAGCCCTGCAAGCCCCATCGATTATCTGTTGATGCCGATTCAAACCCTAAAAGTGGGTTCTTTGGGTACGCACAACCTGCTGGGTCTTGCCAAAGAGAAAAAAGCGCGCATTTTGGTAGCGTCTACCTCTGAGGTGTACGGCGATCCGCATGTGCATCCGCAAACCGAAGAATACTGGGGGAATGTTAACCCGGTCGGTCCGCGTGGCGTGTATGATGAAGCCAAACGTTTCCTCGAAGCCATTACGATGGCCTACCACACCTACCATCAGGTTGAAACCCGTATTATTCGTATTTTCAACACCTACGGCCCGCGTATGCGTGTAAACGACGGTCGGGTGTTGCCGGCATTTTTCAGTCAAGCCATTCGCGGTGAAGGACTTACAGTGTTTGGCGACGGTTCACAAACGCGTTCTTTCTGCTATGTCGATGATTTGGTAGACGGCATTTACCGCTTATTGTTGAGCGATTACTCCCAGCCGATGAACATTGGCAATCCTTCTGAAATCACGGTGATGCAATTTGCGCAGGAAGTAATGGCCCTTGTCGATAATCCAAAAGCGTTTATTGATTACCGTCCTTTGCCCGTGGATGACCCGAAACAACGTCAGCCCGATATCACCAAGGCGCGTAACATCTTAGGTTGGGAGCCGAAGTACAACCGCGAGGAAGGCATGAAATTGACGTATGAATATTTTAAAAAAGCCGTTCCGCGCAACTAATCAACGATAAAACATTCAAATTCATGCCTCATTTACTTATTACAGGCGGTGCCGGATTCATTGGTTCGCACGTCGTTCGTTTGTTTGTACAGCGTTATCCGCAGTACAAAATAGTCAATTTAGATGCGCTAACGTATGCGGGCAACTTAGAAAACCTGCGCGACGTTGAAAAAGCGCCGAATTATATTTTTGAACGCGGCGATATCACCGATGCGGCCTGGATCAACGATTTATTTGCACGTTACCAGTTTGATGGCGTGATTCATTTGGCTGCTGAAAGTCACGTGGACCGTTCGATCACCAACCCATTGGCCTTTGTGGAAACCAATGTGATGGGTACGGTAAATTTGTTGAACGCTGCTAAAATAGCCTGGGAGGGAAACATGGAAGGGAAGCGTTTTTACCATGTTTCGACCGATGAAGTGTACGGCTCTTTGGGCGAAGAAGGTTTTTTCACGGAAGAAACCGCGTATGATCCGCGTTCGCCTTATTCGGCATCCAAGGCCAGCAGCGATCATTTTGTACGCGCCTGGTACCACACGTACCATTTGCCCGTGGTGATTTCCAACTGTAGCAACAACTACGGCCCTTATCATTTTCCGGAAAAGTTGATCCCTTTGATTATCAGCAACATCAAACAAGGGAAAGCGCTGCCGGTGTATGGCGATGGCAAATACACACGCGACTGGCTTTGGGTAAAAGACCATGCTGAAGCGATCGACACCATTTATCATAAAGGCAAAGAAGGCGAAACGTATAATATTGGCGGCAACAATGAGTGGAAAAACATTGATTTGGTGGAAAACCTCTGCGATATTATGGATGAGCTGCTCGGCAACGCGCCCAACACTTCACGCCAACTCATCACGTTTGTAAAAGACCGGCCCGGACACGACCGCCGGTACGCCATTGATGCGTCCAAACTGCGCAACGAATTAGGTTGGGAACCGTCCATCCTGGCAGAAGAAGGCTTCCGTTTGACGGCACAATGGTATTTGGAGCATGAGGATTGGCTGAACCATGTGCGCTCGGGGGCTTATTTGCAGTATTACGCGGAGCAGTACGAGTAGAGTCGATTTCCGATTTCCGATTACATGAATTCCGATTTCCGATTGGATTTGTGATTTTTGATTTTGGGGGATACCCTTTTGATGATGTTGACGTGTTAGTCGACAACATTCATCGGTACACTTTTTTGCCTTTATGCAGCCAAATACCCCAGGTACGGTCGAAGGCATGCACTTCATGGGTGGGTCCGGCAGCATTCTGCACCGGGTATCCCTGATTTACCCATTCGAAAATGCCACCATAGAGGTTGGATACACTGGAATAACCGGCGTCCCGGAGTTTTTCGGCTATTTTTTCGCTGCGGTAACCCACGGAGCAATAGACCACAATGCGCTGATTTTTAGGTATTTGCGCCAGTGTATTAGGATCAAAATGATCGTACCCGGAAAAAACGGCGTTTTGAATATGACTTACCGCGTACTCGCGCGGCTCGCGGGCGTCTACAAACACCAGATCTGAGCTATCTTCTACGACTTGTTGCACGGTGCGTTCGGGTACTGAATGTTTGAGCAAACCGTTCAGCATGACCCGATAGGCCGCGCTTTTGACCTGCCCGAAGCAGGCAATGGCAAACAGCAGCAGTCCTGCCAATAACACACGTCGTTTTTTTAGTTGAAATTTCATCGCACAGCCCTTGGAGGTGGAAAGAAAACGCAAAGATACGATCTTCCGCACCCGGCGCAGCCTTAAATAAGCTGCGCCAAGTGCCAAACCGAATTATTTGCGAGGGCCGAAAAGAGCGGATGATCAAAAAAAATCCTACTGCCAGAAGGGACAGCAGTAGGATAAATCAAAACATACTATGAGAAAACTTAAATCGAAGATAGTACGACTTAAGCACGCTTTGCAACGACTATTTATTTAACGGCAGGAAAAGCCGGGGAACGGCGCAATTGGCTTACCCCGGCTTTTCTTCGGCGACAATTATTTGGCGGGGTGCCTATTGGTGAAACAAGGCTGAAATAGAGCGATGCTCCACCGTATTGCGGATGGCGCGGGCAAATAAATTGGCCGTAGACAATACTTTAATTTTATCCGATTCGCGGCGCAACGGAATGGTATCGCACACAATCAGTTCGGTGAGTTGCGAATTTTCCACATTTTCGTAGGCTTTACCCGACAGTACCGGGTGGGTACAAATGGCGCGTACCGATTTAGCGCCTTTCTCAATCAGCGCGTCGGCTGCTTTGCACAAGGTGCCTGCGGTGTCCACCAGGTCATCCACCAGTACCACATCGCAGCCTTTCACGTCGCCAATTACCGTCATCGCGGCAACTTCATTGGCTTTGGTGCGGTATTTATCACAAATGACCAACTCGCGTTTGAAGTGTTTGGCATAGATGCGGGCACGTTTTACACCGCCTACATCCGGGCTGGCGAAAATGGTATTCGACATATCCTGTTCTGTGAGGTAAGGAATGTAAATCGCCTCAGAACGCAGGTGGTCCATCGGAATATCGAAAAAGCCTTGAACCTGGTCGGCGTGCAAATCCATGGTCATAATGCGATTTACCCCCGAAATTGTGAGCAAATTGGCCATTAATTTGGCACTAATCGGCACCCGGGGCTTGTCTTTCCGATCCTGACGTGCATAGCCAAAATACGGAATAACGGCTGTGATATACCCAGCAGAGGCACGTTTGGCAGTGTCAATCCAAAGGAGCAATTCCACCAGATTGTCGTGGGGCTGGCAAGTGCTTTGAATGAAAAAGGTGTAAGCGCCGCGCACACTTTCGTTGATGATGGTTTGCATTTCGCCATCGCTAAACAGCGCGAGGGTCTTATCGCCCAAGGGGGCGTCGTAGTAATGGGCGATATCTGCGGCCAACGCTTCGGAGGCCGTGCAAGAAAATAATTTGACTTCTGGCATGATTTCAGTGCCTTGAGCGGCAATTAATAAGGAAAAATCGATCAGGATGCTTCGGTAGCGCGGCAAAGGTAGAGGAACCAAGGCTTAAAAGTGAAAAACGAAAAACGAAAAGTGTGGAATGGTGCGATCTTTTTCATTTTTAACAGTTTTTGCAATTCCTGAACAAATCCAACATTTAACATTAAAGATACACTACAACCTAATTACCTTTGGCATTCTCCTTATAAATCGTCTTTTTATTTTAACCGCATATCATTGTCAAATTCAAACTTTTTGTCTGTTATATGACTCGACAATTTCTCCTACTTATCTGCCTTTCCCTGTTTGGCATCAGTGCTTCGGCACAAACAGCCCGTACCCCGCGCGAAACGGCGCTCCGCTTTTTACAAGCAGCGCCTGCCCGTTTTAATCTTGCTGCATCAGATGTAGCCGATGTGCGTGTAACGGATGAATATGTTTCCAAAAACAATGGTTTAACGCATGTTTGGGTGCAGCAGCAACATCATGGCATTCCGGTGTTCAATGCCCTTTTTGGGCTACACGTAAAGCCAAACGGTGAAGTTTTGCACCTAGGCCATCGTTTTGTAGCCAACTTGGAACAAAAGGTGAATACCACCCTCCCCTCCCTTAGTGCAGCCCGTGCGCTGGAAATGGCCATGGGGCATCTTGGATTTACCGGCTTTCCTGTGCCTGCCGTACGGCAAAAAATCAACGATCAGAACTTCATTTTTGAAGGCGGCGCGGTATCAAAATCTCCTATTTCTGTATCGATTTGTTATCAGGTACTGGAATACAGTGGCGTAAAACTGGCCTGGACGATGATCATCCAACAAGCGAATACCGCGGATATCTGGAACTTGCGCGTGGATGCCCAAACCGGAGCGTTGTTGCAAAAGATCAACCAAACTGTATATTGTGCTGCGGAACATGCCGATGCACAGGAAGCAGATTGTTTGGAAAATGCGCCAGCAACCGAAAAAAACATTGCAAATGCAACCACCTTGGAAGGGGAAGTGTATCGTGTTTTCCCATTACCTGTGGAAAGCCCTGCGCATGGTACGCCTGAATTGCTCATTGCACCCGCCGATCTTGAATCATCGCCATTTGGCTGGTTGGATGATAACGGCGTACAAGGCAATGAGTACACTTACACCCGGGGTAATAATGTTTGGGCCTTCGATGATAGCGCGAATGACAATACTCCCAGTATTGCTGAATCCGCTAATGCTGGTGCGACCCTCGAATTTATTTTCCCATTCGACCCGGACGCTGAGCCTGTAGCCAACAAAAATGCCGCTATTACCAACTTGTTCTACATGAATAATATGATGCACGACATTACCTACCGCTTCGGTTTTGATGAGGCGGCCGGTAATTTTCAGGCAAATAACTACGCTAAGGGTGGTCAAGGTGGCGACTATGTGCTTGCACAAGCCCTCGATGGCAGCGGTACCGATAATGCAAACTTTTCTACGCCACCCGATGGCGGTAACGGCAGCATGCAGATGTACACTTGGTCGCGCCAAGGCGGTAAAATTATTACTGTAAATGCGCCAGGTGCCATTTTGGGTTCTTACAGCGCAACCAACCCTACGTGGGGAACTCCGATTTCTTCAACACCAGTTACGGGCGATGTCGTGGTGGTCAATGATGGCACCCCGGAAGGCTCCCTGGGCTGCAATCCGTACACCGGTGTGAGTGGTAAAATTGCGATTGTGGACCGTGGCGTTTGCCAATTCGGAGAAAAAGCCTTGAATGCCCAAAATGCAGGCGCAAAAGGCTGTATTATTTGCAATTTTGAAGACGGAACAATCAATATGGCAATCGGCACGGTAGGTGGTTCTGTGACCATTCCCGTTGTAATGATGGGCAAAGGCGATTGTGACAAATTGCGTCAGTATGCTGGCGCTGGCCTGAATGTATCCATGGTACAACCTGCTATTACTGGTCCGGCATTTTACGATGGCGATTTTGATAATGGGATTATTGCCCACGAATATGGTCATGGTATCAGCAACCGCTTGACGGGCGGCCCCAATACAACCAGCTGCCTAGGCAATGCCGAACAGATGGGCGAAGGCTGGAGCGATTTCTTTACGCTCGCTACCACTGCAAAAGCGGGCGATGTGGGTACCAAAAAACGCGGCGTAGGTACGTACGTATCCCGCCAGGATAACGACGGACAAGGTATTCGCCGCTACCCATACAACACTGAATTGAGCATCAGCCCCATTACCTTCTCCACGGTAGCAGAAAATACACAAGTACATGCCTTGGGCGAAATATGGGCAGCAGTTAACTGGGATTTATATTGGGCGATGGTGGAAAAATACGGATTTGACCCTACCATCACGGATGTAAACAGTGGCAATGCCCGCGCGATTCAACTGGTGATAGATGGCATGAAGCTGCAACCCTGCAGTCCCGGTTTCATTGATGGCCGGGATGCAATCATCATGGCCGACCTCATTAACTACAATGGTGCGGATACCTGTTTGATTTCGGCTGTTTATGCCCGCCGCGGTTTGGGCTACCTCGCATCGCAAGGTACTTCAGACAATGCAGGCGACGGTATTGAAAACTTTGATCCAATTCCGACCTGTGTGAAAGAATTGAAAATCACCAAAGTAACCAGTACCCCAACCGTAGAACCAGGTGGCACCGCACAATACACCATTACAATCACCAACCACAAAGACAATGCTGTAACAGGTGTAATCGTGAGCGATGAATTACCAGTAGGACTGGAATTTGTAAGCGCTTCCAATGGCGGCACCTTGAACAGTGGTTTTGTAGTATGGAACCTGGGTACTTTGCAAACGCGCCAAACCGTAACCCTGACTTATACTGCAAAAGTGGCGGCTGGAGTAAATTCCCTGTGCTATTACAAAGATCCAATGGACGATATCAACAACTGGTTCTCGTTGTCTATTGAAACAGCCGGCGCAGAGGAGTTCTTTAACTTGCAAACCGACGATAAAATTGTAGGTACGGGCGCATTCAAAGGTGTAGCCAGCACAACGGCTTTCACCGACTTTACCTTGGAATCGGGCAATTTTGTCACGGTGTTTGGCAACAAACCGGTGTTGCGTTTTTGGCATAAATACAACACTGAAACAGGCGCAGATGCCGGTTTTGTTGAAATTCAGAAAGTAGACGACCCTTCCTTCCGCTGGAATCGCATCTCTGCTGATCGCGCTTTCCGCAACCCTTACACCGGAAAAGTACAATACGGCACCTTCGCAATTCCTTACTTGAGCGGTTACTCTGGCAATTCGAATGGCTGGATTCAGTCGTATATTGATTTGAGCGATTACCTCGGCGAAGACATTAATATCCGCTTCCGTTTTGGTACCGACGATAACAATGGTCCTACCGATGGCGCATGGTTTATTGATGAGGTGCAAATCATTGATATGGTAAACTTCGAAAGCGAAGCAACGGTAACTTCTACAGAAGGCGACCTGGCAAAAGCCGGATTGGAACAAGCAGGTGTAATTGTAAACACCAATTGCGCGGTAGTTGCAGCAGACGAAGCACAAAAACAGGCTTTGTCCATGACGTTGCAACCTAATCCAGCACAATCCGTATTGAGTATTTCCTTAAATACGGCTTTGCAGGGCAATGTAAAAGTATCCCTGATCAGCGCAGAAGGCCGTGTAGCCCTGCAAAACATTCAAGAAGACATGTATGAAGGGCAAATTATCACCCTTGATGTGGAAAACATCCCGGCTGGCGTATACATGGTGCGCTTGGAAAGTAATGCAGGTATGTCTGTAGCCAAAGTGGTCATCCAATAGTCGACGGATAATATCTGATCAAGTTTTTTGAAAAATCTGCAGGCCTGCACGGCTTGCAGATTTTTTTTTGCCTTTTCCTCCATACTTGTCATGAAAATATATGTCCCTGTGCCAATTTGACCTCCATTGATCCTAAAACCTGCCAATTTTTCAAAAAAAAGCCCGATCTTTAAACTTGGAAACAGATTTGCTCAAATCGGTTAAATCCATTTTACAACGTGCAAATAAACAACCATGACATACGATAATTTCACCATCAAAGCCCAGGAAGCCATTCTTAAAGCCCAGCAAATTGCGGCCGGATACGAACAGCAAAACGTAGATGCGGCCCATTTGCTCAAAGGCTTGTTAGAAGTAGACGATTCTGTTACCGACTTTTTATTGAAAAAAACGGGCGCCAACATGAGCCGCCTCACTACCGATCTCGACAAACTCGTTTGGGATACTCCCCGTGTGCAAGGCGGGGCCGATAAACAATTCCTGACCAACGACGCCAACAAGGCTGTGGCTGCCGCCAAATCGATGCTCAAGGATTTTGGCGATGATTATATTTCCCTCGAACTCATGCTGCTCGGTATTGCCAAAGGTGCCGATAAAGCAGCCCGACTGCTCCGCGAGAACGGTGCTACCGTCGAAACCCTCACAGCAGCCATCAAGGAACTGCGCAAAGGCCGCAAAGTGACCGAACAAACCACCGAACACGTGTACAATGCCCTCCAGAAATACGCCATTGACCTGACGGAAATGGCTGAAAATGGTAAATTAGACCCCGTCATTGGCCGTGATGAAGAAATTCGCCGCGTGCTACACATTCTAAGCCGCCGGAAAAAGAACAACCCCGTCATCATTGGCGATCCAGGGGTGGGTAAAACGGCCATTGTGGAAGGCATCGCCTGGCGTATTGTGCGACAGGATGTACCCGAAAACCTGCAATCCAAAAAAATCTTCTCGCTGGACATGTCTTCCCTGATTGCTGGCGCGAAATACAAGGGCGAATTTGAAGAACGCCTCAAAGCGGTTATTAAGGAAGTGGTGGACTCCAACGAACAGGTGATTTTGTTTATCGACGAAATTCACACGCTCGTGGGCGCGGGGGGCGGACAAGGCGCAATGGATGCAGCCAATATCCTCAAACCAGCCTTGGCGCGGGGTGAATTGCGCACCATCGGCGCGACCACACTCGATGAATACCAGAAGTATTTTGAGTCGGATAAAGCCCTGGAACGCCGTTTTCAATCGGTGTATGTAGACGAACCAAGCGTTGAAGACACCATTTCCATCCTGCGCGGTATTCGGGAAAAATACGAGAACTACCACAAAGTGCAAATTCTGGATGAGGCCGTCATTGCTGCTGCCGAATTATCGCACCGATATATCAGCGAGCGCAAATTGCCCGATAAAGCCATCGACTTGATTGATGAAGCCGCCGCCAAATTGCGTTTAGAACTGGATTCTGTGCCCGAAGAAATAGACGAATTGGATCGGAAATTGCGCCAGTTAGAAATTGAGCGCGAGGCCATTAAACGGGAAAACGACGCCAAAAAACTGGAGGGCATGAACAAGCAAATCCAGGATTTGCGCGAAAAACTCGACAGTTTGCGGGCCGTGTGGCATTCGGAAAAAGAAATCGTGGAGGCCATTCAGAATTGCAAACAAAAAATTGAAGCCCTGCACATCCAGTACCAACGCGCCGAACGCGAGGGCAACCTGGAAGTAGCCTCCAAACTAAAATACCAGGATATTCCGGCCCAGGAAGCCATGCTGCTGGCCGCGGAAGACAAATTGGGCAGTTTGGCGCCCGAAAACCGCATGACCACCCAAACCGTAACTGCCAATGATATTGCCGATGTGGTGGCACGGTGGACCGGCATTCCGGTGTCCAAAATGCTGCGCAGCGAGCGCGAGCGCTTGCTCAATCTCGAAAATGAAATCCACCAGCGCGTAATTGGTCAGGATGAAGCGGTAATTGCCGTGTGCGATGCCATTCGACGCAATCGGGCAGGATTGAGTGATCCGGACAAACCCATTGGTTCGTTTATTTTCTGCGGACCAACGGGCGTGGGTAAAACAGAGTTGGCCAAAGCCTTGGCGGGTGTTTTGTTCGACGATGAAAAAGCCGTAACCCGCATTGACATGTCGGAATACATGGAAAAACACGCGGTAAGTCGGCTGGTGGGCGCTCCTCCAGGCTATGTGGGTTATGATGAAGGCGGTCAATTGACCGAAGCCGTGCGTCGTCGCCCCTACTCCATCGTGTTATTAGATGAAATAGAAAAAGCGCATCCCGATGTATTCAATGTATTGTTGCAGGTGCTGGATGATGGCCGTTTGACCGATAACAAAGGCCGGACCGCCAGTTTCAAAAACACCATCATCATCATGACCAGCAATTTGGCCAGCGATCGGATCATGGAAGTGTACGAAGATTACGATACCGTACCGGAAAAACGCAAACACGAGCTCATTGAAACCGCCAAAAGCGAAGTGATGGATGCGCTCAAACTGACCTTGCGTCCAGAGTTTTTGAACCGGATTGATGAGGTGATTGTGTTTCATCCTTTGCTCAAATCCCAAATGCGCAGTATCCTCACCATCCTTACCAAGGACATTGTGGAACTGTTGCACAAACAGGAATTGAAGATAGAAATCACTGATGCTGCTTCAGAAAACCTTACCGAACAAGGTTTTGATCCGCAATTTGGTGCGCGGCCACTGAAACGCACCTTGCAACGCACGCTTATCAACGAATTGGCCAAGCACCTGCTGGCAGGCAACTACGAAAAAGGCGATACCGTGTTGGTAGATGCCGATGGCGCGGGCCTGTTTTTTGGACGGAAAGCGGTGGTAAATGAAAAAGAAGTGGTTACGAAGCGGTTACCTGTGTTGTAGCATACAATTAGAAGATAAAGATGCCCGGATCTGTTCCTTTTTAGGGGTGGATTCGGGCTTTTTTTGTGTGAGATCTGGGGATAAGCATGCGCAATGATTATGTTTTATATCGTTTAAGCCAGGTTAAACCTGACAAAAGCGATATAAATGATCATTTTCTTTTCAAATCAAGGTTGTCTTTTTAGATTGTGCAGATTATCGTTGCTACGACGCTTAAACGCAAAACATATTTACAAACGATCAACATGGAAAACAAAAACACCGCCCTGCCAAAAATCTTAATAACCGCTATAGTCACCATCGTAATTTTTGGGTTGCTTTTTTGGCAACACCTGCATGGCGGCGTGCCCAGTCATCATATCCTGCAACGTGCCGACTTGCCTGAAATTTCTAATTGGTGGGGAGGGTTGTTGCTACCTGTTTTGACCTGGCTTGCATTGGGCCGGATAGAAAAGAGGGGATTGAATAAACAGGATTTATCTACACAAAAAACGGATAATCAATACATTAAAATCTTAGGACGGTTCTTTTTGGGTTTAACCATGGGTCTTTTGATCGCGGTTTCCTTTACAAATGACTACCAACTTTTTTTAGACAACGTGCCTTTTGTTTTGCTCCTGCTTAGTCTCCTTGTTCCGATCTATTACAGCGAGTTTATGCTGGGTTTTATTTTGGGAATGAGTTATACCTTCGGGGCGTTCTTGCCGACGGTTTTCATATTGATTTTTGCGGGGGTGGGTTATCTTGTTTTTCGATTTATTCGGCCTTTGATATTAAGGGTATTTTACCGCACCCCCAAATCCTCCACTAAATACCCATCCGGATAACTTTTCACCCGGCGTTTAGTTCGAAATTTCGGCTTTTCAGGCAATGGCACACACGCAAGGATCCATTTTCGCAGCTCCATGGCGCTGTACAAAGTGGCGCGCACCAGCCAGTTCGGGCGAGGGTAATGCATGGCCTGGCGCAGGCGTTCGTCCATGATGGCATACGCGAAAGGTTTTGCGATTGGAAATAAAAACCGGGGTAAATACCAGCCCAACATCAAATGCAGGGTAGCATCCGCCACTTTTCGGCCAGCCTCGGTGTAGCCAAATTGCGTCTGTTCGTACTGGATGTTAAACTGCTCCATCGCCTCAAAACTGGGCGGAATGTCCTGAATGCCCATCCTTTTCCCGATTTCTGCCCATAAAGTATAGCCCGCGATCAGTTCTTTTTGGGTAGAAATGCGGTAGCCAAAACGTTGATTCCAGCGATAGGGTTCGATGACAAAGGTGCTGAGCACGTATTTAAAATCGTCGTTCGCAATGTTGAAGCGGCCATGCATCTGGTTCATGCGCGCAAGGGCTGCTTGGCCCCGGGCACTGTCATACCCGTGCTCTATGACTTCACTGAGGATCAAATCGGTATCATCGTAGCGCTTTTGGGTACGCTCGGCGAATTCGCGGGTACCCAGCAACAGTTTTCCAATACTCGGTACCGCAAAGGTGCGAAACAGTGCAAACTCCAACGCGCGCGTGCTATCCCAGGGAAAATCGTGGTAAGCCACCCAATGGCTGATTGCAAGATGGTCCTTTTGGGCATCTAAGGGAGCGATTTTGGATAGGAAGGTTTGTTTACGCATGAAAATCGGGATACTTAAAGGGCAAACGAATAGAAGCCCAAATTTAGCATTTCAGCCGATTATGGAACAACATGCGCACAAATATATTGGGTAGCGCTTTCCAACCTACCCAATATTTACCTGCCTTCAATTGGAATAATCTGATCGAACATTAAGCCGCTCCAACCTTCACCCCTTCCGGCCATTTTTCGGCGACCAAGCCACAAGTAACTTTTGCCATTTAACCAGCGCGTGCGTTGATAGGTGCGTTCGACAATAACACCTGCACGAGGCACTTCAGATTCTTCTAATAAGTAAGGTGCAGGTTTTTCTGACACAATTCGGCTGCGTGGAGCAGGAGCGTCAGGCATTTTAGCACGTTGTAAGCGAATTTCTGCGGTTTTTTCGATTTGTACTGGAATAAAAGGAATCCAGTTTTTGGGTACCGTAGAACCTAATACATATCTGATTTTTGGGGGATCGGTCAGATCAGCAACAGGCTTGAAACCTTCGTCTAATCGAAAAAGGTTGCGTTGTTGGGTCCAGCCGCCTATATTTTGGGATGGGACAATGTGTTCGATTGCCCAAACCATATTTGCCATTTCATCCCGCATAAAATTAACTTTTTCTAATGGATCACTTTCATAAAGTTTTCCAACAGCAGGTGGCAGGTAATAACGACTCCGCTTTTGGTCTAAATTTTCGCGCTCTGTATGATGAAAGGTAGCAAACTGGCTCCAATCTGTTTCCGGATCATCCACTGTGGGTTCGATGAAGGTGTACATCCCAAAGTTATCGCGGATCAAAATGCCTCTTGTTTCACACAACGTATTGATATTCAGTTCATAAGGCAATACAAACCAATCATTGGAATACGTTAAACCATATTCTGCCAATAAAACGGTTAACAGACCTGTCGGAGAGGCATCAATCTTGCCAAAATCGGTGCGACTTTCTTCCATTTGCCAGTAGCGTGGATGCGGCATCCCGGAAAACCGCAATGGTGCGGGAATGAATGATTGTACCACTTGTTGTACTGAATCTGCCGCTGGACGGTCTGTTGTGCGCCCTAAATTTATTTCATCGAAATCATACCAATCCAAATGCCCTGAAGCATAATGGTCGGCACATAATGCGCGTTTTTCTCCGTTTTCAGCAGGCAACTCAATCGAGAAATTATAATCTAAATTAGAAGGAGCCCAGGTGTTTTCATTTGGCGCAGGTTGGTCATAAAACTTTGCGTACCACGCAAGTAACGACTTTTGGACATCTTCCATCTTTGGCTTGTCGGCGGGCGAGAAACCAGCCTGCGCCAACATTTTTCCAATGAAAGTGCCATTTTTCATGTCAGATAAAATCGCAGCGCCATCGGGCATACGTTTTTCTACAGAAACCTTAAAATAGGAAGCTTCGCGATCTTCCTCCTCAACAACATAATTATCAGGTTTTTTATCTTTTAAAATTGTAACTATTTTAATTGGGTAAGCTGAAAGCAGAAAGATCCTGTTATGATCCTGAATTTGTTTGGACATTATCCGATGGAGGTACCGGGAAATTTCTACGCTTCCATAAAGGTTAATCTGCACAGATTCCCGTTCTACCGCGATTTCAAGTGGTTTTATAGAAGCGTTATAAGCAAGTGGCTTATGTTCCGGGCCCAATAAAATCTGATTCGGAACGCGATGTTCTGAAAAAATCTGCGCCTGAAATGCTGTACCAGAGTCCTCTCCTTGAAACTCGCCAAATTGCCACTGGCGGCAAATCATCCACAGCGGATCATAGATTTCGGCACGCAGACTTCGATCAAAATCTTCTAATCGCGGAACACCTTCCAGTTTGTTTCGATTACTAATGAAGGGTGTGTTATAACGCTGGACTACTACGTCGATCGCAGATGCTTTGAGTTGGTGGGCTTTTGTCTTTGTCATTATGATTGGAGCATTTGGGTTAAAAAATCAGGATGCTTTGCCGCATTATTTATAGGGTTTATACAAGGGCAAATTACTTGCGGTTGCATTTAAGAAATCATCATTTGCTATTGCAAAGTCGAGTGAAACGTTTGAGTCTTGCACATCAAATTCAGATAAGGTCATTGGGAGCAAATGCTTCAATGTGGGGTGTTTAGTAATGTGACTTGGCTCTACAGCGCGGGTTTTGGCACGTTGAAGCGTATTTTCTATCACGCCAAGCAGCGCATCCCAAGTCCAGTGCTCCTTTCCTTCTGGTTCTACGGCCAGTAACAACGACTGTGGCGGTACGGCATTGGGTTGATTGTAATGATAGGCAATGCCCGTAACTTCTTTTTCAGTTGGGATTGTTTCGGTCCATTCATCAACGATAAAGGCCGATTGCAGTTCGTTTGTCAATTCATAAGCCTCTCCAAAAAGGGAAAGCGCTATTGTATCATCTTCGATATTAAAAGGTTTGCCCGTATTTTCATGCAAAACAGGAAATTCGACCGCCAACCAGCTATCCTTGGGCCGATAAGGCGTTTGGGCTGCATCAATATTAATCGGTGCCCCACCCGTGGCCTCTACCAGGATTCGAACGCGTTCTAGTTTTTCGAGTTCTGGCCGCACATGAACGGTTGATTGCATCCAGGATTCAAGCGCCAATTCATCGGTTGTAGCATCAACAGCACAAATGTGTTTAAGTAATTGAGTTTGTTCAGCGATTGATTTTCGAAGTTCCTCACCATTGGTATATCGGAAACGTGGTAATACCGGAAAATCATCGCCAAGCGTCATTTTACCTGCTTTACGCAGTTGCTCAATTTTGAATAATTGATCGCTTTGCTGTTCATTTTTAGTTAATAATGCTTCAGCATTCTTTAACCTATTGGTGATTTGTTTCCAAACCGCAGCGGCTTTTGTCAATAAGTCTGGCTGGTTATTACCACTAACATCATCCGGGTAAGCCAGACCAATTCCAAACATAGATGCATCGCGGAGGAACTGACTAACTTTGATCAAACCATTCCCAGACAAAGTAATATTTTCAAAAAAGCCCGGGTTTTTCCCATCTTTAAAGAATTCTTCAAAAAGGATCTTGAAGCTGGAAGGAGTAAGCGGATCTGTTTCATTGGGTTGCTTGCCTTCAATAAAGAATATATTCATCCGCAAGTCTTCCATCGCACTTTCCACGCGATTTTGTAAATCGTTGAGATCATAACCATAGAGATCTGCCACATTTTTAGTTTCTACACGCCGCTGCCCCTGAAAGTCGCGGGCCGAAGCCGGTTTGGCGGTAGTAATAAGTGTGCGCAATGCACGCGCAAGTGGAATGATCTCTGCAAAAGTGCGTTCCTCTAATTGGGTTGCTCCTGCTGCAAGTGTAATTGAAATGGTTGCATCATCAGGATCGGTAGCCGCTTTAGCGCGGTAGGCGCGCGCAATTCGCCCCTCTAATTCACTGGCATTGTTTTTATACTCGCCTCCCACAATCATCACAAAATCAATGGGTTGCATTTTAATCTCATCTAAGGAAATCGTTTTTACCTTTTGCCGAATATTGTTTTGATCAAGAAAGGCCGCTTCACAAAGAATTGTTTTAGGGTTGCCGAGGCATTTACCAAGCCAGCGATTAAGGCCTGTTTCCATTCGAGCACGCGGGGATGTTTCAGGGGTCCAGTTATTGCCTGCTTGTCCGGCAGTATCGGTACGAAAATGAATACTGGACCGGTTGGTAAATCCGAAAACGGAACTCCGTGGCGTTTTAACCACCTGGATATCAGGTGGCACTTCAGCATCCTTAAGTGCATTTAATACTGAAACCGCCCGATCGTTGTTGCCTTGCACAACCTGGTAGGCTGTTTCTGCCATGAGCAAATCATTGGCCGCATCCAGGGTATTTTCGAGTTCCTTTTTCACGGCGGTTAAGGCTTCGATGTGTTTGGCTCTGCGCGCTACAATGGCTGGCTGGTTGCCAGGGTTCGTTGCATTAACAAGTAACAATGTTTGCGCATCGAAGTCAAGGGCCTCTATCAGGGTTAATCCGTTAACCACCGGATAAGCCGAAACGGTTTCCAATACTTTATCTGAGCCTTGCTGCGGAATATTCTCCCGTTTTACCGGATATATTGTCCGTAAATCATAGATATACTGGTTCAGATTCAAGTTCTCTAAATCCACAGAACTACGGTCGTGCAATGCCCTTTCGAACTGATAACCTAATAATACATCCAAAGACTGGCCATTTTGAACCCCTTCAAAAATGAACTTAGCACGGCGTACCCTTTCAGAAGATAAATTTACAGCAAATGGCTGAGGCTGGTTTGCACCAATACTACCGTAGTTTTTTTTGTGGTTACTATAACCAGAGAGCAATAAGCCCATCGCCGATGCGTGATTGAGCGAGGGTGTATGGATAAAACCAGCATTTTCTGCTTGTTTATAAACAGGAGCGCCATCTTGTGGCTTAATCCGGGCCGGGATAGTGGCAGTTGCTTCAATCCGTATTTCTGGTTTCAGATCAGTCACCCAACCATAAGCGCCAATGTATAATCCATTGGGGTGCTCTTTCCGGTTCTCCTGTAACTTATGGTGAAATAGCCCCGTTTGCCAGGCATCCAGGCGATAAAAGCAGAGGTCAATATGATTGCTGAGTGCACGTTCTAATTTTGATACAGGCCATTTTGCCAATTCAAGCAGGCTTGCGCGTATGGCTTTAATGCCAGCAGTGTCTGGAATATTATTATTTTTATCCAGTAAGAAATCTCCAATGCTTTGTTCGCCAACCTGAGCAAACTTTTGAACATCTAATATTTTTGGTTTGCCATTTAATAATTCAAACTGCGTAAGGTCTTTGTGCTCAGGTGTTGGTGCAAGATTAAAAAGACCTTTATTGGCCAATACCGTTTTAACCTTTACGTCTGCATTTTCTAAAAACTGTACAGATTTATCAAGTATTTCTAATAAAAGTGCATGGCGCAGCAGCAGGAATAGCAGTTGATTCGGAGCGTTTGTCTCCCCGTTGACTTCCTGCAATTGTAATTCCTCAATTGTTTTAACGTCTGCCAGCCAATTGATATAATCACCTTTAAGCCCAGCACCGGGTTTTGCACTCACAAAATTTTTATCCAATAAACGGGCTTCTTTTTCTTCCAAATACAAACTCGTAACCGGCGGATTCAAGGTACTATTTGCCGGAATGGTAGCATCAATACCTAGATCAGAAAACCATTTTTTCAACAAGTTTTCTTTTTGGGATATAGCGGTATTATAGATGTTGTTTTCAGGTCCAAATATAGCAAGTAAGGCATCATGCGTAGCAGCCAGTCGTTGTTTGTAACTTACCGAACCAGCCTGTAATGCCATTACTCCTATCAATGACGCAGCACTATTGCTAACCTTATTACCCACGTAAGCAACTTGTTCTGTATCTACGATTTCATTCCAAATCTTGTACAAACTGCTTAAAACAGCATTTAATCGACTTAAAAAAGCAACATCTTCGCCTTCTTTATTCGTCCAATTACGCTGATCACTCGTTAGCAACAGTCCGTACGGTTGGTCACCTACCCTAAATGCAGGGAACGGGCCGCGCGCACTCACATGCTCCAGGAAAAAACTGCGGATTTTGGCAGCGCCCGAGGCATTTAACAAGGGGGATAGATGTCTTTCAAAATAATATCCCAATGTTGCAGGGTAAAGTGCCGTATTCATCGTGCGAGCCTCTGCATTTTCGCGTAAATCTGCATTGGGTACTTCGCGCAATAAATCAGGAGCAATACCCAATAAATTGGCCATTGTTAAAGAATCGGCATCATTAGGTAAAGCGGTTGGCGCGCCATCAAAATAACCTAATGTTTGCGGGTCTTCATTGCGTGTATAACCAGACCCATCCTTTTCGGTGTTGTTGGTGGGGGTGCCTTGCGCAACCAAACTAAAACCATTGCGCGCATAGTAATGGTTTTCAATCATTTGTTCGGTGAGCAGTTTACTCTTTTCCGGATCGGCAGAAAAAAGCAAACCTGTAACTGCTATTTTGGGAATAACTCCTTGCGCGTTAAAAAATGCCGGATCAATATTGATGCGTAATGCAAGTCCAATCTCCACGGCTTTATCAAAATCGTGCATCCATGCCACATCCACGTGGGGTACAATTTCATCCCCAATTTTTTCGTAAGCCTTGTCTGCATAAAATGGATCTGGCCCAAGAAATATAGTATCTGGTATCGTTTTCCCGGGAAAATCAAATCGATCGGAAGGTCCATAAATTGAAACCACAAACTTGTCTGGCAACAGCTGGGTATGTGGCGCTATCGTCCAGGAATGGTCCTTCGTTTCAGGATGTGTCGGGAATTTTAATGCACTGTCCGCTACCGCAAGGGTAGGAGTCCAATTGGAAGGCTGTGTTGACTTTGCGATCCAAATAGCGCGTTGTGGACCCGCAATTTCACCAAGGTGTGTCCAGGCAGTTTGTTTGGCTTCTGTAGCCAACTTCGTATTATTTTGCCGGTTAGCCGCTGTTAAAGCACGCCAATAGTCTTCACCTGCGGTAATTTCTTTTGGTGTAAGCAGCATTTCATGGGTATGTACATGAATATCGTCCGGGTAAATTCGCACCAACAATTGTTTCCCGCCACCTTCAGGCACATCGAAAAAACGGGTTTCGAGGTGTACTGGAAACAACAAAATAGGCAGTGCTGCTTGAAGATTTTCAGTTAGGGATACATGGGCCTGTTCTTCAGGAAACAATTCATTCAAGGCATCCTTTAAAGCGTTTTGCGCCGCTTGGCTTGCCTGAAATGAAGTGCCAATATTTGTTTGCAAATCAGCAAAACTGGTGCTTTTTAGCGTTTTTTGTGCCTTTATTTTGGCTTTATACAGCGCTTGCCCGGCTTGTTCAGCGACACCGCGCGCGGCAGCAACTTTTTTGAGTTGTTCGTTAAAATCTGGCATGTTATTGTAAGGGGTGTGATTTATTGTTAAAACCAGGTTTGCTCAGGTGTATTTGTTCCTTATTAAACAATTCTTTGAACAAAACTTCTGGTATGGTTCATTAATGTGGTTTCAGAAGAGGCATCATTCAATTTTTTGTTTTCATCCAAGATCCCTTCATCCAACATTTCACGCGCATGGGTAGCGATCATTACCGGGCGTTGAAATAAAATCGTGGCCATGTCAGCACTGCTACGGCCCCAGGAGCCATTTTTATCAGGCTCTACAATGGCAACCGATTTTGTTGGATCGGTGACCTCAACAAAAACGGGCGAAACCTTCTCTTTGATAAAATCCAAGGGTTTGTCTGATTCTTTAAAATTTTCCCAAGACAAATCATTCCAGGTATAATTATCCGGTATATTGGGATCAAATTTTAAATCCATGCCAAAACGCGGCTCTCCAGGCACCTCCGCAATCACGAAAAACCAACCAAGTCTTTCCATAATTGAGACAGTGTCCACCCATTTTTCATTTGCAAACCCGGGTGAATCTTCCAAACCTGCCGCTTGTTCAATGGTCAAATCAAACCCAAACAATTTAATATCTGGCCCTATTTCAGCTTTATAACTTGGAAACATGACTTCCTTTTCGTAACTGGCATCAAATTCCTCAAAATTGCGTCGAATTACAGGGATTAACTTTTCATTCCCGTTTTCATCTGTTTTAAATAAAAGTTTGTGGATGGGTTTGCCATTTGCGGCGGTTGCTACTGGATTAACTTTATAATCTCTGTTGGGCACGGCTTTTTGTGCATAAATTACCGTGTTCGGAAATTTTTCCAACAACGTGCCACGTACGACAAACACCAACTGAGAAGCGTCCTTTTGAATGTCCCGAGCATTGTGTTTGCCCAATGGCCAGGTAGAGGCATCGTTTTTATTAAGCCAGGTATGAATTGGTTTAATGTCTTTAGCACCCTCTGCATCTAGGGAAAGCGCATTTGGCGTAACGATTCCACGCACATCCCAAAACTGTCGGAAATAACTGCCACGCATATCTGTAGGGTATTCACGCCACAGCAATTCGCGCCCCATTTCGTAATTTAAACCAACCAGATAGGATTCAATAAATTTTTGATTGGTTCGGAGCAATGAAATCGTATTTGGCGGAATCAAATTAAGGTTGGGCAACAAAAGCTCCTTATCAATTTTTACCAGGTATTCATAAGTCGGTTCGTTAAAATCCGGATAAGCCATCGCAGGCAAAAAATCTTCCGTTATCTGATTGTCTTGTCCACCAATTAAGATAGACTTCGACAACATACGCTTGAAAGCAGAAACGGGTTGGACGAATTGCTTGATTGTACCAGAAACCGAATTTATCGGAATAGGAGGTTTCGGAATAACTGGCGTAGCAAACGTTCTCCGAATATTCATTTGTACGAAGGCAGTCGAAAAAACATTTAAGTCTGGATCTGCATCGCGCGGCGGAGGTGCTGCTGACTTTATAATCTCGGTATTAAAAATATCAGAAAAATCGGTTTCCCCGCCCAGGAAAATGTTGTTCTTATCAATATTATTAAGGGTTCCGAGGGTATTTATTTGTGGCCCAAATATGAAGGACCATTTGTCAACATCTGGCAATCCTCCTTTGAAGTCAGGTAAGTTATAAATAAAATCTTCATCTGTATTGGATTTCACGCTCCAAACCTTAATCGTTTCTGCTGCAGGAACCGTTAAAACAACATTTGTCAAATCAGTGATCGCATCAAATTTGGTTTCTGGCGCGGCACTGATCTTATTTTCATTTAAGCCGTCTACCACGTTTTTTAAAATACTTGCACCAAAATTGCGTGTCAACCCATCTGAAACAACAACCTGTTGCGCAATGCTTCCCTCCTGTGTTGCATCAAATATAAAAACGGCTGATTTTTCCAGGAGCCGCAACATTTTACTTTGGTTGCGCAAGGCTCTGCGAAATGGATGCGTCAAGGTTGCAGCGGGCAAAGCACCCTCATTAATCGTGCTTTTTACAGTTACGCGGGTTAAAAATGGACTGTCTTCGTCTTCGGGATTAAAAGTGGATCGTGCTATTGCTCCAACTTCAACCGGGACCCTTGCTGACAAAGAACGGGTCATGCTCAACATTTTTTCATCAGCAAGTGGAAGGAAGTGTTTTTCGTGTGATTTTTTTAACACTTTAGCAGTGAGTTGTACTACCTGTATTTTCTTATTCAACGCAAGCACCTTATTCAATTGTTTCCAGGCCGAATCCATCAGTCGTTCCTGGTCTTCCTGAACCATACGGGTGCCAAACCCGGCTGCTACACGCCAGCGTGGATCGCGATTTAGCTCATTCTGCCATTTTGTGGCATCTTTACCATTAAGCATTACAGTTTCAGGATCGAAGTCTGGTAAGGTGTTGAGCACCTCCATGGCGTGGTACATACCATAAAATGGAACCGTTACGGTGGGGTCTTCGTCCTTATGCTCTTCATTAAATTTGTTGAGTTTTACCAACTCCGTAAGTTGCAAAACAAAATCCTGTGTTGTGTTCAAATTTTCAGGACGCGGTTTGGTTTGAGGAGCAAGCAATGCACCTTCAAGAAAAATTACACCTGGATTTGTACCCGTAACTGGCACTGTGCCATCTGCTTGTGCATAACCCGGTTGAGAAGTATCCATGGGGCGGGTTCCAACTTTTTCATCCATAACCCGCGGCTCAAGGAGTTTTACCAAGGACTCAAAATCAAAGTTTTCACCCGTTCTGAACAACCAACGATGATATACAGGCAACTCAATTTTGGCAGTATTGGAATCCCAAGAGGGCTTTTGAGCAGGTATGTTTTTCGGTACTTGACCGAGCCCTGCCAATCGACCAGTTTCATAACTCGGTACCAAAAAAGCGTGGTAAAGCGTGTCCGCCTCCAAATGGCGCGGGCATAGGATTCGACTATACAGGCCATCGGGGTCTTTTTTATAATCGTCTTCTAACTTCTCTACAAAACTTTCTAAAGGCCCTACTACAGCGGGCTTATTGTTATGGGCGTGGGCCCAAAGATGTAACTCGTCGTGCGGAGGTAAGGCGCCGGGCTTCGTCACCGTGATAGCCGTAAGTGGCTGGCGGCGTTTGCTGTTCTCAAATTCGTCGGCTTTAAGCACGACCAGCGCAAGCCAAGGGCATAAAAGACCTTCCTTGATCGAATTAGGCCCAATGGTGTCCACTTGCTTGGCAGGGGTGTAGCGCCATGGGAAATCTTCATCATAAAACTCTACATAAGGCAAATAATTGGGTTCAAATCCCGAAATGGTATCCAATGGCTCTGTTCGTATAATCATTTCTGATTTTATTCCAACGATATCACCTGGGCCAATCATTTGAAAGTTAGTAGAATCTCCCAAATTTGGGTCGTTATTGATTTCTACAGAAAGCTTTACGGTTGCGCGTTCAACTACGGTACCATTAGACTTTCCCAGTGTATCTAATTCAGTGATGTGCGCCGAAAGGCCACGTCGAGTCCAGGGTAAAAATTGATATTGAGCAAAACTCATGTTGGATGTAATTGAGAGTGGATGAAGAAGGGTTTAAATCAATTCATGTAATTCAACGACCTGTAATGCCCCTGAATCATCGGGGTTCAGGGATTCCCAGGCGCGCATTTTTTGAATTGCTTCGGTTTTGGTGGCCGCACGAAGCGCGATTCCGTCTTTTCTAAGCGTCTCCATGTTACTTTCTCGTACTACAAAATATTCCTGTTCAATGATTTGCACAGGTTCAGGACTATTGAGTGACAATCCCGGTATTTTATCCCATGAAACAGCGGACTTGGAAACTGCTGCATTCCGACGCAAATGATCAAATCCTTCAACGCGCATTTTAACGGATTTATCGTTTTTGGTGGGTGCAACCGGGGTACCATCGCCGGTGTAATCCAATTCATAATCGACATCCGTCAATATTAAAGGTGTTTCGACCGATTTAACATTACCAACATCTTCTAATCGTTTTCCACTATTGAAAAACTCAAAGGACTTTTGACTTAATTTTTCAGATTCTGATAAGTTGCTATAGTTTCCGGATGCAAAAAGTTCTTGTACATCACTAATATTCAGTGTAATGTTTTTGGTTGCATCCGGATTGTTGCCAGCCGTAATTTTAGTAATACTCAATCGTTTTAAATTGAGCGGCTTCAGTGTTCCAAATTGTTCTATTTCAAAGTCTAACGGAAGTGCACGTTGGCTAAAAACCAACTTTCCAAATGGATGCACAATCTGTAATGCTTGCTCTACTTCATCAAATTCACGGAGGCTTACAAAAAGGTTATGGTAATCAGGCAATTCAACTTTCCAGTTGCTGTTGTTCCGAACTTCGGTTTTAAACACCGCTATTAAATCCTTCGTATTGGTGGTTGCCGGTAATGCCGGGTCACCCCAGGTAACATCAAATCCAATGGTAATGGTAACAAACGGGAACACCGAGAAAGACACTTCTCCTTCTACATTCCATGGACGTGGTCCAGCCAATTTTCCTCTGAAATGAATGCCAAACAATATACTGGTGTTGTGGCGAATAGCGAGGGTAGCCTCTAAACTTATAACAAAACGGAATGGCTCAAAAATGAACAGCGCATCAAACGCCAACAAACCGTACAAATTAAATCCAAATGGCCCCCCTGCATATAGTTCAACCCGTGCTCCAAATTGCACCGAATTGGAAGTGACCGCAAAATACGCCTCAACACCAAGTCGCGGATTATCACCACTCAGCAATTGCAAACCAATGCGATCCATGTCCCGGAATGCGCCTGGGAGGGTTGGTACCGTTGGGTAATCTTTGAAGTCTGGGTGGAAGCCGCCTACACTGATACCAAAGGTGCTGTTTTTACCCCACGCAACTACAAAGGCCATGCTTCCCGTAAGGGTAATACCTACGATTGAGGATTCGAATAAGCGCGCTTCAAAATAAATAAACTCATTTTGGAAATCTATAACGCCGAGGAAGTTAATCTGTAATTTGAGCAACGGCGCTTCTTCACTTGGCAAAATGCACTTGATGATACCCAGTATGACAACTTTAGGATCTGGCAGTTCTACCAGCACACCAAGTTCAGCAGAGATCAGGGTGGGAGTTCCCCAGCCAATTTTTGCCATCAAGCCAATGACAAAACTACCTTCTTTGATGGGGAAAATTTGCTTAATATCGCTTATAATACGCTGGATATTACCAACGACATCTTCCGGGAAAAGAATACTTTGAATTGCGCCGGTACGTAATCCTACCCGAATCGGTTCTACATCCATCCCTCGGTTCACGCCCAACATACCACCTACTCCTAACAAAGTAAAGCCAAAACCTAACTGAATTGCAGAAAACTCTGCTGTAACCAGAATAAACATCGAAAAAATATCATTACCATCGGAATCTTTGGTATTGATAATTCCCACAGCCTTAAGGTCGAACAAATTTTTAAAACTGAGTTGCAGCGCACCATAATATTCGCCTTTAGGCTGGTCGATATTCAGAAAACCGCCTCCCGTAACTACTCCCGCATTCACACGCACGCCGGCCCCGTTGGGATATTTAATATCCGGTTTGATATCATAACCCAAAACACCCGTTCCGTCCGCAGTCTTTTCCAAATTGAGCAGCACACCCAACCTGTTTACACTAATGGTGATTGGTGTGCCGAATTTTAGCCAAAAGTCAAGTGATGCTTCTAGTCCAATGAAATTTCTTCCGTTTTTTTGTCCAGCACTACCCGCCAAATACAAGGTTTCCAAGCCCAGGATGCCGCCAATATTTTGGTGTAAAGGGATCGTAACCGAAATCAAGTTCAGCAGCTCGGAAAGTACGTCATTGACTGGGTCGTTTTCAGTTGCAGGAGCCGCTGCATTTCTTGCTGCTGCTGCGGAAGGAGCGGGTGCGCCTTCGCCAGCCCCTACCGAACTTGTTCCTCCAAAGAAACTGCGCTTCATCGACCAGCCAAACTCAATCGTCTGTTTGCCGCGTTCATTTTCTGGTAAAAAATCAAAAGGAAAACCACTAAGGCCTCCTCTGCCAAATTCATATTTCAAATCGAAACGCAAAGTGAACGCAACATCATCATTGGTAAATTGTGCGTCTAATTGGTAAGTGCCAGGCACAAATCGGAAGGCGGGGCTGCTAAGAATCGTCCAAAGCGGCTCATCATCCCGACGATGCAGGAAATTCGCCCGGGCAAATTTATCTACATCGACTTCTAGACTTTCGCCGATGGTAAATTCCGAACGACCTTCAAGGTTTGCGCTTAAAATTAGTCGTTTATCGCTTCCGAATACATTGGTTTTTTCAAAATTAACGGCCTTTTCCGCCTTCAATTTGACGGGAAATCCGCCCGCTCCACCACCGAATGTGGCCTCTATTCCATCTTCAGGTTTTCCTAAAGCCAATACAAATAATGGCTTTTCATCCGGACTTCCAGGATTAAGGCTTGAAAAATTAGTTTTAAAGGTGAAATCTCCACCTGCTTCGGTTGAAAGCGTTTTGTCAACTTTCTGGAGAATCGTCGCCAGTAAGACAAAGGGGAGATCTTCTACATCTTTAACCGCTTCCTCCGACTTTCCCTTGCTGATTTTATCAAAAAACTTGACAATAATCTCCTGAACAAAATTGAAATCAAGCGGTTGGTCAGCCGCTGCAACACGTGCGACACTGGAAGGCGCTACGGGGGCAAGGCTGTTTAATATGTCGATAACTTTGCGAAATTCTGGTGCATGGTTATCAATATATTTAAGTACAAAAATATTAAGAAACAGGTTAAGCAATTCCTTACCATCTGGTCCTGGCCCGCTGGCTGCAGAATTTAAGAAGTTTATCAACTTTGTGACAACCTCTGTGATTTTATCTATTGCCTCCCCAAAAGCGCCCAAATCAAAATCTGAAACGTTATTAATAAACGTTTGGACTGCTTCCAAAGATGGAAATTGACCCGGATCAGGCACTTGGGTAGGATCTAGGCCTAACGCAGTTAATATTTGCGTACGTTCTGCTGGATTATTTAATGCAGCAATGCCGTTATCAAGCACTTCCTTAAAAAATATAAGCAAGGGCCGAAATGCGTTTTCATTTGAGGTTGCCATGTGGTTGAGGTTGGTAGTTGGCAGATTTGGATTTTTTAGTAACAAAATTCCTTGGGTAGAATTTTTTACGACACAATAATAAGGTAACTCCTTTAGATACCTAATTTTTGAGATGTTAATTATATGTTTATTTTTAATTATACTTATTTATAAGTACTTCAACAGGACTGAAAGCCCCCACTTATAAGCATAACCGTAGCATCCTTCAAATCCAGTTTAATAGACTTGTTGCGGTGGGAAGTTGAAAACGACGTAAAAACGCCCATTTTCC
>JBBAVI010000030.1:0-53505 GCA_040397785.1 Saprospiraceae bacterium | reverse complement strand
TGAATTTACGACTTTTTCAATCTTATCTAAGTGTCTACTTTATTGAGAAGGTCCAAGCATCACTTCTACCCCATCAAACGCCCAACCCGCCTACGTTGAAACTTCGGCGGGTAAAAAAAAGCATCACTTCTACTTATTGTAAGGCCCGATCCACAGTTTACCCGCCGAAGTTTTTACGTAGGCGGGTCCCCCCTAAAATGAAGCATCACTTCTACTCTCGCATCAAACTGCTGAGCAGCCTTGTCAAACGTCGCAGTCCCCCCTAAAATGAAGCATCACTTCTACAACGGTAATGTGTTTTATAACACGGTCACTAATGTCGCAGTCCCCCCTAAAATTAAGCATCACTTCTACTAAAGCAGTTCCCCCCGGGCTTACCTCAGGCTTTTGTCGCAGTCCCCCCTAAAATGAAGCATCACTTCTACTGGCGGGTTGACGCAAATCGGAACGGTAGTAAAGTCGCAGTCCCCCCTAAAATGAAGCATCACTTCTACCGATTTCTCTCACCGAAGCCACTGACGGTTTCTATGTCGCAGTCCCCCCTAAAATGAAGCATCACTTCTACCACTCCTATCTGGGCGGCAGAGATTCCCGTCTTGTCGCAGTCCCCCCTAAAATGAAGCATCACTTCTACTTCGACAATCTCAAACTCGAACGCATCGAAGAGAGTCGCAGTCCCCCCTAAAATGAAGCATCACTTCTACCGATAACTTTTTTCGGTATTGACAATCAAGCACTTACAGGCCAACTTTTGGCCAAATTTCCTGAATTTATGCATATAACAAACCATCGTAATGTATTTTTGGGGTCAAAATTTTTCAACAAACAAGGCTTCTACGTAAATTTTTACCAAGCCTCTAAACTCATTTACCTGCCTTGCGCCCGGCCCTCTGCACGCGTCAACCCCTTCACCACCCCCCAACCCACACTAACACCCTTCCCCAGCCCCACATAATCCGGCAGCACCACATTGGCAGTGAATTCCAACGAAAAGGCCAGCACTTTTACTTTTTTGAAACTCACCCAGCGTTCGTCTTTGAGTTGCTGTATTTTCACCACAACCGGGTTTTCAGGATCGGCCGGGCAGCCCAGTTGGTCCAGCAGGCTGATCAACTGGTTTTGCAACACGCGTTCTAAGTGGTACAGTTTCTCTACCACGCCGTCCAAGCGGGTATAAATACCATAGTTATCGTCGCGCAGGCCTATCCAATTGCGGATGTGGTAGCGATAGCTTTTATCGGCCACGCCGAGGCGGTATTGTTTTACATCCAGTTTGGCAATGCGGATAGGTGCTTCCCGGCCATTCAGTTCGAGGTTCCATTCGGGCTGAGAAAAGAAATGCTGCAATTCTTCGATGCCTTCGTTAAGGCATACGAGCATGGGACGGCCGTGGTCTTGTTTGTATTGGATAAGCGGCAGCCGATAGTGGAAGCCGCCGTTTTCGTTGTCGTGGTTGTGAAACATATCGTGCTCCCAACCTGCCTTCAAGGCGATGGCACCGCGAAAGGCGGGCAATTCCCAGGGTTGGATGGGGGTGTCGAAGGCTACGGAAAGCAGTCGTACTTGGGGATGCATACTAATGGGTTTAATATCCTATTATAATGGTGCGTTTCTATACCGGTTTCAAAACAGATTGATTCGTATTTTAAGTACGCGGTATGCTTTACTATGGACGATGCGGGTAATCTTTTGTATTACAACTTTTAGGGTACAATAATAATACCAATGTTGGGTAATGGATGCATCGCGCATAAAAAAAATTTAAATATCTGCAATCAACCACCATACCGGCGCTTTAAATTCGCCAACAACAATACATCTTCATTAAATTCATGCATTGCTTGATCGTAGGAGGCCCGATTTTTCGTCAATTTGAGGGTATGCGGCGAACCTTTGCGGATGGTTTCCATATCAAGGTCGGCACTGGCAAATTGAATCGCTGTCTCCATATTCGAACGCGCGCCCTGGGCCTGGCGGTATTCAAATACGGTTTGGGTAGGCGATTCCATAAAAGGCCGGAGTATTTCCCAAATATGCTTGTGTTGTCGCACCTTGGGCACGGGCAATGTCCAATTGGCCGGTGGTTCAGGTGCGGTCGCGGTGCGTATTTCCAGGTCGGTCGTGGCAAGTTTTGCAAGTGCCTGCACAAGTTGGTTATTGGGCAAGTCGGGTAGCAACAACACGGGTGCTAAATCTTCCTGTACAAAACCAGGCGTGAGGTATTGCTCCACAGATTCCACGATTTTATTTGCCCATTTTTGGGGTTGGTCCGCATGCTGGCAGAAGTGAATGGTATGTTCGAGGATGGCTTGAATTCGTAATTGCGGATTTCGTTGTCGGACAAATAGATTGTACGAATAATTTTGTCCCTCTTTTATTCTATCCGGCATGGCAAACCGGATGTGACCCAAATATTTGGGCAATCGCTCCACTTGGTGCTGTACAAAATCGGATAAATCGTCGGATTTTACGGCTTCCAGGGCCCTTAAAATTTCGAGCAGGTAACTGGTTGGGCCGGCTTTTCCTGCGTGTCCAACTGCTTTCCAGAGGGGTTTAAACATATCTGCCGGATACGCATCCATCAAACGAATCCAGGCAGGAATGGAAATGTTTCTAAAAATCAAAAACAAGACGTCTGTGCCGCGGGATTCCATCCAATCGGGATCGACCAGGTTGCGCAATACTTCAGCGACCGGACTAAAGTCTAGGTTTGGTGCGCTTTCTTTTTCTTTCAATTGTTTAGCCAGGTGATTTAGCAGCGTTCGCGCCATAACGGGCGCATCTAAACCGGGTTCCTCCCAATGGTTCGCGTAATAAGCCATCCAATTGAGGTTCACCTCCAGCTGGTTATATTGTATATAGGTAAGGTGTTGTTCCTTAGGCCAAAAAATAACGGCCCCGTGATGGTACCAATATTCGAGGGTCATACCTGCATTCCCGGTATATCCTTCGGCTGCTTGTTCTATTGGTGCACCTTGTCCGAATGACTGTGCGTTGAGCAGTAGTTCCGGAGTGATATAAATTTCGCCTAAACCTGGCATGATGGTAGTATCCCAGGTTGTCAGGTACGATGATTCTTCGTACACTTCCCCCATGGTTCCTTCCTTATTTTCGTTTTCATCGGCGTATTGTTGGTAACGTGCATTGCGGTTATGCCCGTATTCAAAGTCGCGCCCTAACAATTCGCCCATTTGATAATGGGTTACCAGGCCTAAGGTGGCCATATATCCAGCCGCTTTAGCCGCAGCGAGCAGGGCTTCGGCTTTTGGCTGGTCGTGGTGTTTTAACTGTTGCAGCGAAAAATTGGCGGGTGTGTACTGATGCGCGAGCAGGAATATTTGCGGGGCAGAGGGAGCCTTAGGTTTCATTTTTTGCAATTGCGCGGTCATTTCTTTTACCTGTTCGCCGTAGCAGGGAGTTTTTATGTGCGCTCCAGCGTTTGTTTGGAGGAGGTTATACATCAGACAAATGCGATACCCGGCGGTGACGGGCTTGATTTCATGTTCGCAGTCTGCAAAAAAGGCAACATATGGGATTTTATATCCGCTTAAATCCTTGATAAAATCGGCGGTGATGGTGCGTCCATCAAATTCAATCTGCAATTCCCCGCCGGTGTAGGTACTGGGCAGTCCTATGACTAGGGTTCCGAACATCCCTTTTTCCTTTTCGGAATCTTTATGGGGTAGAAAGAAGTCGCCTTGTTCGTAGAGCAACAACTTGTACAGTTTGGCGGACACGGTTTGGGTTTCAATGCCCATATCTACTTTTACTTGCTCCAGCAGTTGTGCCATCAGGGCAGTCCAATCCAGATTACGGAAGGTAATTTGCTTGGCGTCGATTTCCCAGGCACTGCGCACGGCGGTATCTGTAATGGTTGCGCTGCCTTTTCCGAAGGGCGCTTTTTGGGCAATGGCTGCGATGGCGTTTGCCTTTTCTGGTTGGAGCGGGAAGGCGATTTCACCCAATCCTTCGATGTGGAGGCCCGGATAAATAAGGGGGAATGCGCCAGTGCTGTAAAAAGCACCAATGCCTTGAATGCTGTCTAATTGTGCTAATAAAAGGGAGGTATGTTGATCCATTGAGCCCTGCTGTTTGTTTGAAGGCAAAGATAAACCGTTGTTCCACAAAAAAAGACCTAGCTGTTACGCAGAAAATTCCGTGTAGCATCTGCGCAAACGAATTAGTAGGACTGCATCTTTTTTACGCGCATTTGCACCTTTTTCAAACGCTTGCGAAGCTTTTCTAAGCGCTTGCGAAGCTTGTCTAAACGTTTCCGAAGCTTTTCTAAACGCTTGCGAAGCTTTTCCAAGCGCGTTCGAAGCTTTTCCAAACGCTTGCGAAGCTTTTCTAATCGCTTGCGAAGCTTTTCTAATCGCTTGCGAAGCTTTTCTAATCGCTTGCGAAGCTTTTCCAAACGCTTGCGAAGCTTTTCTAATCGCTTGCGAAGCTTTTTCAAACGCTTGCGAAGCTTTTCTAATCGCTTGCGAAGCTTTTCCAAACGCTTGCGAAGCCATTTTACCGCTTCAAAAGCGCAAAAAGTGTTAAAATTTTAGGCCCAAAAAGGCACTTTCGTGGAAAACTATCTCAAAATTGTAACAAAAATCAGGCATTTTACCAAAACTTTTTAGTCGTTTTGACCCAAAAACGTCCAAAAAGGCTAAAAAACGCCAAAAAAAATCATGCCAAATTTTTTCATTTTTCAAAACCGACCAAAAACCGCGTGGAAAACTCCCCAAAATTTGTACGTTTTTTTCTGGGTGGGCTTAGTGCACATTTGCTGCATCAGTAGCCACGAAGGCTGCTGACTTATTTTTTCACTCACTCATTTTTTTACGATGAAATTAAAAGTTAAAAAAACCGCATTCAAATCATTGCGCCAAGGCGGCTTGGTGGCTTTTGTAAGCAACGTTGTCAACCGGATGACCGATCGGCCGGAGTACGCAGCTTTTTCCGACAAGGTACTGGTGCTGAAACAACAAAAAGATGCCTACATCGCTGCGTTGGCCGATAGCGCACAGGGCGGGTCTGACCGCATTATTACGCGCCGGGAAGCGCAAGCGGCACTGATGCTTACCCTCAACCAACTGGCGGAGGACCTGGATTACAACCACACGGGCCCGGAAAGCTGGGTGTCGAATGCCGGTTTTTCGGCGGTGGATGTTCGAACGGGTACCCGCCTCGGATCGATGCAACCGCCTACCAATATCCGGGCGATCCCCCAAACGGTTTCGGGCGAACTGGAACTGCGGTATGAATTGCCGGACCCGAAAGCGGTGCGCAACACGGGCCTAGAATTCTCCACGGATGACGGCCTAAGCTGGACAAACGGCACCTATAGCTCGGGGTCGGTGATGAAGGTAAAAGGATTGCCTGCCCGGCAAGCGGTGGTGATTCGCTTGCGCTCGATTGGCACGCTGCAACGCATGAGTGGCTGGTCGGAATCGATGGAGCTGTTTTTGGTATAGCAGGGACAAGTCGCGACTTGTCCGTACGCTGCGTAGATGCGGGCAAGTCGCGTATTAGGATTTCCGATATCCGATTACATGAATTCCGATGGAACGGAGGGGATTTCCGATATCCGATTACATGATATCCGATTTCCGATTGGATTTGAGATTTCCGATTTATGCGCCTTACCTATTGATTTGCAGGTTTTCTGTTCAAATGATTTCGAATGTATAAAATACACTCAAACATCGGTTCAATGACCGGATAACTTAAGGCATGGCCGAATAAATCGGAAATCCAAAATCCAATCGGAAATCGGAAATCATGTAATCGGATATCGGAAATAAGGTAAAAGGATTGCCTGCCCGGAAAGCGGTGATGATTCGCTTGCGCTCGATTGGCACGCTGCAGCGCATGAGTGGCTGGTCGGAATCGATGGAATTGTTTTTGTTGTAGGGACAAGTCGCGTATTAGGATTTCCGATATCCGATTACATGATTTCCGATTTCCGATTGGATTTGAGATTTCCGATTTATGAACCAGCCAAGTCTCCCCAAAAAAACAAGCCACGCTTCCTTGAAAAAGGAGAGCGTGGCTTCTTGTATTTAAATCAAATATCAAACTCTTACTTCATCTGCACCATTTTCTGCGTAGCAGCATCGCGTTCCGTCTCTAACTTGTAATACAACAAGCCGCCTGTGTTGATAGCGCCTAAATCCACCGCAACGGTGTTGTAGCCTTTGGCAAAGTTGCCTTTCTGGCTATATACCAAGCGGCCGGTTTCGTCGTAAATACTGAGCACGGCGTTGCTTGCTTCCGGCAGGTTGAACGGAATCATCGTTTTATGAACGAACGGATTGGGCTGGTTTTGATACAACTCGAATCCGACGCCGGCGATGGTTTGTTGCGCGCCTTGGTTGAAACGAAGGGCTACATCGAGCAAGGCACCGTTTTGGTAGGCCTCGGCTTTGGTGATGCGGCTGGATACACTCAACAACGCGCTCAATTTTCCGGCTTTTAAGGCGCGGAAACGGATCGCAAACTCGCCTGCCAATGGACCGTCGTAAGAGGTGGTGATCGCGTTGGCAAACACGCCGAAGTTTTCAGCCCGCATACCTGCGCCCGGAAGGATATCCACCACTTCCAAACCAGGGAACTGTAGGGTAAACTGGTAGGCCGTTGTGACTTCAGACGCTTTCAACGCAACGGTAAAGGTTTCTCCTGCCGCAATTTGCCGGTCTTCCAGGTCGAACAACAAGGTGCCGTTGGAACGGTCGTCGCTGCTCATCAGCGCATTCGCAATGGCGTTGGTGTTGACGTCGCCTACTTTAATCGCTACGAAGTCTTCTTCCAGTCGGTTGCCGCTGAGGCTGAGGATCGGTTTAAACTCCGGGAAGTTGGTTAAGAACGGCTGCAAGGGATCGGGGAACACGAATGCTTTGTCGACAAAACGCCAGCTGGTATTGCTGCCCAACTCGAGGGTGATGCCCAGGATGAGGCGGCGCAACTCTACAATATCGAAGTTCGTGATGGACTCGCTTTTGTTGGCATCGGCTGCAATCATTTTGTACGGACTGTCCAGGGTGTCGATGCCCAGGATGTGCCGACTGATCAGTACCAGGTCGTAGGTGGATACGCCGTTTAAGTGGTTATCGTCTTTCAAAGGGGTAACGGTTGAATTGGACGACAAGGGGACTGCATTAAACAGGTATTTTCCACTGGCGCCGGTCAGGCTGCTGTACGTGAAACTCGGAATCGCGTTGCCGGTGCCGGTAATTTCCACACTACCCTCTTCCAGGCCGTTGGCGGCTTCGGTCAGCAGGAAACCCGCCACTTTGGCGCTGTTGGAGTCGCTCGGGCACACACCATCGTTGTCTTGAATGATGATGTAGGTTTCACAGTATCCTGCGTTGCCGGCTTTGTCGATCGACCACAATTCCACGATTTGGGTGCCGAGTTCAGTACAACTGTAGGACACGCTGGTTTGTGGCGTGCCATCCGGGTTGTACGGGAATGCAGTGCCGGTGCCTTTTTTGCGGATGCCGGTTACCAATTGCGCGACTGGCGTGCAATTGTCTTCGGTGTATTGCAAAAAGTCGCTGGCCCACAGGGTTTGGGAAATGCCGACGCCACTTAAATTCGTGCTCAGGCCGTTCAAACAAACCACGGTGGGTGCTTTTCCGTCTTTTACCTCAAAACTATATTCGCAGGTTTTCTCGTTGCCGCAACCGTCTTCCACGACCCACAAAATGCGGTGTTTGCCGTAAGGCAGTTCGGGCACTACGTAGGTGTTCTGGTTGGCCTGGGTGTTCCAGCGCACCCGACCAACGCGGGTGTTGCCGACTACCAGGGTTTCAAGGGCAAATCCGTACTTGAAGTTAGGCGCACCTGGACGTTGGTCAAAAGCACGCAGGATGCCGCCGCTGTAGTTCGGATTTGTGGCATTGCCAAAGGGCACTTTATTCCAGCCTAAGCCACCCAAACCGGTCTGGTCACTGCTGATCACGGTTTCCTGTACGTTGTCGTTGTCCAGATCCAAAAACAGCAGGTAACTGATTTTCAGGTCTGCGCCAGAACAAGAGTCGATGGCCGTGATGCTCAAATCGGTCGGACCTTCGCACAAGTCATGGATACCCAGGGCATTGTCCCACCAGTAGGTTTCGTTCCAATGGTATTTTTCGTTGACCGTTTGATCGGCAAACACCACCGTGCTATCGGGGCAATTGCTGATGGCGGGGTCTTGTCCGTCCTGTACCTTGATGATTTGCACGTACTGGTAACCATTCACATTGGCTGTCCAGAAGCTGGAGAAATCGGTCGATGTTGGGTCGGTTGGCAGCAATTTTACCACCGTAGGTGCCCAAGGTGCGGGGGTACCGGCGGGCGACACAACGGGACCGGGCAGGTTTTGGCTGCTCGTGCTGTTGCTGTTTGGATTCGGGTTCGGAACGATGGTGTACGGCAAATTAGCATTGTAGGTACACCAGTTGATGATTTTCCAGGTCCGCTGAATCTCAAAGCAGGCGTCGGGCACGACGGTAAATATTTGATCTTCAAAGGTGATTCCCAGGGCTTCGCAGTCTTTTCCTACGAATGTTGGTTTGCCGAAATCGCCGGTGCCGTCGCAGGAGGTGACGATTACGTCGTTCGGGAACTTAACGTAATAATCCTGCTCATAATTGACCACAATACGCTGTGTGCATTGGCTGGAATTGCCGCCGCAGTCGAAGGCCCTGAAAGTACGGGTGATGGTGCCTTTATTACACAAGGAATCGAAGAGGCTCAGATTGAGGGTTTGGCTCAATCCGATTTGTCCCTGGAACACCTTGGTTGAATCGAGGCAACAGTTGTCGAGGATTTCAGGCAAACCGTACGCAGTCAAAGACGGATCAAAGTTTTCGCAAGAAACCGTCACATTGGCCGGCGCGTTGCAAGTTGGTTTGATTTTGTCTTCCACAAATACGGTTACCATACAATCGTTGAAATGGCCTTCATAGTCATCGAGTCCGACACTGTCGCTGAGTACTGGTACATCGTACACCCGGAACTGCACCAACACGCTGTCTCCGATATCATCGCAGCAGAAGCTGATCGTTGGTTCGAACTGGTCATTGGACTGGCAGGCGCTGCTCAACATGGGCCGCACCCGGAATGTTACCGGGTGGCAATAGTCTTTACTGCCATCATTGAAGGTAGCGGCATCGATGACTGCAATCCCGTCATTTCCCAAGGCGACCTGGGTAAAGGCGTCGCAGGCCGATACGGGCGGCACCAAATCCTCCACCGTAAGTAAGAACTCACAGCTCGACAGGTTGGCGCAATTATCGGAAGCCGAATATTTTACCGTATAAGTATTGCCTTCGGGCAAACACTGGGTAAAGGCAAATACCGCCAGGGTATCCGGTTTCCAGTAGTTGTTGCCGGGAAAATCGCTGTAGGTGCCGGGTATCGTGAAGGTCGTAATGTTTCCAGAGGAAGGATCTACACCGGTCACCCGCGCTTCCAGGTTGATGATTTGCGAACAACCTTCTGAAATCACCACATCGGGTAACGGCGCAGTTGCACAACAAGTAAACGGATCGGTCGACACGGTGACATTGCCCGGACAGCTAAATACCGGACCGCCGAAGTCTTTCACCCGAATGCGTTGCAGGTATTCGATCGGGTTGCCCGGACCGGTGGGTAAGCAACTGTTCGACACCACCCAGGTACGGAAGATGTCGTAATTGCCCGCGCAACCGTAGGTGACTACATCGGTGTAACCCAGCGTAGCACTGCACAAACTTGCTCCGACCGGCGATCCATTGATGCTGGGCTGACCCGTAACAACGGGTGCAGTGGCATTTGGATTCAGGTAGGCCGTTTCGCAGTCGACCGTAACATCCGCAGGCATCACGATTTCCGGCAGGTTGAACGGTAATACCGTAATCAAATGGGAACAAGTTGTCTGATTTGTCCAGGAATCGGTCACGATAAAGGTGCGTTCCATTTGCAGGCGCGGGGTACCGCATTCGCCGTTGTCCTGCACCGATTCAGCGATCTGTGTGGTCGTGGGCGAACAATCCTGGATGCTCACATTACCGGTCGTAGATGGCGCCAAGGGTTGGCTACACGCGATGGTAATGTTGGGTGGACAGGTGAGTTTGGGCGCCAGTTTGTCTTCCAAAATCAATTTACCCCAGGTTTTATTACACGAGACCTGGTGTTCAATTTCCACCACGATGGTTTGACCGAGGTTGGCCGCCGTGAGTGGGTTAGGAATGATCTGGTTGGTGTTTTCGTTGCGCAAGGTCACCTTGTAATAACCGCCCAGCGGATAGTTATAGTTGGTACATGCATCGGCTTCTCCTTCAAGAACCATTGATGCCTCGATGAGGGCCAGGCAAGTAGAGTCCATAGAAACATGCACAACATCATTGGCTACCAAAGGCGCCGCGATTTTCCAGCAATCAGTCAGGGGGGTAGGATCGTCGGCTGTTCCGTTATCACCAGGTGCGAATGGGTTGGCGGTCAATGGATTGTCGCCATCGTCACTCAAATCATTGACCATAAATTGGCCGCCGTTGATGAAGTCTGGAATCGGCACATTCTGGAAGTTTACGGCAAAGCCTTTTATCAAAGCCTGCACATCGGGTGCGTTGGGAGCACCGGGTACTGTTGGTTTCAGTTCAAAACGCATGCGTACGCACACTTTTTGATTGGGCCAAAGCAAGCCGGAGGTTCCGTTAAACAAGGCGAAGTTGGTATTGCCGTCGTAATTGGCTGCTAACCCCGGATTTTGTTGGGCATCGCTGCTGGAAATGGCTGGTGCACCGTTCGGAACAAAGCCCAGGAACATACTGCCAAATGCGTTCGCGCCACCGAGATCCAGGCTTGCTTGCAGGTTGTTAACCGGCACTTTGCCTGAATTTTGGATACAAAGCGTCATGATCACATCGAATTGTCCGCAATTGCCACTGCTTGCTTTTTCAATACCACTGATTTGTAAGGCGGAGGCGATTTTTGGTTCGTCTATGAATCCGGCGTCCAGGGAATTGTCTTCCTGATTATCCGGGAAACTGAGTTGGCCGTTGTTGTCGTACAGCCCGTCTTCGCCCGTTACCAGGAAGTTGGTCAACATATCGGGTACTGCCAAAGCCATAAACGGCGCGGCATCGCTGTCGTTGAAGTCATTGGCCGGTGCCAGGTTCGGAATGGTCAAAATTTTGCCCAATGGGGCAATACCATTTACCGGATTGCTGCCACCCAGGTATTTGAGCGGAGTAATGCGGTAGGGGCCGGAAATAAGGCCCAGCCAGCCGTAACGGCCGTTTGCATCCGTCAAATTTCCATAGGTGCGGTCGTCGGCGGTGTTGAAGTTTTGGTCTTCACCTGCCCAGCGCAACACCATGGTAACGCCTGCGAGGGGCATTTCCGACACATCCTGATCCCCTTCGATGTCGGAGTCCATCCATACAAAGTTGCCGGAACGTGCAACGGGTTTCCAATAGTCTTCCACCTCGCCGAACGGAACCGTGCCGGTGGGCGGAATATTGGCCGTTGTATTCAATCGAATGCGGAAATACGCGTTGCCGTTATTGTACACAGCATCGGTAGGCACCTGGAAGCAATACCGGCGAGTCGCCTGGCCTTGTGGCAATTGCGGTGCTGCGGTATTGACGGTTGCGCCATCGATGGAGGTGAAGGTCAGTTTTTCATTCAAATCGAAAGCCGCGTTGCCGTTGAGGTCGAGCCATACGCTCACATATGCAGGCGTGTAGGGCGCGCCTGGCACCGTCGTTTGAATGCTTGCACAGGCTTCGAAGCCCGGAATGATGGGGGTCAGCAAATTAAAGCCATCTTCATCATCGCCGTTGGCCGGAACGGAGCCTACGTTGTATGCACTTGGATCGTTGTCGTCGCCGCCCGTTGGGTCGTTGCCCGATTGTTGGTCGGGTCGTCCGTCCGATTCACTGTCTACCCCGGAGCCGAGATACAAGCCGGGCACGATGGTAGCGCGTGCGCCGTTTTCGGCTGTTAAAGTAGCGTAGGTATTCGGGTTATCGCCCAAATCAACCGCAACAAAGCCCATGTCGTGGGTTTGATCGTCGTGCTTATCCGGGAAATTCGGAATCTGACCGGGCAGGTCGTGTACACCTGCTTCACCGGTGATCAGGTTGGTCACATCGGGCCAGGTAAATACGTCGCCGTTGACAAAATCGTCGGCGTCGAGCTGGTCGTTGTTGCCCTGGTTGATCAAGGTCGGGATAAAGTCGGCAGGTCCGTTGGCTTTGAGCATGTATTTGCCATTGATGAGGCCGAAGAAATAATACATGCCTGGGTTGCCGTTCTTTACCCCGGTCGTTTGGGTGTACAATCGGTTATCGGCAAGCGTGGTCAGGTCGCCATCGGGACCCGCCCAGGTAAGCGCAACTGCCACGCCATTCAGTCCGGGTTCGTTGGCCGGATCGTCTTGAATGCCGTCATAATTGCGGTCTTCCCAGATGCGGTTGCCCACCATGCCTACTTCGAGGATATAATCTTCCACCTCACCGAGCGGCAATTCGGCGCCACTGAAGGTAGCAGGGCCGTCGGCTTGCAGGCCGCCGTTTGGAGACAGACGGAAACGTGCGTAAACTCTACCTGCATTGAATTTTGCAGTAGCCGGTACCGGGAAACAATATGGTGCATTGGCAACACCACCCACTGGGATCGCGCCGCTGTTGCTCAATTGCAGGGCCTCGGAAGCATCAAGTGCGCCGTTGCCGTCCCAGTCGATCCAGCCTTGCAGCACTGCCGCAGTGCTGGCGGCATTTTGCGCCGTCACCCGGATGCAGGCTTCAAAGCTTGGCACTAATGGCGTTTCGAACACAATGCCGTTTTCGTCGTCGTTGCAAGTTGTATTTTTGTCAAAACACTGGAAATTAATGGACACTGTTCCAGCAATTTTCACGAGTTCGATGGCAAGGCCTTCTTGTTGTGCAAGGCAGGAAATCAGGGAATTGGCATTGCCGGCATAAGCACCGATTACGGGTGTTCCGCTGATGATCACCTGGCTGCCCAGCACGGCTGCAAAACCGCCCGCGGCATTGATTTGTGGTGAAAAATCGCCATTTACAATCAAAAATTCAACCTGTCCGGCGGTATTGATGCGTTTCAGGATCAATTTATTTTCACACAGGAAAGAAGCCGCTGAAACGACACCCAATGGATCGCCGACGCAATTTTGCTGGTCGATGCTGAGGGTGTTAATGCCATCGTCGCCGTCGCCGGTGTCTGTGGTCAATTGATCGTATATCCCGGCGTCGTCATCCGGCATGCCATCGCGTTCTGCGTCCACACAGGCACCAAGGGTCAGTTTCGGATACGTGGCGTGTACGGCAGCATCGGCCGCTAAGGTGGTATTGAAAGCCGATCCATTTTCCGGCAAATCGCCATAATCAAGGAAGCCGAATGCAAAGTCGTGGGTTTCATCCGATTGCGCATCGGCAAAACCAGCGCCCACACCTACGTCGCCGATGCCCGTTTCACCTGTTGGCAGGTTTAACGGATCCGCAATCGTAAATACTTGTGTAATGACCGACAAATCGCCACCCGTAATCTCGCCATCGCTGTCTGTATCTTCGTTAGAAAGCCCGTCATTGCCAGGTGTGGCCATGGCCGGAGCGATTACTTTTAAACGGTAAGTTCCTTGTAAAATGCCTGCGAAGTAGTACAATCCGCCCAAATTGGTTTGGGTTTCGTACACGCGGTTATCGCCCGAAGTATTCAGGTCGTTATCCGGACCAGCCCAGGTGAGTTCAACCGGTACGTTTGCCATGCCAGGCTCTCCGGCATCTTGTGTGCCATTGAAATTCACGTCGTTCCAAACCAGGTTGCCCAAACGGCTCACTTTTACCGGATAATCTTCCATTTCGCCGCCGATGGCCATGCCGTAGGATGGGTATCCACCGGTATGGGTCAAACGGAAACGGGCATTGGCGCTGCCGCCCAGAAAGGTAGCATTGGCAGGAACCGGGAAGCAATACAGCGCATTGGTTACGCCGCCTACCGGGATAATGCCGCCATTGCTTAGGGTGATTAATTCACCGGCATCTAAGAAATCGCCGTCGCCGTTGAAATCGACCCAACCTTGCAATACCGCGGTAGTGCCGGTGGTATTAAAGGCCGTCACCTGAATGCAGGCATCGATACCTTGTACCAAAGGTGTTACAAAGGTGATTCCGTTTTCGTCGTCGCCGGTGGGGCAGGTGCCGTATTTCGGGCTGCCTTGTTGGGCATCATCGCCGCCGTTCAATTCACCATCCACACAAGTGCCGAGGTACAGGTTTGGATTTAAAATATGGTAAGCGCCGTTGGATGTGCCGTTTTGGGTAGCATAAGAATTGTCCAAATCGCCATAATCCGTTGCATAATAACCCGCATCTACGGACGTATCGAATTCCCCAGAAAGGAGTTGATTGATGGGCGCTTTACCGGTTGGGTCAATGTCAGAGTCGGCGTTATCGTTGCCGCCCGCCGTATTGGCCTGGGTAATAAGGAAACCGTTGGGCGTGGTAAAGGTCAAGGTGTAAGTACCCGGAATCAGATTTCCGAATATATAGCTGCCATCTGAACCGGTGGTTGCGGAGCCCGAAAGCGGGGTTCCGTTTCCGGTTTGACCATTTAAGGTAAGTTGCACGCCCGTTTTACCTGCTTCACCCGGATTTTGTTCGCCGTTGGCATTATAATCGTCCCATACTTTGTCGCCGATCCGTGCATACCGGTAGAAACCGGCATCATAAGTCTCGTTGTTTTCCCCGGAAACGAGCACTTCATTGCTGGTCATGTTGTTGCCGGTAAATGCGTCGCTGTCTTTGGTATCGTCGGCATTTTCATTTACATACGTTACGGCGTTGAAGCCGCTTGGGATCGGGAACGTCAGTTTATACGTACCTGGAATGAGGTTTTCAAACAAATAATGGCCGTAAATGTCGGTCAGTAAGGTTTGGTTTACCGCATTGCCCTGGCCATCGGTGCCGGTAAGTGTTACCGAGGCATTGCCGATGGCAGGTTCGTTGTTTTCCTGCAAACCGTTGGCATTGATGTCTTCCCACACATAGTCACCGATGCTGGGCGGACGGTAGTAACCGGCGTCGTAGTTGGTATTGTTTTCTCCAGAAACGAGGATTTCAAAATCCGAGAAACCCGTGCCCAAATCGGCATCAGAGTCAGTCAAATCCGTAGCATCCGCGTCGTTGGCATTGGTACGCACATATCCACCTACGGGCATCACGAAAGAGATGCGGTAACTGCCCGGTGCCAATTGCGTGGAGCCGGGAGTTTGACTGCCAAAGGCATAATTGCCATTAGCGTCGGTGGTAGTCGTAGCACTGATGACCAAACCATCGCCCTGAGTTCCGGCGAGTTCAACGTTTACACCAGGAATACCCGGTTCGCCCAAGTCTTGGATACCGTTTCCGTTGGTATCATCCCAAACGAAGTTACCGATGCGCGTAGGCTGGTAGAAACCAGCATCAAAAGTCAAAAGGGTATCGCTGCTGAGCACTTCAAAAAGTCCGGTAATGCCCATTGGACCGTAGTCGGAATCCTTTGTATCATCGGAACCAAGATCGGGTGTGCTCGGTACAAAATTAGCACCCGGACTGCTGAAGGTGATTTTATACACCCCTGGTACCACATTCAGGAACTCGTACAGTCCGTTTGCGTTGGTGTTGGTATTGATGGTTACCGCTTGTCCGGCGCCATTTGTTCCGGTTAACGCCACCGAAACGCCCGACAATCCAGGTTCAACTCCGTCCTGGATACCGTTTGCATTTTGGTCATGCCATACCAGATTACCGATCCGCGCCTTGACAAAGAAACCAGCATCCAGGCGATTGTCGCTTCCATTGCTTGCAATCGTAGTGGAAGCGGTAATTAGATTCACGGCATCCGGGTCGCTGTCTTGTGCATCATCGGTACCAGCATTGGCGAGGGACAAGGTATACTTAACAGGGTTCGGGTTGATAAACTGAACCTTGTAAGTACCTGGAATCAAATTGGCAAACTGGTAAAAGCCACTGTTGGTGGTAGTTTGATTCACGATTGTGTTGCCATTGGCATCTAAGGTAACCGGGTTGTTGGCTCCATCGAGCAGTTTGGCACCGATATCGGCAAGCCCGGTTTCATTTGGATCTTGCACGCCGTTGGCGTTTTTATCCAACCAGACGTAGTCGCCAATCGTAGTTGGGCCATAGAACCCAGCGTCGTAAGTGGTGTTGTTTTCACCACTGATGAGTATTTCCGTGGCGGTTTTGCCGCCTATGGCCTCCTCTGGATCGCTGTCCTGGGTGTCGTTGCCACCCTGATTGTGTATCGTCAATTCATATAAGCTGCCGGCAGGTTTGGCGAAATTCAAGAAATAAGATCCCGGTGCCAAATCGGTAAAGCCATACTTACCGTTCAGATCAGTCAAAGTAGTGGCGCTTACCGCATTCCCCTGGTTATCCACACCGGTGAGGGTAACAGCCACATTTTGAAGTGGTTGTTCATCTACATCCTGAATGCCGTTTGCATTTTGGTCAATCCAGGCATAATCACCGATGCTTGGCGGACGGTAAAAGCCGGCATCGTAGTTCGTATTGTTTTCACCGGAAACCAGGATTTCGAAATCCGAGAAACCTGTGCTCAAATCCGCATCAGAGTCCATCAAATCCGTAGCATCCGGGTCATTTGCGTTGGTGCGCACGTAGCCACCTGCGGGCAATACGAAGGAGATGCGATAAGTACCGGGCGCCAATTGGGTGGATCCTGGTGTTTGGCTGCCAAAAGCATAATTACCATTGGCATCGGTGGTGGTGGTAGCGCTGATAACTAAACCGTCGCCCTGGGTTCCGGCGAGTTCAACGTTTACACCGGGAATACCTGGTTCTCCAAACTCTTGAATGCCATTTCCATTAGTATCATCCCAAACGAAGTTGCCGATGCGGGTGGGTTGGTAAAAACCAGCGTCCACGGATTTAAGGGTATCCGCAATCAAAATGACAAATGCATCGGAAAGTCCCATTGGACCGAAATCAGAATCCAGGGTTTCATCGGTGCCCTTTCCGGCGGTAGATGGAACAAATCCTGCCGGCGTGCCAAATTGTACTTTATAGGTGCCAGGTTCTACGTTGGTAAATTGAAAATCGCCGTTAAGGTCGGAGCTGGTTGTCTGTGTTACCGCAGCAGCGTCGCAAGTTTTGGCTCCCTGCAAGGTAACAGACACCCCTAAAATACCAGGCTCGCCCGCATCTAGCACACCATTGCCGTTTTGATCGTGCCAAATTTTGTCTCCAACCAGTGATTTAACCGTAGTAACCACCACAGAGAAGGAGCAAGTGGCGGTATTGCCTTTGATGTCCGCTACCTGGTAACTCACTACCGATGTTCCAACTTCAAATGCATAAGAGGCATTGAGCGGATCAATATCAACCGGGCCGTAAACAGCGTTGTTCGGATTGAGGATGCGGAAGTTATATAGTCCAAGTGAACAATTGTCCGTCGCGCCCGGGTGTGTCCAGGTGCGCGTCGCGTAACATGGATATTGATCGGTGGTACTGGCCGTCAAATTGGGCGGACAGTCGGTCACCACCGGGTTTTCATTATCGTTTAAGGTCAAACTTGTGGTACAAACGTTGGTATTTCCGGCTTCATCCGTAACGGTGTATTGCACCACCTGAACAGAATTGTGCGCCGTACCGAAACTAGTATTTGCCGCAGGCGTTTGCACTTTCACTAAATTCGCGCCATTGGAGCAGTTATCGGCCACCACCAATTCGGCCAAGAGGTCGGGAACTAAACCCGTGCAATCGTTTGTGCCATTGGAGTTCGTATTAATTACTCGGCTCGGTGGACAAACACTAATAACTGGTGCGGTTTGATCCGTGATTTGAACCGTATAAGAACAAGTGGCGGTATTTCCATAAATGTCGGTTGCCGTCCAGGCGACTACTGTGTTGCCGAGCGGGAAAACATATCCGATCACCGAATTGGTATTGGTAACAGAGTTTTTCACGGAAGCCAGGGCGCAGTTGTCGGTTGCGGATGCATTTAAGGGCAGGGTACCGATGAAATTGCAATTGGTGCTGGCATCAAAATCCTGCACGCCGCCCGCACAAACCAATTTGGGCGATTGGGCGTCTTTTACCCGAACAGCAGCATTGCATAAGGCGATATTTCCGGCACCATCTTGGGCAGAAAAAGATGCGGTCAGAATTTGCCCAACAGGCATATAAGTACCTGGCACAGGGCCACCCACTTGCGTAATCACCAACTGGCCGCTGCAGTTGTCGGTCGCACCAGGTGCCGTAAAGAACACATTGGCGCCGCAATTATCTACATCGTTGTTGAGCGTGATCGTATCCGGACAGTTTACGTAAATTGGTTTTTCATCATCTTTGAGCGTAACCAATGCCGAGCAAAACGTTGAATTACCCGCCTCGTCCGCAATAGTCATCACCACTACCTGACTGTCGCCATTTTTGCCGGAGAACATGGATCCCACTACGGGATCTTGCGTTTTTACCAGATTTGCAAAAGAGGTACAATTGTCGTTTACCCCTGCTGCACTGACCAAATTCGGCAGTGTACCGGAGCAGTCACCCAGTCCGTCGCTGGAAGTGAGTACAATTTGATTGGGTGGGCAAACAGTGATGACGGGTGCGTCATCGTCTACTACGTTGACCGTCATCACACAGGTATTGGTATTGTTGTTTACATCGGTTGCATTCCAGGTGAAAACAGTGCTACCTTTTGGCAAAACAATGGTATTCAACTGACTGCCGGATCCTGTGAAAGCACCGGTGGCCGTAAACGATAATCCTGCGGCACCTGCTTTGAGTCCACAGTTATCGGAAGCAAAAGCGTTAAAGCCTGCTCCAGCAACGGTGTAGCTACAGTTTCCAAAGTTAGTTCCGACCGTTAATGGAACTGCCGGGCAATTAATGGTTGGTATTTCATTGTCTACTACCGTGACGGTAAAAGAACAGGTAGCATTGTTTCCACCATTATCGCTGGCAGCGTAGGAAATCGTTTGGGTACCTCCTACCGCTAAGGCACTGCCCAACGCTGGGCCGCCATTTTGCGATACGGTTACTGATCCGCAATTATCCGTTGCGGTTGGGACAGACCAGGAAAGAATACCCGTGCAAAGGCCGGCCGTATTGTTGATGGTTTGATTACTCGGGCAATTGGAGATAACCGGTGGAGTGTTATCTTCCGTGGTAATGGTAAATGTTGTCGTGGAAACACAATTATTCAGGCTGGCTGAAACCGTTACAGTATAGGTTCCTTCCGCCAAACTTGCATTAAATCCTGGAATAATCGCGCCAGAACCTGTGCTTGTTCCATTGGGTAGCCCGGCAATCGCGCCGCCTGTCCAGGTGTACACCGTGGCAGCGTTGCTTGGGTTGGAAGACAAAGCAATAGAAGCAACAGGTTTGCCCGGGCAAACCGGACCTGCATTAGAGATCGAATTGATATTGGTTCCAACCCCCACAATAATGGTGACAGAGGCTGTACCCGTACAATTTGCATTATCAGTTACGGTGGCGATGTACGTACCAGAAGCCAAATTGGTGGCCGTTGCCGTAGATTGATTACCAGCCGATGCAGGCCAGGCATATGTGTAAGGGGGCGCACCACCGGTAGCACCCACCGTAGCCGAACCCGTAGATCCACTGCAAGCGGCGCTGGAAGACGTGAGGGAAACAATCAGGTTAGACGATTGATTGATTTGAACCGTAGCAGATTGTTCGCAAGTGCTTGCATTTTGTGGTGTTAATGTAACGGTGTAAATGCCTGCTGCCAATCCAGTAATGGTTGGCTGGCTGCCGCCGGTGCTCCAGGAATAAGTGTAAGGGGGTACACCACCCGTGGTAGAAACCGTCGCGCTCCCGGTATTACCGCCTGCACAGGCAATATCTGTTTTAACAAAACTGATGGTCGCACCCGTTATGGCAACCGATGCTGTTGCAGTAGCCGTACATCCACTGATGTCCGTAACTGTTACCGTGTAGGCACCTGCACTTGCTATCGTGACGTTGGGTACAGCAGGATTTAAGGCGATTGAATTAAACCCGGCCGGACCAGCCCAGGAATACCCCGAATAAGACCCTGACCCTCCCGATATAATGGCGGATAAATTGAGGGTACTGGAGGCACAAACAGGCGAATTAGTAGAAACTGAAACGGTTGGCGCACCATTGTTGGATACCGATAAACTGGTAGAACCCGAACTCGTACAACCATTCCCATCAGTAACTACAATGTTGTAGTTGCCTCCCTGGTTGACGGAATTCACGACAAACCCGACTGGATTTGCCTCTGTAGATGCATATCCCAGCGGACCGCTCCAACTATAACCCGTGTAGTTGCCTGAACCACCGGTAATATTGGAGGTAAGTAATGCTGTTGTACCAAAACACAAGGGTCCGTTGTTGGAGATAATCAAGGTCGGCACACCTTTTATGAGGGCAGTGGTTGACCCAACACCCGTACAACCGTTGGCATCGGTCACTTTTACGGTGTAAACGCCATTCGAAAACTGGCTGGTCGTAACAGGGAATGGATTTTGGAAGGTAGCAGAATAACCAGAAGATGCCGGACCTGTCCATAAAAAGGAATAAGTGCCCGCACCCGTGCCACCTTGTGGAATGGAAGTAAGGGTAAGCTGACTTCCCTGGCAAGTTGGACCGGAATTGGCGGCGGAGATGCTCGGGTTGCTATTTCCTGCTACGGTTATACTTGCAGTCGCAGTACACGTGGCATTGTCTGTTACGGTAATTATATAGGTACCCTCGGCCATTGCAGATAGCAAAAATGGCGTTGGATCTTCCAGTGCGGAAATAAATCCGTTTGGTCCCGACCATGCAAATGTCGCAAAGGGCGACGTTCCACCCGTAGAGGTTGCATTCAGGGCCAAAGCGGCATTGACACAGGTTGGACCGGTGCTAATCGTTACCACAGGTGAAGGGCTAACGATCAACGTAGTGGTTGCCGTGTTGGTACAGCTGTTAAGATCGGTTACGGTTACAGTATAGGTACCCGCCGAATTCAAGCCAGCAACAAACCCTGCGGGGTCTTCCGAGATAGCCGTGTATCCAGCCGGACCTTGCCAGGCGAATACATAACTTCCACCACCACCTTGCGGGGTTGAAGCGAGTTGTATCAAAGATCCCTGACAAACAGGGGTATTGACAGCAGCGGCAATCGTTGGACGTACATTTACCTGAATTTGTTTGGTTGCCGTGGTAGAACAACCATCTGCAGAAGTAACCGTCACCGTATAGGTACCTGCGGCACCTGAACTGGCTGCAAAGGCTGCCGGATTCTGTGCTGCCGAGGTAAAGCTTAACGGACCAGCCCAATTATATACAAAAGGACTAGTGCCACCGGAAACAATCGTGTTGAGCACAATGTTGGCACTTACACATACTGGACTGGTGCCCGTAACAGATACCGTAGGCGCAATATTGGTAGTGGATACAACAATATTTTTTGAACTCGTTGCTGTGCAGGAATTACCATCTGTTACCGTAACGGTGTAAACGCCTGAAGCACTGGCTGTTCCTGGAAATGGAATCGGATTGACAATCGTGGAGGCAAAATTATTCGGGCCGGCCCACAAGTAAGTGTACGGTGTGGTGCCGCCAGCAGGAATGGATGTGAGCGTCACGTTGCTTCCCTGACAAACAGGGGTTGCTCCATTGGCTACAATGGAGGGAACAGCGTTTACGACCACCGGTCTGGCCGCAGTAGCCACACAACCGCCGCTGGAAGTGACGGTTACCGTATAATTACCGGCAGCTGCTACAGTTGCATTAAATGGCACCGGATTTTGGATTGCTGAACTGAATGTGTTTGGACCTGACCAGCCATAACTGTACGGCGTAGTACCGCCGCTTGCACTAACCGTCAGGGTGATTGGAGCGCCGATGCAAACAGGGGTGCTGGCTGTTGCAATCAGCGTTGGCTTGGCCTCCGATTTGAAAACAACCGCCTGGGTTGCCGTTACGGTACAGCCTTTGTTGTCCGTTACCGTCAATGGGTAGTTGCCCCCTGCCGCAGCTGAAGCGGCAAATGGTGTCGGATCTTCCATCGCCGAAACAAAACCATTGGGTCCGTTCCAGGCAAAGGTATAAGGTGCTGTTCCGCTAGCGGGTGTAGACAGCAAGGTGATTTGATCTCCGATACAAACGGTAGCAGAAGATCCGGTTAAAGCAACCGTCGGTGCAGGATTTACCGTAACCGTGGCAACACCTGTACATTGAGTCGGACTGGTTACCGTAACCGAGTACATACCCGAGGTCGTCACACTGATGCTTGCCGTCGTTTGGCCTGTGCTCCAGCTATAAGTGCCGCCACCAGACGTACTCAACGAGACACCGCCCGAGAGACAAACCAAAGCGCCGCCATTGATGGCAGGCACAAAGTTCTCCACCGGATTGTCGGTTATGGTCACCTCCAAGGTGATTTGGTTCGTAAGGTTATTGGTGTTGGTAACCCGGATAAATACCAGGTATTTATTGTCAAGGTTCGCATCTGCTGGGGCTTCAAAATTGGGTACAAAATTGTTCCAACTCAATTTACCCGTTGTAGCGTTGATGCTGAATTTGGCTTGATCGGCCCCGCCCACGATGGCGTATGTCAAACCATTGCCTTCCGAAAAACTCGGATCATAGCTTTGCGCATCATACAATTCCAGGCAGTTATTTTCCTGAAAATTGATGGCGCTTAGAGAGGTAATGGCCGGATTTGGATTGTTAAAACGGGTGTAACTGCCCGCCGCGGTATCTCTGCGTGCGGCTAAATCCGGGAAAGGACAATCCCATACCATATAATTTACGGGCAAAGTACCGAACCAGTTGGTATCGTTGATGCCCATGCTCACCACGCCCGAAGCAGCAATGCTGGGCGAAAGTGGGCAATATTGGAGCAAATAAGGTGCCCCTACCGATCCGGCCGCGCCATTCGGCACAAAAGCAAGGTTGGTTGCCAACGTATAAAGGTATTGGCGGCTTGCATCGTAAAACTTGAAGGTAAGGTTGCCAGTACCCAAATTGGCGAGGGTGAAGTTGTAAGAAATGTTGGGCGCAGTACCAGTCGGACTGGCCTTGCCAACCAGGGTATTCCCACGAAAAACAGCCAACTCCGCGCCAGCACCCGCCATTTGAATTTTATCGAACAAAGGACGTGCGATCACGGTCATCGGATTAGCGCCCGGTGCCACCGTTGCCCAGCCGGGATTGGCCGTGGAGCCACTGAACGGGGTTACATAATAATCAAACGCCCTGCACGCCCCCGTAAACACTAAGGAATTATCGAGGTCGTAATTGCTGAAGGTTTGTCCGACATTGATACTCTGGGAAGGAATTGCGTTCAGCACTGGCGCAGTATAAAACGGATTTACCGTAAATTTAGGGGTAGAAGACCCGCTTTTCATATTGGCTGTTTGTTCCGTAGCAACTACCCGTACGGTGTCGGTACCGGTCCAAATTCCCGAAATGGGACTTACCGTCAGGATCGCGCCATTGATGGTCGCCGAAAGGTTGGTCCCTGGGAAAGCAGTGTAAACCACCGGATCACCATCGTCGCTGATCAGATAATTGGCCAGGTTAACGGTTTGAAACGGAATGCCTACCAACGTAGTGTCGTTTGGAATGGTGTTGAAATGCGGAGGCAGATCCGCCACATTATCCACAAAAATCCAGTAAGGGAGCGTTGGAAACGATCCCTCCTGCGCATTGGTGATAAAGGGCAGCGACTGCAAAGATGTATACACCGCATCGTTGGGCTGGTAATACACTTTGAAACTCAGGTTTTCGCCACTGGCCATATTGGAATAGACCGTAATGAAAAAATACATTTCACCCCCGACATCAACCGTTGTGGCAACGCCGCGCAGTTCGGAGCCAACAAAAACGCCCACGATGTTATCCGCTGCATTGGTTGGCACACCTAAGTAATTTACCCGCGCGATGATGGTCATGTTGTACTGAAACGCACCCGGATCGACCGTCCATGAAGGGGGCGGTACTGGTTGGTTGGCGCGCAGTTGACCAATAGACAAAAAGCAAAGCGCAAAAAAAAGCAACACACCAAGCGGTCGGGAAACCGCTTGGTGGTGCTTAATATGATGAACAGAAAAATATTGACTTTCCATGGTTTTGTTATTAAGCATTGAACAAACAAAATGCACGCTACCCTATCGCAGGAGCATCACCTTGCGCATACCAGTACCGGTATTTGATTTCAATTTGATGAAATAAACGCCTGCCTGTAAGGGCGCACCGGAATCGGAAACACCGCGCCAATCCAGCGTATTCACGCCCGCTTGTCCCGAGCCCGCAAAATGGGCTACGACACGTCCATTCAGGTCATATACCGAAACTTCCACTGCAGATGCCTGCGGCAACGCAAAACGGATTTCAGTCGACTGGCTGAACGGATTCGGACGTACTTCAAAAGCAAGCGCATTGGCTATTTCATCAATGTCGGAAAGTCCATTGTAGGTGAAGGCCATTGGCGCTTCAACACTACCCTGGTGGTTGTCGGCATTGAAATACAGGGTTTCGTTCAGGTTATGAATTTGCCCACTTGCATTGTCCAATAGTTTGAAATGCATCAATTCGCCATTGTTGTTGGCGTAATAAGTCAGGAAGAACAGATAGCTGTTCAAGGGTTCGATAAACAGCGCTTGTACAGAACCGCGTATTTCATCGCCCATGAATACGCCCAGCTCCATGCCCTCTGCGGTCAGGTTCACGCCTTCTGCGCTTAACATACCGATCAGGGTAGCACTACTTTCATATTGAGCAGGATCTACCGTCCAAAACGCAGGTGTTTTTGCACCCCGGCTTTCAACCGGATCGTCGCCTTTGAAACTTTGTGCAGGATAGCGCAAGGTAGCATTGGAAATGCCCGGTTTGGAAAGCTTCAGCTGGTAACCTGCTGGTGCAGCCATGTATTCCAGGTTGCCCAACCATCCCGTATACACCGGATTTACAATGTATTGAGCAAAACCAGTTTTGCTTTTTACCAAGTCGCCTGCTTGCACCCAATTATCAGTCTTTAATTTCGACAACGCCTTGTTTACCGTCAAGGAGTAGTTCGGCAAATAACCAATCCAGTTCCAACCGGTTTTTACATAAATAGACATCGTATCGGGCAAAACAAACCCTATGAGTTGCAAGGTATCCGCTTTATCTGCCCGATATTGGTACATTTTTCGGTTGTTCAGGGTCGTCAAACTGCCTACCCAGGAGGTACCAAAATAATTGGCAAACTGTGTTTGGCTCTTGATCAGGTCGTTGGCAGGGTATTTCAAACTGCTCAATGCTGGTGTAACGGCCGGGTTCGGGAAAGACAGGTTGAACGACAACCAGTTCCAACCTGCGGCAATTGGTATTTGACGAAGCACCAGACTGTTGGTGGTAGCCGTTGCCGGATTTACGGCATCGCCCACGATACCATCGGGTGTAAATACATAACTTTCGACGGTAGTGCCGTACAACAAACAAGCCGATGCGTCCCATATTTGCAGGGAAACAGGTTTGTTCAGATCCGACGAAGCGCCAAATACAGTCACGTACGCCAAATATATTTTATTGGTTGGCGTGCTGAGTTGTGGGACAAATTGCACACTAGACCGGCCTCTCAACTGTCCGCCGATAAAGGCACCCACCATATCTTCCACATCCGTAGAAATCGTGCCCTGTACGTTTAACTTGAGTACCATGTTCATGCTGACCTCAAATTGCGCTGGATTTAAATCCCAATCGGGTGGACTGCACACTACCCGCACGCCCAGGGGGATACGTTCGTCGCCGCCCATGTAGGCCAGCGGTGGCGCAATACCGGTAAGCGTACGCAGGGTAATGGAGTCTTTCCAATATCCAAAAGCCAGGGAAGAATCCACCGTAAATAGAATTGGGCGGATTTCGTTCGGTGCCAGGGTACCCGTGTTTGGAACTACCCGTACATAGCCCGGGTAATCCCGTATTTCAAAGGCCGTGTTTATGGAACCGCGATTTTGAATATTTACCTCAATGGTTTTAGAAAACTCTGCGCGCTTGGTCATGCCCACCGAGTCGGTCAACCATGCCAGTTCGTTGCGGTTTACATAAAACTCAGGTGTTTTACCCAACCATTTCATCGGCACACCACCGGTGCTATTCCCCACCAAATCCCTGAGATTCTTGAGTTCGAGGCGGAGAATTTTGTTCTCAATAAACTTGTTCAGCCCATTGGGAACAATATAAATTTTGTTCTCGTAAGCCGTAACCGTTGCGTCGACCAAACCAGTACCCACCAATGGTGCCGTATCAAACAAATCTACTTTACCAAACGGATTGCCCGTTGGCGGCGCAAAATTGGACGTATTGAGCGGCTTGTCGAACGTGATTGAAATTTCATCTCCAATGTTGTACACCCCGTCGGCTGGTTTGAATGCCACAATTTTTGGCGGATCGCGGTCGATGCGGATCGGAATATAGTAAGACGAACCTTCCATACCGGCCGCTGTTCCCGTGCAGACAGAGATTGCCCGCAACTCGTAACTGCCATCTACCAAACCAGCTGTTTCCCATTTAAAGGTGGTAGAAAGTGGTTGCAGGGTATCGGGATTAGGGCTACCTACCCAGGCGATATAATCCGGATTTTTAGTATTCCAGCGTTCGTGCGGGTTGGAACCCAACACCGATGATGGCGCCAGAATATTGGTCCAAATACCGTTTCCATCAGAGCGCCGATATTGCACCCGAATCGCCTGAAAATTTGGATCGATCAAATTGTAATTGTTCACAATGATGTCACGCACCGTAGAATTGATTGGCGTAACAGCCAAATCTTCGCGTAGTACCACATAATTTTCGCGTGGATAATCAATGTCTAACTCGCTGCAAGGGCGCACGAACGATACACTGATATTCTGTTTGGAATAGGCCAGGGTATTTATGGTGGTAAAAGTTGGCGTTTTAGCCGGATCCAACCCGAGCGCATCGGCGCGTTCTACTTCGCAACCCGAAGTAAATTCCAATACCAGGTCATTGTAAATATACTCCTCTGGACCACGTTCTACCGTGACGGTGATTGGAATAGAGGTGTTGGAAGGCACCTCGTAATCGGCGTCAAAGTTCAGCACCGCACCATTTAACTTAATCACCGCGCCATTGGGATTATCCTCTCCGGTTCCCGTGATGTTGTAGTGGCGGGTTTCATACGTCTGACTGTTGTTGCCCAAATTAAACTTGAAAATAGCCGATTGCTTGGATGAAATGTTGATCGCCTGCAATGGATATCCTGCTAAAGGCTCAATGGCAGGCTTGTCGCGCGAGGCCGTACCTGCCTCATGCGGACAAGAAGACTGACCCGATTTTAATTTAAATACCGGCGTTTTAAATACCGGATCGCTCAGCACATCTACATAAAAAGCATCGCCCGGATCATCGTCGGCTAGTACGTACCCGACGGTGGTTGCTTTGGAAGTAACATTTTCATTATAGAAAACCTGATTGAAGTTTATATCCAGGGTAAAGGTTTGAGAAGCACCCACCCCGAAAATATTAAATCCTGACTCGAAAAAGCCGGAGAATTCTTCAGCGTACGTAACTTCAGAATTTTTGAAATCATCCCTTGTTATACTGCTTACATCCTCATAGGTCGTGCCGGCATCGAAGGAGAAGTTTTTAGAAAACACAGCACTTGCTTTGGTTGTAGCATTCAATTTAACGTAACCTTGCCAGTTTTTACTCGAAGTGCGCATAATTGCAGCACTATCCGTTAAGCCAGCGCCATCGTAGGCAATTGCCAGGTTATCGAGGTATGGAATCAAATATCGCTCAATATAATATTCGGAATACCGGAACACCGTAGCACCGCCAGGCTTGAAGGTAATTACCTGATCTGCCTGAATCACACAGTTCTTTACCTCTACCCGGTCCGAAGTACCAAAAATAATATTTTGCGCTTTTCCGACGTACACATCGCCCCCCTGTTCGCCGCCTACAATGATGTCTCCATCATTCGTAGAAATGTTGGTGCTAAAGGCCATGCATTCCTGATAGCCGCTTGCGTTTACACTAGTTCTCGTGATAGACGCACTAAAACCGCCTGCCACGCCAGTCTCCACCGATGAGACTGCCGCAACCCCAATCCCCACCACCGTTACAACTTCCGGTGCGGCATCAAATTCATTTTCAAAAGTTAAGCCTTGTTCATTCGTATAGGCAGCGGAGTAAATAGTACAGATGGCCGAATCTTTGGCTAAGTAGGCATAACTCGCATCGCCTGGCGGGTCACGTAAAATCAAACTTGGTTTTTCCGGCAAATAAGTAGTGAAGCGCTCTCCATTTGCACGAGTGCCATTGATTACCGCTATTTTTTCGCTCGAACCCTGACGCCCATCTGCCGTGGTAGCAATTACCTGTAGGGTTTTGTAATACGGATTCACCGGGTTGGTATCCCCTACCCTGAATTTATAGGTATGGGTGGTAGCAGGACGGTTCGCCCGTAAAATGGCGCCTTCCTGTGTGTAAACGCCGTTATTTTGTTTATCCACTTCTACTTTCAAATAAGGCCGATCGGAACTCGGGTACCAGGGTACCGCTGCAAAGGTTCCGCCTACCGTCGTGTCACGGGTACCCGAACCTAAAGTTACTGTATATTCACCCGTTGCGGTGGTGGTGGTGGCATGCAGTTCCTGGTAAAATGCCTTGGAAAGCGGCGCCAAAATGCTGGGTTGAAGGGTCAACCGAACCTTGATGGCTTGGTTGGCCAGGGCGCTGCCCGATGGTCCGGTCAGGTTGCCAATTTGTTTGACCTTCGTGGCTACTAAATTGGTATCTTTCACTTCATCGGCGATGCCGTTTACAAAACGCAAGCTGCCTTCATCCAGCGTACAAGTGCCGCCCGGATATTGCTCCAACACCTTCAACTTAATGGTTTCGTTGAGGCCTTTATCGAGCACGGTTTTAGCCGGAGAAGAGGTTAAACTGTACGTTTCTCCGCTTATTTTAACAGTTCCAGCAGCAGCGTTTATCGTAAACTCGCTGTACACATAATCGGTCATGTTAATTGTAACCTTGCTGCCGGCAATCGAATAATCTACATTGTTGTACTTCACCTTATTGGTGGTGTAATTGGGCGTTGCACCGAGTGGCAAAGGTGGTTCCCATCTTCTCACTTTATTAAGCACCATATCGGCCAATGCACCTTGTGGCAGCGCCGGATCCCAGTACTTCAAATCAGCACAGTTATTAATCAAGCCATCAAAAATATCTACCTGCGGTTTTGGGTTTCGGTAAATAAACTCAATGGCAGTGTCTTTCTTCGTGACATCCACCGTAATGGCACCCAAAGACTGAATTGCGTCTTTGATTTCATTGTTTTCATGCGAAAATAGCCCTATGTTCAACTGCCGGAAAGGCGGTATATTGTTAAACGTGTACTTAGTGCCGCTGGTCATGGTACCAAACTGTTCAAAACAATCGCTATCCGCTGTTTTGATTTGCAGTTTTAAACTGTTGTACGGCGTGCCCAAATTATTGCCCAGCGTGCTCACTTTGCAATCGCCCCCGGCAACCGTTACGACTACCGTGCGTGTGGTGATGTCATTAAATACCACACCGGCAATGGGCGTAGTCACTTTGATCACTTCCCAAACGGCCGGAATAAATAGATGATCTTCAAATTTTGGAACCAGGCGGTAACTTTTGCCTGGTTCGGCATCCAGTACAAATTTACCTACAGAATCGGTTTGGACCTTTGGCACCAAAGAGATTCCATCGTTGGTAATTTCAATGCTTGCCGCAAAGCAATCGGTATTTTTGTACCGCACAAAACCCGTTACTGGCACGGTAGAAATATCCGTGTAATCCACCTGATCCACCGAGGTCACACTTGGATTGAGGGTTACCTGGCGGGTTTTTGGGTTAAATTCATGTGGTTGTGTTTTTGGAAATTTTGAATAATCGTTCCACTTGGTACTATAGGCCGTTCCAAACCCAAGCGGTAAGGAACCGCAGTTGTTCAGTCGGGTACCATCGCCCTCATCTAAAGGAAAGTATGCACGCAATCCTGGCTCTGCCATTTCCCGTGCTACTAAATTGTGGCTTTGGATGGTTAATAGATCTAAAATAGAATTGTACACCACGAATTCATCAATCAGGCCAGAATAGAAATTATTGAAATTAATAACATCGGTGTACGGACCAGATCCAGCACGGTCGGCACCCAACACCCAACGGGTATCAACATCCGACCAATCGCCACTTACGTTGTTAAATACATTGGTAGAGGAGAGACTGCCATTGATGTAAGTCGTAATGGTACGACTGGATGCACTGGTGCTATCAATGCCAAATGCCAGGTGGGTGTACCCGGTAGACACTTCACCTACCTTCGTTCCCTGACCAACACCCCCATTAATGTCCATGACCAGATCGCTTTTGGCCGGGTCGGTAGCATTGGGAAGCAACTTTAGGGAAAAACGGTTTGGGCCCCACCATTTAGACAAAAGGGTCTGGGTGCTTGGATCGGGACCATCGCTGTAAACCGACAATTCTACCGTAGATTTCGGCGTTAGCGAAAAATCCGGCAAAACAGCATACGATTTGCTGTTTTTGATAAACTGCAAAGCCCAGCGCAAATAGAAATTTTTCGAAGGGACGGCCGTAAAGGTAGTACCCGTGCCATAACTGGCGCTCTCGATGGTATAAAAACCGGTACTATCCGTACGGGCCGCTGTAAGTACCAGCGGAATATCGGTCCGATCTCCATTACTGAACGTTGCATTGGAAAAATAGGCACCGCAGAAATATAATTTGGTTCGATTTATAATATCGAAAGACTTTTCCCCCAATTGCTCATCAAACTTCCAGTAGTATTTCAAACCAGGTGTTTTGGACGAAGCCGTACCAGCCATCACCTCGCGCAAGTCGATTTCATTCAAGCGGCGGTGATAAATCCGGAATTCGTCCAAATTGCCCTGCCATGCATTCATCGTTTGATTTTTATCGCCCAAAAACAAGCGCGTGCTCACCGCAGTGGGCGTGCTCACCGTTTTCAAGGTTTTCAACATACCATCTAAGTACACCCGGATCACCTGTCCTGTGTGCGACACTGCAATATGGTGCCAGGTAGTTTCTGCACCTTCATCAAATACCACTTTGGGCGATGCTTCCGCGCCATTTAAGTATACCTGAATGCCATCGTTGTACGCCTTGATGTCTAACGGATACCCATCGAACATCATGAACGACCCGGTATAATTGCCTTTATTTTTGATCCAAAAGGTAAGGGTGTAATCCTGGGTACCAGTAGTCGGGAAAAACTTGCGTCCTGCAATGGTATCCACCGCAACTGCCCCGCCATTAGTACCCGATTGGGCATCAAACACCAAAGAAAAGCCCTGCAAAGGCATCAAGGATACCTGTGCATTGTTGACCGGATTGCCGTTTTGGGTAGAAACCCAGCCCGTGATGGTACCATTGGGCACCTGGAAACCAATGGTTTCACTGATGGGGCCATCGCCATAATCGTTTACCCCTTTCACCGAATAGACATAAGCCTTGCCCGCAATTACATTGTAATCGTTATAATTGTAGGTATTCGGGTCGAGCAAAGCCTGGTAAACGCCATCTCGGAAAAGTTTGTATCCACCGGTGGGTGCTGCGCCCAATGGATTTGGTGTCCAACTTACCTGAATTCGGTCGAGGTAATCCCCCTGGGAAGCCGTAACCGTAGGCGGAAGCGGCGGAACCAGGAATTGCGACCAAAAGCCGGAAATAGAAATATTGGTGGTACTCAAGGCCGTTTCGACCAAAGGTTGACCAACGGTACCACTCACGCGATACTGCGTAGAGAACGCGTTGTTGGCAAAGCCATAATTGAGGTATACCGTGCCCTGGTAGTCTTCAGCAGCAGGAGGCAGGCAGGAAGTGGCTTGTTGGGCCAATATAACTGTACTTGTAAGGAATAGCCCTACAAGCACACCGAGATAACGTTTATTCATCGGTATGGTGATTTTAATCAATCAATGGAAAGAGAAAAGCCTGGTTTAGTTGATGCGGACGTACACCCAAAAGTTCATGTTTTTGGGGCGGGACTCAGTGATACCATCCGAACTGATCGCGTGCTTGTGGCTGGAACCGCTGTTGCTAATATCATGACCACTGGTTTGTTCTGCCCCGCCTGAATCACTACCACAAGAATAACCAATTGCACAACTGGTATCATCATTGTCATCATTATCCACCAAATAGGTTGTTTGGCTTGTGTGGCTGTGTGCTCCATCGTTGGCCGTAAAGCCACTGTGGTTATGCGATTTGTTGCCATCCGCCTGCAAGGTACCCACCGCTGTACTGGCATTCCGGTCCGGGTCGTTATCACTGTTGTTTTTAGGTTTCCATGCTTCCGAACCCGATACCACGGCAAAATCCTGCGCACGGATAAACGTACCACCTGCATTGGGCAGGTCAGTTACACCCTGTGCGTACAAAGCATCCGTAGTGGCCAGCGAACGACCATCCAGCGGAACCCAGCAATCGCCGTTTACAACCTTGAATTTATCAGGAGGCAGGATAGAGTACTTGATATCACCCACCGCACCAGAGCATACCACGTTTTGAGCGCTGAATACCGAGAACGAGAAAGGCGCATACGTAAATTCAGTGCGCGGAACGAGGTCTTTACCTCCTACTTTAATATTCAAATATACTGGACCATTAAAGTTGGATGGGTTGAGCGGCGTTACCGAACCTAAGTTGTGCGAATAAATACCGCCCGCAACACCTAAAGTAACGGTTTCAGACCATTGATTGGCCGCATTATTGGGATCCGTTTGCCCAATTTTTAACAATTTATCGGCATTGGCAGCACCCGTTAAGGATTTCCAAAAGGAAAACGTAAACGTGAACTCACCATCGGCAACCGGAGCGCCTGACGCGGATTTTAAAACACCCTGAAAACTGATTTTGGGTACAGATGTTTGTCCGAAAACAAAAGCGTGCAAGGATAGAAAGCCAGCCATCAAAAGGCATTTCAGCACAGCAGGAGAAAGTAAATGTTGATTCATGAAAAGAGGTTGTATATTGTTGAATTACAGTGTAGTCGCGCTGATACACAAGCCTTGCAGATAGGAAAGATCCGAAAGATTGCATAGCAATGAAAGGACCCAAACAGCGCACAGACGCACTTAGGCCTTCAAAAAATGAATGCAGGATTAGGATTGTAAGAATAATCTGAAAGCATCCATAGCGATGAAAGGACCCAAACAGCGCACAGACGCACTTAGGCCTTCAAAAAATGAACGCAGGATTAGGATTGTAAGAATAATCTGAAAGATTGCATAGCAGTGAAAGAACCCAAACAGCGCACAGACGCACTTAGGCCTTCAAAAAATGAATGCAGGATTAGGATTGTAAGAATAATCTGAAAGCATCCATAGCAGTGAAAGGACCCAAACAGCGCATAGACGCACTCAGGCCTTCAAAAAATGAATGTAAGTTTAAGATTTTAAGATTAATCCGAAAGCATCCATAGCAATGAAAGGACCCAATTAGCGCATAAACGCACTTAGGCTTTCAAAAAAAGAATGCAGGATTAAGATTGTAAGAATGACGAAAGGCAACAAATGCTGTTGCAAAAGGGGAGAGGTGACGTAAATCGGTGTGGATAAAAAGAAAAAATGTATACAAAAAATGCACACAAAAACTATTTCAAAAAATGTAATTTTACATCTGATGGCACAAGGTACACATGCATTCAAGAATCATACACATTACAGCGTATTTTTATTGTTATTTTTATCAGAAATATATTTCTATGCGAAACGAATGCCGATTTTACGTTTAAGACAAAGAGCACTGGCGGCGCTGCCGTTGCGTATTAAAGGCTCGCGGGGAGCATAAACGCTTGTTTTACAACCTTTCCTCCGTGGAATAGCCATAAAATACCCTGATTTTGCCATCTGCCATTATAAAGTATTGATTCGTTGGCTGGCATATCCCGCTCTTTTAGCGCAGCCAACTGATCGGCAATCAATCCCCCACCCCTGTTGGTCGAGCGTACGCCCATCCTCTGCCGGTGCATGACGCAGGGCCTGGAGATGGTTTTGGATATTTGGGAGACAGGGTGTTGTGTAGTTTGGAAGGTTATTGCCTGATTAACCCAGATGGATTGGGTGGATCGTTTTCGATAGCGTACGGATATTGTTGGGGCTGGATGGGGGTTTCGCGGGTTATGGAACATCTTTGCAGAAACAAGCAACTGTTCTTTCTATCAGATGCGGTGAAAACAATACACACTTTTGCAAAGATTATAGATGATGGGAGGGAGAATGAACACCGAATATCGAACACCGAACACCAAATTTAGAAGTGGGGCGCTGCGTTGGGAATTTCAGTTAAACGCAACGCTCCCGTTCGAAATTCGGTTTTCGGTGTTCGGTGTTCGATATTCATTTTTCCTATCACATAACATCCTGTAACCCCTGACTTCGGTCAGGGGTTACAGGATGTTATGTGTGGTGTGGTGTCCCCTGACTGAAGTCAGGGGTTACAAGATGTTATGCGTGGTGTGCTGGGATGTTCTCCTTCCCCTGACTGAAGTCAGGGGTTACAAGATGTTATGTGATTGGTAGTGTACGCTTGGCGCCCGAATAGAATTCGGGCGTAACAAGATGATAGATGTGATTGCCTCCTTACTTTAGACGAGACTTGAAGCGGATTTACGATTTTCAGTTAAACGCAACGCCCCACTTCGAAATTCGGTGTTCGGTGTTCGATATTCGGTGTTCATTTTCCCTCCATCCAATCCCGAAACGCATCCATCCACCGCACCTTGCTGCCTTTAATATACAGACCAAAACCGTGTCCGCCGCGCTGGTACAAATGCATTTCGGTGGGTACCTTGTTTTTGCGGAGCGCCTCATAAAACAGGATGCTGTTGAGCGGACTAACCCCGCCATCGTCGGTGGCATGTACGAGAAAAGTGGGCGGCGTTTGGGCATTTACCAGCAGTTCATTCGACCAGGCTTTTTGCAGCGCTTCCGTTGGATCTTTTCCAATCAATCGGTCCGATGATCCGCTGTGTCCGACCCCGGGCATAAAACTGATGACGGGGTAGATGAGCACCATGAAATCGGGCCGGACGGAGGTGTTTTCCGCGTTGGGAATCAGAACTTCCTGAAAGTGGGTACCAGCGGAGGCGGCTAAATGTCCACCCGCAGAAAAGCCCAGCACCCCTACCCTACTGGGATTGATGCCCCAAGCGCTGGCGTTTTCGCGTACCAACTTAATGGCTTGTTGCGCATCCTGCAAAGGTCCGATGGTGGGATTGGGCATGGTGGCGGGGTTGGGAACCCGGTATTTCACCACAAAAGCAGCCACCCCCATTTTTACCAATTGTTTGGCTACATCAATGCCTTCGTGTTGGTAGGCGTTCACGGAATATCCGCCGCCCGGGAAAATGATCACGGCGGTGCCCGTGGCTTTGCGTTTGGATGGTAAATAAACGGCAATGGTCGGTTTGCTGATCTGGTGGATCACCAATACGCCGTCGGGTTTCATTTCGGTGGTTTCCTGGTCGGGGCCGGGAATTGCATTGGGAATGGTGTCGGGATAGAGCGGGCGTACTTGTTGGGCGGTTAGGGTGGAGAAGAAGGACAAAAACATGATGGCTGGAAGTAATTTCATGTATCGGTGGTGTTTGAATGCTGGTAGCAAGGTTCAAAAATAAACAACGAATATCCTTTATTTCACACAGATGTTACGCGGACACAAAGTCCATATGTTACACAGAAAAACTTCTGGGAAAATCTGCGAAAAAAATCTGCGAAACATCTGCGCGAAACAAATCTGCAAGAACCAAATCTGCGCGAAACCAGCATTCAAGTTTGGCCCAAATATTGCAAACAGGCAAAACCATCGCAAAATCCCGCCAGTCGCGTCTAAACGCGCCCCAAGCAGAAACGCTCATTTCCCTATGTCTTGCTTCAAAAACTTACAGGTTTTGAAGCCTAAACCTATTATTTTATGCGTAAATTCGGGATTATTGCTTTGCTGTTTTGTTCCAAATTACTGTCTGCCCAAATTGTCAACATTGAGGATATGCGCATCACGGGCACCAACGATTCTACCCGTTGGTATGGTTCTACCCAGGCTGCCTTTATCCTCACCAAAGTGCAGGAACAAACCACCGTTTTTCAGGCTGATTCCCGTTTGCAATACAAATACCACCGCAATGTTCTGTTGTTGTTGCTCAATGCGAATTTTTTAAGGGCGGGCGCTCAAAATTTTGTCAACACAGCCTTTGCCCACCTGCGCTACAACTACAAAATCAATCCTGTTTTATCTTGGGAATTGTACGGGCAGCAACAAAGCAATCAGTTGCAATTGATGAAAAGCCGCACGCTGCTGGGGACCGGATTGCGCCGACGTTTTTTCCTCAACAAATCCAAAACCAGCCGCATGTACCTGGGGGTTGCCTACCTGTATGAAAAGAATATTTTTACGGAATCGTATGGAAAACGTGATTGGCATCGGATGAGTAACTACCTGTCTGTCAGCCTGCGTGCGCCCAAATCGAGCGTTATTTTGCGCGGCACCACCTATTGGCAACCCGCCATCGGGTATATCAAAAACGTACGCTACTCGACCGAATGGACGCTCGAACTACCCATCACCGAACATTTGCGCTTCACCACCAACATTACCTACAGCGTAGACCTTGGTTTGCCGCAGGCAGCCCCTTTGGAAGCTTATAATTGGGTGAATGGGGTGGCTTGGCAATGGTGATTTTTTTAGTTGTTAGTTGTTAGTTGTAAGTTGTTAGTTGGGGGCATTAGTTTGGACATTTCGTATAACTATAGGCCTATCCAAACTAACAACTAACAACTAACAACTAATTGATCCACTGCTTGCTCCGGTGTAATATCCCGTTGCGCATTTGCCAGCATTTCATAGCCTACCATAAACTTTTTTACACTGGCCGAACGCAACAACGGCGGGTAAAACACCATGTGAAAATGCCATTCCGGGTGCAGCAATCCGTCGGTCGGTGCCTGGTGGATGCCTGCGGAATACGGAAAGGAGGTGTTAAACAGCGCGTCGTATTGCCGGGTGAGTTGCAAATAAGCATCGGCAAAGGCATCGCGTTCGGGCTCTGTCATATCGGTGATGCGCGCCATGGCCCGTTTGGGTACCACCATTGCCTCAAAAGGCCACACCGCCCAAAAAGGTATAAGTGCTACAAAATGCGCGTTTTCAAATAAAATACGCTCTTTCTTGGCCAATTCGGCCTGGTAATAGTCTGATAAAAGGGTTTTGCCGTGTTGCTCGAAATAACGCAATTGGTTGACTTGCTTTTTAGCAGGCTCATCGGGCACATGCGCCTGTGCCCATATTTGTCCGTGGGGATGCGGATTGGAGCATCCCATGATGGCGCCTTTGTTTTCAAAAATCTGTACGTGGTTGACCCAGGGAAGCGCGCCCAAAGTGGCATATTCTGATACCCAGGCATCCACGACCGCACGCACATCGCTCAGGTCCATGTCAGGAATGGTAAGATCATGACGCGGCGAAAAACAAACCACCCGGCCGATACCGCGTTCCATTTCAGCGCGAAACAGGTCGCCGTCCGTATAACTGGCTTCCGGACCGTCGGCCATCAAGGCCGCAAAATCATTGTCGAACACAAAAACATCGGTATAATCCGGGTTTTGGGTGCCATTTGCCCTTATGTTCCCTGCGCACAGGTAGCAGTTAGGATCGTGTGGCAACCGTTGCTCCTGAGAAACGGGTTCCGTTTGTCCCTGCCAAGGCCTTTTGGCGCGTTGTGGCGACACCAATACCCACGTATCGGTCAGCGGATTGTAGCGGCGGTGGGGGTAGTCGTTGAATGCGGTTGCTGCGATCAAGGTATTTTTCGTTTTGTCCTGTTTTTATGCATGCAAAGGTAAAGCATTCACCAGTAGATTCGAACAATCAACAACCATGCATTGTTATGTGCGCACAAACCACATTGCGTAAAAACGACGCATCAACCATGAGAATCTGCGCAACAAGATCACCATTCCATTTGGCTCCATTTATCCGGTTTTGACATTAACTGATCGAATATTCCGCATAAAATATACTGCGAACGCGTTGATTTGTGGAACTTTAATACCACAAAAGGCCGGCAACTTGTCACACATTCTATAAAATTATCTTACATCCAATTCAAACATGAAAAACGCACTCCTTTCAGGATTTCTTTTTTTGATCGCTTTTGCGGCACAAGCACAAACTGCCGATGAAATCATTAAAAAACACATCGAAGCAATTGGTGGCACCGCTTGGGAAAAAATCAATACCGTAAAAACGGAAGCAACACTGACCGTTCAGGCAGCACCCGGTATGGAAATCCCGATGATCATGACGGTGATCAATAAAAAAGCCGCTCGAATCGAAGTATCCGCCATGGGTATGACGCAAGTTTCTTGCATCAACGGCGATCAAGGATGGGCCAACAACCCATTTGCAGGCAAAACCGAACCAGAACCATTTACGGCCGACCAAGTGAAAGAAATGAAGCAAATGACCGACTTGAGCGGTTCTTTGTACGACTATAAGACCAAAGGTTACACGGTGGAATATTTGGGCAAGGAAGACATGGAAGGAACAGAAGTGTACAAAATTAAGGTGGTAATCAGCCCTACTAAAACTGAATACGCTTTGATCGACCCTGCTACGAATATGCAGATAAAAAGCATCACGGTTGCTACCGTAGATGGCAAGGAAGCACAAACGGAATCCGTTTTCTCTAATTTTAAAGATGTAGCGGGTGTTAAATTCCCACATACCATCGAGCAAAATGATCCAGGCATGGGTGCTTCGGTTACCACGATTACTAAAATCACGGTGAACGAACCGGTTGACGAAAAAATCTTCGAAATGGCGAAGAAATAGGGAATAACCCTGTTATTTACCTAATGGAGCGCGGAGGACGTATCGTTGACCCAACGTGTCCTTCGCGTTCCTATTTATACTTCGCGCTGTATCGTTTTGTGCAGGCCCAAGGCCTACATCATTTACAATCAGCGCTCAGCATGACAACAAATGCTAATATCTCCTAATACAGAAGATTAAAAACCAATATTCTATGCGCTTACTATCTACCCTTGTTTTGGCGCTCCTCGTCAGTGCCGCATTGTTGGCTCAAAAAAATACCAACCTCAGTTCCGCCACCTTTGGCCAAATGGATGCCCGCGCCCTTGGTCCAGCCTTGATGGGCGGCCGTATTTCGGCCATTGAAGGCGTTGACCGCACCCCCACCACCCTGTACATCGGCACAGCCGGCGGCGGCGTTTGGAAAACCAAAACGGGCGGCTATACCTTCGAACCTTTGTTCGACAAATACCCACAATCGATCGGTGCCCTTGCCATCGACCAAAAGCACCCGGACACGGTTTGGGTGGGCACCGGCGAAAGCAACATGCGCAACAGCGTATCCATCGGCCAAGGCATTTTCCGTACCACCGATGGCGGTCGCAACTGGGTAAAAACGGGCCTGGAAAACAGCGAACACATTTCTAAAATTATTATCCACCCGGATAATTCCAATATCCTGTACGTTTCTGTCCCCGGCAAACTCTGGAGCGACAGTCCCGACCGCGGCTTATACAAAACCACTGACGGCGGCAAAACCTGGGAAAAAATCCTGTACACCGACGAAAAAACGGGCTGCGCCGATGTATTGATGGATCCGCGCAACCCGGAAGTACTATGGGCTGCTATGTGGCAATTCCGCCGCACCCCCTATTCTTTTGATTCGGGCGGCCCCGGCAGTGCTTTGTACAAATCGACCGATGGCGGCAAAAACTGGCGCAAAATCACCAACGGTTTGCCCACCACGACCTTCGGGCGTATTGCCCTCGCACAGGCGCCCAGCGCACCCGACAACCTAGTGGCTATTGTCGAAAGCGCCAATACCGGCCTGTACATCTCTTCCGATGCGGGCGAAAGCTGGAAACTGCAAAGCGCCAGTTCCAATGTAACGGCCCGCCCTTTTTACTTCAGCACTCTGGAAGTAGATCCTTACGATGCAAAACGGGTGTATCGCCCGTCGTTTTCTTTGTCGATTTCCAATGATGGTGGCTACTCCTTCTCGGATGCCAGTGATGCGGGCGGCTGGGTACACTCCGACCACCATGCCCTTTGGATCAATCCTAAAAATACCCACCAGATGTACCTCGGTACGGATGGCGGCGTGTATATGAGCCTCGACCGCGGCGTAACCTGGAACCACCTCAATACGCTGCCGGTTGCACAGTACTACCATGTGCAGGTAGACAATAAAATTCCATACAATGTGTATGGTGGCTTGCAAGATAATGGTTCTTGGCGCGGCCCTTCTGCCAGTGCAGGCGGTATTGCCAACAGCGATTGGGTTGGTGTTGCGGGCGGCGACGGCTTTTGGGTACAACCCGATGCATTGGATCCCGATTATGTATTTGCGGAAAGTCAAGGCGGCAATATTGTATGCTACAATGCTAAAACCAACCAGGCACAGCTCGTCCAGCCACAGGCCGGTCAGGGCGAACCCAAATTGCGCTGGAACTGGAACACGCCGATTGTGCGCAGTATTGTAAATCCAAAAGTGCTCTATATCGGTTCCCAATTTTTATATAAAACCGATAACCGTGGCCAAAGCTGGACGCGTATTTCGCCGGATTTGACGACAAACGATACCATCAAACAAAAACAGGCAGCAAGCGGCGGCTTGACGGTGGACAACACTTCTGCCGAAAACCACTGCACCATTTTTGCCATTGCACCTTCGCCCCTCGATGAAAACCTGCTGTATGTGGGTACCGACGATGGTAACTTGCAGATCACCCGCGATGGTGGTAAAAATTGGGAATTGATCTCTAAAAACATTCCGGGCATCCCTGCAGGTACCTGGGTGAGCAGCATCGAACCCAGTCGTTTTGACCGCAATACCGTGTACGCTACGTTTGAAAACCACAGTTATGGCGATATGAAAACTTACATCGCCAAATCGACCGACCAGGGCAAAACATGGACGGCGCTTTCTACCGAGGGTGCCCAGGGGTTTGCGCGCATTATCCGGGAAGACTTAGTGAATGCCCGTTTGTTGTTCCTAGGTACTGAATTTGGCTTGTATGTAACGAATAATGGCGGCCAAAGTTGGGTGTTGTTTAAAGCAGGTTTCCCGGAGTATGTATCGGTGCATGATCTGGTGATACAACCGACCACCAATGATTTGGTGGTTGCCACCCACGGCCGGAGTTTGTACATCATTGATGATATTTCGCCTTTGCGCGCACTAACGCCCGAGTTGATGCAGAAAGACGCGGCCTTGTTGCCTACGCGTCCGGCAGCGCTCACCAATGGCCATTACGGACAATCATTCCCGAACACCGGTTCGTATGTGAGCCGCAACCCCAACAGCCAGGCACAAATCATTTACTACTTGAAAGACCGGATCTCCGCAGGCGATGTAAATATTGAAATTTTGGATCAGCAGGATAAAGTGCTGATGACCATTCCCGGAACCAAACGCAAGGGCATCAACATTGCAACGTGGGACATGCGCACAAAAGCGCCCAGAGCAGCAAAAGGAGTGATGGTACAAGGTGAAATGGGCGTATTCGCAGGTGCTTTTGGTCCGATGGCCACGCCTGGAAAATACAAAATTCGCCTCAAAACACCCACGGTGAACGACGAAGGGGTATTAGAATTGGTGCCCGACCCGATTGCCCCCGGTTTTGACTATAAAAAGCGCGAGACCATATCCAAAACCCTGTTTGGCATGGTCGAAGAACTGGGATTTTTGGTAGCCAAAGTGCAGGCTTTGAAAGACAGCAGCAACACCCGCGTGGCGGTAGTGAAAGATAAAAAACTGAAAACCAACCTGACCCAACTGAGCACCGATTTGGACAACCTGCGTAAACTCCTGACAGAAACTATTGAATCCAAAGGGATTACAGGGGAGGAGAAAATGCGGGTATTTGTTGGTCGTTTGTATGTGATGACCGAAAGTTCCGACCAGTTGCCCACCGAATCGGCTATTAATCGTATGGCATTTTTGCAGGAAGAAATGAAAAAGCACCAGGCAACGGCGGCGGATTTGGTTAAACGCACCGAAACCCTGAATGCAGGCTTGAAAAAAGAAAAACTGGCACCGTTGACCATCCTTGCCCAGGAGACCTTCTTGAAAAACTACAATGCGCCAGCGCAGGGTGGCAAATCGGGTTGGGAAGAGATGATGGACGAGCAGGATTAAGAACCTGTGTATGATATTTAACATGAGTCATCCCGAATTTTGGTGGAATCCAAAATTCGGGATTTTTTATCCATTTTACCGAACATCCAGCAAGCGGAAACATTTGAGATTCCAGGAGATGGTTTTAAATTTGTAGGTTTAAAAGGCGCAAAATCGGGATTTGAATAATGCAGGAAGAAATGCAAACTAAAGATCTCAAAAAAGAAAAGAGCCATCCCGAATTTTAGTTTTCAAGCGATAGTCGTTTGGTTGACTTTTGGAGATTTGAGGCTTTAGGGTTATCTTTGTATAGTAGGGAGACTTTATTGAAATCAGAAGCCCAAAAGACTTGGTAAACGATGGAGACGATTAAAAAAGAAAAACAGTTTGACGCTGTAAAAATGATGCGGGATATCAGAAATAAAATTAGTGCTGAAACTCAAAATATGACTTTTGAGGAGTTAAAGGCATATATTCAACAACAACTTGCCGACAATCAAACTTGGAAGAACGCTAAATCTTGCCCTTACAATCCTGTAATGGACCAAAAACACCAAAGCCCGAAGGGCTGACATTATTATATATCAACGAATGAAAAATATTTTTTGGACTGGATATAGTAACCACGAAAGGCATTTTGCCATCAATGCTATTAAAAGTGTAGTCTCAAAGTATGGTGACATTGTTGACATCCATCTTTTTTCAGATATTACTTTAACCATGACCATCGAGCTGCAGGAAGTCAACTAGGTATTTTTACACGGCTAATTAAAATCAGCAATGCATCTAAAACTAAAAATCATCCCGACTGACTTACTGGAGCAGTATACGGCGCAGGTAGATAAGGCCTTGCAAATCAAGTTCGAAAACCTCCAAGATGCCGAGTTGTCCACCGATATTTTTAGTTTTTACACTTCCGTAGCCTCTGTATTTTCGAGCAAAATTGAAGGAGAGGATATTGAATTAGACAGTTATATCAAACACAAACGGTTCGGGATTGCGTTTTTACCCGATTACACCAAAAAAATCGATGACTTATACAATGCCTATACTTTTGCACAGAACAATGCCCTGGACAAAATCAACATCCGTGAAGCGCATAAATTGTTGAGTAAACACCTCGTTGTACAACACATGCAGGGCAAATTACGCTTGCAGAATATGTACGTAACTACACCAGATGGCAGGATAGAATATGTAGCAGCACTACCAGATGAGGTGGAAACCGAAATGGAAAAACTTTATGCCGACCTTGAATTACTATTGGAAAACAAGCTCAGCCTACCCGAAATTTTCTTTTTTGCAGCCATGATTCATTTGGTATTTGTAAAAATTCACCCTTGGAGCGACGGCAATGGACGTAGTGCACGGCTGATCGAAAAATGGTTTTTGGCGCAAAAATTAGGCGACAAAGCCTGGCTTGTGCCCAGTGAAAGAAACTATTACGCACAGCACCAAACCTATTACAACAACATCCGGGCTTTGGGTTTGGAATATGCTGCGTTGGATTACGATAAGGCGCTTCCGTTTTTGCTTATGCTTCCAGGGTCAATTTAACCATACACCGCACCAAGTCTAGTGTCCTTGAACGTATTTGGCAAAATTATCGAGGATCGATTGCCAGCCCTCCCGTTGCAGTTCATATGGATTCTCTTGCTCAGGCTCAAAACTTTCAATCACTTCAGTTTCGTCCCCGTTCACTTTGAACCAAATTTCCACTTTCCGCCCATCTTCGGCCATGTAGGCAATTTTTTCATGTTTAACCACTGCAGTATAAATCCCCCCAAAGTCAAACCCAAAACTGCCATCGCGTGCTTCCATGCGGGTCGTAAAGACGCCACCCACGCGTACATCATTTTCAGCATGGGGCGCATGCCAATCTGGGGAAGCAAAACACCATTGGGTGATGTGGACTGGGTTGGTCCAACAATCCCAAACTTTTTCAATGGGCGCTGGAATATTGGCCGTTACTGTCAACATCGTTGTATTGGGTGCGGCTTCAATGGTGCCCTCAAAAGCCTGTTTTAAGGCAGCAATATCAATTTTTTTCATTTGCATCATCGCTTGCATGGCGCGGCCCGCCTTTTCGCGATCTGAATCCCCGATGTATTGCATCAATTGCACCGGTACCACCTGCCAGGAAACACCAAACGGATCTTTTAGCCAGCCGCATTGACCGGGCTCACCGCCATGGGCCGAAAGTTTTTCCCAATAATAATCTACCTCAAATTGCGAATAACAGTGGATGATAAAGGAATTAGCCTCCGAAAATGTAAATGCATGGGCGCCAGCGCTGTCCATTGCCGCAAATAAATGCTCATTCAACAAGAATTGGGCATGGTTGACGGTCCCTGCGGGGTCATTGCCACCCGCTCCATATCGGGAAATGGAATTAATGCCCGAATGCGGGAAAATGGACGTGTATCGTTGAATTGCGGTTTCGGCTTTGCCCGCCTGTGCGCCGGTGTACAGGAGCGCAGGCGTGATCTTCTGACCCGTTTCGGCCACACTTCCGGTAAAAATTTGCCAACTCAGGCCAAAACGGTCCTGCAACCAGCCATATTTTGGGCTCCAGAGATAGGCTTGGAGCGGCATCAATACGGTTCCGCCCGGCTCAAGGGCATTCCACAAGGCTTCTGCTTCTGTTTCCGTATCGCACACGATATAAAAGGAAACGGCAGGGGTAAATTTAAACATGGGTCCGCCGTTCAAGGCACCAAAAGATTGTCCGGCGAGGCTGAAATCAATGGAAAACACCGCATCCCCATTGCGCATCACGTTTTTTACCTCCGAACCGGAAAAAAGGCTGATGTACAATTGGACTGCAGCCTCAGCGTCTTGATCAAACCAAAGAAAAGGCGTGATTTTTTGTGCTTCGGACATGCTTTTCACCAATTGTAAAGCGCCGGGGAAAACACTTTCAAAATAGGCGCTGTGGGCAGGATCACTGTCTAATTCAACCACCAATTCCGTCCCTTGGGCTGTTTTTTTCAGAAAATAGGTTTCATAAGCATCGCCAAAATCGGTAGAAAAATCCTCTACACCATCTTTGATCACACCCAGATGTTTGAACGACATCACTTCTTGCGGAACTAAGCGGGCGATTGTGCTCACCATACCCTTTCCTGCACCATCTAAAAAGAGGATCTTACCGCCTTCTTGCCAGTCCGACTCCGCGTAAGAGCCTTCTTGAAAAGCACTCGTCCACCCCCGGTAGCTGTGGTCATCCCAAAGAATTTGCCAAACGCGCTCGGGTGTGGCATTTATAGCGACAGAAAAGTTGATTTTTTGCATGATATACGAGGATGTTAGGTGTGTTGTGGTATTTAAACTTCGGTGTTCGATATTCGGTGTTCGATATTCATCTTACATCTCCGCTAGCGCGTGGATAAGGCGTTACAGTTTTAACCGATTTTAAAACAATGCAAAGGTAAATTGTTTTAAAAGCGAAGGTGCGGTGTAATAGCGACAAAAAACGAGGGCATTGCGACGATTCAACAAATATTTGACCAGCAAGGTAGCCCGATCAAAACCTTTGTAAATGCAAGATTAAACCTTCCAACTTCGGTGTTCGGTGTTCGATATTCAATTTTCCACCTCCGCTAGCGCGGGGTTCTATCCGCTAGCGCGGGGTTCTATCCGCTAGCGCGGGGTTCTACCCCGTGCACCGATCATTCGGGCTCTGCCCGAGCCAGGGAAAACGCACAATTTTAAGTTTACCAATTAATAGTAGCGTATGGCAACCTACAATTGGAAATAGCCTGAAATTTTGCGAATGAACCCTAAGGATTGGAACACGGGGTGGAACCCCGCGCTAGCACGAGAGGTCGTAAGGGCCAGATTGTCACTTACTGTTACCAACGTTCTAATACCGAGGTCGCCCGATCAAAACCTTTGTAACGCAAGATTAAACCTTCCAACTTCGGTGTTCAGTGTTCGATATTCAATTTTCCACCTCCGCTAGCGCGGGGTTCTACCCCGTGCACCGATCATTCGGGCTCTGCCCGAGCCAAGAAACCATTTACAATTTCCCTGCCACAACCAAGCCTTTTACCGCAATTTGTGCGCCCAACCGCGTACGCACCCAGTACATGCCCGCAGGCAATTCAGCCGAAAGCTCGAACGCAACTTGCCGTTCACCAACGCTTATTGGGTGGGCACCTAAGTCCTGAATGGATTTCCCGGATTCGTCCAACAAAGAAATCTGCAACAAACCTGCGCTTGCAGCTTGAATTTGTGCCTGCACTTGCGCACCTGCGGGGGCTGGATTTGGGTAAATGTTCAAGAAATTATGGGAGGATTGCGCCAGGTCCTTACTGCTGGTCGCCATGCCATCTACATAAAAAACAGCGTCCCAAAGGAGGGTAGGAACAGGAATGGTGAGCGCGCCATTCGTAGCCACCACGGTTCCTTCAGATTCCATTGCACCCGTTAAACAATTGAACCACAGGATTCGATACGTTCCATTTGTCCAATTATCTGCCTTTAGCACCGCATTTTCTACCGGATCAGGCACCCCGATGTTTTTGATTTGCTGATGATTATAGCGGTTGTGCAACACCCAGCCCGTTAAGTGTTTTTCGTCGTTGGACTTCAACGCATATACGTTCAAAGCCGAACCTAATCCACTGAAAACATAAGAAGAAATGGTAATCCAGTCGGTTCCCGGATTATCTACCCGGATGGTATGTGCGCCAGCGGGAACATTAATGCTGTACGTTTGGTCCGTTGTAGCCGATTGGTTGAACACTTCCACATCGTCTAACCAAATCGATATTTCTGGTGCTTGGCCTGCAATAGGACCTGTGACCACCGAAAAAACACCGGCAACTGGGTAATTTACCTGAAAAACCGGTGGGCGACGATATTGGGTATTCCATTGCGCGCCATATAAAAACTGCCCCAGTTCAGCACCGGTTGGCGTCACGACACCACCCGCCTCGATGGAAAAATTGGTATCCGCCAATCCAGCCCAGCCTAAGGTGGGTGTCAAATTCAAATCGGCCGGAACGCCTAAGGATTGCACCGGGCTGGGCTGAAATGCAAGTGTATAAAAAGGTATTTGCGCGGCCACTTCCGACAAAGCCGCAAAATGCGTGTACAAATTCTGGTTATCCACATAAGAATCCCACCACCATTGCATGCCGCTGCCCAATCCGCCCGAAAACAAACCGCCCCACATACTATTGTGTACATGAATGCCATTCGGATCGAGGGTGGCGAGCCCGCTCGATTGTCCACCGAGCCCAAATTCGGCATTCAGAGTTGGTTTCCCGTATTGGTTCAAATAAACGGCATTTCCATTGGCCAAAACCCGTTCCAAATTGGGTGCATTCACATAATAGTGGGTTTGGGTAAAATCCAGATCGGGCGCATTCCAGGTATCGGGGTCATTATAATCGTGGGCATAGCTGGTTGTTACGAGGTGTTTGCGGACATCCAGCGTTTTCAGGTACGTGGCCATTTCATCATGCCAATCCGAAACCTCCGATTTGTGATCTTCAAATAAATCAGTCCAATCCACCTCATTGAACAATTCCCAAGCCATGATACTGCGTTGGTAGCCCCAGCGTGCTACGGTGTAGCGCAGCCGGTTTTTCAGGGTATTTTTTGCATTTTGGTTGGTGAAAAAATCCCAGGTATTGGCGCACATGCCGCCGTTGGCAACGTTGTAAGGGCTTTCGTACCAATTCGGATTTACTTGAGAAGAAACTTGTCCGTGGTGGTTCAGGCAAAGCATCACAAACACGCCTTGATCGGCACAGTAATCCAGCAGCCAATCGAGTAAAAAAGCGTTGTTTTGCTGGTATTTACGCAAGCCATCATACCCATACACCCCTGCTTTCCATTCTAATCCGAGGCCCCAGTGGCACATCCATAATCGGATGAAATTGCCTTTTTGGGTGGTCAGTTTTTGGAGCCATTTTTTATAATCCAGGTAAACATTACTTTCCTGCCAGGCCATGTTTTCACCGACGGGAATATACTGCGGGCCCCGGTCAACATGCAGGTAATGGCTTTGTTCGCCCCGTACAAACCCCAGGTTTTTAACGCTGGTCGCATTATTACAGGTAAACTGTTTTGCCGGGAAAATACCCGTTCCGGCAGGTGTCATACAGCGCAGGGTGTAGGAATAAGTGCCCGTCACGGTGGGCGCATACCGAATTTTGAATTTGCCGCTTCCCTGTGGACTAATAGCACCGGTTTGTAAGTCGGTAAATTGATAATCCTGAATATAAAAACCGTCGATGGTTTCTATTTCGCCGAAAGGATTCACGATTTGCGCCTTTACGCTTATTTGGTCGTAATCGTACGGATTGGTGTAAGCCGCAGTCAATTCGATGGTGGCTTCGAATTTGGTATATTTTTCAATACTGGTGGAAACGGGCGTAACCGATTGGATGACAGGCGCTTGGGCGGTGGTATTTTTTGTCAGGAGTAGAAGAATTGGGAGAATTAGGGATTTTTCCATGGTGGTGTATTTTATGAAAGATCAAATCCAAAAGTGTTAATTCAGCCCCAACACCTGAATGACCCGCTCAAACATCATTTCCCGAGCATCAGGCAACAACCGCACCAACGCATAAGGCAACTGAATCACCACATTGCGCAAACCATCTGCATCGATCCAGTCATCTTCTGCGCCGCCTTCTTCCGTACACACGAACACAATGGACACATTTTTAAGGTGCGCCAATTTTTCGGTAATAAACGTTGTGTCTACCTTTTCCGCCACTGCTTCATCAACTATTTTTACGACCACCATCTTGTTTATTTTAATTTTAAAAAATTCATTTTTAGCCTAAAAAGGCAAATTTACAACCAACTACTACATTTCAAATAGGCCTTAGCGCATGACCGGATTATAAGGTGGCCGAGGCAATTGCAAGGCCAAGGGCCGAATTTGATTTTCAGGCAAATAAGGATACCCAAATAGTTTGATTTGCTCCTGCTTCAAACAATCCGCAAAATTGCCTTTGAATTGGACAATATACGACACCTTGTTTTTGACCAAAAAGGAAGCCGCATACCGGCCCAATGCGCCTTTACTCGTCACCCCGTATTTCCAAACCTCCCCCGTTTTCAAATAATACGTCGTGTGCCCACTGTGCAAACATGGATAAAAACCATCCACCGCAGCCACCAGGGCATATTGCTCCGAATCATCGATCTCTTTTAACCGTCTTTGCAACTTTTCGGTTTCCTGCGGACTTAACTGCGCAAAATCCTTTTCGCCAATTGATAAATAAACCAGCGTGAGCGCCAGTGCTAGTCCGAACAACAGCAAAAGACCTGCCCATTTTTTAGGTTGCGGATCGCGCTGTTGAAGCGTCCCCTGCGTTTCTTTTAAATTGGGTTGTTCTGCGCCCATACACGTTTATTTGGTACTCGTTTTGGAATAAAAATGCTCGATTTTCACAATTTCCTCGCATTTCTATCAATTCTTGCTAACTTTCATGCAAAAATATACACAAAGGTTATAATAAAAAAGTTTTTACACATAAAATTATAACCAAAACAAAAATTTAATCTACCATGGATCAACAGCAGATCGACCAAAGCATTCGCTTGAAAAAACTGATCAAAACCCTGCAATTGAATCAATCCTTGTTTGCTAAAAGCTTGGGCATGACCCAACCGAATATCAGTAGGATGGTAAGCGGCGATGGAAAAATATCGCTGGAAGTATTAAACCGCATAACGGATATTTATAAAAATATCAACCTCCACTGGCTGCTTACCGGGGAGGGCACTATGTTTACGCATGTTATTCCGACCGAACCAATGCGAGAAGTAAACGAAACCCCCGTTTATAAAGGCAAAGGCCGCCTGGAAGACCTGGAGGAACGGGTAGAACGCCTGGAAAAAATTGTTGGGCGCCTGACGAAGGACGATGGGAAGGATTGATATACTAAACATCGCCTGAAAAGCACGATTTTTTACCACGCTGCGTGCTCTGATAGACAATAACTTAGCCCGGAAGCCCTGTATAAAACCATTCAGCGCGAAGTATACAACCTGCCCTCCCACCGTCGTCAAACACCCCTATTTTTCGTAAAAACGGTCTTCATCCCATTTTGCCGGGTTTTGAACGATGTAGTTTGAAATATTGTCAAACGCGCGTTGGTCGCGGATGATGTGTTCCCAGTAGTCGCGCTGCCAAAACTTCCCGAGTTGTTTACCGGGGTGTTCTTTTTTGAATAATTTCAGGCAGTCGGTGGCTACCAATGATTTGTAGGCGCCTATGATTTCGCCAATCGTCGGGGCACCCCTCGCGGGTGCCCTCTCTTGGGCACCCCTCGCGGGTGCCCTCTCTTGGGAGCCCGCGAGGGGCTCCCCTACGGGGTCCGCGTCGGTCATCTCGTCGGGTGTTTGGGTGCCCGCAAGGGGCACCCCGACGATCAACACCCCATGAAAATGATTCGGCATGACCTGAAATTCACCCAATTCCAAATGGGGCCATCGCTCGGTCAATTGCACCCAATGCTGGTGTGCAATTTGCCCCATGGCACTTAATAACATGGTTTTGTTGTGAACGCGGCCAAACAAGTGTCGTCTGTTTTGGAGACAGAGTGTAATAAAATAGGCGCCTTGTTGGCTGTAATCGTATCCACGTAAACGGATGCTGCGCCGGTGATGAAGCTTTGGATTATAAGACATGATGGATTACGTCGGGGCGGCCCTCGCGGCCGCCCATTTAGATTATGGTTGATGCGACCCGTCGGGGCGACCCTTGTGGCCGCCCTCTCTACGGTCGCCCGGTTAGATTATTCCGTTGGGGCGGCCCGTTGGGGAGGCCCTCGCGGCCACCCTCTCTACGGTCGCCCGTTTAGATTATTCCGTCGGGGCCGGCTCGTTGGGGCGACCCTCGCGGTCGCCCAACCTTGCGGTCGGCCGCCCGCGCGATTGCGCCTCGCTATCGCTCGGCGCGGGCACCCGCGAGGGGTGCCCCTACGGGGTCCTCTTTTTCCAATTCCCCGGCTTTTTCTTCTGCTCCGTTCCTGGCCGCCCGGTGCTGCCCGGTCGTCCTGGTCGCCCGGCAGGTCCGGTACTTTTACGCGGCTCCTCTTTCATTTTCGCCGCTTCTGCCGCCAAATGTTCGGGCAAAGGCAAACGATCCACCGGCTTTCCAATCAATGCTTCAATCCTTTTAAACCGCAGACTATCCACGGGTGAAATGAGCGTGAGTGCAGCGCCTTTGCGCTCGGCCCGGGCAGTACGTCCAATCCGATGCACATAATCTTCGGCGTCGCGGGGTACATCGTAATTAATGACCATGTCAATCCCGTCTACGTCAATACCCCGGCTCAAAACATCGGTAGCAACGAGAATATCTACTTTGCGGTTGCGAAAATCGAGCATTACCTGCTCGCGCTCGCTTTGCTCCAGGTCGGAACTGATTTGGCCCACCGAAAAACGGCGCGCGTTCAATTGCTTGAATACCATACTCACGGCCAGTTTCGTAGAGCCAAAAATCACAATCCGTTGTCCGCCTTTATCTTTTAAAATATCGGTCAACAAAGGAATTTTCAGGCGATCCTGCACCATATATACATGTTGCGAGACCCCTTCTGCCGGCTTAGAGAGTGCGATGGTGATCATTTCCGGATTGCGCAGCATGGTTTTCGCTAACTTCAGCACCGAAGGCGGCATGGTAGCCGAAAACATCAGACTTTGACGCTGCGGATTTACTTTTCCTATAATCGTCAATAAATCGGGCTGAAAACCCATATCCAGCATACGGTCGGCTTCATCGAGAATCAAAAAGCGCAAACGCGAAAAATTGACATAACCCAAATTCATGTGGGCGATCAAACGCCCCGGAGTGGCAATGATGATATCTGCACCACTGGTAAGGGCTACTTTTTCCTGCGTAAACTCCGCGCCTTTTCCACCGCCATAAATGGCAATACAGGATACGCCCGTAAAATAAGAATACGCTTCAATGACTTTTTCTATCTGAGAGGCCAGTTCCCGGGTGGGTACAATGACAAGCGCCTGGGTATAATTGGCTTCATTAGAAGTCAATATTTTATGCAAAACCGGTAAAACAAAGGCCGCTGTTTTGCCAGTACCCGTTTGCGCAACGCCTATCAGGTCTTTCCCTGCTAAAATTAAAGGGATGGCGCGTTCCTGAATGGGGGTAGCGGTTTTAAAATTCAGGGCATCCAAACCGTCCAATAGGTCTGGATCAAGATCAAATTCGGTAAAATTCAAAAGATTTATGGATTTATATGCTCCTCTTAACTCAAAAGGTGGTGCAAAGTTGCACATTTTTTACCGAGTTTAAAAGGTCGGCGGATCAATCGTCCAGGCTTCACGCCAATCGCGCACAGGCAAACGCTCCAACGGGTACCAATTTCCCCACCAATCAAAATACTCCATGCTGTTGAAATTCAATTTATAATCGAATTCGCTGGGCAAATCATACACAAAGCCCGGGTAATAATAGCGTTTACCCAAACGTTTGGCCATTTGCAACTCCAGCAGCATGGTAAACGTACCCAAACTGCGTGCACTTTCTTCCGGATCATACACGCAATAATTGCCCGCCATACTTTCATGGCCTAAGTGAAAATAACTGACGCTAATCAACTGATTTTCGCGAAATACCTCTATTTGAGCACCTGAGCAGGGCATCAAATGGCTCCAAGGACTAAAAAAGCCGTAAATCGACATCGGGCGATTGTGGTGAAACCGATGGGCATGTTTTTCAAATAAATCCTCGTGCTTGGGTGTAATGTGCAGGGGCGACGCCAACATTTGCAAATCGGCATTTCGGCGCAGGCATTTCCGCTGACTTTTGCTCAGGGTAAATTGCTGTAAATCAATGCGTAAAAGCACCACACGACAAGGTTGTCCACGCCATTCCCAATGGTTGCGCCGAAACAGTAAATCCGCCCAATAACACCAACCATCCGCACAAAAGCGGTCGAAAACCATCGGATGCAGGCTTTGCATTGGAACATAAGCTTCAATCGGATTAGGATTGAATGAAATGTCTTGAAAAACAGATAAGGACTTCGGTTGCATGAAAAATTTGGGACAAAATCAATGTTACTGGTGCAAGGAGCGATTAAAAAACTAGATCAATCTGAAAATTGATGTTAAAACGAAATTATTTCCAAAATAGCCCCCCAAAAATAGGCGGTTTCTCTACTTTTGCACGCACTTTAAGAAAAACGTGTCGTTTAATTCCATTTTCCCATGTCTAACAAAGTTCTGATTATCGGTGCAGGTGGTGTAGGTCGGGTTGTTGCCTACAAATGCGCCCAACATCGCGATGTT
>JBBAVI010000029.1:0-54528 GCA_040397785.1 Saprospiraceae bacterium | reverse complement strand
ATAGGCGAAAGCAAACCAGATGCCCAAGTAAAGGGGTTCTTAGGGCTAAGTTTGACCGCTTTAATGGCTAATAAATGCCGGGCTACTTCAGAAGCGTAATGCATGGAATGGGTGATGGGCATTGAGTCAGAATGAACTCCGTGAAGAAAATTGGCATAAGTATAGGGGAACCGCTTAATTTTGCCAAAAACATTTTCTACATGGAAGGGCAAAAGTATAAAATCTATATAAACGGTTCACCCCTTTTTATCACAAGTCCTGAAGAAGCGGCCAAATTACCCTATCAACCGGATAAAAATACCTTTATTACGCTATTTACGGGCAAAAAAAAGATGATTCTAAATTACATTGACCTGCTCAACAAGGTACAAACCAATGCCGTGGTGCTGTATACGGAGGATGTTGAAGACCTTTGGAACGATTTTCAATCTTGCTTTAAAGTGCTGGAAGCAGCCGGTGGGTACGTCACCAATCCGGAAAATAATTTGCTTGTTTTTTACCGCCGGGGTTCCTGGGACATGCCCAAAGGTAAAATTGACCCAGGCGAAACACCAGAGCAGGCCGCTGTCCGAGAAGTTCAGGAAGAAACGGGCTTGGTCAACATTCAATTAGGTGATTTTTTGTGCCATACCTACCATACGTACCCGCTCAAAGACAAACAAATTTTAAAAACGACCTGGTGGTATCGCATGACCACCACCGATACCGAAGTGACTCCTCAAACCGAAGAAGATATTGAGCAAATTTTATGGGTAAATCCGCACAGCTGGCTCGATACCAATCCTGTCGTGTACGGAAATATTCGGGAGGTCATTGAAATAGTACTAAAATAAAATTTGATTGTACCTTGCCGCAAAAATATTTTCTATGTTGTTTTTGCGATTACCCCTCTTCTTTTTTATTGCGTTTTTTTGTGCTGTCCATGTCACGGCCCAAACGGTACCAACCTCGTCTGATATGCGGATGACCGGTTATGAAAAACGCAAAATCATGGCCGAACAAACCCTGTTGCCTGACCTGGAACCCAAAAGCATTGGTCCAACCGTGTTTTCCTGTCGAATTACCGACGTGGATGTCAACCCGAACGATCCCACCCATTTTTATGCGGCTTATGCTTCGGGTGGTTTGTGGTTTACAGAAAGTAATGGCACGCATTTTACGCCTGTTTTTGAAAATCAGGCCAGTATGACCATCGGCGATATTGCCGTCGATTGGAAAAATAATATCCTGTGGGTGGGTACAGGTGAGTCCAATAGCAGCCGTTCTTCCTATGCAGGTACGGGCATTTACCGCAGTACAGATGGGGGTAAAACCTGGGAACACCGCGGCTTGTCGGAAAGCCACCATATCGGCCGCATTATTTTACATCCAACCAATCCAAATATCGTCTGGGTGGCTGTTTTAGGTCATTTATACTCCCCGAATCCCGATCGAGGCGTATACAAAACCACCGATGGCGGCCTGACCTGGGAACGTACCCTGTTTGTCGATGCTCAAACGGGCGCAATTGACCTTTGCCTGGATCCGGTAGACCCTGCAACCATGTACGCAGCAACTTGGGAACGCAGCCGCAGCGCCTGGAATTTCAGTGGCGCTGGAGCAGGCTCTGGTATTTGGAAAAGTACGGATAGTGGCCAAAACTGGCAAAAAATCAGCAATAAAGGGCGTGGCTTTCCGGATGGGGCCTTTGCGGGGCGTATTGGCTTGACGGCCGGGATCAAAAACGGGAAAACCATCCTGTATGCAAGTATTGACAATCAAACCCCCAATGAACCCAAAGTCAATGAAGAAGAAAAGGGACTGACGAACGACCAATTGCGCGCTATTTCGGTGGCTGATTTCATAAAATTGCCAGACGAAAAATTGGCCGATTTTTTAAAAAATAACCAGTTTCCAGCGCAATATAATACCAAAAAAATCAAAAATATGGTGGAAAAGGGTAAAATTAGCCCAATCACCTTAGTGGAATACCTGGAAGATGCCAATACCAACCTGTTCAATACCGATTACCCGGGCGCAGAGGTGTATAGAAGCGAAGACGGTGGCCAAAACTGGAGTAAAACCCATACGGAGCCCCTCAAAAACATCAATTTTTCCTACGGCTATTATTTCTCCAACATTCGCTGCGTTGAGAATGATCCCGATCAAGTGTATCTTTTAGGCTACAATATTATTCGCAGCGCAGATGGTGGGAAAACCTGGAAAAACATTCAGGGCGATAATGTACATGCCGATCACCATGCCTTGTGGATCAATCCAGCGCGGCCCGGCCATTTGATTAATGGCAATGATGGCGGACTCAACCTGAGTTGGGACAATGGCAAATCCTGGACAAAATGCAACAACCCGCCGGTCGGTCAGTTTTATGCCATTGCTGTGGATGATGCGGAGGCGTATCAAGTATATGGCGGCGCACAAGACAACGGAGTGTGGGTTGGTCCATCTGATTATGTCGCCTCGACAACCTGGCAGCAAAGCGGGCAATATCCGTACAAGTCCTTGCTCGGGGGCGATGGCATGCAGGTTGCCGTGGACACCCGCGATAACAACACGGTTTATACCGGATTTCAATTTGGTAACTACTTCAGAATCAATAAGAATACCGGCCGTCAAAAATTTATCAGTCCCAAACACACCTTGGGTGAACGGCCATTGCGATTCAACTGGCAAACACCCATTCACCTGAGTAAGCACAACCAGGATGTCCTGTACCTGGGCGCCAACCGCTTGTACCGTTCTTTCGATCAGGGCGATCATTGGGAAGCCATTTCGAGCGACCTGACCAAAGGGGGGAAGAAAGGCAATGTGCCGTATGGTACCTTGACGAGCATACACGAAAGTGCGCTGAAATTCGGCCTCTTGTACACAGGATCCGATGATGGTTTGGTGTATGTAAGCCGCGATGGGGGCAATAACTGGAGCAACATCAGTGCACAGTTGCCTTCCGATTTGTGGGTTTCGCGCGTACAGGCATCCGCGCATGTGGAAGCACGCGTGTACGCGACCCTGAATGGTTACCGCTGGGACGACTTTACCGCCTATTTGTATTGTTCCGACGATTATGGCCAAAATTGGGTGCGTTTAGGCCTGGATTTGCCTGCAGAGCCGATCAATGTGGTACGTGAAGATACAGAAAATCCGGATTTGTTGTACATAGGAACCGATCATGGTTTATATATATCAATCGACCGGGGTAAAACTTTCCAAATGGTTGGTGGGCAGTTTCCCCACACGCCCGTGCATGATTTGGTGGTGCAGGCTAAAGCAAAGGATCTCGTCATAGGAACGCATGGACGATCCATGTACAAATTGAATGTTGCGCCTTTGCAAGCATTGACACCAGAAATATTGGCGGCTCCTTTATGGCTTTTTAATTTGGAAAATGTAGCCTTTAGCCGCGGTTGGGGTCGAATTTCACCTTGGGAGGAACAAAAACCGGAAAGCTACCCCTTGTATTATTATGCTGCTGCTGAGGGGAATGTGCGTTGGGAAGTGCGTACAAAAGCGGGCTTGGTTTTAAATTCGGGTACTTTAAATAGCAAAAAAGGCTTCAATACCTTTACCTTTGACCTGACCTTACAGGAATCGGCCCACAAGCCGTATCAAAAGTGGCTCCAGGAAAACGCCCAAGGTGATAAAAAAGCAACAACGCTAAAGAAAGCCGACGATGGCAAATATTATTTGCAAAAAGGCGTTTATACGGTCGAATTGACGCGGGACGGTACCGGAACCAAAGAAACATCGGTACAAACCTTTATAATAGAGTAATTTCCAACACACAACACACAATCCATGAAACAATTCAAAAGCCTTTTACTGGTTTTTTTAGCGGTTGGCGCCCTTACAATGAGCGGCTGTCTGCACATTATTGAAGATGTAACCTTCCATAAAAATGGCAGCGGTACGTATAAAATGACGCTCGATATGAGTGAAATTAAAGGAATGATGGAAATGATGAAGGGCATGGGCGGCGACAGTACGGCTGCTGCTGCCGGAGCAGATGTTCCTGATAACTCCATGTCGCAAATGGGCGAACAATTGAGCAGTGTTGCTGGAACCATCAAAGGGGTGCAAGGCATCAGCAATGTGGTCGAAGTGAACGACACCGCGTCCTTCAAATTTGGGTACAGTTTTGATTTTGCCGATGTAACAGCCCTCAATCGCGCTTTAAAAATTATCAATAAGGACAAATTTGAGAGCAAAACCGATGAAATCTACAAGTTTGACGGCAAAAACTTCGAACGCACGGGCGATGGCGATATTGGCGCGCAAATGAAAAAATCATTGGCCGAAAACAGCGGCGAAGAAGCAGAAAACATGGATATGATGAAAACGTTTTTTGCCGATATGAGCTATAAGCAGGTGTACCATTTTGCCGATCAAAAAATCAAGAAAAACAGCAATGAACTGGGTGTACTGAGCGATGGCGAGCAAACCTACACGATCGAATTGAAACCATTCGATGAAACGCAAGCAGCGAAAAAAGTTACGGTTGCAACTAAATTGAAATTGAAATAAGGGCTAAATGCCCATTTTGTAGGGGCTGTCTTGAAGCAAAAGGCTTTAAGACAGCCCTTTTTTTATTTTAAAAGCCAAAGGAGGTGTCACCTCAACATTTAGGATGACAACTTCAGCCCCTTCAAACGATGCCGCTTGTACATCTTATTAATGAACGGCGAAACGGTTTCCGCCACGCCTTCCAGTACAGATTTCAGGAAATAACTGATGGCCGATTTATCGCGAATTCTGGAAAACTGCACCTCCACCCTTCGTTTTGAATTGTTATGGTGTATACCAAAACGGTTTACCAAAAAGTTCAATACCCGCATTTTGCGCCTTTGAAATTTGGTCGGATGGGGCAAGGCTACCCCCGCTTTTAAATTATGGTAGTAAAACTGGGTACGTACATTTGCCCTAAAATCGTTGGCAGTCAAATCCATAGACAAGGAATCAACCATGCCTGATTTGATATAAATCGGGGTAAGATGGGGCAAAAATGCGTTCAGTAATTCGAGATTACCCTGTCCCAATTGTACTTGCATGCGTAAGCCTCCTAAGCTATCGAGGATGGACTCGTGGAGTACTAGTTTTAGTGAAAAGGTATCCATTAACTTGGCATGAACATCTATTTTTAAACTATCAGCCGTTGGACTGGGTTTGGATTGAATGTTGTTTAACTGGCCTTGAACCTTCGAAAAATAGACCGATCCCGTTTCCTTCGTGGTTGCATTCAATTCTGTATACCGCACCTGCGCATCGTTTACAAATAAGGTATCTATTTGCAAGGGGAACGGAATTTTTTTAATTAACCCACCAGGCATGGGTCTTACGCCTTCTACTTTTACTTTTTTTATTTTATCGATAAACAGGTCAAACGAAAAATGATCACTTTCGACGGATGGCATATGCCAAATTCCGTTTTCAAGTTTCAGCCCGCGCAAATTGGTTTTACCGGCGGCCAATTGAATAAAATCGCGTTTAAAGTCTGTTGCGATGAAAAAATCATCGCGGTTTTTTCCCGGATTCAGCGAAAAGGTATCCAAGTGCAGCCATTTTTCCTTTTGGTCAAAACGAATTTGGTGTACTTGAAGGTGCATATTTTCCCGGCGCCAGGCTACTTGTGCCAATTGTATTTGGGCGTTGGAGCGGTTGATCAACCATGGAATGGGGTCATCCATATCGGCTGATAGGACTATGCCGGGAACCCTCACATCCAGTCTATACAAGTTCAATTGTGTTTGCTTTTTATGCACACCATTCAAATATTGCATGGTATCGGCTGCAAACGTCAAATCCTGGATTTTCCAGCGTTGTTGGTTTAAATCATACGAACAGTATGCGGTGCTGAGTTTGGCTTTCCCCGGCATCGAGACCAGAAACTGATCGGTATTTTTAATGGCCGCCTTGTCCAAGTTAACTTGTAATGCATCAAAATACAACAAACCATTGCTGGTAGATATAAAATCCTTTGCTTTCAAGGTACATGATTGGAGTTGTATGGCACTTTCGGGTAATTTGAGCGCTATTTTGGCGTCTTCTAGGAGTAAATGGGCAAACTCAAAAGGTGGTAATTGACCAGCTGCATTCTTTTCTATTCCCAAAGCCACTGTACGGACAAAATAGATTTTCGGCTGTTTAATTTGCACGCTATCCAATATAATGGCTTCTTTTTGCGCCATTTGCTTTATATCGGGAATAAACTCAACACTGGGAATTTCAAGCAGCAAGCTATCCGTTTTGGTATTTTGTTCGAAAACGAGGTGCTTAAAAACAGATTGCTGGTGGTCTTGCAACCAAAAGTCATCCCCAAGCAAATTGCCTTGAGGCCAGGTCGCCCGAATGGAATTGCCGGCAAACATTAAATCTTCTAACTGGAAAGGTTTGCCTTTTTCTTTGTAAAAATTATTGGCTGAAAATGTAGATAAAAAGACGCTTGCTTTGAGTTTCTTATCGGAATAATACAGGGAAGTGTTTTTTCCTGTAATCTTGTTAATGCGCACTTCGGCAGCGTTTTTGTTGCCTTTGTATGATTTTTCGTTGTTTTTTGGGTTATCATCAATATGAATGATACCTTCTTTCCACGAAATCACGCTTAAATCTAAAAAGTTTGTATCAATTAAAAAATCCTGAATTTCCACGCCTTGCAGTGCCATGGTAATATGGTTATTATCGGACTGATAATGCAAATTACGGATGGCAAGTTTTTGTTTTACAATATCAAGAACAGATTTACTGACAGTTAATAAATTAGTACTATTACGCACCGTTGCCGAATCGAAAGATAAATCGCGAAACGTGTGTACAAGGTCTTCAGGTGTGCGCGCTTTCCCTAAATCATTCAAGTAAATATTCATATTCAGGTTCTGAATATGGGCGTTTAGGTTATTGGCTTGTTTAAAATTAAAGGCCCCATTGATTATTTGTAATTGTTCGAGGTCAATAATTTTATCAAACAAGGACAGCACTTCATAGAGCGATTTCTTTTTTTTCGTCTGCTCATCTGTCTCTGCTTCCTTGAATTTGTTTCTTTCCAAATTTAGTTCTGGGTCATACATAATTGCTTCTTTAGCAATTAGATGATTTTCCAGGATAAATGAAAACCAGTCCATTTCTTTTATTTCAAAACGGGGAACAACATAATTTCGGAGCAGCTTAGCACGGTCTTTGTTGGCAGTTGTTACTTGTAAGTTGTAGAGTATAATTCTGTTATTGATAAACTGTAGGCTATCAAAATCAAATCGGTAGGTACTATCCGCAGAGAAACCGATATAATGCCGAAGGGTATAATTAAATCCGGTTAAACGAATCCCGTGGTCGGATGGATCATTCAAATGAAAATTAGAAATTGCGATGTCATCATTTTGGGTGGAAAATGCGGTGGTTTTGCCCGATTTATGCAATTGAATGGTCAAATCACCCTGTTGCATAACGATATTGCCAATGTTGATGGCGATGGGTAAACGGTTGATAAAAGTATCAATTTCAATTCTTTTTCGAGCAGCACTTTTGGTTTTATCAGATTTGAAGTAATCAAGGTTTACGCTGGGGCTTTCTAGAAAAAAGGAGTCAATTTTTAGCAAATCATGCACGTACAAGGAATTGAAATCGAGTCCTAACATACTTACACGATTGGCTTCAAATGCCAAGCTGCTGTTTTTATCTTTAAATGGCAATAAATTCAATTTTGGTGCCGTAACACGGACCATTTTTTCTTTGGTATCAATCAGTAACTCCTTGAAAGCCACCGTACTTTGACCATCCGGGAGTACTATTTTTTGTTCGGCAACTTTTAAAATAATACGCTCGGAAAAATGAAAGCGCTTGGTATCTTTAACATTTTCTGCATTAATAGAAATCTTATCGACCCTGAAATAAATATGATCTATCCTTAGAGGATTTTTATCTGCGGCCCCAGCTTCTTTGACCAATAAACTGCCTTCTTTGATTTCAAACAAATCAAGATTGAGTACCTCCAGCGAATTATTGATGGTTTTATACAATTTACCCAATTCTTGTACCAACAATATTTTGCGATTGCTCTTAGTTTTGAGGTGTTTTGGTACCCGGGTAATTACAATTTCAGGATGGTTAAAAATGAGCGAATCAATTAATAATTTGCTATTGAATATTAAATCCCATTTGGAGCGAATACGCAAGTGGAAATTATGGACCGTAAGTTTGTAGGATGTTTCTTCGGCGGTAGAATCTGTATTAAAAATACCAATGTCATCAATATTAATGACATTGGTAAAATAATTGATAGAAAATCGTTTTACAGCGCAATTGAGTTTACCGTTAGACCCGATACGGATCGTATTTTCGAGCACTTTTTCGGAGTTATTGACAAACCAAAGATGCGCACAAAACAGCAGGATTGCTATAAATGCCAGGATATGCCACAACCACGCCCAAACGGTTTCCAAAAAACGTTCTAAAACCTTCATTAAAATTTGGTGGACCTTACAAGGTAACGCCAACACTGTAATAGGCGTGTTGAAAGAACCATGTAGAATCTTGTTTTTGTCTTCTTTTATTGCTTAAACCTATTAAAATAAGCATGGAAACTGCTTGATTTTGTGTAGGTTATTGCAAAGATACCGGATATGCGCTAAAAATAGCACAGGCAGCTAAGCGCAATTTTGCACCCAAAGGGTTCAATGGATAATATAAGATAACTGACTGGAGGTACTCAACAGCACTGCCAGCGCGCGAAAGCCACTACTTTTGGGCAGAATATCCGATCAAACTTAGCGAATAAGGGTAAGTTGCCCATTGCGTCGTTCCAGGTCGCCGCCTTTTACTTTAAAAGACACCACATAATAATATACGTCTGACATCACGTCCCAACCATTCAAGTTTTTGCCATCCCATAATTCATTCGGATAAATGCCCTGAAAAACCAATTCTCCCCAACGGGAATAAATGTACATTTCAAAAAATTCAACCGTGCAGCCTTTAAACACCGGACTAAATTTGTCATTGGTGCCATCTCCATTGGGTGTAAAAGCATTGGGCATGTTGGGGAAACAACAATTCGCATCATTTTTCAACAATTCAAAGGTATCCTGTACTGATCCGCAGGTATTGGTAAGGGTTACTGCATAAATGCCGTATTGATCCACCTGAATCGAGGTTGTTGTTGCACCAGTAGACCAAAGCCATTGATTATCAAGTGCATTTACCGATGTTTTTAGTACAATCGGTAAGGTAAAACAGGAATCAATAGATACGTCGGGTAAAATGAGTACCATGGGCGCAATCTCTTTGGTTACCGTAAAACGAACGGTACGCAGGATACAGTTGTTGATTATTTGTACGGTGTATTCGCCTGCTTGCGTGACGTTTAGCGTGGCGGTGGTGTCGCCCGTCGACCAGGTTACAACGTCACCCAAACCTTCCGGAATCAATTCGGTCGGCGTGTTTCCACACACTGTTGCGGTTTGTTGATAATTTCCCTGATCTACAAATAAGGGTGGCGCGATGGTATAAACCAATAAAGTATCCCCGCAAGACGTGCTTACCAGCGCCGTGTAAGTGCCAAATGCATTGATTTTCAAAGAATCGCCCTTGCTTCCATCCGACCAAAGGATCGGACTCCCGGAAGGTGCTGAGATGGACAACGTTACTGGAAATGGTGTGCAGGCATTTGTAATAGGGGATACATTCAATTGTACCGTCGCTTGTGGCAGGGTATCCAACAAATAAGTTCGAACCCGAAACCCACAAGCATCCTGATAGGAAACGGTATAGGTACCTGCCTGATTTACATTAATTTGCGCGGTATTTGCTCCGGTAGACCACAAATGACCACTGGTACCAGGTCCAGGGCCTATGATCGTGTTACTGTTTGTACAAATACTTTGTTTTACGGTATCCGTAACAGGACTTGTAGCAAAAATGTAATCCGCAAAGTTGGGTAAGGAGACAAAAAGTCCACCTGCGTTGTTTATGTCCGTATCATACTTAAAAAGGGAGCGTTCCAGTGTTGGTTGCAGGCCATCGGGACAGCGGACAAGGCTCAGACTAACCGGGGGAGGAATAGGTTGTAAAAAATCGTCCTCCGTTTGTTCGATCCAATAAATATTGCCGTCGGAACCAAGTTGCATCTGCCCTGGAAAAGACAACATCGAATCGGTAGACACCACAAGCGCCGATTTATCTAAACTATCCGCGCGCAAATCATACCGCAACACCTTAAATCCCGCATCAGATTCAAAGCCATATAAATACTGACTGGAAGGTGAAAATGAAAAGGTGTACCGCGCAATTGAAATGGCTTCTCGAAAACTGATCGCACCTGTAGCGGCATCAAAATTATACACTTCATTGTTGACGCACAGATATTTACCGTTTGGAGCTGCTTTTATTATATTAACAAATTGATCATCTTTTCGGGCTTGTTGGATGGGTGCCCCTACACCAGCAGCCGTAAAGGGCAGTACTACAAAATCATTGGTGGCATAACTTATGATAACTAGCCAAAAACCACTGCCATCGGCCATGGGTACCGCTGTGAGCGCTTCTGCAGCAGGTTTAAATATATTTATATTGGGTGAAATTACGGTTCCCAAACCACTATTGGCGGTCATATCTACTTCAAAATACGATAATCCCCGGCTATTTAGGTATGGAGCAACCCCTTGATTTGCGACATGATCCATCGTAAAAACAAAATATCGGGCAGTATTTCCGGGTTTTGGCAATATCAGCGCGCTTTGCGCTGCACTATACCCGCCGCCTTCGGTGGATCCCATATTATACATAATCTGGTTGTTTTTATTCCAAATGATGCCATCGCGCGTCCCATTGACCGCGTCATTTAAGGTTCCCCCTCCATTGGTATAAAACAACATTTCCCCGTCCGCATCGCAATACACCGCACAACCTTCGTAAGAATCCATATTTACATTACTTAAAGGTATGGGCGTGCCGCTTGAAAAATCAAGACCCGCCCGATTGCCAAAATGCCAGATATTGCCATGTTTGGCCAATTGCCCTGACACGTCGGGGAGAAAACAGAAAAGCAAGCAAATTGAAATAAAATAAAAACGTTGTAGGAGAAAACCTGTCATGGGTGAAAGAAGATTGAATTAGAAGGGATTGATTGATTAAAAACATGCACAAGATATAGCGCTTGCGCCGGATGTACACCCGAAGCTTTGTCAGTATCTTACATAATCGTCTGACAAAAAGGCCTGCTTACGGTGTCAGAACCCTGTCAATCCGTCAGATTTAGCCGCATGGCATACCGATTGATAACTGTTGAACAAAGAGACAGCATCGCTAGTACAAACAACCTAAAAACGGGGATAAAAATACCCGGTTTTCATGTTTTACTAGCAAACTGACTCCCACCCACTACCATTTACTTACAACAAATCAACCCGACAGATATGGGAAAAATTATTGGTATAGACTTAGGAACGACCAACTCCTGCGTTGCATTTATGGTGGGCAATGAGCCTGTTGTAATTGCAAACGACGAGGGAGCGCGCACAACGCCCTCGGTAATTGGCTTTTTGGACAATGGCGAGCGCAAAATTGGTGCTCCGGCCAAACGCCAGGCCATCACAAACCCAACCCGCACCGTTGCCTCCATCAAACGTTTTATGGGCATGCGGTACACCGAATCAACCAGTGAGGTGAGCCGTGTACCTTATAAAGTGGTAAAAGGCGATAATGATACTTGCCGCGTCGACATTGACGGACGCCTGTACACCCCACAGGAAGTCAGCGCCATGGTGCTGCAAAAAATGAAAAAAATTGCCGAAGACTACCTCGGAGAAACGGTTACGGAAGCGGTTATTACGGTACCTGCCTACTTTAACGACTCACAACGCCAGGCTACTAAAGAAGCAGGCGCTATTGCGGGCCTTGAAGTAAAACGGATTGTAAACGAACCGACTGCGGCTGCCCTGGCTTATGGCCTCGACAAACGCGACAAAGACATGAAAATCGCGGTGTATGACCTTGGCGGTGGTACCTTCGATATCTCTATCCTCGAATTGGGTGGTGGTGTATTTGAAGTAAAATCAACCAATGGCGATACCCACTTAGGGGGCGATGACTTCGACCAGGTAATCATCGAATGGCTGGCAGCTGAATTCCGCCGCCAGGAAAATGTCGACCTGCTCAAAGACCCAATGGCACAACAACGCCTGAAGGAAGCAGCCGAAAAAGCCAAAATCGAATTGTCGAGCGGGATGGAAACGGAAATTAACCTCCCCTACATCACGGCAATTGATGGCGTACCCAAGCACTTGGTGATGAAACTCAGCCGCTCTAAATTTGAGCAAATGACGGATACTCTCGTGCAACGCACCCTCGAGCCCTGCCGCAAAGCCCTGCAAGACGCCGGTCTGCGCGCCAATGAAGTGGAAGAGGTCATTCTCGTAGGCGGTTCGACCCGTATCCCACGTATTCAGGAAGAAGTAGAAAAATTCTTCGGCCGCAAACCCAACCGCTCCGTAAACCCGGATGAAGTAGTGGCCATCGGCGCTGCAGTTCAAGGCGGTGTGTTGTCGGGTAATGTAAGCGATGTATTGTTGCTCGACGTAACACCATTGTCACTCGGTATCGAAACAATGGGCAATATTTATGACGTTGTCATTGAATCGAATACGACCATCCCAACGAAAAAATCAAAAACCTACTCGACGGCTTCTGACAACCAGCCACAAGTAGAAATCCATATCCTGCAGGGCGAACGCCCCATGGCACGCGACAACCGTTCGGTAGGTCGTTTTATCCTGGATGGCATTCCACCTGCACCCCGTGGTGTACCGCAAGTTGAGGTAATATTCGACATTGACGCCAACGGTATCCTTTCTGTTACAGCCATGGATAAAGGCAGCGGCAAACAACAAAACATCCGCATCGAAGCCAGCACCGGCTTGAGTAAAGATGAAGTTGCCCGTATGAAAGCAGAAGCAGAAGCCAATGCAGAAGGCGACCGTCAAGTACGCGAACGCGCAGAAAAACTGAATGGCGCTGATACGTTGATTTTCCAAACGGAAAAACAACTTCGCGAATTTGGTGAAAAAGTGCCCGCCAACCACAAGGAAACCATCGAAGCACGCCTGACCGACTTGCGCGAAGCACATAAATCGGAAGATTTTGCCCGTATTGATGCTGCCTCCGCTGCATTGACTGAAGCATGGAATGTGGCCAGCCAGGAAATTTATCAGTCAACCCAGTCTGCTAATGGGGGCGCTACGGAAAACCCTTATGCTGGACCAACCGGCGGACCAACCGGTGGAAACGGCGGCTCAGAAGCACAAGATGTTGAATTTGAAGAAGTTAAGAACTAGTATTTGTTTTATACAATGAACATAAAGCCGTTTGGAGTCCTTCCAAACGGCTTTTGTTTTTTACAACAAAATATTTTCGTTGATCTGGAAAACAGAATACCGATTTGCACGGTTTATGAACTATAACTATCTAGCACGAAATTATCCGTTTTTGATCAGGATAACTCCCAATACAACTACACAAAACGTCAATATCTAACAAGAAAACAACCCTATATACAATGCTCGATGCTGCTAAAAAATACGTCCTCGACTTTATCCTGGAAAATGAAGAAGTCAAAAAGTTTCCGAAAGACTTTGTCACGGCTACCATGCAATGGATCCGCTCCTGGTTTTTAAAAGACGATCCAATCTCCACAGCCATTGTAACAGCGCCTGGAAATGAAGCCGCTAAAAAAATCATCATTGAACAAAAGCTACCTGGACTGCTTGAAAACGAGCAATTTAAGAAAGAAATGGCTGAAAAACTGGCGGACTTTAAAACGCAGGAAACAACCATGAAAAATGTCATTACCGGCAGTACCATTACCGTTGGTGGCAACTTTCGGTTAGGCGATGAGCATATTCAAGCGGGCGGCAATGTGCACGTGGGCGATATTCATTACCATGGCATACCACCAACCAATACTACAACTGGAAAATCAAGCCCCGATCCTGAAATTGCCCGCAACTTGCGCAGCCTGATTGCTAGCGCACGTACGGGAGAAGTGTTTAAAAAACTCTTGGATTACACGGAGCAGCACGCTACACACCTACAATTAGAAGTGAACACCCTCTCGGCACGCTGGGAAGATTTGGGGCGCAATGAACGTTTAGGAATTATATCGAGGGGGGAAGCTAATATGGAACGCAATCAAATTAATTCAGGATTGTTGGACCTGCTAGGCCGCTTATAAAAGTTTGTCTCACACTGCCGGGGAAACCGCAGTAATCCCCGACTATATGTGTGAGACAAACGTTTAAATTACTGAGCTAAAATAACTTACAAATTGGTAAAATCCTTGCATCTTTCCCCCGAAAGTTGTACGCCTAAAGCGGACTGGGATTTTTTTGGGTTCAATCTAAAATGTTTTTTGGGGCTTATGCACTCAACCATCGCCGAGGTGAAAATCGCCTCCAACTTTGATGGTGCTCGTTTTTACAATATTCTTTTGTTCATATAAATCGCTGTCACGGGTATGCTGATCCCCAATCCGTACATTTCCGACGACTTCCAGTTGACTGCTTTCCAGCATATTTTTGATGCTCAATTTTCTGCGCTCGACCATTTTATCCTCTAATTCTGCCTTAAACTGTGCATTTTCGAGCAAGTTGGGGAGTTTTTGCGCCAAAATAATTTGCTTTGCCTCCGCACTACCTGGCAAATCCAGCACTGCGCTTGAAATTGGATCGGCGGCTGCAAACCAGGTACGAATCCATTGCAATGCGGCGTGGGTTGTAGCGGTATCCGCTGCATTTTCCGCAGGTTCGTTGGGAAACGCAAGGGCGTACAATGCCTGGGCAATCGCATTGGGGTCTGGCGCTGCAACTATAAAAGGGGCGGCATCCAATTCATACAGCAGTTCAAAGGCAAAAGCGGCGGCACGGGCTGCGGCCACCGGTTGCCAGTTTTGCTGGTCTGTTTCGGCTTTCCCCGCACATAAATCGGAAATACCCCGAATCACCAAACCATGAATGTTACGGTAAATATGCAAGGCCGTAGCAAATCCGATCGCCTCCATTTCAAGACCTAAAGTATCATTTAAATGCAGTTTTATGCGTTCAAAGGTGGGGTTCTCTACGCCTGCAACGACCTTTTCCCCGGCAGCGATTGCTCCGATAAAAACCTTGGCTTCTGGAGCCCCGTCATCTGTCCGATTCTTCCAATCTGTTTTGCGGCTTAAAGCTTGCGCCCGAGCCAACAGTTCTGGACTAAATGACTCGACGGTTGGGCGCGACTTGTATCCATCTTCCGTTTCTTTACCGGATTCATAGCCATATGCCTTATTTGCGATCAATAAATCGCCAATTTCCACATCCTTCACGCCACCTGCAATACCAACTAACAGCACAATTTGTGGTTTGAAGTGCTGAATCGCCTTTTCCGTTGCCAAGGCCATGTCTACATTGCGCATACCTGGCTCCCTTACAACCACTTTATATTGATGACTTTTCCCTTTGAAATATCCAACTTCGTATCCAGCGGCATCCTGAAATACCTGTTCCCGAACACCTTCAAGGTGTTTAGAAATTGCCGCATATTCGAGCGGCAAGGGTGTCAGAATGAGTACGGTCATAGGTTGTCTTGTCTGATGGTAAGCATACAATGGCTTGAAATCGGATGCAATCTGAGGTTAGATTATTAGATAATAATTTCGTTTTTACGAGATTTCCCCGCCAATAATCCTTTATCAAAAATCGATCGTACGCTTAATCCGACCAATTCATGGCATAACCATTCGAAAGTCCGAACGTATCACCTTTTTTCACAATTGCTATTTTATAATTAGTTGATTATTTTTATAGACTTTATAATTTTTATGGTACTTTTATGGACATTTAAAACCACAGTTTCCCCGCAGGCATTTATGAAATTTTATGAAAAACTCTAAATTTATCAGGTTGCTGGCTTTGTTACCGGTGCACAAAATTGAAGGTTTTGAGCATTATTTGCGACATTTTTATCCGAATGAAGAAATTTCCTTAAGTGTCATGAAGCACTTAAGTGATACCACAGTGGAATTTTGTAACTTTGAAGGCCTCCATTTCCCCGAAACCTATTTACAAAAACTTTACATCCAGGCCCCGGATTCCAAAAGTCGGCTCAAACAATTACAGAACACCTTTTCCGACCTGCATCGATGGTTGAAAGAATTTATAATGCTGGAACGCATTCGAAAAAATGACTGGGTGAACGATGTAGTGTGGCTCCAGGTTTTGGACGAAAACAACTGGGGCGAGCAATATGAAAAAAAAGCAAATGTTTTTTTCGAGTCCACCCAAAAAGTGACACCCAAAAACACCCAAAATCTTTTAAAATATTGGGCAGCGGCGTACTTTCAATATAATCAACTAGTTAAATCTAATTTTTTGGCCAGCATAAAAACATTTGATGCAGTCTACCACGCATTGGATCAGGTCGGCAGGCTCGTTCGGGTCAAAATGGAAAATGAGCGAAAATCGTTCCTGAAACTTGCACCGCAACAGGAACCGCCCTTCCAACAACCTGAAGACTTAAAATTATTAACGCTCTACGAATCCTTATTAAAACTTAGCACAACAGAACAAGAAGCTGATTTTAACGTCCTTGAAGAAAATCTACTCAACTTCGAAAACCATATTGAACTGGATGAAATGCACAATGTGTTGCGCTTTATGAAAAATTATGCCATCGGACAAATAAGAAAAGGTCATGAGATGAAGTATCACCAGCAAAAACTACATGATTTAAACAAAATGGGGGTTAAATATGGGATCTTTGAAAAATCAGCGGCTGTTACACCCAATGAATTTTTAAGCATCTTAAATATTGCGTGTGCATTAGGTGATTTAGATTGGGCAAAAAGTTTTATCCAGGATTTAAGTGGGAAAATTGAAAAAACAGCGCGCGAATCTACCAGTCAAATTGCCCAAATGATGCTTGCTATTGCGATAGAACTCTACCAAGAGGCGCTCGATTTGATTAAAATCATAGAAAAGGATGGCGAAAGTAACCTTATGCATGTACGTTTATCAAAACTAAAATGCTGGTATGAATTAAATTTCGACCACGAAATACTAGATGAATATATCCAGAAATACAAAACATATCTCATCAATCGTAAAAGCACCCCCAAAAACAAATCAAATGCAGGCGCTTTAAAAACAATCAAAATCATAAAAATGCTTATTGATCAGAAAAAAGAAAAAAACTACATCCAACAACAAATTGAATCGAACGATGATTTGCATTTGCGTCCGTGGTTACTTGAAAAAGTAGTCGATTATAAAAAGCGTTAGGCCCTTAATAAAAGAGCCTAACAAATTGATAATTATAAAACTATTACATCATCAATAATAACATACGAAGAAGATTCCGTTCCGCAATTTGTAGCGAAATAAAAGCGATAATGCCCTGAATCTAACCCCGAAAACGTGATGCTGGTATTGCTGGTTGTCTGAAGGGAACCAGTTTGGTTGTTATCCGTACGTACCCAATATGCCTGGTAGCTTGCACCATCGCTCACGGGCGCCCATGAAAACGAGACAGAACTTGTAGCCTGACTTGTTTTGTAGGGGCTTGGAGCTGGGCAAACCGCCACTGGATCGCCTACTATGGCTGCCTGTGCTGCAAAGGCTGGCAACAACAGGAACAAAAAGAGCATGATTTTAAGGCCAGCCTGAAGACCGGTGTGCATTGTATTTTTCATCGTTGTAGTAAAATTTAGAATTGGTTCGTGCGACAACCAACGGCAACCTTAATTAATGAATCCCGGGCGATTACCGATGTTTGTCTGTCAATGTTGACGCAACAAAGGTAAATGGCAGGCAAACCCGTAACTATATCTATTTGACTATCAATAATTTATGAAAATTTTGTAAATTTATCTAAATTTAAAAAACGACAAAACCCCAGACCGTTCCCTTCCGAACAATCAGGTCTAAGCTTTTTTATAGTCCATCACTTATTGAATTTTTTGCGCACCTTCGATGAAATACTGCATAGATTCCCAGTATTTTCGGAACAATACGGGCTGGTTGGCTTTGGTAAATTCCAAAACAGGGCAATTGGCCCGCCGAACCCCATATAAATAAGGTGAAACCATCATTTTACCGGTTGGTAAAGCACCATCCACCACATAAATAAGGCTATAGGGTATGTGTTTATAAGTATAAATCTCAAATTTCCCCTTCAATTGCATTTGCTCAAATTCTGCACACAAGGATTTTAAGCGCCGAATCACCAGCCCTGTTTCAAACGCGGCTTCCTGCTCCGAACTCAAATGTTGGCTGCGATCCTTAAAATACATGCGCGCCTCTTCAGATGCAGGAACCATCAAGTATCCTTTAAAATCTACACCTCTTTGTAACAACTCGATTATATGGGCTTTATATGCCTGTTCATTTTGCGATGTAAAATAACCCGCAAAGGCATTCAAACGCACCCCCAACTCTGCAACCTCCTTGTTGGCACTGCCCATAAAAGCGGTTTTGTGCTCTATACTCACCCGCCCGTTTGCGTGTATAGAAAAATCAGGACTGTTCAGTTTGGAGGTATCCGGCACGCGAAAAGGCGTCCAATCCGGCGTATGCAGCGGGGTATAATTGGCTGCTATCGGGCTAAATTGCATATCCAGTTCATGTTGCATGAGCAACTCCATGCCTTTTGCCGCCTTTTTTAAGGCCTTAGGGCCCACTTTGCGACTTGGCTCCGTTTTGTTCGATAGCAGGTTCGACAAAGTTGCGGTTGAAACTTCATAGCCCAAATACTTAAGTTTTGCGACGATGCTATTTTGCGTGTATAACGCGGTTGCTTGTAAATGCTCGAAGCCCAACCGAACCAAGATAGTCAGTTGATCATCCAATGAAGGGTTTTCCATTTTTATATCAATAAAGTAATTGACCTGTTGCGGTGGGAAGCGTCGCTCAATACACTAAAATCCCCTGTTTCCTGGCGGTCGGCTGCTGTTTCGCCCTGGCGCTCCTCCATTCGTCGTGCTGGTTGCTTTCGTGTTCAAATCCATAAAGCGCCAATTAATCCCAAACCGGATCGCGCGAAAAGGCAGCGGATAATTGGCCGTCTGATAAAACACGGCGCTATTGTTCCACAAATTCCCCATATTTTCCATCCGGATAAAAAACCGAAAACTGGATACTTTAAAGGCTACAAAGACATCCAACCAAGGATAAATGGCTTGCTTCAGGCTATCTTGCAGGTGAAACTGGCCGGTAATGGGTTGGTAAGCATCTGGCCTGAATTCCTGATTCATGCGAAAATCTACACCAGCACTAAATTGCATGCGTTTCCTGAAAATACGGCCGTCAAAATAAGCACTATGCTTAGTGAACCAATTGGGCAACCGAAATATATCTGTGCGGTTGGCCCGCTGATAAGCTACGGTATTATCCAACCGAAAGGCTCCGATTTTCAGGTTTTCCGTGATCAGGACTTGCACAATCTGTAAAGGTGCCCCTGTTTGCTGGGCAAAACCATCCTGATCCGCATAAATGTAGTTATTGAGCAAATATGTCCGCCCCATTGCTTCAAATCCAATACTGGGCAAAGCATAAGCCGCCCACAAGCTATTTTCGAGTGGTTTTTTAAAATCATTGTTCCAAATCAGGCGTTTACTGACGTACAAACGCTGGTCTAACAAAGCCGGTGGATAAAGTTGGCTCGTTACACCGGCCCTAAATTCCCCCAAAGCGCCTAAACCCAAACGAAGGGAACTTTCCAGTTGATACTCGCCCAAATTGCCTAATATGCCCAAACTGCCTTTCGCGATCCACCGGAACCGCTCCGAAGGCGTGATACTCAGGTTGCCCGTGATAAAAAAGTTGGAGAACGCACTGTCTGCCAGCTCCTGATTTAAAGTAAAATAACTGTGGGATAAGCCGAGGGTAAGCAAATCGGAAGGCTGTCCAACCGTGCGTGATTTAAAAGTAGACAAATTAATTTGATTATCCAGCCTATTGTACGAGACATATTGCCGTATCCCGCGTTTATCAACTAAAAATTTTTCATAAAACAAGGTATCTCCATTTAAAGGGGCATCTGAAAACTTAAAGGTGTTTTGAGCATAACTCAGCGTATGTTCCGCTCGAAAAACACGCTTCCCCGTTGCTGCACGGGTAAAATTGAGGTATTGGGTAAATTGAACCACCTGGTTGCTAATGCGCGTGGCGGCCGTTTTATTGGGCAATCGAATATCTGCCGAAATCGGTCCCGAAAATTGGCCGGTTCCAAAGGTAGCCCCATCGGCGATGCCGCCATTTTCCTGTTGACTCATTACATTTTTTGTAAATATCAGGAAAAAAGTATATCGGTCAGAAATAGGTGCCAATACGCCTAGGGATAATCCGTTGTGCCGCGATCGTTGGTATTGATATTGCCCCAAATTATTGATTGCCCGGTAATCGAGCGAAAAAACAACCCCTTTATCAAAGGTTCTGCTGTATTTTGCATTGACCAGCCCATCAAATTGGGTACCGCCCTGACTAAAATATACCTCGCTAAAAGATCTTGTATTTTGATAAAAGCGCAATTCATTGGGCTGTAACTGATATAAATCGTACCCATGGATGCCCAAATCGAAACCTCGACGCGCGCGCGCTTCATAAAACAGTGGTCGGTTGGGGGTGCCCAAATTCCCCAATGCACCATAATCAATCTTCTGTTGTCTGGCGGGATCATACATCCTGAATCGGGCATCCGGCAATGTATCACGGTCTTCTGTTGCACGCTCCGGCGTATGCGCATACACATACAAAAGGCGCAAACTATCGTTGGGCGGACCAATCTGCTGGGTAGTTTTACTCGCTGCTACGGGCTGTTGTGCTTTCAACAGGGTGGCACCACTACCCCACCCGATCAGGAAGGCTAATAACCAAAAGCAAGATTTCCAGTGCCGCTTCGACCCTGGAAACCCTGCATTCAACCTATGTAATATGTCGTTTTTCAAAAATTGCTCTTTTGCACGCTTGCTTTCCTAAACGCAGTAATCTGGCCAAACGTGGCGAGATTGCTTTAAAAAGGCCGAATGCCTATTCTTTTACCTCCACCAATGCCGGATTCATACCCATGGTAGAAAAACCACCATCGTGGAACAAATTCTGCATGGTCACATAGCGCGTCAAATCACTGAACATCGCGACACAATAGTTGGCGCAATCTTCGGCAGGCGCATTGCCCAAAGGCGACATTTTATGGGCATAATCATAAAACTCCTGGAAGCCCTTGATGCCTTTACCCGCGGTGGTCATGGTTGGTGATTGCGAAATGGTATTGACACGCACCCGTTTTGCTGTACCGAGGTGGTAACCAAAGCTGCGCGCAAATGATTCAAGCAAGGCCTTGGACTCTGCCATTTCAGAATAATCCGGAAATACCCGTTGTGCAGCGATGTAGGTAAGTGCCATAATGCTACCCCAATCATTGATTGCGTCCAATTTCCACAAGCTTTGCATCAATTTGTGAAAAGAAATCGCACTTACATCAAAGGTTTTTTGCATCCATTCGTAGTTCAAATCGGTGTATGATTTGCCTTTACGAACATTTACCGACATCCCGATGCTGTGCAGCACGAAATCGACTTTACCGCCGAAATGCTCTATGCTTTTTGTAATCAAATTTTCCAAATCTTCCACAGAAGTAGCATCTGCCGGAAAAACGGGTGCATTACAAGCCTCGGCAAGTTTGTTGATTTCGCCCATCCGCATCGCAACCGGAGCATTGGTGAGCACAATTTGTGCGCCTTCCTGCACACAACGTTCCGCTACTTTCCAGGCGATACTCTGACTGTCGAGTGCGCCGAAAATGATGCCTTTTTTACCGGCAAGAAAATTACTCATAAGAAATCAGTTAAAGTATGAAGCGGCAAAGATAAAAAAGCCCGGCGCAACTGCTAAAGTTCTTGGAGCCTATTGAAATTTAAATAGACACTTACCCTTAACGCAGGCTTTGTATTACGCGCCGCACCCCTGTACTGGCAGGTTCGGCGATTACATGCAGGTTCGGCATTTCACCCAGCGCGTAATTCACTTGTGGGTTAGGATCTACATAATAATAAGGTATCTCCGGCGGGGCATAAGACATCAAACTCGCAGCCGGATACACCTGCAAAGAAGTGCCTATAATCAGAAAAATATCTGCATCATACGCGATTTCTGCGGCAGGTTCCAACATGGGTACGGCTTCCCCAAACCATACAATGTGTGGTCGCAATTGCCCACCGCGCTCACAAAGATCTCCAAGTTGCAGATCCTGATCCCAATCGTACACCAATTTGGGGTAGGTTTCCGACCGTACCTTGCGCAACTCACCATGTAAGTGCAATACGTTGGAGCTGCCCGCACGCTCGTGCAGGTCGTCTACATTTTGGGTGATGATCTGTACCTCAAAATGTGCTTCAAGTTCGACCAACCCTAAATGGCCTGCATTGGGAATCACTTCCAACAATTGTCGGCGCCGTTGATTGTAAAACTCCAACACCAGCGCCGGATCTTTTTGCCACCCATCCGGGGTAGCGACATCTTCAATTCGATGATTTTCCCAAAGCCCATCTGAGTCCCGAAAGGTACTGATACCACTTTCAGCACTGATGCCAGCCCCTGTTAACACAACTATTTTTTTCATAATAATCTATGCAGTGATGTCTTTTCGATGCAATTTGCTGTTGTTATATCCATATCCAAAGTAAATAACCAAACCAATCAGCAGCCAAACAACAAATCCAAACCAACTTTTTGCCGGAATTTGCGCCATCATGTAAAAACAAGAAACAAGCCCTAGCACCGGAATGATGGACAAACTATACCGAAAACAGTAATAACACAATAATAAGGTAGTGATTACAAACAACCACATGGGTATTTTATGTTGAAACAAAGGCCAACCAGATTCATACTTTTCGGTATCCGGCACGGGCATGGCTTCCACCGCCGACGCATATCCTGGGGCATCCAAGGCACTTAAATAGGCCGTCAAATCCAGTTTTGCAGCAGCCAAACCTGCACTATCCCGCGCATTTACCTGCATCTTTATTTGCTCGATCTCGCTTTCACTCAATTGAACCATTAAAGTCTCCGGGTCGTTCATCTGACGGGTATTCAACAACCAGGCCTTTGTATCCGTCGGGTATTGTTGAAACAGTAAAAAAGCAGCGCCCGCCACCATGATCGGGAAAATCCATTTGGAATTTAAATAGGGGATGCGAAATTTGCCGCGCGGGACATCCGGGGTGATTTGTAATTTTAAAACACCCGCACACACCAATACAAATGCAAACAATGTACCCATGCTGCACAAATCCAAAACCGTATCGCTCGGAATAAACAACATCGGAATAATTACAAACAACCCCGTAATAATGGTAGAAAAGTCAGGCGTTTTGTAGCGTGGGTGAATGTGTGAAAACCGTTTCGGCAACAATCCATCCCGGCTCATCGTCATCCAAATACGCGGTTGGCCCAACTGGAATACTAAAAACACCCCTGCCATGGCAAATACCGCACTCACTGCAATCACCCCGGAAAACCATTTTAAGTTTACTTTCTGAAAAACATACGCCAACGGATCATTTACCTTCAAATCCTTGTACGGTACCATGCCTGTCAAAACCAACGAAATACATATATATAATATTGTGCATATAATAATTGCATTAATCATTGCACGGGGCAAATCCTTTTGCGGATTTTTGCACTCTTCAGCAGTCGTAGAAAGTGCATCGAACCCAATGTAAGCAAAAAATACAGAGGAGACACCCGACATCACGCCCCCAAAACCATTAGGAATAAACGGGTGCCAATTGGCGGTATCCACATAAAATGCACCAACAATAATCACCAACAACACCACAATCATTTTTAGAACCACCATGGCATTACCGGCCGTTTTGGATTCTTTTATTCCAATATAAACCAAAGCGGTGATCAGAATTGACATGACGATCGCCGGAATATCCAAAATGGTCCGAAAGCCAGCCAACTGGGGAGCAATCTGCCAGGCCTGGTATGCTTCCACTTGCGATTGACTTAACTCAGACATCGGAGCACCTGCTTTCAACAAACCATTGGCAACTTCATATCCCTGTTGCGCCGATACATAATCAATGGTTGCCCAAGAAGGTATATGCCAACCCGCGCTGTCACATAAACTGGTAAAATAACCCGACCAGGAAACTGCTACCGTGATATTTCCCACTGCATATTCCATGATGAGCGCCCAACCAATTACCCAGGCTATCAATTCGCCAAAGGCCACATAAGAATAGGTGTAAGCACTGCCCGAAACAGGCAACATGGAGGCAAATTCAGCATAAGCAAAGGCTGCAAACCCGCAGGCAACCGCCGTAAAAATAAACAGAAAAATAACTGCCGGTCCTCCATTGTAACTGGCCGAACCAATCGTGCTAAAAATTCCAGCACCAATAATCGCTGCAATACCCAAGGCGGTTAAATCAATAACGCCCAGGTTTTTCTCCAGCCCGTTCCCATTTGCCGATTCGGTTTCAGCGGCGGAAATAGCATCAGGAATCGATTTTTTGCGGAAAATGTTGGTCAGAAAAGCCATAAAGTCTGTTAATTAGGTGTATTCGATGGGCACAATTGCGCATATTTCGATTCCCTACACCGTTGAAGGGAACATTCGAAGGCCGAAAAATCCAAACTTTTAACTGGATACCTTAATTTTCAGGCAAAAATTTCTGTAAATATGTTTTTACCCCTTTATTGCTTTGATGGAATACACCATTGGCAGAATATTTTCTAGCCCTTGAATCCGGAAATTTCCGTCGGCCCCCTGCACCATTTTGCTAAAGCAGTTATACGGCGAATATGGGTATTCATTCAAAAATTCGATCTGCAAACCTTGCCCGATCAAACTATTGATGACCTCCGATAAACCATGATTCCAGCCATATTCTTTGTACACCAAATCTGCATAACGGTCTGCATACGATCCTGTCTGTTCGGTTTCTATTACACCCGCATTGTGATACGGATATTTTAAAAAGGTCATATCATCGTCCATCATCCATATAACCGGATGAAAATCAGCAATATAGAACACCCCGCCAGGTTTCAGGAAATGCGCAACCACTTTTGCCCAGCGCTCCAGATCGGGCAGCCAGCCAATGGTACCATACGAAGTAAACACGATGTCAAACTGATCCTCCAAATGTTCAGGCAGCGCATACAAATCGCAACAAACAAATTGCGCCGGAATTTGTAGTTCATCGGCCAACTTTCGGGCAATATCAATAGCATCTTCAGCAAAATCGTTGCCCGTTACGGTAGCGCCCAATTGTGCCCAGGAAAGGGTATCCTGCCCAAAATGACATTGTAAATGCAAGAGTTTTTTCCCTGCGACCGAGCCCAACTCCCGCAATTCAATTTCATTTAAACTGTTTTTCCCTGCTTTCCAGCCTGCCACATCATAAAATTCGGCATCCAGGTGCACCTTGGCCTTCAAGTTCCAGCCTGCTTTATTGGCATCCAAAAACACCTGATTTGTTTCCATCGATATCTTTATTTTTAACGGCCTTTGGCCAAATATCCTGCCTTTGCTTGCCAAAACGGGTCTGAATTGAGCAATCGTTGCTTTATTACCGCTTCATAACCTGCTAAGTTATCATAAGACTCCGCTTTGGTTTGCACCGCCGACCCAAAACTGTACAACTTCAACTGAAAAAACAAGTCTGAAAGTTCCTTTGGCAAGTCGGGCAAGCGATAACCTACATTTCCCGGCTGCGGCTGAAGTTGGGCTTCCCAACTAATCGCAGGAACGCCTGCAATCGTACGCGTAACGGTTAACAAATCAAAATTGCCCGTACACTGTACCGCTGAATAGCGGTTGTTTGACAACGGAGAAGGAACCGCATCGAAGTTCGGAATTTCTAAAGCCGTAGGTAGCACCGTGTACAACCGATCGGTTTCATATCGGTAACCTTCTGGCTGTGCAGCGTTGCCGCTAAATTGCACCCGAAAACTATTATAGGGCAAGGGCTCTGGATTGAAAACATCGTTTACAATTGGTTCATACACACTGAGTTCATTGTACACCGCAACTGCGCCACCAGGCGCTCGAGTTAGGTCGCCCAGCGGAAAAAATTTCTTTTCCGTCAAATTCTCTATGCCCTCTACCGTGTATTTCCAGGGCGCCACAAAAGGCAATTGAATCACCTTGGCCTGGGCAAAAATGGTAGGCAGCAAGGTTGCATCAATGGTCGCGGTAACATCGTTCTGATTAATATTGTCAAACCGCATATACCGCCATTTCCCCTCGCCGTTTATCTTGACCCGGCCCCAAAATCGGCCCGTATGCGTAATACGGTATTGTCCGTTAAAGCCATTTGCGGCTTGTGGGCGCGCAAATGTGAGTCCATCTGATATAATAATGGAATCAAAAGAAGTAACATTGGTAAACTGAACCCGAAAATCGGTCGTAATTTTAAAATTATTGGGCCGCAAGTAAACATGTTGGTCGCTTGCAAGTTGGGTGTAGGTGGTGAGCGCAACCGTTGTATCGCGCACACCCGAACCCGAAGCATCAAGGGTGACAATTTTAGCCACGGTGCAATCATAACGCGCACCCAGTTTTACATCCGGCAGCACCAATTGGAGGGTGTCATCGCCCGGAACCCAGCGAAATGCCAACATTTTACCTTCCTCATCGGAAATAAACACGGCATATTTGGCTTGCAATTCGTTAAAATCATTGTGTACGTGCACCACAAACTGGGTTGGAACCGTAGGAATGGGGGCTGGATCCTCCTTTTTACATTGGCTGAAAACCACCAAAGCAAGGATTGAAAAAAAAAGTGTTCGAAGCAACATATTGTAAATCGGTGTGGATGAATAAAGATGGTTTTATATACAAAGGTAATGGCTTTGAAAAAAAAACTAGACATGTTTGCACACTTGTCGGATATTAGCCCCAAAATATTTTCATAACTATCCAAGCTCCACTACATGGAATCGATTGCAGTCTTTTGCGGCGCGAACAAAGGCATTGAACCTTATTTTGCCGAACAGGCCACTTTACTGGGTAAAACCCTGGCTGAGCGTAATATTCATGTCGTTTTTGGCGGAGGAAGCGTTGGCCTCATGGGGATACTTGCCGATGCAGTATTGGCCAACAACGGCCCCATTACGGGGGTGATCACCGAACAACTGAATCAACTCGAACTAGGGCATGCTGGTGTTAAAAATATGATTTTAGTAGAATCGATGGCCGAGCGGCGCACCTTGCTTATCAAAGGTACGGATGGCGTCATTACGCTACCCGGCGGTTTTGGTTCAATGGACGAATTGTTCGAATCGCTTACACTCGCTCAGCTCCATCAATATCGAAAACCCGTCGGCCTGCTAAACGTAAATGGGTATTACGACCCCATGCTGGCAATGCTGGACAATATGGTAAAACACGGTTTTTTGAAAAAAGAAAACCGCAATCTCTGTGTCGTGGCACAAACAATTCCTGATCTGCTCGAACAAATGAGCGCTTATGAATACCGCGCAATTGAAAAATGGCACTAAGAGGGTTAAACTTATTTTAAAACCGGCATTACACACACCCAATGCTTTTGTTTTTAGGTTTAAAGAGCAGTACTTTTGTTAATGATCAATTTCAGAACCGAACCGTGTGATATGCGCAATTTCCTTTTGTTTGCTTTAATCATTTGTTGCAACAGCCTGAGCATTGCCCAAAATGGCACCCGTGCCAATACCACGAATGTGCCCCGGACAAAACCCAGCGCCATTACACCTGCAACGCAATCCCGCACCACTACAGTACATGCCCAACCTGCTAATACGGGCAATGTGCGCAAAAACACTGCGCCCAACCCACGTCCTTCCGAAAATAATGGTATTCAGGCACAGTCTACTCCCAGTACCTATGCACCACGTACCTTGAATGGTCGGCCCGCAACCACCAATCCGGGTAATAAAACAGCAAAAAATGCTAATAATTCTGGTAAAAATGCACCAGCACTCGCAAAAAAAGCCGTAGGTAAAGTGAATTGGATGAGTATTGAAGAAGCAGTAGAAAAAAGCAAAACCGAAAAAAGAAAAATCTTCATCGATGTGTACACTGACTGGTGTGGCTGGTGTAAACACATGGACTCTACCACGTTTATCAATCCATCGGTAGCGACCTATTTGAATGAACATTTTTATCCGGTAAAGTTTAATGCGGAACAAACCAATGACATCCTTTTTAAGAACAAAACTTACCATTTCAAAAAAGATGGCGGACGCGGGTGCCATGAACTGGCGGCTGAATGGCTTAACAATCGTTTGAGCTTTCCGACGGTAGTCTTTTTAGATGAAAGTATGAATACCATTCAGCCCTTGGGCGGCTATTTGGATGCAGTTAAGTTGGAGGCCATTCTCAATTATTTTGGCACCGACAGCCACCGCACAACCCCGTGGGAAACGTACGAAAAGAAATTTACCAGCGCCAAATCGGGCGGTAAATAAGGAAACGGCAATTTTCCCTTTACTTTGCACCATGGCAGGCAACACTTTTGGCACTATTTTCCGCGTAAGTACTTTTGGGGAATCACATGGCACCGCAACCGGTTGTATTATAGACGGTTGCCCACCCGGCATATCCATATCGCTCGATTTTATTCAACACGAACTCGATCGTCGAAGACCCGGACAAAGTGCGATCGTTACACAGCGCAAGGAAAGTGATACAGTCCAAATACTAAGCGGTGTTTTTCAAGACAAAACCACCGGCACACCCATTGCCATGCTGATCCCTAATGAAGATCAACGTTCCAAGGATTACGATCATATCGCAGCAGCGTATCGGCCGAGTCATGCGGATTATACCTGGCAAGCAAAATATGGTTTTCGCGATTATCGCGGAGGCGGACGCTCCAGCGCGCGCGAAACAGCCGCCCGGGTGGCTGCAGGCGCCATTGCCAAACTAGTCCTCCAACAACATGGCATTTCCATACAGGCTTATGTAAGTCAGGTGGGCGCGCTTGCCTTACCCCTACCCTATCAAGCACTGGATCTAAGCCTAACGGAATCCACTGAAGTGCGCTGCCCCGACCTTTCAATGGCCGCCCAAATGATTGATTTGATCAAAAAAATTAAAAAAGCGGGCGATACGATTGGGGGCGTGGTGTCCTGTGTAATTACAGGTTGTCCGCCCGGCCTGGGCGAACCGGTTTTCGACAAATTACACGCCGATTTGGGAAAAGCGATGCTCAGTATCAATGCGGCAAAAGGATTTGAATATGGGTCTGGCTTTGCCGGAGTTGCCATGACAGGCTCCGAGCACAACGACCAGTTTATCATACCTGATACACCCGGAGGTCCACTTCAAACAAAGACGAATTATTCAGGCGGCATTCAGGGCGGCATCTCCAATGGCATGGATATTTATTTCCGGGTTGCTTTTAAACCAGTTGCGACCATCATGCAGGTCCAGGATTCGGTTGATGAACAAGGGATGCCCGTGGAGGTAAGAGGAAAAGGGCGGCACGACCCTTGTGTCGTACCACGTGCGGTTCCAATCGTAGAAGCAATGGCTGCACTGGTTTTAGCCGATCATTGGCTGCGATTTCGTACCTTAGCCTAAACTAAACCTACCATGTCCCACTTTTTAAATCGCCTGCATGCTACCTGGCATCCCGATCAATATCATGGCTGGGGCAAAACCCGTAATTATTTTGAGGGTTGGTACTTCAAACTGGTCACTGCCGATCAAAAACAGGCATTGGCGATCATTCCTGGGATCTCTATGGATGCAGAGGGCAATCAACATGCCTTTATTCAAGTGATGGACGGCACAGCCAACCAGGCAAAATATTACCAGTTCCGTGGCGATGAATTTCAGCCGGCATTGCGGCATTTTGCACTTAAGTTGGGCAATAATGCTTTTTCAGCCCAACAAATGACCCTCAATTTACCCGAAACAAAAGGACAAATACAATTTATAAATACCCACCCCTGGCCAAAAATGCTGGGTGCACCAGGCATTATGGGGTGGTTTTCTTTTGTACCCTTTATGGAGTGCTTTCATGGCATTGTAAGTATGCACCACACCTTGCAGGGCAGTTTGGAGCACAATGGGGTGGTTTATGACTTCCAGGGTGGCAAAGGATACATTGAAAAAGACTGGGGCCAATCTTTTCCAAAGGCCTATGTATGGATGCAAAGCAACCATTTTGATTCCAATGAACAAGCCTCTTTGATTGCTTCGGTGGCCCATATTCCCTGGCTCAACAGCCATTTTATAGGATTTATCAGTGGCTTTTGGCTAGAAGGCCGCTTGTTTCGTTTTGCTACGTACACAGGCGCAAAAAAACACCTAAGCATCGCAGACAATCAGGTCACCCTGGTATTTACCGGCCCTGGGCAAACCCTGCAAATTCATGCCCAACAATCGGAAGGAACCTCCTTAATATCTCCTTTATCGGGTGCCATGACCGGAAAAATTAATGAAAGCCTGCAGGCGCACATGCACGTGGAGTTGATACACAAGGGAAAACGCATTTTCGAAGGGCGCAGTAGCACTTCCGGCCTGGAATTGGCCGGGGAAGTTTCATCTTTAACGTAAAACCATTTTCGTATGCGGAATACCATCTTCCAGGTATTCCTCGCCCGTAGATTGAAAGCCCAAACTTGTATAAAATGCCAATAAATAAGTCTGTGCGCCTATCTTAATCGGCTGATTTCCAAACAAATGGCGTGTCATTTCAATACTTTTGCGCATCAAATCACGTCCCGCGCCCAGCCCACGTACCGAGGGCGCACTAACGACCCGACCAATCGAAAGATATGCTGGATAGGATACTCCTTCGGGAATCAAACGCGTATATACCACCAGCTTGCCCTGCGCATCGCGCCCTAATAAATGCCAGGAAACGAGGTCCTTCCCGTCGCAATCTAAGTAAGGACAGTTTTGTTCAACCACAAAAACGTCCTGCCGCAAAGCCAATATTTCATACAATTCGCTGCCTGAAAGCGCCTCAAATGGCAAACATGTATAATAGATTTCCATACGGATAAAATGCTTTTAATCAATTCAAAACCAAAAAAAGGCACAAAACTAGACCAAAACGCTGAATTTGCCATTCAAAACCAAATACGTTTGCCCGGAAATAGAACAAAAACCTTTTTACATTTGCCAACCTTTAGAACACTTATACGTTTTAATGTCAACATTATAAACCAACATCATGCAAAAATTAATCATCCTTTCGACCCTTGCATTCCTATTGGCGTGCACCACTTCTTTCGCTCAAATCAAAACCCCATCCCCTAGCCCAACTGGAAAAATTTCCCAAGAGTTTGGTTTGGTTAAAATGGACATTGAGTATTCTCGTCCAAGCACGAAAGGCCGCAAAATTTTCGGCGAACTTGTACCATTCGGTGAGATGTGGCGCACAGGCGCAAATGCTTCGACCAAAGTAACTTTCAGCGACAAAGTTAAAATAAATGGCAGCGAACTTGCAATGGGGTCCTACGCTTTGTACACCATTCCTGGAGAAAAAGAATGGACCGTTATTTTTTATAAAAACACCAACTTTTGGGGTGTGCCCGGCAAAGACTTCACCGAAAATGATGTTGCGGTTAAATTTATGGTAAAACCAGTTGCCCTAAAAGAAACAGTGGAAACCCTTACTTTCAACATCAGTAACTTGAAAAACAGTGGTGCCGACGTTGAAATGAGCTGGGAATTAACTAAATTGGTGATTCCAGTTACCGTCGATACCGATACAAAGGTATTGTCCGATATCAAATCACAAATGGAAGGCCCATCAGCAACTACCTACTACCAGGCTGCCCGCTACTACCTGGAAGAAAAGAAGGACCTCAATGTTGCATTGGCCTGGATTCAAATGGCGCTTGATAAAAGCGAGAAATTTTACATGGTGCGCACAAAAGCACTCATCCTTGCTGAATTGGGTCGCCATAAAGACGCCATTGCAACGGCAGAACGCAGCACTGAATTGGCTAAAATTGAGAACAATACCGACTACCCGCGCATGAACGATAAGTCGATCGCTGAGTGGAAGAATAAAAAGTAAGGCATGTTCATCCTAAAAAAGGTGTCATCTCCTCCATCGAGATGACACCTTTTTTATTTTCCCTCCTGGGACAAAGCATGCGCATTGGGCAACGGCAATCGAAATTCGACGCGGGTGCCCTGCCCCGCAGCAGATACAATTTGAACATTACCGCCGATATCTTTTGCGCGTTTTTCCAGGTTATCTAGCCCGTGGCCGCGTTGTACGGCATGTATATCAAACCCTATACCGTCATCCACGAGCAGCAATGCCATAAACCCTTCCTCAACAAGAAGTTTTATCTCTAATTTTTTACATTGACTGTGTTTTAAAACATTATTAACTGACTCTTTAAAGATCAGGTAAATATTACGCCTTGCTTCTACATCCAAATCTAAGGCAGGCAAATTTCGAGATATATCCAGTTGATATTCAATATCATGTACCTCCAGGGTGCGCACCGCATAGTCCCGAATACGATCTGCAACATCATTGAGGTAATCAGTATGAGGGTTAATAGCCCAGATGATATCGCTGAGGCCGTCCAGTGTGGCCTGCGCGCTGTGGGTGATTTGATGTAATAAAGGTGTGATATGCTGTGCTGTATCGGCTGCCTGCCGAAGAGCCACTTGACTCAAAATCCGGATACCCGACATACTGGCAGCCACATCATCGTGCAAATCGCGTGCAATACGGTCTTTTACCCGCTGTTCAGCAGCCTGCACGGCTATTTGTTTCTCCTGCGCCTCCACCGAAATACGCAACTTCAAAAAATTACGGTCTATTTCCACATGACGATACCAACGAGTAAAGGTGAAGGAAATGACCAATACTTCAATAATAAATCCGATTAACACCAAAAATTGAATCATGGGATAATTGGGCACTAAACTCAAATTACGCAGGGATATGACCGTAAACGCAAGCGCTAAGGGAATAGACCCCAATACCATGATCCGAGCTTGTGCACTGCGTTTGAAAATAATAAGGGTTACCCCAATGGCCATGGCGATAAAAAACAAATTAAAAACGTTTGCCGTTTGTAATAAAACCCGAATGAACATCCGTTGATCTGTTTGGACCAACCCCCACACTACAAACGTACAGGTAAATGCCATTCCCGAATAAATCTGAATCAATTTGTCCAAACGCGGAAAATACTCCCAAATGCGCAAAAACCTTCGGAACAGCGCCGAGTAGGTAGCAGCGATCAAAATAGTCGTGCAATACCGCTGAAATACGGGGAATAAATCAAAATCGGAGGAATTATAATACGCTTCCCGCATCAAAATACTGACAATATAGGCGGTGTACAACAAATACAAGGAGCCGCGGTAATAATACAGCATCACGGCACTAAAAAACAACGATAACATCATAATGCCCAAAAACACCCCATACGCTACACTAGACTGTCGGCTAAAAACGGCAAAGTTTTCGGGCGTCTGCAAACTCAAAGTAAGGTGCATGGAACCAATTTCATTGCGACATTTTGCCCAAAATTCATTCATGCCGGGTTGAAGGGTCACCGCAAAATAATAACCATTAATCAGAACAAATCGATCGTCCTCAAACAAATACCCCACTTCACCGACCGAACGGATGCTTGCTCGCTCCGTTTTTTGCCACAATTTAAACTCATCAAAGTTTTTTCGGTTCAAACGCAATATGAGGGTGCGCGGTCGTTCCTGGTGGTTATAAAAACGAAACCGCAGCCACCAACGTGAGTCATCAAAACCAAAAGCCATGTGTGGACTTGTTTCCAACGCAAACAAATCTTCAAAAGGCGCAGCAGTAACAGCATTGATTTCCAGGTTATGCTCCGGATCTTTGAGCCTTTCAGCCAATACCAATTGAGATATAAAATTGGAATCGACCTGAATTGCAAAATTGGCCTGTGCACGCAAAATGCGTGGCAGCAACAATGTAAGAGCGATTGCCCCGAGTAATGGAAAGGTTCGGCAGAGTTGGAAAGCCATAGTGTTTGGTATGAATACTTTTAACCATATTCAATTTTCATGCCTAATAATTAAAAAAGGGAAACCGGTTCAACACCGATTCCCCCCAAATATTTGACTTTAAACTGTTCACATGTTTTAGCCGGCGCTTTCCGTGTTCTCCGTTGGCGTTATTGCTTCACCACTTCCATCTGCTTCCGGGGCATAGGTAATCAAAATCGCTTCTTTTGCTTCATTCAGCGTGGCAACCATAACAGCTCCTTCCGATGGATTTTCGTTTAAAATAAACTCAGCAAGCGGATCTTCCACATATTTTTGAATAGCCCGGTGCAATGGACGCGCGCCAAATTGTGGATCGTATCCTTTTTCAGCAACAAATTCTTTGGCATCTTCTGAAAGTGTCAGGGTAAATTTCAAACCTACCAGACGTTTCATCAAACTGCCCAAAGCATTGTCAATGATGCTAAATATTTCTTCACGACCGAGGCTATTAAACACCAGTACATCATCGACCCGGTTCAAAAACTCGGGAGAGAAGGTACGTTTAAGGGCGTTTTGTACCACGGTTTTACTGTTTTCTTCTATTGCGTCCTGACGCGCCTTGGTATTGAAGCCTACACCCTGACCAAAATCTTTCAATTGGCGTGCACCAATATTAGAGGTCATGATGATGATGGTATTTTTAAAATCAACTTTACGTCCCAGGCCATCGGTCAATTGACCATCATCGAGCACTTGCAACAAAATATTGTACACATCAGGGTGCGCCTTTTCAATTTCATCGAGCAATACCACAGAATAAGGCTTCCGGCGTACTTTTTCGGTCAATTGGCCACCTTCCTCATATCCTACATACCCTGGAGGGGCACCGATTAAACGGCTCACCGTGAATTTCTCCATGTATTCCGACATATCAATGCGAATCAAAGCATCTTCTGAATCAAACAGGTAGCGTGCAAGCGCACGTGCCAGTTCCGTTTTACCCACACCGGTTGGGCCAAGGAAAATAAACGATCCGATTGGTTTCTTAGGATCTTTCAAACCAACGCGGTTCCGCTGAATGGCTTTAGAAATTTTGGCGACCGCTTCATCCTGACCAATGACCATTTTTTTGAGGTCATCTCCCATGGTCACTAATTTTTTGCTTTCGCTTTGAGCCACTTTGCGTACAGGAATGCCCGTCATCATTGCGACCACTTCTGCAATATCATCTTCTTCCACCGGGAAACGGCGGGTTTTACTTTCTTCTTCCCATTCTACCTTTGAAAACTCCAACTGGCGCACCAGTTTGCTTTCCTGATCGCGCAGGTTGGCAGCGTCTTCATATTGCTGATTTTTTACCGCCTGGTTTTTCTGCTCTTTGAGTTCCTCAATTTTGAGTTCGAGTTCTTCAATATGCTTCGGAACCACAATGTTCTTCAAGTGAACGCGTGCACCTACTTCATCCAATACATCAATGGCTTTATCGGGCAAGAACCGATCGGTAATGTACCGATCACTCAAACGCACGCAAGCTTTAATGGCCTCTTCAGAGTAGATTACATTGTGAAACTCTTCATATTTTGGTTGAATATTGCGCAAAATATGGATGGTGTCCTCCTGACTAGGTGGCTCTACCATCACCTTTTGGAAACGACGATCCAGGGCACCATCTTTTTCAATGTATTGACGATATTCATCCAGGGTAGACGCACCGATGCATTGGAGTTCGCCGCGTGCCAGGGCTGGTTTGAATATGTTAGAGGCATCGAGCGAGCCGGTTGCGCCACCAGCACCTACAATGGTATGAATTTCATCGATAAACAGGATAACATCGCGGCTTTTTTCAAGCTCGTTCATGATTGCCTTGATGCGTTCTTCAAATTGACCGCGGTATTTGGTACCTGCAACCAATGCAGCCAAATCTAGCATTACAATACGTTTATTGAACAGCGTGCGGCTCACCTTTTTCTGCATGATGCGCAGGGCTAGACCTTCCACAATGGCGGTTTTACCCACACCAGGTTCGCCAATCAAAATCGGATTGTTCTTTTTACGGCGGCTCAGAATTTGGCTTACCCGTTCAATTTCGGTTTCACGACCGATGATGGGGTCCAATTTGTTTTCCTCTGCCAATTTGGTGATATCGCGGCCAAAGTTGTCGAGCACCGGGGTACGGCTTTTCGGTTGTCCTTTTTGGCCAGCGCGAAAACCGCTGCGATCTTCCTCTTCTTCGTATTCGCCAGATCCTTCAGAGGGCGTTTGGTTGAATAAATTAGGGTGCGCTAAGTCTTGTTCCGAACGCACGTATTCAAGTTCTTTTTTAAATGATTCGTAGTCCACGTCGTACTCGTTTAACAGCCGGGTGGCTGTGGTGTCAGAATGTTTGAGCAATGAAAGCATGAGATGCTCAGGATAGATCTCCTCACACTTCATCATTTTTGCCTCTAAAAAGGTCACTTTCAAAACGCGTTGCACCTGGGTGGTGACCTGGAATTCACCAATAAACAGGTTTTCTGCAGGCGGGTAGGCGCTGTATCGGGGGATGGCACGTTCGAGGCGCTTTTTAAGTTCATGCACATCCACCAGCAAAGCATCCAGTACCCGCACGGGCAAACTGTCGCGTTCAGAGATAATGCCCAGCAAGAGGTGTTCCGCGCCAATATAATCATGCCCCAAGCGCCGAGCTTCCTGGCCGCTTTGGTTGATGATTTGTTTGACTACCGGAGAAAATTTCTTATTCATTATTCAAGTTTTCAGATCCCCTACATCGGGGTAAAACATTAGAGAAAGCGAATTTAAGGATGTCTCGATAATTTGCGACAAGTTTAGGTCATTTATAAGGTATAATGCAACCTCAACGACTAATCATTAACAATTTTTTTTTACTTAGGTTTAATCCATCTTTTTTGCATTCAAGGTGGCAGACCAAGCATATTGAAAAAATAATGCCACACTTGCATAAGCCTGACTAGATGGCAGGTTCATGGCGAATAAAAAACGAATGAAAAGTTTTTTTAGAAAAGCGCCAAGCATTGGCTACATTTGCCCCCTAAAATTGCAACGCAAAAAACGCGCGTAGTAGCGCGTTGCTGAAAACCAGGTTATTATGAAATACAAAATTGATAAACAAGCGCTATATTCAGTGCTCACCTTGGATGAGGAGAATCTTAATTCTACCATTGCTCCAGGTTTGAAGAGTGATTTGATCTTTTTGAACCAGGAAGGCGTGCGCAATTTAATCCTCGATTTATCTAATGTGCGTTTTGTGGACTCCAGTGGCTTAAGCGCCATTTTGACAGGCCACCGCATTTGGAAAGACACCGGAGCACTCATTCTGGCGGGAAAACTTCAGCCAATGGTGGTTAAATTAATTGAAATCAGCCGCCTGGAAACCATTCTAGTGATGACTCCAACTGTAGAAGAAGCAATTGACTATATCAAAATGGAAACCCTCGAAAGAGAACTCCACGGCGAAGAAGAATAGTTTAGGCCGAATTGCGTGCCGCATTGATGATACCAAACATTGCACGCAACACCAACCGACGATATACCTCTGCCGATGATGTGGAAAGGGCATCTCCCTGCAATTGTTGCAATGCGTACTGCTGTATCACTATAAGCGGCAACACGATTTGCTCACGGATCGCGATGCTTGTTTTTGACATCAGATTATCTTCCAGCAACCCTTCCTGCCCCGACAAGTTAAGCAAATGGGCATTTGTACGCTCAAACTCTTCCAACAACATCGTCCAAAACGCACCAAAACGCGGCGAATTTGCAATGTGCCGCGTAACATTAAAATTGCCTTTGGATAAAGACTGCATCGAGTTTTCAAACAAGGTCCGTAAAAACAACGACCGTTTGTACAGGTCGCGCAAGTCGTTTAACCCTTCTGGAGATAACGCTTCGATCGCCGAACCTACACCATAATATCCAGGTACGTTTTGCTTCATCTGAGCCCAGGCACCCACAAACGGAATCGCGCGTAAATCTTCAAAACGCAAACCTTTGTCGTTGCCCCGTTTTGTCGGACGGCTCGCGATGTTGGTATCGCCATACCATTTCAAAGGCGTCATTTTTTCGAGGTAGGGGACAAATTCCGGGTGGTTTTTGAGTTTTAAATACGCCTCCAAGGCCTTGTCCGATAATGCATCCAACAAATTTTTATCGCGCTCGGTCAATTCATTCGAATGGGTTGGAAAAAGTTGTGTTTCCAATCCGGCGCTGAGCAAACGTTCGGTATTAAACCGAGCCGAAGCCTGGGTACCATATGTACTACTTACCGTTTGCCCTTGAATGGTTACATGAATCGCCTGATTTTCAATATCATGTCCCTGGGCTGCGTAATAATTGGCGTTGTTGCCGCCACCACGACCTGGAGGTCCGCCACGGCCGTCAAAAAAGATGACGATAATTCCATACGCGCGGCTTACGCGTGTGAGTGCTTCCTTCGCACGGTAAATACTCCAGTTGGCGCGCAGATATCCACCATCTTTGGTTCCATCCGAAAAACCTAGCATAATATGCTGAATATTACCCCTTTGTAATAAATGAGCAGCATAACGCTCGTTGCGATAAAGCGTTTCCATCGCCGTATCGCAAGTGGCCAAATCGTCAATTGTTTCAAATAAAGGCACAATATCCAACGAAACTGGCCCAGGCAACCCCGCCTGATCAAGGTCAGCAATGGTAAGCCGTGCAAGCGCAAGTACCTGTGCAACCTGCAAAGCCGAACTGCAATTGCTGATGATATAACGGTGGCAGCCATGTTCCCCATTTGAGCGCTGAATCGCTGCAATTGACTGGAAAGTAGCAATGGTTTCCAGCACCAAGGGGTCTTGAAAATCGGCAGCATCCAGCAAGTAATTGGTCGATAAGAGTCGATCGATCTGTGTATTTTCATCCGTTTTGAAAAAATCCTGTGGGTCATACCACGGAAATTTCGCCGCCCAATTCTGCAAAATCAAGGCCCATACAGCCTGATGCTTCCCACTCTCCTGCCGAATATCTAGGCTTGCAAAATAAAAACCAAACACCCGAACCTTCAAAATAAAGCGCTCAAGTTCTTCTATGAAAAGGCCGTCATGCTCTGCCAATAAAATGTTGCGCGCCTCATATAATTCACCGAGCAACTCCGCACAGGAATGGTATTGCGTCGGATCAGGATAATATAAAGTGCGGTATATTTTTTGCTCGGCCGCCGAAATGATTTCTTCTACACCGCGAAAAGTCAGGCGGCGTTTTAATTGCCGTAAATCGCGGTAATATCCACGCAAAACCCCTTCTCGAAGCCGTTTAGCAACCAATATCGTTACATCAGCGGTCACAAACGGGTTGCCATCGCGGTCGCCACCCGGCCAAAAACCCAATGAAAGCAAGCGCGGATTTTCAAAATCAACCACGTCCAAATGCATGGAACGCAACAATCGAAACAGGATGTCGGGCATGGTGTTGTAAAAAACATACTCCATATACCAGCCCAAACTGATCGCCTCATCGTATGGCGTGGGCTTTTGCCTGTTTACAAAAGCCGTTTTACCCAATTGCATCAACAACTGACGAATATGTTCCAGGTCATTTCCTTTTATCACCTGCCCCATATCATTAATAATGCCCAAAACCTTACCCGGATAAAACTGGGTTGGATGGGCGGTTAATACCAGGCGCAGATTGAAGGTTTTAATTTTTTCAATCAGTTGGGCCTTTTGTTCCGGGGTTTCGAGCCTGCTTAGCAAGTGCTTGAGTGAGCCAGGGCCATTCATCTCGTGCGTCTGTTCAAAAAGCGCATCTTCTACCGAATCAAACAATACAACTTGCCTTTCAACGTATTGAATAAAGCGGAATAACAATTGATGTTTGGTATCTTCATCGGAATGCTCAAAATAGTCTTTCCAAAAAGCCGTTACTAATTCAACCGGACTGGCAAATTCTTTAAACCGTTGTTCGCAATATTGGGTAAACAAAGCAAGTTGTGTTCCTGTATGTTCGATGCCCTTGAATGGAAGCCGAAGGAACAGACTGTTGTAGGTGTGGTAAAGCAGGGGAATGCGCGCAGTATTATCCATGGTTGATTTTGCCTTTTTAACAGCAGCGCAAAGTACGGTAGTTTGCAGCGCTGCAACAAATTAAGCAAAAAATTCCGTATTATTGCGCGGAACATTGTTGTATGAAAAAAGTGTTGTGTGTATTATGGCAAATATGGAAAATCAGGTTTTATTATTAACGGAACTGATCGATGAGAGTGTTCCCATGCAAGCCCTGCACCCGGAAATATTCGATGATTACCTTGCAGAGGGCTGGCGCTTGTTGGGGTACTCCATGGTACGGCATAACTATTCGATGTGCCGTAACCAGTTTTGCCTTACCATCCCCTTGCGCATTTGTCTGCATGATTTTTCGTTTTCCAAAAGTCAACGCCAACTCTTGCGCCGGAATGCCCATTTGGAAGTGGGGTACCGATCTATCGCGCTCACGAGCCACCAAGAAGCTTTGTTTTTAAAACATGCCCAACGATTTGGAGAGCGAAGACCAGCCCATTTAGCGTCCTTTTTGGGACCACAGGCCCACCGCGAACCCGTGACAGGCATGGAATTTAGCCTACAAATAGGAGACGCCCCCATCATCGCCTACAGTTACATGCACATTGGGCATGATAGCATTTCGGGCACCTATTGTTTTTTCGATCCCGATTTCGGGCACCTAAGCCTGGGCTCTTATACCATGTTGCTTGAAATTCAAAAAGCAAAAGCACTGGGTAAAAAATATTATTACCACGGATATTGCTATGATGTCCCTTCTCAGTTTGATTATAAACTGAATTTTAATAGCCTGGAAGCCTTCGATTGGAAAACGAGCCAGTGGAATCCAGTGCCACGCATGCCGGTGCGCCAATGGTCGGAACTGGTCGAGTAGGAAGTATGTGCATCTATTTTCATTTACCAGTGTCCGAAGGTTTGTATTCCGCAAAACTTGCAGCATCTTTGCCTGTATTTGATTTCGAAGTCTTTTATTATTGTTTGCAACATGACACACGAATATAAACTGCCTTCTTTGGGCGATGGAGTAACCGGAAAAGTACTTGAAATCCTGGTCAAACCAGGAGATACGGTTCAAAAAGAACAAATTGTACTCATTGTAGGTACCGATAAAGTAGATGCCGAAATGCCCGTCGATATGGATGGTATAGTGGAAGAGATCATTGTAAAAAAAGGAGATGACGTGACGGAAGGCAATGTAATTCTGCGCATTCAGGCGGCCAGTGCCGCAACCGCTTCTCCTGCTGCCAGCACGCCCGCGCCTGCACCAGCACCTGAGCCTGTTCAAGTTGCGGCTGTCCCTGCTGCGGACGTTGTAACACCTTCACAAACTACAAGTGCACCCGCTGCGGAAAGCGCAACTGGAAATTTCCGCGTTTCACCATTGGCACGTAAACGCGCAAAAGAATTGGGTATAAACCTGGCTGATCTGCGTCCAGCAGAAGGTTCGAACCGCCTTTCCTATAAAGATGTGGTGGATTTTGTAAAGCAAAAAATGGAAAAAGGCAGCAGCAGCGCACAAGGTGGCACTGCCATGGCACACAAACCGCTGCCTAATTTCGAAAAATTTGGTACGGTTGAACGCCAGGCACAAAGCCGAATTGGTGTACTGACCGCCGATAATATGGTGTATGCTTTTAATGCTATTCCACACGCCTGGATTTCTGAAAAAGCCGACATCACCAAACTGGAAAAACTGCGCCAAGAAAATAAAGATAAAGTAAAAGCCGCAGGGGGGGCCTTGACAACTACCGCAATTATCGCCAAGGCCGTTTGTTCGGTGCTCAAGAAAATGCCGCAGTTCAATGCCAGCTATGACCTGGAAAAACGCGAGGTTATTTTCAAAAAATACTACAACATCGGTATTGCGGTTGATACGCCACGCGGACTGCTCGTTCCCGTATTGCAACATACTGACCAAAAAAACCTGACTGAAATTTCGGTCGAATTGACTGAACTGTCTACCCGCACCCGCGACGGCAAAAACAAACCAGAAGATTTAGATGGTGGCACTTTTACCATTTCCAACATCGGAGGTATTGGCGGTACAAACATGATTTCTATCGTAAACTGGCCACAAGTAGCAATTTTGAGCATCACTGCCGCCCAAATGGAACCCTTTTGGAATGGTAGTGCCTTCGAACCACGCCTGATGATGCCTATGACCATCGGCTGGGATCACCGGGTAATTAACGGTGCAGATGCGGCCAGATTTTTGGTAGAATTGAAAAAAATTCTGGAGGAGCCCTTTTTAGGCTGGTTATAAAAAATGAAACCGACAACGCTGGCATACCTCAAATCCAATTTGCTCCACCTTGAACAAAAAATGTTAAAGGCCGTCGCAGATCGGGAAACTATGCTCGCTACCCTGCCAGCACAACAACAACGGAGTGGCGAAAACTTGCTGCATTACCTTACCCTGCGCAATGAAGATATCCGTGATTTGCAGGATGAATTGCACACGGCAGGCTTGTCCTCGCTCGCCAGTTCCGAAAGCCACATCTTACGCCAAATTCAATCCGTATTGCAATTGATTGGGGTGAAAAAACAAGGACATGAATTGTCTAAATGCGACGCTGTAGCCGGACGCAAAACCATTCAACTACATAGCAACCAGTTGTTTGGCAATAAAAAAAATCCTGCTATTCCGTATATTATGGTGACATTCGACACTGAATTTGCCATCAATGAACGGAAAGTACATCAACTGCTGGCAGCTGGAATGAATGTCGCACGCATCAATTGTGCCCACGACAATCCGGAAATCTGGCTCAAAATGATCGGGAACATTCAAAAAGCCTCCGAAAAAACCGGGCTATCATGCAAAATATACATGGATCTCGCCGGACCAAAAATCCGTACCCAAATTTTGGGAAAAGGCCATAAAAAAGGCAAAGCCGATTTTAGCGACGAACGTACTTTTTTCTTGGCCGAATCTAAAGAGGTGTTGGATACGGAACAAATTGTAATTGGCTGCACCCAGGAAGGAATTGTGTCGCAGTTAAAAGTGGGCGAGCGGGTGCTGTTTGACGATGGCCTATTTGAAGCAAAAGTGGTACAATTAAAAAAAGGACTGGCCCGCTTGCAAATGGTGCGTATCTCGGCCGAAAAGCCCAAATTAAAGGCCGAAAAAGGAATCAATTTTCCCGATTCCACGTTTTCCGTAGATAGCCTTACCGAGGAGGATCGTGCCGTACTTCCCTTTGCCTTACAACATGCTGACCTAATTGGTTATTCCTTTGTCCGTACGACTGGAGATTTGCAAATTTTGCAAGAGGCTTTACTCAGATTAAAGAAAAACCGCCCTTTACCCTCCATTATCCTCAAAATAGAAACACCGGAAGCGGTCAAAAACTTGCCCGGACTGCTACTACAAGGTATGACCCAAACGGGCATTGGGGTAATGATTGCCCGTGGCGATTTAGCCGTAGAAATTGGATTTGAACGGATGAGTGAAATCCAGGAGGAAATATTATGGATTTGCGAAGCTGCACACGTACCCGTAATCTGGGCTACCCAAGTGCTAGAATCGCTCAATAAATCGGGTATTGCCACCCGTTCGGAAGTGACCGATGCCGCCCATGCCGCCCTGGCTGAATGTGTGATGATCAACAAAGGCGATTACACCTTGCAAGTAATTGAAACCTTGAAGGATATTCTCTTGCGCAGCGGTGGCCACCGTATGAAAAAGACGTATTCTATGCGTGCCTTGGGCATTGCTAGCCGGTATATGGCAGGGTAAGCCAGAAATAACGGCGAAAATGAACAATTAGCCCATTTTTGACAAAATGCGCAATATTCCTTCCTCCAACACATCCCGCGAAGTAGAAAAACAAATACGCACATGACCCTCCGCGCCAGGCCCAAACCAGCGGGCACTGCCAGGCACAATGGCCACTTTTGCCTGCTCAAGTACTTGTTTTACATACATTTCACTGCTCAAACCATTGGTTATTTTAGGAAAAATCACATACGTACTGTCCGGTAGATTAGGCTGAAGTGAGTTTGACTTGCTCAACAATTGATAAGCCAGATCGCGGTTGGCTTGTAAGTGCTCCACAAAAGCCTCGGCCCAATACCAGCCATGTTCCAGAGCCGCTGCGGCACCAATTTGTGACAACGTTGAAACACCTTCTATGGTCGAATTAAATTGCGATTGCTCCACAAAATCCTGCATCACAGCTGTGTTTTGACAAAGCACAGCGCCGATACGCAAGCCTGCCAATCCAAAGGTTTTTGAAAAACCATACACCGTAAAACTATGTAAAGCAGCATATTCTGAAACAGCGGCATAACTGCGATAAACCTGCTGGTCGTATATAATGTCACTCCATATTTCGTCGCTCATTACCCAAATCCCATGACGTTCTGCAATTTTTGATAAGGCTAACAACACCGTCGAATCGTACACAACGCCGAGCGGGTTGTGCGGATTGCAAATACTAATCAGTTTAGTACGGGGGGTGATCAAAGACTCCAGGTGCGCCAAATCCAACACACCTGTTTCGGCCGGTATGGAGCACAAAACTGGGCGTGCACCGACTACTTCCAAGGTTTTTTTGAACAAAAAATCGACCGGGTCAAAAATAATGGCCTCATCACCTGGCTGGAGTAAATAGCGGGCGACCAGGTACATGCCTTGGGCAGCACTATTTACGGCCAGCACATCTTCTGGAACAAAAGCACAGCCCTTGCGAGCATTATAATGCAGGGCAACATTTTCCTTAAAAATGTCCAATCCCGAAAAAGGGCCATAATTCAAATACCCTGCACCTAGATAGGATTGCATGGCTTCGATAATTTCCGGGGCAACCGGGAAATCAGGATCTGCAGCCGTAAGTGGAAGTACATCGTCGGGCACTACCGCCCAACGTCCATTGAAAGCCCTTTCTTTTAGGGTGTTAAATTGAATACGCGTATGGTCAAATAGAAACATTGATGCTGGAGGGTGGAGGATTTTGTGAAGTGCTCCAAAAGGCACGACGCAAATTTCCGGCCGGAATTTTCACCGACATCGGAATTCCGACACTTTGTTGTTTAAGCGGCAATAAAAAATTGTTCATCATGGCCTTGCCATTGTCAAAATGTTCCTGCATTTCAGCCATTCTGGTATCGGAATAGGTAGAAAAAAGGGTATTATGATCTATTTTCGACTTTATTAACTCGGTCAAAACTTTTGCATCTTTTTGAGCCGATAACACACCCTGGCTCGTAAATGGCAACACCGGATGTGCCGCATCGCCCATCAAAATGGTGTTTCCTGCGGCATACATTGGTAGATTATGCAATTCAAACAACTGCCAGTGGTGGGCATTTTGAAAATTGCTTGCTTGAATGACCGCTTGCACCGGGGCGCACCAATCGCCAAAATATTGCTCAATAAATTGCTTTAGTACTGCCGCTCCACCTGCCTGCATTGGAAAACGCTGTGTATCAAATTGTACATACCAAATTAGTTTGGTTGGCGAAATTTTGAGCATACCAAAAGCGCGCCCTCCCTCATGATGGTGAAATTTAAGTAGCCGTTTTCCCAAAAACTCAACCAGCGCAGGATGCTCTAAGGTCAATGCCGTTGACTTAAGCAAAAAACGAGTGTCCATAGTGATGTAATTTTGTGTTTCGACATACAAATTCACACTACGACACTCGCCATGGGAACAAAAGTAGGGGTCATTCTGGAAGGGATGAACATATTTTTAAATAAATTTGGAGAACAACGGGAAAAATATTTATCCAACCCAGGATTTTTCACACGGGATCGGGTACTAACCTTTTGGCAGATTTGTTGGTTTATCGTTAACCAATCCAAGCGATCGTTGAGCATAGAATTGGATGATCATTTTTCAGGCCAAGGTTTGAAAAGTTGTAGCAAGGGGGCCTTTAGCAAAGCACGATACCGGATTAATCCGGTATTTTTTAAGGATTGGCATCGGCACATGGTTGATTTGCTCTATTCAAGATCAAAAAAAACCAAAACATGGCGGGGTTATCGGCTTGTTGGGGTGGATGGCAGCACGCTTTACTTACCTTCCACACAAGAGATGGCAGATGAATTTGGGGTAAATGAGAATCAATATGCGTACATTCCCATGGCCAGGGCTGGATACGCTGTTGATTTGCTCAATGGCTTTTGTCTTGGTGCATGGATAGGCACAATAAGCGAAGGCGAAGATGTTTTTGCACATGAGTATTTGGAACTTTCAAAGGAGCGCGACATCGTAATATATGACCGAAACTTTCCTAGTTTTGAATTCATTTACAAGCATTTAGAGTCGAATATTCCATTTATCATGAGATGTAAAATAGGATTTAACCACGTGGTACAAAATTTTGTGGCGACTAAAAAAAGGCAACTTATTGTAGAATTCCCCATGACCCGTGTAGCACTAAAATCACTGAAAAGCCAAGGCTACAAGGTTACAAATGACCATACAGTTAAGGTTCGCTTGGTTCGCATAGAATTAGAGGAAGAGGTAGAAGTTCTGATTACCTGCCTGCTGGATGTTAAAAAATATCCACATAGTTGCTTCAAAATGCTTTATGGTTTACGCTGGGGGATAGAAACGCAGTTTGATAAAATCAAAAATAAAATGCAAATTGAAATCTTTTCCGGACATAAACCCGAGGCAATTTACCAAGATTTCTATGCTGTGGCTATCGCAACAAATCTGCACACGATGCTGGTCCGGGAATGCGATCCCGATCTGGATGAAATCAATAAAAAACGACGAACAAAGGTGGCTATTAATCAGAACGTGACATTTGGCATCCTTAAAAAACGGTTAATCAAACTTGTAGCCAATGCCAAACCAATCGGTTTTATTAAAGTCATAATTGCGCTTTTTATAACTCATTTGGAGCTAGTCAGACCAGGCCGATTATATCCAAGAACTCGTCCAATAAGAAGACTAAATGGGAAATACCAAACTTTTACAAATTATCGAAGGGCATGCTAAATTCCCTTAAGTCAACGGCATTGTGCTCTAAGGTACATACTACTTCATGATAACCAACCGATTCCAGATTTGCTGATGGAAATATTTGTTTGCGCAGCATACTTCCTACCCCATCGGAAGCCACCACCATTTCAGGCCGAATGATCGTTTGATCCGTAAATTGAATCGCACGAATTTGTTGGCCTTTTACCGTTACCTGCTCTATCTCTTTATTGAAATGTACGTTGGCTGGATCTATGCGCTCATATAGGCTTTCCAACAAAGCAGGACGACTAATCGCAAATACGCCACCCGTATCAATAGAGGCTAGCAAATCACCCCGATCATTAAACGCTTCGTAAAGATGAATGTAATTGCCTTTGCAGATAAGCTGGTCCCAATCCAGGATTTCAGACAAAATAACCAAGCCTTCCTGCGGAATAATAAAACCATGCCCTTTCGGGTTAATCTCCGGTGATTTATCGTAAACTTGGAAAGGAATTTTGTTTTTTTGTAGCAAATTGGCAAGCGTAAGGCCAGCAATGCCACCACCAACGATGGAGTATTGAACATTCATGAGCGTGTTGAATTAAAGGATAAATATGCGAAAGCTGCCTGGAAAATACCTGCCATTTCATGACAAATATTTCCCTTTGCAACATTCCACAAATCTATAATTTAAATTTTAATCGTATATAAATTTTATTGTAAATAATTACTTATAAAGTAAAATTACGATAATATTAGAACAAAAATAAGAGTATTGTAATTTAATAATCAATAAAAAAGGTCAAAAAACATCTTCATGTATTTTCCCACAATTATTTTTCCGAGCAAAATGCATGATGGTAAAAGTTAAAAGTATACGGAAATTAATTGTTTTATTTGCTCTATTTCTGTTTCAATTTGATACTGCAATGCTTTCACCGATTCTAAGGTAATGGGATCCAAATACTCCAGTTCGGCAGCTTGTTTGCCCAATATTCCAAAGGTCAAGGTAAGTGCTCCCCCTTTCATCTGATGGGCCAAGGCCTTAATAGCCACAAAATCTGAAATATTAATAAACTGATCCAAATCCACCAAAAACTTGTCCATAGAGCTAATTGCCACAGTCAACATATCCTGAATCATTTCGGTATCGTTGCCCAACAAGTCCTCAAATTGCTCAGCATTAAAACGCGATTTGTGATCAATGGGTTCTGGAATGGCCGACTCTGCCCATTTAGAATCTTTTATGAGCCATTTCAAAATAACTTGCTCAATCGTTTCCTTTAATACGGGTTTGGTGATATAATCATCCATTCCAGCAGCCAGGCAGCGCTCGCGTTCGCCTTTTACGGTGCCTGCTGTAAGGGCAATTATAGGTACCCTTTTACCTTCTTTTTCAGTGGCTCGAATAGCAGTTGCCGCTTCATATCCGTTCATTTCTGGCATTTGAATATCCATAAATACCAAATCAGGCTGATTATTTACAAAACGTTCTAATGCTTCCCGGCCATTGGAAGCAGCGAGCACCCCCGTATCAGGTAAAATATTATGCAAAATTGTTTTAGCAAGCAGCATATTAACCGGATTGTCTTCCGCAACCAAAATTGAAAGCGCATGCAGGCCCGCACCAAAATTATCCCGATTGATACCACTTTCCTTCCCTTCCTCCAATTCAATATAATGGGTATTTAAATGGGCAAGCGCATCATATAACTGATTGATTTTGATAGGTTTTACAATTCTTTGGCGCACGTTCAATTCCCTACAGGCCGCATTTACAAATTCATCATCGGAAGAACTAAATAACAAGATCACGGGCTGGTCTTCCGATTTGATATGCAGGGCATTCCTTATATTTCGAATGGTTTCCAGTCCATCCAAATAAGGCATGTGATAATCCATTAAAATGACATCATATTTCAATCCTTCCTTCAATTTTTCCAAAGCTTCAATTCCATTGCGGGCATGATCGGTTGAAATATGATGAATGTTAAGCATTTCCTGCAAAATAATCCGATTATTTTCATTATCATCTACCACCAATACAGTCTTAATATGATCCAACTGATAATTGGAAATCGCCGGTCCATCCATTGTTTTAAACGCAATATCAAAATAGAAGGTACTCCCTTTGCCTGGTTCAGATTGGAGGAACATCGAACTCCCCATCAAGGCCAGTAACTTATTGGAAATTGTCAAGCCAAGGCCTGTTCCTCCAAACCGTCGGGTAGTAGAGGCATCTTCCTGAGAAAAAGCGTCAAATATTTTTGCCTGGTTTTTCGGATCAAACCCAATCCCAGTATCCCGCACGGAGAATCGAAAAATGGTTACATCTTTCGATTTTTTCAAAATGGGTTTTACACATAATTCTATTTCACCTTTTTCGGTAAATTTTACGGCGTTGCCCAATAAATTGACCAAAACCTGCCGCAAGCGAATCGGATCGGCCCAAATAAAGCGCGGAATACTTGGATCGATATTCAGCAGCATCTCCAGGTTCTTTTTGTGCGCCTGATACTTGATCATATCGGCTACCTGTCCGCCCAATTCAAGTAAATCGGTTTGTTCAATCGACAATTCTAGTTTCCCTGCTTCAATTTTAGAAAAATCAAGAATATCATTGATAATATCGAGCAATGCGTTGGCAGACTGAAAAACGGTCGACATGTATTCTTTCTGCGTTGTATCCAATTTGGTGCGCATGAGCAAATCGACAAAGCCGATTACCCCGTTGAGTGGGGTACGTATTTCGTGGCTCATGTTAGCCAAAAACTCCGATTTGAATTTGCTCGCCATTTCAGCCTGTTCCCGAGCACGCAAAATTTCTTTTTCTGCCTGTTTTCGTTCTGAAATATCACGTACTACCGCTTGGAGTCGTTGTTGCTCATCCAATTGCACTACATTTAACAGCACTTCTGCATAAAATTCTTCTCCAGTATCCATCCGTTTATGCAGCCACTCAAAACGGTTTGAGCCTTGTTCGAGTGCCAATTTATTATTAATTTCGGATTGAACTATCGATCGAACCCCATTGGGTTGAAATTCAGGGGAAACATCTGCCGGATGAAAGGAACACAAATGCGCCTTCGAAGTACAACCAAAAATCGAAACAGCAGCATCGTTGCAATCGAAAAAACCGACATCACTCAACAATAACACGGCATCACTGGTAGAATCATACAGCCCCCGAAACTTGGCCTCAGAGCGCCGAATCTCTCTTTCCGCTATTTTTTGTTGGGTAATGTTGTACAAATAACCCGACCAGGTAATATAACCATCAAACCGTTCTGGTAAAGACTCCCCTTGAATCCATTTTTCTATGCCCTGAGGCGTAATAATCCTAAAACTTTCTTCCCAACGCGATAATCCTGCTGCAGAAACGGCAATGGATGCTTGAATATTCTGCAACTCCTCCGGATGAATCCGTTGGAATAAAATAACAGGATTGTCCTTCAATTCTACTGCGCTTACCTCAAACAACTCCAGCAAACCAATAGAAGCATATGGAAAATGAAAATGCCCTTGATCGTATAGGGTAAATTGATATAAGCCTCCCGGAACCTCATCCGACAATTTTTTGAGCAAATTAGCGGTATTAATTTGTTCACTCTCTGCTTTAATAATGGCATCAATATCTTGAAAAGTACCGTAAATGCGTACACATCGACCGTCTACAACTTCTGTTTTGCCAATCGCCCTTATCCAAACTTCTTTTCCAGTTGAAGTAATAATTTGAAGTTCGGTTTCAAAAGGATTTCCATGCTCCATGGCATCTTTTACCAGACGCGCTATGGTTTCCCTGCTATTCCCTGGTTTATAAAATTCGATTCCTGCTTCAAGTATGGGCACATAATCCATAGGTACTTCATGGATCATTTTAGTAACATCCGACCAGAAAACGCTATTTTCAACTAAATCTACCTCCCAACCACCTACTTTAGCAACCAAATTGGTTTGCTCCAACATTTCTTTGGTGCGCTGCAATTCCAGGTCAGCTGCTTTCCGCACGGATATATCGCGCTCCACGGCAATAAAGTTGGTACAAACGCCTTGATCATCAAAAACCGGGTCGATGCTCAACTCTAACCAATATTCGCGGCCTTGTTTTGAATAATTGAGTATTTCAACACTTACTGGTTTTTGTGCACGTATAGCCTTTCGAATTTTTAAAACGGCAGCCATGTCTGTTTTGGGCCCTTGGACCATATCCGCTGGTTTTTTCCCGATCGCTTCATCAAAAGTGTAACCAGTTAAATGGGTATATGCGTCGTTGACCCAGGTAATCACACCATTTGAATCTGATATAATGATCACATCGGTGGTGCTGGAAGCAACCAAGGCCAATTCTTTTAAACGCCTATCCTGCTGTTTGCGCTCCGTGATATCATGGGTGGAGATAATGGCACGTCCGCCCGTAGGATCCACATCCGCATTGGTACTGCTCCAACGATAAGTACCGTTTTTATGTAATATACGGTGTTCCAAACCCATCACGGATGTGCCTGTAGTACTCACTTTAACTAAAGCATCCAGGCAAATACCCAAATCGTCCGGGTGTAAAAAATCGACAATATTATGCCCTACAATTTCTGAAACTAAATAGCCATATGCTTTTGTACAACTCGGGGAAGCATACACCAAGGTTCCTGTTGCGTCTATACTCAGCAACACATCGCTCATATTAGATACCAAAACAGACAAATTGGTTTCGATGCGTACTTTTTCTGAAATATCAAACCCAACACAAAGAATACCGTCAATTTTGCCCTTTTCATCTAAGGTTGCACTAAACTCCCATTGATTAATGCGTATAAAGCCGTTCCAATCCCTTTTTCTTAAAATAACCAGATGGCGCAGGCCTGGAAGCGCAAAACATTGCGTTACCGCCTCAATACATTTGGGACGATCCGGCTCTAGAATGGATTCAAGGGAGCTGGTTCCAATCAGCGCATCAACGGTAGTATTGAAAATATGACAGAAATGGTCATTCGCATATACATAACGTCCTTCAGTGTCTGTTTTAATCACATAGACTGATTGGTTATCTAAGAGCGACTTGTAAAACCTGATATCCTCCTGTGCTTTGTTTAACAGGGCAGGCAATTTTTTTTCTATTGACATCTTGATTAACCGTAGCCAAAATTAGGCACTTGTTCTGAGCGTGGATTTTACTGCACCAAACAGGGCAAAATTCAGGCCAAACACAATTGTTGTATCAAAAGTGTCGTATTACCGTTGGCTACACCGCAACCGGAGCCTTAATTCCAGGGTACGGATCGTAATTGAGCAGTTCAAAATCTTCATACCCAAATGCAAACAAATCTTGCACATTCGGATTGAGTTGCATGCGTGGCAAGGCACGTGGCGTGCGGGACAGTTGCAGATCAACTTGTTCCAAATGATTGACATACAAGTGTGTATCTCCGCCAGTCCAAATAAAATCACCCGGTTTTAAATTACAAACTTGCGCCATCATGAGGGTAAGCAAGGCATAAGAAGCGATGTTGAAAGGCACCCCCAGAAATACATCGGCACTGCGTTGATACAATTGACAAGACAAACGCCCCCCCGCAACATAAAACTGAAACAGGCAATGACAAGGCGCCAACGCCATTTTATCCAAATCGGACACATTCCATGCACTGACAACCATGCGCCTGCTATCTGGATTGTGTTGCAACGTATGAATCACCCCCTTAATTTGGTCGATGGTATCTCCATTTGGTGTTTCCCAGGAGCGCCATTGTTTTCCATAAACAGGACCCAAGTCCCCATGTTCATTGGCCCATTCATCCCAGATCCCTACCCCATTTTCTTTGAGGTATTGAATATTGGTATCCCCTTTCAAAAACCAAAGCAACTCATGGATAATGCTTTTGGTGTGCACTTTTTTAGTGGTAACTAAGGGGAATCCATCTTCCAGATTAAACCGCATCTGGTACCCAAATACACTCAGGGTACCTGTTCCAGTGCGGTCACTTTTTTGAGCGCCGTGATCCAGAATATGTCGAAGTAGATCGTGGTATGCTTGCATGACAATGACAACTTATTGAATAAAATATTGATTTACAGCAACTTAGTATTGCTCTTGTTCATTGGGAAAGTTTTTTGATTTCACGTCGGAAATGTACTGCCGGGTGGCATTGCCGATTTCATCAAACAGCTCCAGGTATCGACGCAAAAAACGCGGCTTGAAATCTTTGGTAATACCCAGCATGTCATGTGTAACCAAAACCTGGCCGTCGGTGTTCATACCGGCACCGATACCAATGGTTGGAATTTCCAGACTTTCCGACACTTTAGCAGCCAGCGTAGCAGGTATTTTCTCTAAAACCAAAGCAAAACAACCCAATTGTTGCAACAACAAGGCATCTTCTTCAAGCTTTAAGGCTTCCGTTTCTTCTTTAGCCCGCACAGAATATGTGCCAAATTTATAAATGCTTTGTGGTGTAAGGCCCAAATGCCCCATCACGGGAATGCCTGCTACCAAAATGCGTTTGATCGATTTTTCTACTTCTGCGCCGCCCTCCAGCTTAACGGCATGCGCACCCGATTCTTTCATGATGCGTATTGCACTCGATAAAGCGATTTCGGAATTAGATTGGTAACTGCCAAAAGGCAAATCGACCACCACCATTGCGCGGCGGGCAGCACGTACAACTGACTGTGCATGGTAAATCATTTGATCGAGGGTAATGGGCAGGGTGGTTTCGTGACCAGCCATTACATTAGAGGCCGAGTCACCAACCAACAAAATATCGACACCCGCTTCATCAAGCATGCGGGTCATTGAAAAGTCGTATGCCGTTAGCATCGCAATTTTTTCCTGGCGATTTTTCATGGCCTGGATAACATGCGTTGTAACCCGTTTAATTTCACCCGTAGATGCAGACATGGCTAAATGTATTTATTGAGATGGAAGTAAAAACTATCAGGGCGAAAGGTAGCAATATAAATAAAAAAACCGCGCCTCGTTTGGCGCGGTCGGTAAAACAACAAATTATAATCCCATGAACATTTCGAAATCGGGGCCGGTTATGCAACCAGCGAATACCGTTTAATAACAGAAAATACCGTATTCTTGGTATATAGAACGCATGCATTAACACTTTGTTCATTTATCAGATGCAGCAAGTCATTCCTACTTAAATAGAAGGACTTGCGCTCACCTGAAATTGTATAATCCCATGAACATATCTCTGGCGGCAAACCATTGTATACCACCATTCACCCTACAAAAATGGGCTGGTAAAAGACAGTATACAATGACATTTTTTCAATGTTGTGAATCCAAAAAACCAATAACAAAATTTATAAGTTCTTTAAAATCAGCAATTTAAACCTTAAAATACGAATTAATTGTGAATCTAATTTGTATTTTTTAACACAAAAAACGGTACTAATATGTCCGTTAAATTGCATTTTTGGCACTTAATTAGTCCTTTAATTTAGAAAAATTTAAAGTTCAGAACCTTTGTAAGTGGGTTTATATTCATGGAGTTGATCGTCAATTCCGTAACTTTCAGGTTAGAAAGGGTGCTTGTATTTTTTGCAGTAAAGACACCATATCCTTCAGAAATGTTTGTGTACGAGGAAATAATCTCCGA
>JBBAVI010000028.1:23032-55135 GCA_040397785.1 Saprospiraceae bacterium | reverse complement strand
CAGAAATATATTATATTAAACATACATGCCATCAATAATTCGTACCACTAGGGCTCTTCAAATTTGGATTATTCCGCATCATGCCCGTAGTGTACCAGTCTTTATTTAACAACATGGCCGATGGGGTGATCGTAAGTGATGCAAATGAAATTTTGGTAGCGATCAATAAAGCAGCAATGCACTTAACGCGCCTAAATAACCGCAATTTGGGGGTGCCCGTAGAACAAGTATTGACAAACTGGCCGGAGTTGGTCGAATTAATCAGCAACCATAAACACGCGCATGCTGTGAAAATAGCGCGCACTTATCCAGCAGGTCCGCAATGGTTATCGATCGATTGTATGCCAAATATCCACAATGAAGTGTTTTTAGGTATGATCATTTTTTTGCGCGATGTAACCCTTCGGCATCAACATGAGTTGGATTTACTGGAAAAACAACGTATTGCAGATGAGCAAAATACAAAACTAAAAAGTTTTACCTATATTGTTTCTCATAATATCCGTTCCCATTCTTCTAACATGGCTGGATTGGTTGCGGTACTCAAAGATGCGGACAACCAGGAAGAGCGAGATCAGTATTTGCAAATGCTCGAAACCAGCACGAAACGTTTAGACGAAACCATTCGTAACCTCAATGAGATCATCAGTGTTTCGGAATTGCCCATTGCGGCTTTCTTTACCCATCGAAATCTGCGCATGGAAGTTGAAAAGACCTTGGATATTCTTCAAAATAGTATTTTAAAACATCAAATTGAAATAGAAGTGCACATTCCAGAAGCGTTAGAAATACAAATAGTGCCTTCTTACTTGGATAGCATTCTATTGAATTTGATCGGAAATGCAATTAAGTACCGTTCCGCTTTGCGCCCAGGCCATATTCAAATCAGGGCTTATACAACAACCAATTCGGTCGTACTGGAGGTCCAAGACAATGGTATGGGGATTGACGTTGAAAAATATGAGGGTAAGATTTTTGGGATGTACAAAACCTTTCATAAAGTAGCAGATGCACGCGGTTTTGGCCTGTTTTTAACCAAAACACAAATAGAGGCCATGGGAGGACAAATTTCGGTAGAAAGTACGGTCGAGATCGGCTCTACCTTTCGGGTGCGGTTTGTTACTTAAAAGAAGGCAACAACATTGGCGTGTAGCATAGGTGGCTAAATTGGCATGGAAAATGCATTTTTATAATAGAATTTATATTCCTACATGTTCCGCTTTTTAAAAAACATAAAACGTCCACACCACGCTGGTTTATTCTGGGTAGCCATCGGTACAGCCTTTGCACTCATTGTTTTTAATCAGCTCCTGATTCAGTATATGCTGTATCAAAAAGAAAGTGATGTGCGGTTGATCAACCTGGCAGGGCGACAGCGGACCTTGAGTCAGAAAGTGACCGTTTTGTTCATGGAGTCCGAACAAGATGCGTCAAAAGTGCCTTTATTGCGCAGCAGTATTTTAGAATGGCGACAGGCGCATCATCGTTTATTATATGGCGATGCTAGCATGCATATTCCTGCATGCGCGAATCGAAAAGTGTTGTTGCAGTTGTTACAGGCCGAGCAAAATATTCGATATGCCGGTTTAAGTTCCGATTCCCTATTGCATGGACAAACAATCGACCTACCACAATTGCGGGCCAACCAAGAGCGCTTTCTCACACGTATGGAAGGAATTGTGCACGATTTTCAAACCGATGCCGAACATACCCTGCGCCTCCTTGTCCTCACCGAAATTATGCTCGCCCTGTTTTCCTTGTTCGTGCTGGTTGGTGAATTCTTATTTATTTACAAGCCCGTATTGGATCAGTTGTACGACCAAAAGCAAATCATCGAATTTGAAAACGAACAAAACCTCGCAACAAAAAACAAACTATTGGCCATCTTGAACAGTACTTCGGATGCCAATATCCTCATCGGCTTGAAATTTGAAATCCTTTCTATTAATAAAACGGCCGAACGTATGCTCAAAAAATATTTTCGTAAGAATGCCGTAGAGATGCAAAGCATCCTGCCGTTTATTGTTCCTGCCGATTTGGAATCCTTCCGAAACAACTTTGCCAATGCTGTTTTAGGGGAAACGACTAAAGTTCGAAAAAAACTACAATTCGAAGAAGACAGCTGCTGGTTTGAACTTACCTATGCCCCAGTGTATAATGATGGCGGTAAAATAATTGGGGTGAGCTTCAACGCAAAGGATATTCAAGTGGCCCAAAAACGATTTGAAAAACTTCAGGAAATTTCCTGGACACATTCACATGAATTGCGCCGCCCCGTTTCCAATATTATGGGACTCATGCAAATGGTGGAATGGGATAAACTGGATGATGAAAACAAAAAACTATTTCAATATTTTGATACCGTTGCAAAAGATTTAGACCGGGTTATCCATAAAGTGGTAGGGGCTTCCAACGAAACAGAACGCGTTGTCGATGAAATGTAAATACAATGTGCGCTTTATAAAACTAAATTATTCTTATAAATATATAATGTTAAAAATATGCATGTGTATTTGATACATAATTGTGTAGTTGCGGGATTTTTTTGTGCGAAGCTTTCCGACAACTAGCCAAACCGGCAAGGTTTTTGTACTTTTATAAACAAGAAACAAAACAAAATGCGACCCGCTTTTCCAAGCGTGCATTTTTTAAAACATATACACTAGGGAGATTTTTGACCTCGCCTGCTGGAAAAGCAGACGGGGTTTTTTTATTTAAATAAATCCTTTCATTTGCCCTATTTTTGCGCCCTCAACAGCAACACAGAAATTCTACGGAATGACAGAACAAGAATTACTTCGCCGCGAATCACTTCAAAAACTACGGGAATTAGGCATCGATCCTTATCCACCTGAAATGTTTGAGGTCACGGCTTTTGCCGCCGATATTATTGCCAATTACCAGGAAGAAGTGCTGGAAGATGGTACCAAAAATCGTTTAAACTACCATAGTGTTGCATTGGCGGGCCGACTGATGGCCAGTCGCGAGGCGGGTAAAGCCTTGTTTATGAACCTGCAGGATAGCACCGGACGGATTCAATTGTACCTGCGCCGCGATGATTTAATGCAAGGGGAAGACGGTACTTTTTTTGATGTGGTGATCAAGAAATTGCTCGATTTGGGTGATTATATCGGGATTAAAGGTTTTGCTTTCCGCACTAAAACGGGAGAAGTTTCGGTGCACGTACAGGAGTTCAAACTGCTTTCCAAAAGTTTGCGTCCGTTACCCATCGTGAAACGCGATGCAGAAGGCAATATCTTCGACGCCTTTACCGATCCCGAACAACGTTACCGCATGCGTTACGTGGATTTGACGGTCAATCCCGATGTGCGTCAAATTTTCATTAAACGCAGTAAACTGGTGCGCACCATGCGCAATTACCTCGATGAATTGGGTTTGTTGGAAGTAGAAACCCCCATCCTGCAAGCAATTCATGGTGGCGCAGCGGCACGTCCGTTCAAAACACACCACAACACCCTGGATATGCCGCTGTTTTTGCGGATCGCCAATGAATTGTACCTCAAACGCTTGATCGTAGGCGGTTTTGATGGCGTATATGAGTTCGGTAAAATGTTCCGCAATGAAGGCATGGACCGCACCCACAATCCGGAATTTACCGCCCTGGAATTTTATGTAGCCTATAAGGACTATAACTGGATGATGGATGTAACCGAGCAAATGCTGGAACGGGTCGCGCGTGCTTTGGATGAAAATGGTGGTACGACGGTACAAGCTGGCGAAAACGTGATTGAATTTGCAGGACCCTACACGCGCCTGACCATGTTTGATGCAATCAAACAATACACGGGTTTGGATGTAGAGGCTTCTGACGAAAGTGCGTTGCGTACCTACTGCCGCGAAAACCACATAGAAATCGATGCTTCGATGGGTAAAGCCAAACTCATTGATGAAATTTTTGGCGAAAAAGTAGAAGAATTCCTGATCCAACCGACTTTTTTGATCGATTATCCGGTGGAAATGTCGCCATTGACCAAAAAACACCGCAGCAAACCTGGTTTGGTGGAGCGTTTTGAATTGTTTATCAACGGTAAAGAAGTCGCGAATGCCTACACCGAGTTAAATGACCCGATTGATCAGCGCGAACGCTTTGAAGAACAATTGGCCCTTGCAGCCCGTGGCGACGAAGAAGCAATGGCAATGGATGATGATTTCCTGCGCTCGCTGGAGTACGCAATGCCGCCCACAGCGGGTATTGGTTTTGGCATTGACCGATTAACTATGTTGTTTACAGGCCAAACCAGCATACAAGAGGTGTTGTTTTTCCCCCAAATGCGGACGGAGAAATAGTTTTTAGGGGTGAATGCTTGTTTTTGCCAAACATTCACCCCCCAAATACAATTAGTTGATTTTAATACCTTCGGCATCCAGGATCTGCGCAATATTTAAAGTTACACCTTCCATAATTTCAAGGTCACTCTCCCATTTTGGGAATGCCCATTGTTCAGCAGCACTTGCGTAAATAATGGTTTTACTTTGCGTGAAAATCCAGATTACCCGTTCTGTACCAAACGCAAATAATTGTTGGATTTTGGGTAATATGTAATTTTCAAACAAGTTTCCGTTTGTCAATTCTACTTTTACATCGATTTCCAAGACGACCTTGGGCGGAACACTGATATATTTTACCGTAATTTTACCGGGCGTAAGAATTTGTCGATCATAAATCGCGATATCTAATCCGAAATTGTTGTTGTCATTAATGTGACTGCCCGTTTCCCCTGCAAACACATAATAGTCTTTACGATCTATTTGACTTTTAAGGTAATCGCCAAGGGTGTTTTTAAGCAGGGTTTGCAGACCGCTATCGCCCATGATATCTTCAGGTTTTTTGGATTTATTGATTACAGATCGATACCCTTCAAAATAAAATGGAATGCCCCCTACCACTTCCCTTATGAGCGAAGTGGGTATATTTCTTCGCGATTTTTGTACAATTTTAGTAGCAGCAATCGGAATTGGAGCAGAAATAGTGGCCATGTTTTACAGGTTGTTTCAGTTGGGCTTTTGAAATGGGTGCGTTTGAAGGTATCGTTTTTTACCCAAATGAATTTACAAAGTTAAGTACTTGGAACTTAATTTCAAATCTTTTCCCTTTAAGGATCTGCTAAAATTTCTTACACCTTCCCGTATCTTTGCTCCCTATGGATTTTTTAAAACAACATATCGAGGCGCTCATATTTGCATCACCCTCTGCCATTCCTTTTGCGGAAATACAATCTGTTTTGCAGGAAACCTTTCAAACGGAAGTCTCCACCGAAATAATCGAGTTGGCCCTGGAACAAATACGCAATACGTTTTTGCAGGAGCAATTCGCGTTTGAACTGGTAGAAATAGCCGGTGGGTACCAGTTTTTGACCAAAGGGGCCTTCCACAATACCGTATCTATTCACCTAAAACAAACGACCAAAAAACGCCTTTCGCAAGCGGCTTTGGAAACCCTGGCCATCACGGCCTACAAACAACCCGTCAGCCGCTCCGAACTCGAAGAAATTCGGGGCGTAAACTGTGATTACGCGCTGCAAAAACTTTTGGAGAAAGAACTTGTTGTAATCGTTGGCAGAAGCGAAGGTCCAGGCAGGCCGCTCTTGTATGGCACGACCGAAAAATTCATGGACTATATGGGCATCAAATCGCTAAAAGATTTGCCCAAAACCAAGGATTTTAAAGAGGTGGAAAATGCCATTGGAACATCTGAATCACCTGAATCTGAACCAAGTACCGCCCCCAATCCTGCCGAATAACAAGCATTTATACCATGGAAACTGCACCCTTAGTCAATAAAGTCGCTGCAAGCAACCTGATCACCATTGATCTGGAAGATTTTTATCCTGCAGGCGATGTTGTATCCTTCGACTTGAAGGATTACTTGTTTATGGAACTAATCCTAAAGGAAAAAGACTTCCGGGAGGCACTGAAAGCGCACGATTGGACGCAATATAAAGGTAAAAATCTGCTGGTTTTTTGCTCGGCTGATGCGATCATTCCAATGTGGGCCTATATGCTGGTAGCTTCGTATGCCGCACCTTTTGCCTTAGATATTGCCCAAACAACGCCCGACCAATACATTGAAACGGCTTATACCAAGAAACTTGCCGGCCTGGATTTGTCGGAATACGAAGGCAAACGCCTGGTAATCAAAGGTTGCAGTGACAAACCGGTGCCCGCATCTGCTTACCTCGAAATTACCCGCCGGTTGCAGGGAACCGCGCTGAGTATCATGTTTGGAGAGCCTTGTTCAACGGTGCCTGTGTATAAAAAGGCGAATATTTAGAGCCTACATGAATTTTTCAAAACACAAACTATCCGAAACCCCTTTATACTGCCCATAATTCGGAATCAATACATACCCGTTCTTTTTGTACAAGGCAATCGCCTCGGGCTGACGAACACCCGTTTCGAGGATACATTTTGAGCAACCGAGTCCGTATGCCCAGTTTTCCAATTCCGCTAAAACAAGAGACGCAATGCCTTTTTGCCTTCCGTCTGGGGCAACAAACATGCGCTTAACTTCCATAACACCAGGCTCAAAATCCTTAATAGCACCGCATCCAACCGCAACATCGTGGTGATAAGCCAGTACAGCATACTGGATTTTATCAATTTTATTGAACTGGTTATAAAAAGCATGATCGGCTCCATCCCGAATTGCAAGTTCCTGATCGAGTAGAACGACCAATGCTTGAAAATCGGGATGGGTAAAATCGGTGCGGACGAATCGTATCATACACTGCGTTTACAGGCTCTTAGTTTTCTTCTACACGTTCAACGGCTTGAATGAACTGCCGCTCATACAATTCCCGGTATTTACCATGTTCATGTTGAATCAATTGCTCGTGCGGACCAAATTCCTGCACCACTCCTTTATCCAATACAAGGATATTGCTGGCGTGGCGAATGGTCGATAAACGATGGGCAATAATGATGCTCGTCCGGCGATCAATCAAGGTTTCAATCGCATGCTGGATAATCGATTCAGATTCTGGATCGATCGAAGAAGTGGCTTCATCGAGGATCAGAATGTCGGGATTAAATACCAACGCGCGTACAAAAGAAATTAATTGCCGTTGTCCCATGGATAACGTTGCACCGCGTTCCATCACTTCATATTGGTAACCGCCCGGCAAACGTTCTATAAATGCGTGTGCACCAATCATTTTGGAGGCTTCAATAACTGTTGCCTCGCTTATATTAGGGTCCCGCAAGGTAATGTTCTCCAACACCGTACCGGAAAACAGAAAAACATCTTGCAAAACCACCGCAATACGACGGCGCAAGTTAAATACTTCATATTCGTGAATATCGTGATGATCTATCAAAATTCGACCGCCCTGAATTTCATAAAACCGGTTGAGCAAGTTGATAATGGTCGTTTTCCCACTGCCTGTACTGCCCACAATAGCCAGGGTTTCGCCAGCTTGTATTTTAAATGAAACGGATTTTAGGATGGGGTTGTCCTCCAAATAGGAAAAATCAACCTGATCAAATTCTATTCGACCTTCTATTTTCTGCGGAGCAAGCGTGCCGGTATTGCTTACACTATCGGTGTTTTCCAGCAGCGTAAATACCCGTTCTGCGGCAATCAAACCCATTTGCAAGGTGTTGAATTTATCCGCAAGCATGCGAATTGGCCGGTACAACATGGAAATATACAAAGGAAAGGCCACCATAGTGCCAATCGTGATGTCATCCGACAAAACCCCACGAGCGCCGTACCAAACCATCATGCCCAACGAAAGTGCTGAAATAATATCCACTACCGGAAAGAAAATAGCATACGCCGTAATGGCTTTCAGGTTGGCAGTAGTATAGTCGCGGTTGATGTTGCGAAATTTGTCGGCCTCGCGTTGCTCTGCATTGAAAATCTGCACAATGCGCATACCACTGATACGTTCCTGCAGATAAGCATTCATCGTAGCAACGTGGTTGCGCACTTTCTCATAACTTTTTCGAACGCTTTCCTTAAATTGATAACTACCCCAAATGAGCAACGGAAATACAGAAAGAACCACCAACGTGAGTTGCCAAGACGTATAAAACATAATCGCCGTAACAGCAGTCAAGGTCAAAATATCAGCCATAATGGTGATACTTCCTTCCGAAAATACCGTATTGATCGATTCTATGTCATTAATGGTACGGGTAGTACTTGTACCGATCGGGGTTTTATCAAAATACCGCAAATTCAGGTTGGTAACATGACGGAATACCTTCACGCGCAAATCACGGATGGTGGCTTGGCCCAGCCAATCGGCATAGAACAGGAAAAAATACCGTAAAATTACTTCCAGGATTAAGAGGCCAAAAATACCGCAAGCAATCAGGGTCATCCCCTGCACGTCGCCTTTGAATATGTGATCATCGACCATTTTTTGCAATAAAAAAGGCCTGAGTGGGCCCAAATTAGCCAAAATTACTGCGAGGCCAGCCGTAAAATAGAAGGTGCGCTTATAGGGCTTTACCATAGAAAGCACCCGTCGGAACAGCGAATAATTGAACTTTTGTGCAGGTTGGGACATCCGTTGATGGTTTTTAGGCTACGGGGTAGGGTACAAACTTAAATCTTGGAACTAAAACCGATTTGGCACCCGCAAAGTTCGGTAATTTGTAAAAAACCCGCAGATTTAATTAAAAAAGCCCACCGTCTTTCGACCATGGGCTATAAAACCAACTCTGTTGTATGAAGCAAAATTATGTAAGCGTGTTTGTAGGTATGACAACAAGGAAACGAATGGGTACCTTGCTTCGTGCGCATTAGAATGATAAAGTTATGTTAAATTTTATAATTTGCAAGATAATTTGTTCCAGATGCTTTAAAAATTGCCTACTTGGTCGAATATTATACACTATTGGCCGATTCTTTGATTATCCAATGCTGTAAGAAGGGCTAGATTTCGTGCACAAATCGGATTCAACTTTCAACCAACATTTCAAAATTATGGAAACCAACCTAAACACAATCCCTGATCCATTTACTGTTTCTTACCGCCAACAAGCCATACGCGCTGGATTAATCCTGGCTGTTATTTCAATCTTCATCAGCTTGATTACCTATGTGGGTGGCCTAACGGAAATGATGCTCAAAAACCAAAGTATATCTACGGTGCTTAACTTTATTTCCTTTGGTATCGCCTTATACGTCATGTATGATACTTGCATCAAGCACCGCCAACAAGACCTCGGTGGTTACATCAGATTAGGCCGTTGCATGGGCATTGGTACCTTGAGCGGGCTTGTGAGTGGCCTGATTTATGGTGTTTGGGCGGTTATTTTTATGACCTACATAGCACCAGAAATGATGGACCAAATCATGAATTCAAGCATGGAAAAAATGGCTGAAAAAGGATTAAGTGAGTCGGATATTGAAGCACAAATGAAAATTGCGGGGATGTTCTTTACTCCTACTGCCTTCTTTTTCATTTCGTTATTTTCCGGTATTTTCATGAACTTTTTGGCTGGATTGATCATTGGTTTGGTGGTAAAAAAGGAACGTCATTTCGCAAAATAGTCAATTTTCTTGCCTGTTGAACATTAAGCGGCGTATGTGCAAAGCAATTTACACATACGCCGCTTACATTTGTCCCCGCTGGCATATCGCCACAAGGTTCATTTTTTATCCCAAGTCATTTTTATGCAGGCTCCAAGTGTACGTTTGGGCATTTTAGGCGGAATAGCCGTGGTGTTTTATTTTGCCATTTTATATTTTAGTAGCAAAGCCTTGTTTCTAAACCCAGGACTACAGTGGGGCGCGCTTATAATTTACCTGGTGTTTATGTATCAGGCTGCCGTAGCCGATTGCAAATTACATGGTGCCTCCCGCGATTTCAGGGAATTGATTCGTACGCCCTTTCTCGTTTTTTTATTGATTAACTTTGCGTATTACATGTTTTTTTACGCCTTGCATTTGGCTGATAAGTCTTTGATTGTGATGGAGTTGGATGCTAATATTAAAATGTTGCAAGCACAAATCCAGGCAGGTACCGGCGATCCGGTAGAAGCCAACAACTTGCGTTTGCAAATTGCCGACCTCGAAAAAATCAAGGCAGCGCCAACCCAACCATTAGGACCGGTACTAATGCAAATGGCACAAGGAGCTATTGGCGGATTTGGACTGGCAGCGGTCATTGCAGCAATTTTGCGGCGGGCATAACTTATTCACAACTTAACAACATGCAGGCAAATACCACGCCCTCGCGTTTTTCAGTATTTCGGAAATGGATCCAGTTTGTCAGCATCTCGCGGCTGATACGCTGGACGATTTACGTTTCCTTGAGTTATTGGGTGTACGCCAACTGGTGGAGTGACCTCCCGATGAAGGACCTCAAAACGTGGTATACCTACCCCGAATCGCAATTTATCGTGGTAGATGACATGGAAGTGCATGTGCGGGTATGTGGGAAAGGGGAGCCTATTCTGTTGCTCCATGATGCCAATAGTGCACTACAAACCTGGAATGGGTGGGCGGAAAAGTTATCCAAAAAATATCAGGTGATTGCAGTTGACTTACCCGGTTTTGGCCTGACAGGTCCGCATCCACGCAGTTCGTATAGCGCATTTATGTATGCCGACTTTTTACAGCACCTGGTCACCGCCATGGGTATCCCCAAATTTCACCTGGCCGGTTGCGGATTGGGTGCACAAATTGCCTGGTTTTACGCTGCCGAATCGCCCGATAAAATACGAAGCCTGATCTTATTAGATCCGCCAGGATTTGAGGGTAGAAGCAATGACGCACTCACCATTTTGGCACGTACACCTTTACTAAACCGCGTTATTTGGACTATAACACCACGAATGGTTGTAGAAATCATGCTGGAAGATGTGTACGCCGATGATACCCAAATCACCGATTCTTTGGTTCAGCGCCATTTTAATTTACTGTTAAGGGCCGGAAATCGAAAAGCATTTACCGACCGGGCGCAAGTAAGCGACAATAAGCCGCCCGTAGATATTATCGAAAAAATAACAGCACCCACCTTAATCTTGTGGGGCGCTGAGGATGCACGCATTTCACCCGAATATGCCTACGAGTTTCACCGACGCATCCACGGCGCTTTATTAAAAATTTATCAAAATACCGGTCATTGGCCGCAGGAAGAAAATCCCGGCCAGACAGTAGAAGATGTCATGGCTTTCTTAGAAGGCAAGTTTTAAGAGCCTTAAAAAATATAAATTTTTACAGGCTCTAAGGCGCTACACCCGTAATAAACTCTAGATCAGATGCGGCCTCCTCTTTATTGGTCTTGTTAAAGGTGCGGTATTCCACCCCATTTAACATTTGCAACAATTGATCACGTACCACCATGAATTGTTGGAGTGTTTCGCCCGTAATCGGCTGCGGTTGTGGCAAATTGAGGCGTAAATGATCCACTTCACGGCCATTTTTCCAAAACCGGAAACAACAGTGTGGCCCGGTTGCCAAGCCTGTCGCGCCTACATAACCAATGGTTTGACCTTGCGCAACACGTGTACCCCTGTGAATGCCCCGCGCAAAGCCCTGCATGTGTAGATATTGTGTTTCGTAGGTGCCGTCGTGGCGAATTTTAACAAAATTACCATTGCCACCGCGGCGGGTTGCTTCCTCTACAACGCCTTCCGCAACAGCCATAATGGGCGTGCCATAAGGTGCTGCATAGTCAGTTCCTAAATGTGCTTTGTGGTATCCCAAAATAGGGTGGAGGCGGTGCAGATTAAAACGACTGGAAATCCGGGAAAACTTCACCGGCGATTTCAAGAACGCTTTCTTTGCCGGACGACCGTCAAAATCAAAATAATTAACCTTTTCGCCCGCTTTTTCGTAATTAAAGGCATAAAAAGATTTGCCTTCGCGCTCGTACATGGCGGCAATAATTTTGCCTGTGCCAACTGCTACACCTTCTACAAAATGTTGCTCATACACCACTTTGAAGCGATCGCCCTGTCTTTGATGATAAAAATCGACAGAAGAGGCGAGCACGTCAATCATACCATCCGCCAGTTCATCATTGAGGCCGTTATCAGTAAGTGCCTGCCAAAAACTGGTTTCAAGCACACCAGATGCCGCCACGATTTCTGTTTTTACATCCCTTTTTACCACCTTCACCTGAAAAGGATCGGTCAAACTAAAAACTACATATTCGTAAGGAGAAGGCTCATAAACCATTTGGGTAGCGTGGGATTCTTGGGCCTGTTTTAGGAAAAACAGCGTTTTCCCGGCACGCATCGAATTAATGTTAAAAACCCCTTTTGATGCTTCAACCAGTGCAGCAACTTGGGGGTAGGTAAGCCCCTGCTGCATCAAAATTTCGCCCAGCACATCACCAGAACGCAAAGTATTTTCAGTAAGTTGGTAGGTATTCAGTGAAAATCCCCAACGCTTAATTTCAGGGTCCGCAGTTGGAACTAAAGCCATGGAAGCGGCTTGACTACGTTGTTTTGCAATTTGTGAAGAAATCAGGATTAGCGCTGTCAAAAAAGCCACGCCACCGATCACCAGCCATCCATTTGTCGGAAGTGCTTGTTTCATAAGCCGCATCCATTGTTGCGGCAACTTCTTTAGTTTATTCACTTAATTGGTAGGTATTTAGATTAACATTCGGCTAATACGATTTGAAAAAAGCCGTAAAAGTGGTCCGGTTTGAAGGAGTAAACAGTAGGAAAATACTATAGCATACCATTGTGTGCGCGGCAAAAATAGAATTGCATTTCGGTTTTTTACACATTTGGGTAGTTAAAATCGCCAACAGGCAATTGTTACTTTTATGTGGAAAACGGAATGTTGCTTTTTTTATCCTTTAAAATATTTATAATTAGTGCTTTATAGAGTATAATAAAGTAAATTTAAAAGCGAAAATACGCTTGGGCTTTTTTTGATGAACGGATGCTGCTGGAATTGGTAACAAGAAGGCTTCTTTTTAATAAAAAAATATGCCCTGCAACGTAAAATTTGCTGTACACCCTTATATTAATGAGGAATCGAAATAAAATTTGCTTTACCTTTGCAGTATGCTTAGTTTGAACAACATTTATATCCAATACGGCAACCGCATCCTGCTCGATTATGTGAGCGTGGTGATCAAACCCGGAGAACGGGTCGGTTTGGTGGGGCGCAATGGCGCTGGAAAGTCTACGCTCTTAAAAGTAATTGCCGGTGAAATGTCGCCCCACGAAGGCAATGTGGTGGTAGCCAACCACTTTACGATCGGGTATTTGCACCAGGATATGTTGCTCCCCAAAGGGAAAACAGTGCTCGATGAAACCATGACGGCCTTCAGTGAAGTCCTGGAACTCGAAAAAAGACTGCGTCATATCGAACAGGAACTCACCGTTCGGGAAGATTATGAATCCGATGAATATGCCCAACTCATTGAAGACATGGGCGATGTCACCGACCGACTACACCACTTAGGCGGCCATACCACCCAGGCCGATGCCGAAAAAGTACTGGCAGGACTTGGTTTTAAATCCAGTGATATGCCCAGGCTGACCGATGAGTTCTCCGGTGGATGGCAAATGCGGATTGAATTGGCCAAAATGTTGCTGCGCGAACCCGACTTATTGCTGCTCGATGAGCCTACCAACCACTTGGATATTGAAAGTATTCTGTGGCTGGAGGACTTTTTGAACAGTTATCAGGGTATGGCCGTTGTAATTAGCCACGATAAACGCTTTCTCGATAATGTGACCAACCGTACTGCAGAGGTTGTGCTCGGGAAAGTACACGATTATAAGGCCGCATACTCCCGGTATGTGGAATTAAGCCAGGAACGTCGCGAACAAATGAGCGCCGCTGCCGAAAACCAGCAACGCGTTATTGCTGATAAAGAACGCACCATCGCACGCTTTATGGCAAAAGCCTCCAAAACCAAAATGGCCCAGTCAATGCAAAAACAGCTCGACAAATTGGAGCGCATCGAAATTGACGACACCGATACTACCTCCATGATAATCCGCTTCCCGCCGCCCCCACGCTCGGGTGAGGTAGCAGCCAAAGCGGATCACATGACCAAAAAATACGGCAACAACACCATTCTCGACAATGTGGATTTCAATATCCTGCGCGGTGAACGGGTAGCGTTTGTAGGCCAAAACGGTCAGGGAAAAACAACCTTGGCCAAAATTATTTGTGGCATGGAACCCGCTACTTCGGGGGAGGCATCCTTGGGCTATAATATTCACTTGGGGTATTATGCGCAAAACCAGGCAGAAACACTTGATCCGAAACTGACCCTCATCGAAACAATGGAAAAATACGCCCCGCCAGAAATGCGCACCAAACTGCGTTCTATCCTGGGTGCGTTTTTGTTTAGTGGGCAGGATGTCGATAAAAAAGTAGTAGCACTCTCCGGGGGAGAACGCGCGCGCCTGGCTTTGGCCTGTATGTTGTTGCGCCCGATCAATTTCCTGATACTCGATGAGCCTACCAACCACTTGGATATGACCTCCAAGGAAGTGTTGAAGCAAGCTTTAATTGATTTTGAAGGTACTTTGCTGGTTGTAAGCCACGACCGCGAATTTTTGAGCGATCTTACCCAGCGTACCATCGAATTCCGCGACCACAAATTGATTGAGTATCTGGGTGATATTAACTATTTCCTCGATAAACGCAAACTCGACAACATGCGTGATGTGGAAATGCGGACCGTCAATGGTGCTATAAATGGTGCCGCTAAAGGAAAAGAGTTGAACGCGGAAGAGAAAAAGGCACTGCAACGCAACGTGCAAAAATCTGAAAAACGCATCGCCGACCTCGAACAGGAAATCAAAGGCATCGAATCAAAAATGGAAGCAGCCGATTTCTATATGAAACCCGAAGCCGATGCCGTGATGAAAAAATACGCCGATCTAAAAGCCGAACTGCAAAAAGAGTACGCAAGCTGGGAATTGGCCGTAGAGCAAATTGGGTAAGGTTTTTTGAGCCGTTGGTCTATAAAATTGGGTGAACATGCAGCTTGTCCGACATTTGAAGTGTCTTACAAATCTGTGTTCACCCATTTTTTGTAGGATGCACACCTCGGTTAAAACGGGTGGCAATCCTACCACTAAGCCCAATGCAAATGTATATGTGCCCAAAAGTTTGGCTTCCCCTGTTATTTATAAACATATCCAGTTTTTTCGCCCAGGCCCAACAAGGACTCACCGGGGCATATTACCAAGGTACCCGGTTTGAGCGGTATGTGCTTTCGCGCACCGATCGAGACGTGGATTTTGATTGGGATAGGGTGCCGCCCGCTGAAGGTCTTCCTCCTTCCTATTTTTCTGTACGCTGGACTGGTTTTCTAAATGTACCCAAATCGGGCAAATACCTCTTTTCGGCAATGGTCGACGATGGGATTCGCCTGTGGCTGGATGATCAATTGATTATTGACGCCTGGGACTTGCATGACTCGGAGCGTTTTAACGGCTCGGCTACCTTGGAAGCAGGCAAGTCTTATGCCTTGCGGGTCGATTATTTCAATGATATTTTTGAAGGTGAAATCCATTTAAACTGGCAAATACCCGAAACAACGGGCAATTTTCAGAAAATTGATCCTAAATATTTTTCTAAAACCAAAACCCGCCAGCAACCCCTTCAAAAACCCACGCCAACGCTTGCTCCGGAAAAACCCAAAATCAAGCTTCCCGTCCCAAAGCCCGTGGTTGTGGTTAAAAACCAACCGGATTCGTTGGAAAAATACCTGCCCAAGAATATTCTGTTCGAACAAAGCAAAAGTATCATGCTGCCCGGCTCAAAAGTGGAATTAGATAAACTGGCAGATATGCTTTTACGCCACCCGGAATTCAACCTGACGATTGAAGGCCACACTGATAACATTGGGGATCCAGGCAAAAATATGGTGCTATCACAGGACCGTGCAAGGGTAACGGCCCGCTACCTGGTAGAAAGAGGTATTGCCGGAAAACGTATTGACGCAAAAGGTTATAGCAGTACCCAACCGCTCAGCACCGAAAATACTGCCGCTGGCCACGCCCAAAACCGGCGCGTCGTATTTATCTTGCGCTAAAATAAGTCCGTTTGTCGTTGCGCCAACACTTCGAACAGGCCATGACAACCTTTTAACAAGCCCACTTGTTAGCCTTGCAACGGTTCACCATTCAAAATCATCCCAAGATGAAAATTTCAAAATTTGTTTTATTCCCAGTCATAGCCCTGATTGTGTTTTCTTATTGCGCTTCTAAAAATGAAGCTAAAATACCCACCAACCTGGAACGCCCAACACTTGCCGTGCCCGCAAAAGTGGATTTAACCGGAATGAGTAAAGCTACCTTTGCCGCCGGTTGTTTCTGGTGTGAAGAAGCGGTGTTTGAAAATATTAAAGGTGTTTCGGAAGTGATTTCCGGCTATGCAGGCGGAGATACCGACAACCCTACCTACGAAGAAGTCGGTTCAGGTCGTACGGGCCATACAGAAACGATAGAAATTTACTACGATTCAACGATTATTCATTACCCTGAACTGATTCGGGTGTTCTTCGCCTCCCAGGATCCAACACAAGTGAATGGACAAGGCCCCGATCATGGGACCCAATACCGCTCGGCAATCTTTTACCGAAATGCCCAGGAGCAACGTATTGCCATTGAATATGTCGCTCAATTGACCAATTCCGGCAAGTTCAGCAAGCCCATTGCTGCTCAAATCGTTCCTTTCACAAAGTTTTGGACCGCCGAAGATTACCACCAAAACTATGTGGTGCTGAATCCAGGTAACCCTTATGTGCAACACGAATCAATTCCACGCTTGCGTCGTACCCTGGAACAAGTGCCTGATTTGGTAAAAAGTAAAAAGTAGTTTTTGAATGAAGATCTTATACCACGATCATGTTTTGCTCCACGAAACAGGCCAGCATCCGGAAAATCGGCTGCGTTTGTCGCATTTCGAGCACCTGAAACCCCTCGAAATAGCGCCCGATGGTACCCACGCGCTTACTTTGATACATCCCGAATCCTATATCGACCGGGTGCAACATCATTGTGCGCATGGTTTGCCCTTGGATGGCGATACAAAAGTGCACCACCAAAGTTTTCTGGCGGCCACAACTGCAGTGGGTTTGGCGCTTTTGGCAGCCGAACAGCGTGATTTCGCCTTAGTTCGTCCACCCGGTCACCATGCCTTCCGGTCGCAGGCACGTGGATTTTGCATTTTTAACAACGTCGCAATTGCTGCTCAAAAAGCAGTAAATGCAGGCAAAAAAGTGCTTATTCTCGACTTTGACGGGCACCTGGGAGATGGTACCATGGATATTTTTTACGACAGTGACCAGGTACTATTTTGGTCGTTACACCAATATCCAGCCTATCCTGGCAATGGCTCGGCCCGAGAAATTGGGGTTGGGAGCGGACTTGGATTTACCATCAACCAACCCATTCCACCGGCATCGGGCGATGATATTTTCTGGCATGCAATTGAATATATGTTGCCTGTGGCGCTTCAATTCAATCCGGATGTAGTGGCGGTTTCGGCTGGTTTCGATGCACATCAGTTCGAACCACTGTTAGAATTGCGTGCCAGCGCCAATTTTTATTATAAAGTGGGAAAAATGCTCAGCGAAAACTTTCCCGGCAAGGTGTTTGGCGTATTGGAAGGCGGATACAATGCCGAAGATTTACCTTATTGTGTCCATAATTTTATTGCAGGCATCAACTTGGAGCCAATGCCCTTCGAGGAAGCGAGTACCAGTTCGGGCATGCGCGTATGGGAAACCTATGAAATGCACTTACATACCGCTGCTGCACTTTTATCGAAATTTTGGAAGTTTTAATATGAAACGTGTTTTAGATCAATTTTTTCAGCCAGAAAGTATTGCCTTGATTGGCGCAACCGATAAGCCGGAAAAAATTGGTTTTGCCGTTTTACATAACTTGCATACGTTTAAAGGGAAGGTCTATCCAATTAACCCAAAGTATCCTGAATTACAAAATCTTAAATGTTATAAAAAACTCAAAGATTTGCCAGAAAAACCCAACCTGGTAATTATAGCAACACCAGCCACCACCATACCCGGCATTCTGACAGAATGTGGTAAATTTGGGGTGGAATGTGTCATTATTTTATCTTCCGGTTTTAAGGAAGCTGGCAAAGAAGGGGAACAAATCTACCGCGATTTGCTCCATATCGCCAGTAAATACAAAATTCGAATATTAGGCCCCAACTGTATGGGTATTTTGGTGCCTTCTATTGGACTGAATGCCACTTTTGCTTCAGCAGTACCCGGTCCAGGTCGGGTGGCATTTATATCCCAAAGCGGTGCCTTGGGTTCGGCGATTCTCGACTGGGCTGCCGATAAACGCGTGGGTTTTAGCTATTTCGTGTCGATGGGCAACATGGCCGATATCGGGTTTGAGCATTTGATCGACTATTTCGGACAAGATAGCCGTACGGCATGTATCCTTATATATATGGAGCATTTGGTCAATGCCCGTAAATTCATGAGCGCTGCCAGGGCTTTTGCACGTTCCAAACCCATTGTGATCCTCAAAGCGGGTTCCAGCAAAGAAGGGGCGCGGGCAGCGATGTTGCATACCGGGGCATTGGCTGGTAATGATGCCGTCTACGAATCGGCTTTTCGACGTGCCGGACTCATCCGAGTGCGCACCATTCAGCAGTTTTTTGATTGTACCCAGGCTTTGGCAACCCAGCCTTTACCCGCCGGAAAACGCTTGGCCATCATCACCAATGCTGGCGGACCAGCTATTATTGCCACCGATGCGCTCATTCGTCGCGGCGGTACTTTGGCACAACTAAAACTCGAAACCATTGAGAAACTTAACACGGTTTTGCCGGACATCTGGAGTAAAAGCAATCCGGTCGACCTAAGTGGCGGTGCAACAACCGAGCAATTCCGATTCGCAATTCGCACCTGCCTGTTCGACCCCAACGTAGATGCGCTGCTCATTGTGCTCACGGCCCAACAAGTCACAGATGCTAAAGCAATAGCCGAAGTCGTCGTGGCCGAATCAAAAGCAGTATTTCCCAAGCCCGTTTATTGTGCCTGGATGGGCTATACCTCTGTAATTGAAGGTCGAACCATACTCGAAAAAGGGAAAGTACCTTGGTATCCATTTCCCGAACGCGCCGTGGAAGTATTTATGCACATGGCCGATTATAAAGAAAACCTCGATTTATTGTCTGAAATGCCCCCCGACCAGCCCATCGGATTTGCCGATATGCGCCGAAAAGAGGCGGCCACCATGCTCCAGCGTTTCCAGCGCGAGGGACGCACCCAATTAGATGAAATTGAGAGTAAAGATTTGTTAGCCCTCTATGGTATCCCGGTTAATATCAGTTTGAAGGCCAATACCGAAGCAGGAGCGCTCCATCAGGCCGAACAACTCGGCTACCCGGTGGTGATGAAAATTGAATCGCCCGATATTTGGCACAAACAAGCGGCAGGCGGCATTAAAACAAATATTGAAAACGATACTGAACTCCTGCAATCGTACCAGGCCATGCATGCGCATGTACGCAACCGCAGGCCCGATGCCCGCATTGAAGGCGTCAGTATCGAAAAAATGCAGCCAATTCAGCATGAACTGCTTATTTCTTCTGAAAAAGACCCTGTTTTTGGCCCGGTTATTACCTTTGGACTAGGAGGTAGTACAGGCGACTTATGGCAAGATCGAACAGTCGGCTTGCCCCCCTTAAACCTGGCACTTGCCAAACGCCTCATTGAAGGCACCAAGGTGTACCAATTAATGCAGGGTTATGGACATCAAACACCCGTGCCCGTTGACATGCTGGAAGACGTTTTGTGCCGCTTTACCTACCTGCTCATGGATTTTCCAGATATTCAGTCTATCGAAATCAATCCATTTGCCATGCAGCCCAAGTTGGGGATCGTATTGGATGCTAAAATTGCGTTGGAACGGTCGCCCAGTTTGCAACGCGATCCATATGCCCACTTGAGCATTTTGCCTTATCCAACCCAATGGATCAAAAAGGTGAAATTGAAAAACAAGACAGAGGTGCTTTTTCGCCCAATCCGGCCCGAAGATGAACCTATGGAGGCCGAATTAGCGCGCAATGCCTCCAAACAAAGCCTTTATTTCCGTTTCTTCGGGTATGTTCCCGGGATCGATCACCGTTTTTTATCCCGATTAACCCAGGTTGATTACGACCGGGAAATGGCCATCGTAGCCCAGGTGGAAGAAAATGGCGTGTCCAAAATCATTGGGGAAGTGCGCATTGTGGGCGATGGCTGGTATGAATCGGCTGAATATGCCATTTTAGTCGCCGATCAATGGCATGGCCTGGGCTTGGGCGGTATGCTCACCGATTATATTATTGAAATTGCACGCGCCCAGGGATATCAAAAAATAACAGCGTCCTTTTTAAAAAATAATGGTGCCATGCGCAGGCTGTTCGAACGCAAAGGATTCACCAATGAGCCTGGCGATGAAGATTCTAACTGGGCTTTCTTAGATTTAAAGTAAGCTTTTTACAGAAGTTGTTACTTTCGTGTCCGATAAAAGTATTTTGTAAAACTTGATTAAAACGCTATCTGCATGTCTACTCAACGCCAGGGGTCTCGCTCCATTTCCATCCTGATCGCCATCGTTGTGGCGGCTATTTCTTTGTTTAAATATTACGGTACCAGCTCCGTCAATGACATTACCGGAGAAAAACAACACGTCGCCGTTACGCCCGAGCAAGAAGTGGCAATGGGCTTGCAAAGCGCACCAGGAATGGCAGAAGAGTTTGGCGGGTTGAGCCGGAACCAGGCCGCAGCCGCAATCGTTAACCAGGTAGGACAACAAATCGTGCAAAAATCGGCTGCTGGCAAGACACCTTATAAATATGACTTTCATTTGCTCGCCGACCAACAAACCATTAATGCGTTTGCCTTACCGGGCGGACAAATTTTTATTACCGAAGCCTTGCTTTCCCGCCTCACTACCGACGGTCGCAACCTCAACCAGGATATGCTTGCAGGCGTACTGGGCCATGAAGTAGGCCATGTCGTAGCGCGCCACAGTGCCGAAAAAATGGCACAAATGGAACTTGCTCAAGGAATTACAGGCGCCGTAACCATGGCTACCTACGATCCAAACAACCCAAACACTGCGTACATCGCGCAGGCAGTCTCCAACATGATCCAGTTAAAATACGGCCGCGACCAGGAATTGCAAAGCGACAACCTCGGCGTACGCTTTATGATAGAGGCCGGTTACGACCCTATTAAACTAATCGACGTAATGGAAGTCCTCAAACAAGCCGCAGGACCGGATAAAAAACCCGAGTTCCAATCCTCCCATCCCGACCCTGAAAACCGCGCCGCCCGCATCAAAGAAGCCATCGAAGAATGGTCAAAAAAATTGTAGTTGTTAGTTGTTAGTTGTTAGTTTGGTTAGACTGAGCGTTGTCCAAACTAACAACTAACAACTAACAACTACTTAAACTGGTTCTCGTTCAATCGGGCAAGTCATGCAGTGCGATCCACCACGTGCACGCGATAATTCATTTGAAGGGATCGTTATTATGGTGTTTTCCACCTCATCCACCGTGATTTTGCCATTATCGATGTCGCGCAGCAGTTTTTGGGCGCCAATTACCTTATAGCCAAAGTCTTTAAATGCACGCTCTGTAACCGGGTTCCGATCATAAGTGACCGCTACACCGGGTTTTAGGGCTACCAGATTGCAGCCATCGGTCCATTGTTCGCGCTCTTGGTAAGGACTTTCGCCACATCCAGCCCAAATGAATTCCATATTCGGGTTGACCTCTGCTAACAAAAAGTCTTTCAGGCAGGCATATTCGATTTCTTCACCATTGGCACGGTGCACATCTACATAAGAACCTAAACCATCTTGTACAATCGGCTTATACCCAACCGTGTGGTTGTGGTTGATTTGGGTGAAAATGGTATCAATGTGCATGTAGGTCCGTTCTGCCGGAATATTCACCTGCACGATATTTTTGATAATTCCCCGATCAAAAAGATAGTTTTTGATCATTTGAAAGGCATAATCGTTGGTCCGCTCCGAATTACCGATCAACAGGTAGTCGTTGTGGAACATCATTACATCACCACCTTCAATGCTGATCGTTTCACCTTTTTTAGAGGGTGGAAACTTATCGACGCGATTTAGATTTACCGTTTTACCATCCGATTTCAAGCGGCGGAACACCGGGTGGCTACTAAATATAAGGCGGGTCAGGAAATTTTCACGAAAACGCGCCTCTTTGGCGGCTTTAGTAATGATCACATGGTCCTTTACCGTCACAGCAATATCGCGGGTAAAAATCAGGTTCGGAATCGGGTCAAACAAAATCCGGTCCTCGGGCTCTAAGTAACCCGTTATTAAAGTGTCGGCAAGTTGTTCGGATGAAAGGCTGGCCAATCTTGGGATAAAAGAATAAGGAAGTTCTTCAAAATCAACGATCTTGTTGATGACCTCATATTTACTTTCTTCATCGCGGGTACTTTCGGCCAGAAGGTCGCGTACCTCCAAGACATTTTGCTTTCCAACAAAGGCGCGCAGGATATTGACGAAAATATCGTGTTCGTCCTGCATATTGGGCAAATGAACGATATCATCAAACAATAGTTCGCCTGCGCGTTTAGGCGTGATTCTTGCAATACCTTCGTCCGGACGGTGTACGATTACTTTTTTGAGCTTGCCAATTTCAGAATCCACGTAAATGCGGCTGTTTGCGTCCATGAGTGTGCTGTTTAAAAATATTTTAAATGGTTCGGCTTTGTGGTGGCGAAGGTAGATCGAATTAATTGCGTGAGAAAGCCAGCGCTGTAGTTCTTTGCAAATGGCTTAAAAATGTACGACAGACTACAAAATGGAAAATTATATAGCAGATCGTATGATTTTTTTTGAATCTGATTTGGAAAGGCGAGCCTCTTCCGTACCTTTGCGGCCAAAATCTTAACAAACCGTTAGATTTTCTTTAAAATCAACTTTATACATCATCGCGAAGTTTGATGAAGTTGTTTAGAGCATATCTAAATAAATTGTTTCCGGCCCTGATGCTTTGGTTAAAATAAAGGGGGCGGTATCTTTGTACTGTTGAAAATCAAAATGCTTTTGATAATCATCATTACTTTGTTTGTATACACAATTCTACCATTTCGACATATGTTGCTGAAACGTATTTGCTGGGTTTTCATACTTGTGCTCCTCGCTACGTCCAATTCTTACGGAGCGCCAACCAAAGAAGCAGGCAAAGAATTATTTGTTGCCAACTGCGCCTCTTGCCATAATAAGAACATGAAAGACAATCTTACTGGTCCTGCCCTTGGCGGAGTAGAAGAGCGTTGGAGTACTTTTCCTAAAAAGGATCTCTATTCATGGATTCGTAATTCTCAGGCGTTAATTGCCACTGGTCACCCGCGTGCCACTGAATTGTGGAACAAGTGGAAGCCAACCCTGATGAGCAATTTCACTGGTCTCACAGATGAGCAGATGGAAAGTATGCTGCTTTATATTGACGATCAGTATAAAAATGGCGGTAAAACGGCGCCAGGAGCGGCTGTTGATCCTGCGGCCTCTAAAAAAGAAGAATCTGGCATTCCCTGGCTTTTTGTGGGCATGGCCATCATCCTGAGTTTACTCGCTTTTGCCCTCATGCGCATCATCGACAACCTTGGGAATGTTGCACGGGTGCAAGAAGGCGAAGTCCCTGTTCAGAAAAACTGGGTAACTTCTTTAACGTCTAAAGGGTTCGTCGCGTTCGCAGTGTTTTCTATCACCTTGCTATTTGGCTATAAATCAGTGGATAACGCAACCCGCATGGGCCGTGAACAAAACTATCAGCCTACACAGCCAGTTGCTTTCAGTCATAAAATACATTCTGGTGTCAATAAAATTGATTGCCAATATTGCCACGACTCCGCACGGCGCTCTAAACAGTCTTCTATTCCTGGGACCAGCACTTGTATGAATTGCCACGCTGCTATCAAAAAAGGCTCCATTTCCGGCACCGCAGAGATCACTAAAATTTTTGCTTCCATCGGTTTCGATCCAATCGCGGGTAACTACATTCCAAATTACGAAAGTTGGAGCGAAAAACAAATTGAAGACCTGTACAAAAAGTGGATCGGCCAGGAATATATGGCTGCAAACACTTTGACAGCCTTGGATGAAAGTGGTCGCCAAACAGTTGATAATCAATGGGATGGCTTGGTAAAAGCACTCAAAGACGACACAAATGGAAAGATCCAGGGACCTATTGAATGGACTCGTATCCACAACTTGGCGGACCATGCTTACTTCAATCATGCCCAGCACGTTGCAGTAGGTAAAATTGAATGCCAGAAATGCCACGGTCCAATCCAGGAAATGGAGGAAGTGTATCAATACTCGACCCTGGGTATGGGCTGGTGTATCACTTGCCACCGTGAAACAGAAGTGAAATTTACAGATAACGCTTACTACAATCAGTATGAGCGCTATCACAAGGAATTAAAAGAAGGCAAACGCACCAAAGTAACCGTTGCTGATATCGGCGGTTTGGAGTGTCAGAAATGCCACTATTAATATTTTCGCGAATGCATTCCTCATACATTGAGGAATGCATTCGCAAACACCTTTCACCACGCATTGCACAACATTTATCCTAAGTTTATATGCACAACGATAACGGTATTTGGGTTAGCACTGAAGATTTGATGCAAGAAGCATCCTTTCTGCAGTCTGCTGAAAAAGAATTTTCGGTTGAAAATATCGACCAAACCGATGGCAAATGGTCTACAAATCGTCGCGACTTCCTGAAACTGCTCGGTTTCGGACTGGGCGCTGCAACGGTAGCGGCTTCTTGCGAAATTCCAGTAAAAAAGGCGATCCCCTATGTGACCAAGCCAGCTGATATTGTTCCAGGTGTAGCCAACTATTTCGCATCTTCTTTCGTAAATGGCGGCGATTATTGCGCAATGTTGGTAAAAACCCGGGAAGGTCGCCCTATTAAAATTGAAGGCAATACCTTAAGCAGCATTACTGCTGGCGGTACCAGCGCACGTGCTCAAGCTGCGGTATTGAGCCTCTACGACAATCGCCGTATCAAATTTGCCGGTACAATCGCTGATAGCGAAGTGCAAAAGAAATCTTGGGTTGATCTCGACAAGGAAATTAAAGCAAAGTTGGCTGCTGGTGGCAATATCCGCATCATCACTCAAACTAATATGAGCCCAACCGCTAAGTTGGCACTCGCCGAGTTTATAGCAAAATACCCGAATACTACTGTTGCCACATACGATCCAGTTTCCAGCGCTGCATTGCTCGCTGCAAACCAGGCTTCTTTCGGCAAATTCATAGTTCCATCCTATCATTTCGATAAAGCGGATGTGATTGTTTCCTTTAACGCCGATTTCCTTGGCACTTGGATCAGTCCAGTAGAATTTGCCCGCGCTTACGCGAAAAATCGCAAAATTCGTGATTCGAAAGGCATGAAAATGTCGCGCCACTATCAGGTAGAAAGCCACATGTCGCTGACAGGCTCTAATGCAGATAACCGTATTATGGTTAAGCCAAGTGAACAAGGTGCTGCAATTGTTGCACTGTACAATGCACTTGCTGGAACTACTGGCGGACCGCAACTGAATGAGAAAGCAGCCGCTTCAATCAAAAAGGTTGCAGAAGATCTTAAAAAAGCAACTGGTAAGTCTTTGGTGGTGTCTAGTTCCAACAATGTAATGGAACAGATCTACGTAAACAAAATCAATGACCTGCTAGGGAATATCAATGTGACGGTCGACTTCAGCAAAGCTTCAAACCAACGTCAGGGTGATGAACGTCAGATCTTTCGCCTGATCGAAGAAATGAATGTGGGCCAAGTTGCAGTGGCCATCGTTTGGAACGCAAACCCTGCCTACGAATTGCCAAATGCGGACAAGTTTAAAGAAGCATTTGCAAAAGTTGGTACCCGTATTTCTTTCAATACAACAGTCGACGAAACAACAGCGCAATGCAACTACGCAGCACCAACCCACCACTTATTGGAATCTTGGGGTGATGTTGAACCAAAAATTGGGCATTACAGCCTTGTCCAGCCTACGATTGCGCCGCTGTTCGAAACCCGCCAGGCTGAATTAAGCCTGCTCGAATGGGCCGATAGCCAAAATCTGAACCGTCAGGACGATCAACCTTATCATCAATACCTGGTATCTAACTGGGCAGGTGATTTGTTCGAGAAACAATCCAAATACGGCACACCCGCTGCCTTTTGGGATATGAGCCTGCATGATGGTGTTTTTGAAATACCTGCCGCAGAATCAGCCGTTACCTTCAATGCAGCAGTAAGCCTCAATCCTGCCGGGGTTACAAAACCTTCCGGCACTGAACTGGAAATTTCCTTTTATGAAACGGTCAACATCGGCGGTGGTCAATATGCCCACAATCCTTGGTTGCAAGAAATGCCTGATCCGGTAAATCGTACCGTTTGGGGCAACTACCTCAGCATTCCACTCGAATGGGATGGTGTTAATAACATTGATGGCTGGAAAGGTTTCAAAGATGGCGACAATGTAGAGGTGGAAGTTAGTGGTAAAAAATTGACTTGTACCGTAGTACGTACATTCGGCCAAATGCCTGGAACCGTGAGCATTGCCCTGGGTGGTGGTCGCGAAGCAGGCGGTTGTGGTGTAGGATATGGTGTTAATGTAAATACTTGGCTGCCTTTTGAAGGTGGTATGCTGCAATATTTCGCTGCCGACGTAAAGGTTAAAGCAACAGGCACCGTTGATAAACACTTTGCCAGCGTTCAGCACCACCACACGATGGGGGTAAAAGCAATGGGCAAAGAAGAAAATGCCGTGATTAATGTCGATGAAAAAGCATTGGGCTATAAAGGCTTCCAAGGTTCATTGACCGATCGTTCGATCATCTTCCAAACAACGTTGAACGAATTGCCGAAATTCGCCGAAGAAATGGTCGAGTTCCATAAAGAAACGAAGCACTTGAACGAACAATCCCTTTACCCTGATTACGCCGATTACTACGGAACCGGGGTTAAATGGGGCATGTACGTGGATTTGAATGCTTGTATTGGTTGCGGTGCTTGTCAGGTTGCTTGTGTTAGCGAAAATAACGTCCCTGTTGTTGGTAAAAAAGAAGTAGCACGCCACCACGAAATGACCTGGTTGCGCATTGACCGTTACTTTTACGGAGATTTCGAAAACCCAGGTGTGGTGTATCAGCCAATGATGTGTCAACACTGCGATAATGCGCCATGCGAAAACGTTTGTCCTGTAAACGCGACCAACCACTCTATGGAAGGGTTGAATCAAATGGCTTATAACCGTTGCATTGGCACCCGTTATTGCGCCAACAACTGCCCTTACAAAGTACGTCGTTTCAACTGGCTGGATTATACTACTGCGGATACTTGGCCTTCAAACGAAGAACGCGTATTTTGGGCGGAAGGAGATGATAAACCATTCTATGCCGATGATTTGGTGCGGATGGTATTAAATCCAGACGTAACCGTGCGCACCCGTGGTGTAATCGAAAAATGCTCTTTCTGTATCCAACGTATCCAAGAAGGTAAACTGACTTCTAAAAAAGAAGAACGCGCAATCATGGATAACGATGTTCGGAGTGCTTGTCAAACCGCTTGCCCAACCGGTGCAATCGTGTTCGGTAACCTGAACAATCCTGAAAGTGAAGTAAATCAACTGCGTAATGGTGCAGGTGCCTTGGCATTTCAGGTTTTGGAAGAAATCAACGTACGCCCAGGGGTAAAATACTCTGCTAAAGTGCGCAATACCAATGAAGAACTTTTGTCATAACAATTAGGAAATTGGTACGGTGATATGCCCTGATTATGGTATCTAGCCAGCCACCAAGTTCTCAATCGCTCAATATCTGAAATAATATGTCGCAAGCAGTAGCGCCGGTCCGGCACATATTGATTGAAGGGAACAAATCTTACCACAATATCACGGAAGATTTGTGTGCACCCACAGAAAAAGCTCCTTCCCGCGAATGGGTAATCGCTTTTGCGCTTGCCTCCGCGTTTCTCGGACTCTATCTTTTCGCCATTGTGTGGACAGTATGGAAAGGGATTGGTGAGTGGGGCGCCAACCGTACGATCAACTGGGCATGGGACATCACCAACTTCGTGTGGTGGATCGGTATCGGTCACGCCGGAACCCTGATCTCTGCGATCTTGTTGTTGTTCCGTCAACGCTGGCGTACCGGTGTAAACCGCGCAGCAGAAGCGATGACCATATTCGCAGTAATTTGTGCTGGTCAGTTTCCAATTTTCCACATGGGACGGGTATGGCTGGCTTTCTTTATCTTCCCTTTCCCAAATACACGGGGTCCGCTGTGGACAAACTTTAACTCTCCGTTGTTGTGGGACGTATTTGCAATTTCCACGTACTTCTCTGTTTCTTTGTTGTTCTGGTACACAGGGTTGGTTCCTGACCTTGCAACGGTGCGGGATCGCGCAACAGGTTTCCGCCGCAAAATATACGAAACGTTCTCTTTTGGTTGGACTGGTAGCGCAAAGCACTGGCAACGTTGGGAATCTCTTTCGCTGATTTTGGCGGGTATTTCTACGCCACTTGTACTTTCTGTACACACTATTGTATCTTTTGACTTCGCGACCTCAGTTATTCCTGGTTGGCATACTACGATCTTCCCACCGTATTTTGTTGCAGGTGCGATCTTTTCTGGTTTTGCCATGGTACAAACCCTGATGGTGCTGACGCGTAAAGTGCTTGGTCTGCAAGAATACATCACAATCAACCACATCGAATCGATGAATAAGGTTATTGTGTTGACTGGTACGATCGTAGGGGTTGCTTATTTGACTGAGTTGTTTATTGCTTGGTATTCAGGTTACGTATACGAACAGTTCGCCTTCTATAACCGTGTATTCGGAATTTACTGGTGGGCTTATTTTGGTATGATGTTCTGCAACGTGGTAAGCCCACAGTTGTTCTGGTCACGCAGTATTCGCCGCAGTGTTTGGTGGACGTTCTTCCTCTCTGTCTTGGTAAATATTGGTATGTGGTTCGAACGTTTCGTAATCATTGCAACCACCCTAGCGCGTGACTATTTGCCATCATCTTGGAGTTATTATAACCCAACCTGGGTGGAAATAAGCATCTTCACGGGTACCATTGGTTTGTTCTTTACCCTTTACCTGATTTTTACCCGGGTTGCTCCAGTAATCGCAATTGCAGAGGTAAAAGCTATTTTGAAAGTTGCAGGTGATCAGTACATCGGCCCAAATGCGAAAAAACACGCAGGTGATGCTGAAAAAGTGGAGGAGTCAAAACACCAATAAGCCAATACTGCCTGATTGGATTCATTTCTTTTCAAGCAATCAATACACCGAAATCTACTAACAATTCATCATTCATAATAAAGAAGGATGGTTTCTGATAGCAAGCAAGTCCTGTATGGACTTTATAACGACGAAGAGGATCTGAAAGGTGCAATACGCGCTGCAAATGCAGCACACCTGGATATCATGGACGTGTACACCCCATTTCCGGTACATGGATTGGATCCAATTCTGGGATTGAAGGAAAGCCGGTTGCATTACCTCGGTTTTATTTACGGTACAATTGGCTGCCTTTTTGCCTTTTTGACCATGACCTGGATTTTCACAAGCGACTGGCCCATTGTATTTGGTGGTAAACCTTATTGGTCTATACCTGCCTTTATTCCGATCACTTTCGAAATTACGGTGTTGTTTGCAGCATGGGGCATGGTGCTTACTTTTTACACCATTTGCGGTTTGTGGCCGGGTGTTAAAGCGCAATCGCTCGATAATCGAATCACAGATGATAAATTTTGCATCGCATTTGATGTAACGGCAGCATCTGATAATGCGGTAGACGGATTGAAGCAGTTTTTCGGCACCACACAGGCTGCTGAAGTGAACATTAAAACTTTGTAAGTTGCTTTTTTGTTTAAATAACGATTTTAGCAACGCACATTTTAACAAAGATAAATTCAAAAAGCATGAAAAACGCAATTGGCGTGATTCTCGGGATTGCCTTGTTTGCATGGCTTTTTTCGCTCTGCTCTCCCGCTGGAGTTAACAAAACAGGGCATGAATATATGCCAGATATGTACCATCCGGTTTCATATGAGGGAAATGTTTACAGCGCGTATTACTGGAACCATTGGGAAGGAAAGAGCCTTTTTACCAAAGCACAACTTTCTCAGCCCCGTGCGAAAGTAAACGGAACGATCCCACGCGGTTATACTGCTGTGTATTACGGAGATGCCGCTGCATTAGATGTTGTTCGTGGTAAAAATGCACCGAATGCAATTGCCGCACAGGTAAATGGTCAGGCACCTTTTTATTACGCAGACAATGAAAATGATCGTTTGCTTTGCGAACAGGAAATGGTGGGCAATCCATTTCCGATTACTGCCAAAGGGCTCGATAAGGCAAAAGCACTTTATGAAGTGAACTGTGGTATTTGCCACGGCGAAAAAGGAGACGGCCAGGGTTGGTTGGTTGCACGTCCAGATAGCAAATACCCTGCGCAACCCAAGAATATGATCGCTGATGATATGATCAGTGCTGGTAATGGTCGCTACTATTTTGCAATCATGTACGGTAAAAATGTCATGGGCGGATATTCTGATAAATTGTCCTACGAAGAGCGGTGGCAGGTAATTCACTACATCCGCGGTTTGCAAGCGAAATCAAAAACTTTGGAATACGGTGAAAAGGCGAATACCCTGAGTAACGTGGAAGTTCCTGCAAAAGGAGTCGCAACGGGTCCGGCACGCGTTCAAGCGCCTCCACCACCACCGCCACCGCCTGTAAAATAAACCTGTGCGAAGCCCCATTTGCCAGCCTTATTAACTAAGTTCATAGTTCAGGGGAGTGGATACCACTTATCCCAACTATCAAAAAAACACCGGACTAAATTCGGTCTTGCGATATGAATCTGAATACGCAATTTGTATTTGAAGTCAAACAAAAACGTGTGCTCATTGGTGGCATGGCGTTGGGCGTGGTATGTCTTCTTTTGTCATTCCTTAATGACGATGAGTTCCACACCCGTTTTTGGACAAATTATTTGCACAATGCCGTATACTTCACGGGAATTGCATTTATGTCCATGTTTTTCCTTGCTGCACAAATTACAGCCTTTGCTGGCTGGAATTCCGTAATAAAGCGGGTTTGGGAAGCAATGAGCCAGTTTATGTGGGTCGGTATTATCCTGATGGGTATACTTGCCATTGGTGTTTGGGGACATCTCCACCACCTGTATCACTGGAACACACCAGGAATTACAGATCCAAACAGTCCGATTTATGATAAAATCCTAGCGGGTAAAAAAAGTTTTTTGAACCCAACCTTCTATACCTTATCGGTTGTAGGCTTTTTGGCGCTTTGGTATTATTGGGCTTTCAAATTGCGTCAAGCATCAGTTGATCAGGATACGAAGGAAACACCATCCTTCGATTATTATAAAAAACAACGCAAATGGGCGGCTTCCTTCCTTCCCATTGGCGGTTTCTTAAGTACCTTTTTCCTTTGGGAATCTGTGATGGCGGTTGACCCGCATTGGTACTCAACCATGTTTGCATGGTATGCAACTGCTTCTTTGTGGTTGGCCTCCATTTCATTGACAACCATGATTATCATTTACCTCAAATCCTTGGGGTATATGGAGTATGTTAATCGTAGCCACTTACACGATGTAGGTAAATTCCTTTTCGGTATCAGTGTGTTTTGGACATACTTGTGGTTTGACCAATTTATGTTGATTTGGTATGCCAACAACGGAGAAGAAACCATCTACTTCAAAGAACGGATGGAGCATTACCCAATTTTGTTTTGGGGTAACTTGTTGATTAATTTTGTATTGCCTTTCTTTATTTTGATGCGTAATGATACGAAACGCAAATTCGGTACGATGTTTTTTGTTGCCTTGTTTGTGTTTGTTGGTCACTGGTGGGATTTTTTCTACATGATCAAGCCAGGTGCACGCATCGCAGCCTTTGAGGCGAAAGAAATGGCCGAAGGCAAAAAGCCTGGTGCAGAAGTTGCGCCATTGTCAGAAACTGCGCCAAAAGAGGCGGCTCCTGCAACAGAAGAAAATCCAACCAAAACTACAGCCCATACAGAAGCAGGACATGCTACTGAATCAGCAGCACATGCTGAAGCAGGACATGCTACTG
>JBBAVI010000028.1:0-22932 GCA_040397785.1 Saprospiraceae bacterium | reverse complement strand
GAAGCAGGACATGCTACTGAATCAGCAGCACATGCTGAAGCAGGACATGCTACTGCTGAAGGGCATAAAACAATGACAGCAACTGCAGATGCAACGCATACTGAAGGTGCAAACGGCGAACATGCTGAACAAGGTGCGCATGCAGAACATGGTCCGGATAAAAGTTTTAAACTGGGCTATACAATTCCAGGGTTAGAAGAATTAGGGGTGTTTATTGGATTCCTTAGCCTATTTTTGTTCTTCTTTTTTGCCCAACTACAACGTGTATCGTTGGTGCCAATGAAAGATCCATACTTGGAGGAAAGTTTGCATCACGATACAGGAGCACTTATTGAAGGAGAAGATGATGGTCACGGCGACGCAAATCATCACTAATCCTTAATTAGAACGTTTCTAAACAAAAAAGAGTCTTTACATTGCTCCGAACAAACTATTTACCTTTGGGTTAAAGTAAAAAACTTTACGATGACTGCGCTTATCATACTACTCTGTTTTATCCTGATTGCCATTGTACTTGTACAAGTTGGTAAGGTTACTGAACTCACAGCCCAAATAAAAGGTGAACGTGAAGTTCTGCGCGACAATAGCAAATGGAATGGCTTATTGTCCCTCATTTTTCTTGTTGTTTTCTTGAGTGGAGTAATCATCTCTGCGTATGAATTCAAAAATGTAATGCTTGGTTATGGCCCGCACGCAGCGGCTTCCAAACATGGCGCAATGTTGGATGCACTTTTCAATCTAACCTTGGTATTTACCGGGATAGTATTTATTGGCACCCATATTGCTTTGTTCTGGTTTGCCTACAAATATCGCTATCAAGAAGGTCGTAAAGCAAAATTCCTTGCACACGACAACCGTTTGGAGGTTTGGTGGACTGCAATTCCGGCGGTGGTAATGACCCTGTTGGTAGTACGTGGCCTAAACGCCTGGAACGAAGTAATGTCTGATGTGAAAGAAGGTGAGGACTACATGGAAATAGAAGCCACTGGTCAACAGTTCAACTGGAGTATTCGTTACCCTGGTCCGGACAATAAACTGGGAACGCGCGACTACAAGTTGACTACTGCAGGCAATCCAATTGGTCAGGACTTTACCGATTCCAAGAACTGGGATGATGTTATTCCAGGACAAGAGCTTTACTTGCCAGTAGGTAAAAAAGTACGGGTACGAATCATTGCAAAAGACGTATTGCACAATTTCTATTTGCCCCATTTCCGGGTTAAAATGGATGCAGTGCCTGGTTTGCCAACCATGTTCGTGTTTACACCAAATAAGACTACAACGGAATATCGCAATGAATTGCGCAAATATCCTGAGTACAATGAGCCTTTTGATCTAGCAGATCCAACAGGCCCGAAGCGCTGGGAGAAATTTGATTATGAATTGGCATGCGCAGAACTGTGTGGTAAAGGTCACTATTCTATGCGCCGGGTTTTAAAAGTTGTAACGCAAGAGGAATACGATGCCTGGTATAAGAAACAGGAGTCTTTCTATCTTACACAGGTGCGCAGCAAAGCCGACGACCCAAATAAGGATAAAATGACCTTGCCAATTGAGGCACCGCTTCGTTCAAAAACATTTAATGAATCGGTGAAGAAGGCACTTGAATCTACGAATGCAACAGAAAGAACCTTGCGATTGAGTTTCATCAATTTTGAAGTAGGGTCTTCAAAGTTGACAGAGGACAGCAAGTACGAACTGGATAACCTAGTTACCGCACTCTCCACTTATCCTGGAATGTCTATTTCAATTGGTGGACATACCGATAATGTTGGCGAACCCGCTTCAAACATGCTTTTGTCTGTGGAACGTGCGAATGCAGTGGCAAACTATCTGACTACTCGTGGTATTTCTGGCAGTCGCCTGAAGGCCAATGGTTATGGCGATACAAAACCAACCGTTCCAAATGATACGCCTGAGAATCAGGCAAAAAACCGTCGGACAGAATTCACCATTCTGGGCGGCATTCCAACCAATCCCTCCTGATATTTAAGTACCGGAGACAAATAGAACCCTCGCATTTTTTTTTAAAACTGTTCAAAATCTACTGGTATGGCTCACGTAATATCTGCCGCCGAAACTTTGGAAGAAACGCTTACCCAAGAACTTGGGTATAATGACAGTTTTCATGAGCATGCTCATGGAGATAAGTTTCAATCAAACTTCTTGACGCATTACATCTTCAGCACGGATCACAAAATGATCGCGCGTCAATTCCTGATCACAGGTATTTTCTGGGCCTTCATTGGTGCTGGGATGTCAATCATTTTCCGCCTTCAATTGGGCTTTCCAGAAGCTGATTTGGTTTGGCTGAAGCCGCTTTTGGGTAAATGGATCCAAGTAAATGCCGCAGGCATTGGCAAACTTGATCCTGAATTCTACTACTCATTGGTTACCATGCATGGTACCATCCTTGTATTCTTTGTATTGACGGCAGGATTGAGTGGTACTTTTTCAAACTTATTGATTCCGTTGCAGGTGGGTGCCCGCGATATGGCTTCACCGCTGTTGAACGCATTTTCTTATTGGGCGTTCTTCCTGGCTGGTGTGGTGATGTTTTTGTCTTTGTTCCTCAGTACTGGACCATTTTCGGGGGGCTGGACGGCGTATCCGCCATTGAGTGCGCTACCGCAAGCCTCCGATGGTTCAGGAGCGGGTATGACTATGTGGATTGTTTCGATGGCGCTTTTCGTAGTGTCTGCCTTATTGGGGGGCATTAACTACATTACTACGGTATTGAACTTGCGTACGAAAGGTATGAGCATGTGGCGTATGCCCTTGACCATGTGGGCGTTTTTTGTAACAGCCGTGTTGGGTGTATTGTCTTTCCCTGTGTTGTTTTCTGGCTTGTTGTTGTTGATGTTTGACCGCGGTTTGGGTACTTCTTTTTACCTGAGCGAAATCGTAGTAGGTGGTCAAGTTTTGGATCGGATCGGTGGTAGCCCAATTTTGTATCAGCACTTGTTCTGGTTCTTGGGTCACCCGGAGGTATACATCATCATCTTGCCTGCTATGGGTATTGTATCGGAGGTAATGTCAGTACACGCACGCAAACCGATTTTTGGTTACCGCGCGATGGTCTTCTCAATTTTGGCGATTGGTTTCTTGTCGTTCATTGTTTGGGCGCACCATATGTTTATGTCGGGTGTGAATCCATTTATTAGTAACTTTTTTGTAATCTTTACGTTGATTATCGCGGTTCCATCGGCGGTAAAAGTGTTCAACTGGATTACTACGATATACGGATCCAACTTCCGCTTCAATTCGGCGAGTTTGTTTTCAATCGGGTTTGTTTCAATGTTTATTTCTGGTGGTTTGACGGGTATCTTCCTGGGTAACTCGGCGATTGATATTCAGTTGCACGATACTTACTTTATTGTTGCCCACTTCCACATTGTAATGGGTATTGCAGCCTTCTTTGGGATGTTTGCGGGTATTTACCATTGGTTCCCAAAAATGTTTGGTCGTTTCATGAATGAAACCTTGGGTAAGGTGCACTTTTGGGGTACCTTGATCGGTGCGTATGCTATTTTCTGGCCGATGCACTACACCGGTATGGCGGGTGTTCCACGTCGTTACTATGATGCAGGGGCTTCTTTTGATGCATTCCGTCACTTTACGGACCTGAATAAATTTATCACGGTTGCTGCGATTGTGGTATTTTTCCTTCAAATATTGTTCATCATCAACTTTTTCTACTCCATTTTTAGCGGTCGTAAAATGACATCTAAAAATCCATGGGGTGCGAATACTTTGGAATGGACGACACCAATCGAAACTGGTCACGGCAACTGGCCTGGTAATATCCCTACTGTACAACGTTGGGCATATGACTATGGAAAAGATGGTAAGGAGTTTATTCCACAGTATGTTCCGTTGGGTGAAAACGAGCACGATCACGGAAACCACTAAAGTAATCAATTCATTTGCCGGAATACAACAACATAGTTGTTTCCGGCAAATGATTACAGTGATAAAAGTTAATTGAAAAAATGGAGCGTAATCAGGCAAAGCAAGCGGCGGTTTGGGGAGAATTAAGTCAGTCTATTACCGACTTTAGTTTGTTGGTAAAATTCAGGTTGAATCTGACGGTGGTTTTTTCGGCAGTAATGTCGTATGCGATCGTAGCGGAAGGTAAAATTACATTCTTGGCGACGTTGATACTTGCATTGGGTGGTTTTTTTGTGACCAGTGCAGCGAATGCGTTGAATCAGGTTTTGGAGCGCGACTATGATGTGTTGATGCCTCGTACAGCCAACCGCCCGGTAGCAGCAGGAAGGATGAGTATTTCGAAGGCTGTTTTGTTAGCCGGTTTGATGGCATTGATTGGGATTTCCTTGCTTTCTGTTTTCAACCCGTTGACAGGCTTTTTGGGAACTTTATCGTTGATTAGTTACGCCTTTGTGTACACGCCATTAAAACGTTCAAGTCCGTTGGCTGTTTTGGTGGGTGCGGTACCTGGTGCCTTACCGCTGATTATTGGGAGTGTGGCTTATGAAGGCAGTATTTCATCTACTGCGATGATGTTGTTCTCGCTTCAGTTCCTTTGGCAATTTCCGCACTTTTGGGCAGTTGCCTGGTTAGCGGATGAAGATTACCGGAAGGCGGGTTTTTATTTGTTGCCTACCGGGGCCGCAGAAAAGGATAAAACTACGGGCTTATTGTCTTTTGGATTTTGTCTTTTATTGATTGCGAATACAGGCCTGGCTTTTGCCATGGGTTATATCAGTTTAGTGGCAATGATTGCCTTAGTGGTTTTGAATGTTTATTGGGCGCTGAAGTGCTGGAATTTGTATAAAACTTGTTCCGTAAAAGCAGCCAGGGCACAAATGTTCTTTTCTTTTGCGCATCTGCCCTTGTCGTTGATTGTTTTGTTGTTGGATAAACTGTTTTAAAATTAAAACAAATGGCTGCAATTACGCCTCAATACAGTAGAAGTAACATCAACTCTCAAAAATTTGCTTTGTGGGTTGCTATTGCTGCAATGATTATGATGTTTGGCTCTTTGACGAGCGCTTATGTTGTGCGTCGTGCTGCTGGAAACTGGTTTGAATTTAAATTACCGGATTTGTTTTTCATCAATACGGTAGTAATTTTGTTGAGCAGTGTGACTATTCAGTTGTCTTACCGTGCTTTTAAACAAGGTAAAGAGCAACAATACAAGGGCCTGTTGATTGCTACATTTGTGCTTGGATTGGCATTTGTGATTTTGCAGTACATGGGTTGGGAGGCACTGAATGCAATTGGTGCTACCTTTACCATTAATCCGTCCAGTTCATTCATTTATGTGATATCTGGATTACATGCGGCCCACGTATTAGGGGGCATGTTAGGGTTGACGGTTGCGTTGGTGCATGCCTATTATTTGCCCTTTAAGGCTACGATAAGAAGGCAACAACGATTTGAATTGGTTGTACAATATTGGCATTTTGTGGATGTGCTTTGGGTGTATTTGATTTTCTTTTTCACCATACAGTCCTGATAAACCGAAACTGAAACTAAGAACTCTATTACATAATTGATTGAACGTTATGGCAGAAACTTCTGTTGACCACGCGCACGACACGCACGAACATGTTGACGAATCCCAACTCTGGGAAGGTGCGGTATCGCCCTTTGGTGCGAGTTATGGTAAAATTATGATGTGGTACTTTTTGGTATCAGACGCCTTTACTTTTGCGGGCTTCTTGATTGCTTACGGAGCACTTCGTTTTAGTATGCCTACCTGGCCTGAGCCGGATTTCGTATTTGCTTCTTTCCCTTTTGTTGATGCACATTGGCCGCTTATTTTCGTAACGTTTATGACGTTTGTTCTGATCTTTAGTTCGGTTACAATGGTACGTGCGGTACAGGAAGGCCACCGTGAAAATCAGCGTGGTGTTGTATTTTGGATGTTTTTGACCGTGCTTGGTGGTGCGACTTTCCTTGGAAGCCAAGCTTATGAATGGACTACTTTGATTGTTAAAGAGAACGTAACGGTTACGCAAAACCCGTTTGGTCGACATAAAGCAGATGGTGTTTATTTAAATTTGGATGGCTCAGAAGCGAAAAACGCAGATGGTACGCAAAAAACATTTTTCAAGGATCAAAGCTATTTAATCCATATGCATGATGGTAAGCCAAGTGGTTTGGTGTACCATGATCCAGCACAACGTGGTGAAGGCATGACATCCCACGAAAACTTAAAAATTAAATACACCACGGGTGCTTATGCAGGGCAGGTAAAGGAAGCAGCTTTTGGTCCAAAAGCTTTTGGTGCTTTATTTTTCTTCATCACGGGTTTCCATGGTTTCCACGTATTTTCGGGTGTATTGTTTCTTGCCATCATTATGATTAATGCAGGTAGTGGTTTGTACGCTTCCCGCAAAAACGGTTATGAGATGGTAGAGAAGATTGGTTTGTACTGGCACTTTGTGGATTTGGTTTGGGTATTTGTATTCCTTGTTTTTTACCTGTTGTAAGCAAACTGGTTGAAACACCTTGACTTCAATTTTTCTTTTAACTAACCTATTGATTCAAAATAATGGCTGAACATCAAACATACGAAGAAGCAAAAGCACTCGTTTTCCGGGGCTTGATGTTGTTGGGTGCGATCACAATTGTAGAAGTAGTTGTAGCGCTCCTGGCGAAAGGTCACCTTATTCATGGTGTCAACTTTTCTCATGGTTTTGGGCATTACGTTTATATGTTGCTCATGATTGGGTTCTCAATTTATAAAGCCTATTTCATCATCTTTTTCTTCATGCACATGGCTTATGAGGTTCGGGGCTTGGTTATGAGTGTAATGTTGCCTGTTTTGTTGCTGGTTTGGGCGATTATCGCCTTTTTCAGTGAAGGCAGCTACTGGGGCCGTAGCCGGGAAGGTATCCGTCAGCGCAATGAAGAAACGGTAAAGCCTGCTTCAGGTGGCAACACTCAAGGTTATTACATTATTCCGGGTACGGAAAAGCAGGTAAAACTGGGTTAATTGGTTGACCTCAACCTGGTTTTCAACCGAAAGTTTTGAAACCTTTTCAGGCTAAAATATAGTAAGGCGAGGCAACTAAACCTCGCCTTTTTTGTTTTTGTAACACGATTTGAACTATGATTCAGGAAAAAGAAAAAGTAACTACTAAGCGGAAATTGATCATTTTCGCTGCGATATTTTTGATCTTCGTTGCATTACCGGGCATGTCTTGGTATTATTTGAGTTCTGGGCTAACCTGGCATAAAAAAGCTTATGCGGAGTTGGGTACCTATGGCAAGATCCGCCCTGCATTTATCATTTTTCCGGATGGCGAAAAGCGCGATCAATTAAAGGAAAAGGTGGTTGTATTGCACATATTTGGAGAAAATCCTGATATATCGCCAGTTAACCAGAAGATTTTGGATACCGGAGAAAACCTGTTCAATCAATTCGGCAAGAACTACGGTTTTACGTTGTGCATGATTAAAGAGGGTGGGGGAACTGCTGAGTTTAAAACCTATGCGCAGACACGTCCAAGCTCGGATTTTGCTACCTGGGTTTGGACAGGAGGACTGGGGTCTTGGCGCACGATACTCGAGAACGGTTATGAATCTTATAGCCTTGCTTCGGGTACGCCTGCGGTAAAAGAATATTTTGCTTTGTGTGATACTTCTGGTACCATACGGCGGTTTTATAATGCAGAGGATGATCATGAGATTGGCCGCATGGTAGAACACATTGCTATGTTGTTGCCTAAACAGTAATGCATCTTTCATTCAATGATTTCACTTTTTTGGTTTTATAGTCAACGCAAAGTGGTTATGAAAACAGATGGCTTATAATCAATTGAAAATCAATTTTTTTCGTCCATCGATCCTTCAAATCCATTTAAATCTGGGTATAATATGGCTGATGTTCAGTTAGAAAAGAAATTAAACACGGTTGCATATATCGTATCTGCAGCGGTGCTCTTACTGGTGGTTGCAATGCGCCGCTTTAAGATAGATTTGGGCGTAGATTTTAGTTTTCTGCCGCCATTTCATGCGAGTTTGAATGCTATTACAGCTGTTATTTTGCTTGTAGCGCTTTATTTTATCAAAAAAAAGCAAATTGAAAACCACCGAAAGGCTATTTACGCGGCCTTGGTAACCTCGGGCTTGTTTTTATTATCGTATGTGCTCTATCATTTTACGACGCCTGAAACGCGCTATGGGGGCGAAGGACCACTACGGATGGTTTATTTTTTCCTGTTGTTGACGCATATTTTTTTAGCGGCAACGTCTCTACCTTTTATCCTGCTTACCTTCATTCGTGCCTATACCAATCAATTTGAGCGCCACCGCAAAATGGCGCGTTGGGTTTTCCCGGTTTGGCTTTATGTTGCCGTGACAGGTCCAATATGCTACCTGATGTTGATGCCTTATTATAAATAGGCAGGCAATGCTCACTTTAAAATTGATAAACCATGCAGAACAGTCAATTCATTAAAATTTCTGTGCTTGTAGCGATTTTGTTGATGATCGCTGCTTTTTCGGATCCCCTTTTTGCACAATGTGCGATGTGTAAAGCGTCTTCAGAGTCAAATTTGAAAGCAGGTGGTGGCGATCCAATTGGGTTGAATGCCGGTATTTTATATATGCTTTCTCTTCCTTATTTGATTGTAGGGGGCATTGCAATTTGGTGGTGGCGCAACCGGAAACAGGACTAGGAAGTCCGAATAAGTTGTAAATTTTTCCAGTCCTGCCAAAACCATACAAACCATTGGTAGGCGAGTAATGGAAAGGCGATAAATGCAAGTATATTAAAATAGTACGCTTCGGCAAACTCGAAGTGGATGAGGTGCATCAGCGCCCGGGTTAGTCCACAAGCATAGCACTCCTGCTTAAATAATAGGACAGAAAGGCAAATTGATTGGCCTTGGTCAAAAAAATCGGCCGGTAATACGAGGAGTATTACCGGCACGATGATCCAAAACAGGATGCGCATGTAGCGCCAAATTTTTAGAGATTTAGAATGCAGGGTCATATTCTCTGCCGCGACTTGGTTTTAAATCACCAAAAACGATTCGGAAGAAATCAATGAGTGTTCAGATACCACAAAAACCAAGTGTAATGAGTTGAAGGAATCCAATTAAAGGATATCCAAGGTAGAACCGGTGAATTCCTAAAATACCCACGAAAAAAACCAGTAATAGAGCAAGCAGTTGGCTTTTGCCTCCTGCGGCATTTCCTTCCTGCGCGATTTCTTTTTTTACTGCTTTTTGAATGCTTTTAAGCGCAACAATGTCCTTAAAGCGCATGCGCTCCCTAGTCATATTTTTTACCTGGGTTGGCGTTAAGGCCATAAATTGCTCAATAGACATTTGTCCTATTTGAGCAGGGAGTCCAGATGCTTTTACTTTTAAGGTAAGTTGTGCACTGGAATATTTTGCTGCGGTATCCGCAAACGTAGGTGTAAAGAACATTCCAAGGAATGCCAGTATGATCAAGTGTTTCATAGACTGGAAAATTTTAATGAAGATCAATTGGTGTAGGAGTTGGCTTTTCCAATACTTTGATGGTGGCATTTTTGATCCAAAACACCCAAAGGGCACCCAGCACAGGTGCGAGCAATAAACTAGCTTTGTTAAAATAAATAGCGCTGTCGAAGTCGAGGTGTACTAGATGCATCACCGCTCTAGTCATTCCGCATCCGTAGCATTCGATGTCAAAAAAGCGCTTGGAAGGGCATATTGCTGGCCCATAATCGAAATAGTCCGCAGGTAAAATCAATACAATAACCGGTGTTAGGATCAAAAACACCAAGTATGCATAATCGAATAACTTTCCGGTTTTCATTGTAGCATTTTAAAAATGCATTGGCGCAACGATACGTCGCGCCAATGCGGTGACTTACAAAAAATTACTTGTAGTAGTCTTTCATTTTAACAAGTGCGTGGATGACACCAGGCAACCAGCACAGAAAGGTCAGAATCAGGTTAACGATCCAGTCATTACCCGACCAGTCTGATTTCAAACCCATAGCGATCCAAGCCAAGCCTAAAATAGCCATAAGGATGTAAACACCTTTAGTGATACCGTCGCCATCTGTTCCAACTGGAGAGATGGTAGCGTTTTTCATTTCGTGCTTAACTTTAACCTGAGCTGCTTTCAGCGCCAAAGAGTTTTTCAAACCAAGGCGTTTGCCAGTGATTTTCTTGTACTCAGCTGGAGTGATTTCGAGGAATTTGTCCATTCCAAGTTTAACCAACTGTGGGTCAATAGCCTTGATGTCAGAAGCGGTGTTGCATTCAGACAGCGGGGTGTTCAATGCTGCGATTTCAGCATTTGCCATTGTTGCTACGAACAGGAGGCATACAAACGAAAGGATGAGTTGTTTCATGCAGTTAATAATTAAAATTTGGTGCCTACTCGATTAGGGCTTTTCGGCTTCGGCCCTGGTATGGTTACTGATGAAATCGATGCGCAAATTTAGAAGATAAAATGATTAATTCGTTTGAGGTGCAAAAAAAATGTGATCATTTTAACGCGCTTGTAAATTAGGGCGCTGTGTTTTGGCGTCGTGGTGTAAAATTCAGAACTTCGCCCGATCTTAAGCTCAATCTATGAAAATTGCTGTTTTCCCAGGGTCTTTTGATCCGATTACCATTGGCCATGTTGATTTGGTTCGGCGGGCATTGCCGCTTTTTGATAAAATCATCATTGCGGTTGGCGTGAATTCCACAAAAAAGTACCTGTTTCCACTGGAGCAGCGCTTATCTTGGTTGCGGCTTGTATTTGAGAGTTATCCTACGGTTGGGGTGGATCAGTTTCAAAACTTGACGGCCCATTACTGTCAGCGGATTGGGGCTCGGTACTTGTTGCGGGGCCTTCGAAACGCCTCTGATTTTGATTATGAAAAGACCATTTCGCAGTTAAACCATATTGTTGGTGGCGGGATTGAAACTGTATTTTTGATTGCGCAGCCTGAGTTTTCGCATATAAGCAGTACGATTGTGCGGGAAATCATCGTAGGGGGAGCGGATGCAACTCCTTTTATACCCACCGAGATAAAAATTGAATTGCAGTAATATTTCATTGCTGCATGCAAGATTACCTATCCAAATTTATAAAACCATTTCAAGATGACTGATGCAATATTCACCGTTCCACGGCCAGTGAATGAACCGGTGCTCAATTACGCGCCGGGTTCTGCGGAAAAAGCGGCCTTAAAAGCGGCCTTAGCAGCTGCCCACAGCAATTCCTGCGATATCCCGATGTACATTGATGGCGCTGAGGTATTTACCGACGCAAAAGTTGCCATACATCCGCCGCATGCGTTAAAGCAGCACCTGGGCCATTATTCAAAGGGGAATGCAAACCATGTTACCGCCGCCATTGATGCTGCGTTGGCTGCAAAACCTAGTTGGGAAGCCATGCCTTGGCAGGAGCGTGCCGCTATTTTTTTACGTGCAGCCGATCTGTTAACCGGTCCGTATCGAGCAAAAATGGCTGCTGCGACCATGCTATGCCAAAGCAAAAATGCATATCAGGCTGAGATAGACTGTATTTGTGAATTGGCTGATTTTTGGCGTTACAATGTGTATTTTATGGAAGAGATATACAAAGTGCAGCCTTTGAGCACAAAAAACACCTGGAATCGGACCGATTGGCGTCCGCTGGAGGGGTTTGTATTTGCGTTGACGCCCTTCAATTTTACTGCGATTGCGGGTAATTTGCCTTCAGCGCCTGCGATGTTGGGCAATGTAGTGGTATGGAAGCCTGCTGAAACTCAAATTTATTCGGCAGCGGTCATCATGGAAATTTTGCAGGAAGCGGGTTTGCCAGCGGGCGTTATTAATTTGGTTTATGTAGGTGGTCCGATTGTTGGTGAGATCGTCCTTAAGCATCCAGATTTTGCGGGTTTGCATTTCACAGGAAGTACGGGTGTTTTTCAACGTTTATGGAAAACGATTGGAGAAAATCTGCCCTTATATCGAACCTATCCGCGTATTGTGGGAGAAACGGGTGGTAAAGACTTTGTAATGGTGCATGCTTCTGCCGATGCGCAAGCGGTTGCGGTTGGTTTGGTGCGCGGTTCTTTTGAGTACCAAGGTCAGAAGTGTTCGGCAGCCTCGCGTGCGTACGTGCCTGAAAGTTTGTGGCCTGCGGTGAAAACAAGTATGCTGGCGGATTTAGCCGACATGAAAATGGGCACCGTTGAGGATTTTAGCCATTTTATCAATGCGGTTATTGACGAGCGGTCTTTTGACAAGATTGCCGCTTATCTTACTGCTGCCAAACAATCGGATAGCGTTGAGGTGATTGCGGGTGGTAATTTTGATAAAACGGAGGGGTACTTTATCGAACCAACGGTATTATTGGTGTCCGATCCGAGTTATGTGACCATGTGTGAGGAGATTTTTGGTCCGGTACTCAGTATTTATGTTTACCCGGATGCGGAATTTGAATCGACCCTCGATTTAGTAAACAGCACTTCTCCCTATGCATTAACCGGGGCAATTTTTGCAAAGGATCGGCATGCGTTGGCACTGGCGAACAGCAAGTTGCGTCATGCGGCGGGCAATTATTACGTCAATGACAAGCCAACAGGGGCAGTGGTTGGGCAGCAGCCATTTGGTGGTGGCCGCGCTTCTGGCACAAATGACAAGGCGGGTTCGATATTGAATATGTACCGGTGGTTGTCGCCGCGTACGATCAAGGAAACCTTGGTATCGCCCACCGACTATCGGTATCCCTTTATGTTAGAATCATAATAAGGTGCAACAAGTCTAATAAAAAAGCGGCGCTCGGAATTAACCGAGTGCCGCTTTTGCAAATTTGCACAGCGAAAAAATCAATTATCGTTGCTGGTATATTTCAATTCCTTGATACGTGCTTTTTTACCAACCAATCCACGGAGGTAGTACAGACGTGCACGACGTACGCGACCACGCTTGATTACCTGAATGGCAGCAATATTTGGGTTAGAGAAGGCGAAGATACGCTCAACACCAACGCCATGGGAAATTTTGCGAACGGTGAAAGTGCGGGTCATTGCATGGCCTTTGATTTGAATCACGTCGCCACGATAATCCTGTTCACGGGTTTTGTCACCCTCTACAATTTTATAGGTCACGATGATGGTATCGCCCGTTTTGAAACTAGGAAACGCCGGCTTTGTCAGCAGTTGGTCCTGTACAAACTGAATTGCTTCCAATTCTTTCATTGTAATATTATGTTTATGGTACTTCCAAAATTTAGAGGCGTAAAGGTAAATCTATTTGATAGAGAATTAAAGTAATTCCTGTAAAAAGTTTAAAAATTCTTTACGGAGCATGATATGTTCGATTTGAGTGCTTCAAATGCCTGGTTGAGGGGCTGTTTTTTCGGTTTGGGTGTTTAAAATGTTAATTTAGTGTTACGACACTTGTTTTTATGACATCAAAAATGTGTATCTTTGCAGTGCAAAAAGTTCTTAAAACACATTAAAATTAAAACAATGAAAAAATTTCTTTTTCTCCCATTGTTGGCTATTCTTGCGATGGCAGCAATCGCTCCGGTAAATTACAACGTTGACACCAATGCAAGCGTTGTTGTTTGGACCGGTTACAAAGTTACCGGACAACACACGGGCACAGTGAAAGTGAAAAATGGTACCATGCTATTTACAGATGGCAAATTGAGCGGTGGTTCATTTGACATCGACATGACGACCATTAAGAACACCGATATGGAAGGTGAGTATGCTACGAAATTAGTTGGTCACTTGACGAGCGAAGATTTTTTTGGTACAGCGAAATTCCCAACGGCTAAATTCGCAATCACCCGTGCCATTCCACAGGATAGCAAAGGTAACTACAAAATTATCGGTAACCTGACGATTAAAGAAACGACCAAAGAAGTAAAATTTCTTGCTGCGGTGACTGAAAGCGGAAATAAAGTTACGGCAACTGGTAAAATCATAGTTGACCGTTCTGAGTTCAATGTTAAGTATGGTTCAGGTTCCTTTTTTGATGGCTTGGGCGATAAGACCATTTACGATGAGTTCGATCTTCAAGTAACCTTGGTTGCAACCAAGTAATATTGGCTAGAACGCGTAATGATGGTTAGGCGTCTTGTTGGAGGTAATTTCCGGCAAGACGCTTATTTTTTGAGTGAAGGGTGATTATAATAAGGCAAAGGTTGGTTTTGGATGCTGGCACAAAAGGCGTATCTTTGCCGACTTTAAAAAAGCATCTGAAATGCTGCATACCAAGCAAATGTGCTTTTGCGTTATTGGGTTAAACATTGTTATCGTATAAAAAATACTACATGCTTCGCGCTGCTTTCATTTTTGCATTGGTGACGGGCCTAGTGGGTCTTTCGGCCTTTCGGGCAGAAAAGCCAAAGTTTGGCGAGCGTCCGTTTTCTGTTAACACAACAGAATCGCATTTTTTTCACTCGAATGATCGGAGTGTGCCAATGGGGCTATTTTCAGAGTCCATTGTTGAGGTGGATACAAGTGCGCAATTGCACGTATTGATGATGAATTATACGGCGTATGACAGTGCATATGCAAACAAGGTACACCGTATTATACAGCATCGTTTGCCTTCTTGTGTGGTTTCCGATTTTTGGGATGGTTCTGCGGAAGATTTGCAACAGGCACTTACAGGCAATGAGGTTGTTGTGATTGCTTATCCTTCAGGCGGCAATGCCGAAATTTTGAAGGCGTACAGTAAAATATTGACGCAGTATGTAAAAAATGGTGGGGGAATTATCCTGACAGGAACCCATGAATTTTCAATTTTACAACAATTGGGTTTGTTTGATTTGGATTTTGGGTATTTCTGTGCTGAGCCGATGATCCATTCAGTGGTTGCGGATCATCCAGTTTTGGCTGGTTTTTCTGGTGAAAAGGCATTAAAGAACTATGCCTATCCGTTGGACATTTCTGATCCGGGCTTTGTAACCATTGCGGATGTGCGTGGGTATCCGGTGATGGGGTATAAATGTTTAGCGGCGGGTAAAGTGGCTTATTTGGGGTTAGAGTATTATTATGATGAAATAGAGAGTTCGCATTTTTTAGCAAACACGATACGTTGGATCGCTCAACCGAAGCGCGTGGTTGGCATAGCGGCATCCAACAGTGGCGATTCCAACTGGGTTACTAAATCACCGAAGCGAAGTGAAGAGTTGTTGCGTGCGGGAACAGGTTTGACCGATATAGTTTTTGACGTAAAGATTTATCCTAACCCGTATGTTACCAAGGCGACCATTGACCTTGATTTGGCGAAAGCTTCAGCCGTGGCCATTGATGTGACGGATGAGACCGGGCGTATTGTAGGCATCTTATTGCCATTAAAAAATCTGAATGCGGGTTTTTACCGTTTAGAGATGCCCAACCTTTCACCGGGTGTTTACTTCGTTCAATTCAAATCTGGCGAAAAAACGGTTGTGAAGAAAGTTGTAAAAACCGTGGGGAACTAGCGTCTTGCATAGTTTGAACTGTCGGGTGTTTTGCAAAATTTAGCATTTCCAAAATAATTTTCGGGTGTTTTCGTGCTGGCATTATCCTTTGTCGGGACGCTCCTTAGTATTTATTCTACGCACATGCAATAGTATTTTTGTACTATTTATGGTTAGTGATTTTAATTTATAATTGTTTTATTATTAATAATTCGGAGGGTATTTTCCAATCGTAAGTATGGCTTGTAATGGGTTGATAAACATTAAAATTCAGGATAAACTAATTCCAAATGCTTGTTTTTTTTATGTGATATGAATTTGGCACAGGTCTTTTTTGTGCCAAAAACTTGGCCTGATTTTGTATATACTAGAAGCAACAAGCATGAAACAACGGAGCATGACTTTGATGTTTAGTAGCATCAAATATTAACAAAGCACAATTGAAACAGTTGTCTGGAGGCTTCCACGTGCAACGTTCATGAACCTGCGTTTCAGGAGTTTCGGCTCTTAATTTTCCAGATTTCAACTACACTATGAATGTTTCGGTGGCGATCGCAAGCGCCACAAAGTCACGTAAAGGATCGTCCTTTACGTAGACTGGTACGTTCGTTGGCACCCGCCTTTGCGAAGGCAACTTGGTATATAATCAACTTAAATTCGCTTCATGAATAACACATTCTCAACATTGCTTGACATTTACCTGTTTTTTGCTTTAGGCATCGAATCATTAGGCAGTTCCGACAGCGGACGCGACGTTATCATTATTGATATCAGCGGCGTTTAATTATTTGTTACAGTTTCGTTTAGTGGATAGTATGTTTATCTTTGGGCCATGCAGAATTTGCTGGAACTCGTAGATATCGTATCCAATAAGCGATTAAAAGCTGCGGGCGCACCGGGATTTCCGGATGCGCCCACATGTTATTTATATGAGTTAATTAATGTAGGGGTGGTTAAAACCGATGAGCAGGCTAGCGCACAGTTGAAAGAAAAATATCCAGCGGAAAGTTATCCAAGGGTAAAGCAGCTGCTTAAGAAATACTTGAATCGGATGTTGTTTATAGTAGAATTAAACCTTCCTCATTATCAATTACGTCAGAAAGCCTATTTTGAGTGCCATCGTAGTTGGGCAGCGATGAAAATATTGGTGGGTAAAAACGCCCGTGCAAGCACTTTAGACATTGCTTCGGATTTGTTACAATTGTCTCGTCGATACGATTTCTCGGATATTGCATTGGATATTGCGCGTACGCTGCGTTTGCAATATGGATCTGTTTTGGGGGATTTAAAGAAGTACGAGCAGTATGGTATTTTGGCGCATCATTTAGATTCAGTGGTACGTGCGGAGAATTTGGCAGAAGAGTTATATACTGATTTGATCGTTCGTTTTGTGAACAATAAATCAGCGAAAAAGGAAGTACACGAACAGGCAATGTTGTGTTTTAGGAAGATTGAGCCTGATCTGAATCAGTTTGATACCTATAAAATGCATTTGTGTGGGCGGTTAATTGAGGTATTGATCTATTCGAGTGTAAATAATTATGAGCAAACCGTTGGGGTGTGTGCACGGGCGATTGCGTTTTTTGAAAAACGGTCTTATGTAGCCAATGTGCCCTTACAGGCGTTTTATTATCAGGCGATGGTTTGTTGTGTGCAGTTGCGGGATTATGAGCATGGTAAAGAAATTGCAGGGAAGGGGATAAAGTTATTAGAAGATGGGACGTTTAACTGGTTTAAATATCAGGAATTGCTCATTATTTTGGCTTTTCATACCAAGGCTTATCAGGAAGCGTATGTTGTACTAAAAAGTGTGTTATTGCATCGAAAGTATAGTTCCTTGCCGGAGAGCACACGCCAATATTGGAAGATCATAGAGGCGTATCAATATTATTTAAAAGAGCTGGGGTTGATCGATGTTGGGGGGGAGGAGTCTGTGCTGAGTAGGTTTAGAATTGCGCGTTTTGCTAATGAGACGCCGTTGTTTTCGAGGGATCGCCGAGGTTTAAATATTCCGATCTTAATTTTTCAGATTGTCTATTTGATTCATCAGCGAAAAGAGACAGAGACTATAGATCGCATGGATGCGATTGCGCGCTACAGCACGCGTTATTTGGTTAAGGATGATACATACCGGAGCAACTGTTTTATAAAGATGTTGCTTGTCATCCCAGACGCGGGTTTCCACAAAGTTGCGACGAAACGGCATGCGGACAGGTTTGTAAAGTTACTAAAGGCTGTTCCGCTCAACTTTGCCAACCAGTCGCATGAGGTAGAATTGATTCCATATGAAGATTTGTGGGAAATGGTATTGAGTACGCTTTAATACACTTCGGTGTGTTTTCTGTCGGGTTTAACTCCTTTTTATGTAGCCAGATATATTGGATAAAACGCTTGTATGTACATGATAAAAAGAAGTGTAAAACATTTTACATGTTAATGATTATCGAATAATGATAATTCAGTATCGTAAATTATTTATTTTCAATTTATTATTATTTTATTTTTATTTTAATATGTCGGGTTTAATCATTTTTTATTTATGCCTTTAACTACATAAACAGTTATATTCCTACATTTGTGGTGGAAGACAATCTACACACAGTAACATCAATCATTTCGCTTCTCGATAATCGTTTTTCTCCTAACGATTTGGATTCTCCCTGTATAGTGTATATGTAATCTTTTCATGATTCGTTTAGTTCTCCTAAACGGCACTATCATTTTGCGTCGCTTCTACGCTTATTAATCTACCCCTCATCAGTGCCAGTCACTGCATCATCTTTTGTGTGCCCGCTTCTGCACCTACTTAATCATTTCCATTTAACAGCTTCTTTTCTGGCTTTGGATTCAGGCGTAAGTCTGTCCCATCATTTTCTTTCGATACGTCATCGTTTAAAACTTTACGTGTATTTTACTTATTTGTGTTGATCACAGATAGGCTTCATGCTTGTTGGGTTTTCTAAAGTCATGCTTTTGTTGATGAATAACTGTTTGGTTTTTCCTTGCATGTAAAGTGCTGGTGGAGAAGCCCTTAGCAGCTTGTCATATTTTTAAAATATTGCCCAATTAATATTTTTAAAACACTATCATGATGCATTGCTCTACATTCCGGTCCGTTTCAAACAATGTAAAACCGCTTGGTATTATTCGTTTGGCAACAGTTCTTTTATTGGGTTTGTTTCCTTTTTTGGAATCAACTGCTCAGAATCCGTTTTCTCCGGCACTTGATTTCAACATATTTACTGAACAAAACGTCAATATTACTGGCGGTGATGTGGAGGGGGCAATTGCAGCAGGAGGGAGTTTCGAAATAGCTGGAACTGGTCAATACACTGCAACCAATGCGGGCACGGGTAATCCTTATGTACTCATTGGAAGTACTAAGTATGCCATGGTGGTGCACGGCAGTATTATTTATACGTCCGGGTTGTTTCAGGTAAATGGGACGTTATCCGACCATTACGTGAAATTTGGCAGCCTGGGTGGTGGTACAGCCACTTTAAATGGTAGTAACATTAACATCCAAAATGGTACGCCAAAAATACAGGTAAATGCTACAAATCAACCGATCAATACCATAACCGGTACTGGTTTAGTGGCATTTTCTACGGCTATGACAAGCATGCGTGGTAGTAGCACCTCTCTTTCGGGTTGTGCCAACACGGTTACCCCGACATTTTCTGGTGGTAATCCGACCATCAGTTTGAACGCTGGCTTAAACGTTTGGAACATTACAGGCACTGCTTTGAACGGCTGGTCTGGAATAACGTTCAACACCTTACCAAGTGCGGCAAAAACGTTGGTGATCAATGTTGATGCAGCGGGCACTTTCAACTGGGATGTACCAAATATGGCAGGTATTGGCCGAACCGAGGCAAAATATATCATCTGGAATTTTTACAATTGCACGAACTTGAACATACCTTCTGGTGCAATGGTGGAAGGTTCCATTTTGGCACCCAATGCACATATCCTCAAAACAAGCAGCAGCAATGTGGAGGGTCAGATTGTAGGTGTAAGTTTTACCCAATGTGCGGGTGAAGTGCATATTGCTGAATTCGCAGGAAATGCTTCTGGTTGCAGTGTTACTTGCGACAACGTTACCAGTGGTGGTACGATCGGTAGTAACGAAAATAAATGCGGCGGTTACAATCCCGCTTTAATTACCAGTACTACTGGCGCTTCGGGCGGCTCGGGTACCCTGGAGTATATATGGCAATCTTCTTCCTCGTTCACTCCGCCTCCCGGTGGTAGTTGGACAACCATATCGGGTGCTACTTCTGCTACCTATGATCCGCCAAGTATTTCTGCTTCTACCTATTATGTCCGCCTTGCACGTCGTGCAGGGTGTTCTAGTTATGCGGGCATCTCAAATGTAGTTAAGAAGGAGGTACAGGGTTCGATGAAATTTAAAGGAACCCCCACCGATCCGACTTGTGCGAATGGTACAGACGGTAAAATCAATATTGATATTGAGTCGGTCATGTTTCCAAATTACAGTTTTAACTGGACCTCAGCAGCAGGCGGGTCAGGTTCGGGCAGTGGCATTACCACCGAGCCATTTAATATTACCGGCCTTGCAGCAGGCACTTATAATGTTACAATTACCAATGGCATTGGTTGCACAGCCACTTCGACGGTATATTTGAAACAGCCAATCGCCATGACCTTTACCACTACGACCACCTCTGTTTCGACCTGTGGTGGAACGAATGGTAAAATAACGGTCAATATTACCAAAGAGATCATTCCAAACTTTAGTTACAATTGGACTAAGACGGGCGGCGGATCTGGCAATGGCTCAGGTATCACGAGCGAGCCCTTTAGCATTACGGGACTTACTGCGGGCACCTACAACCTGACCATTACCAATGGGGAAGGATGTACGGCGACAGGAACCGCTACGGTGGGTCAACCGGGTGCTCCGACTGCCAGCATTACGGGTACTACTACGATTTGTGCAGGTATAAGTACTACACTTACTGCAAGCGGAGGAGGTACATATTTATGGAGTAATGGTGCCACAACTGCCGCCATTACGGTAAGTCCAAATACTACCACAACCTATACTGTAACTGTAACAGCAGCAAATAACTGTACAGATACAGATTCAAAGGTAGTAACAGTAAATCCTGCTCCAACAAGCGCAATTACTGGCAACTTAGCCCTATGTACAGGACAAAGTACGACCCTAACAGCAACCGGAGGTGGTACTTATGCCTGGAATACCGGTGCTACAACGGCTGCCATTACGGTTACGCCATCGGCAAGTACCAACTATACCGTTACCGTAACAGGTGCCAATGGTTGCACAGATACCGATACCAAAACGGTTACTGTAAACGGTTTGCCTGTAGCGAGTATATCAGGCAACTCGCCCATTTGCAATGGTCAGAGTACTACCTTGACTGCAAGTGGGGGCACTAGTTACAGCTGGAGTACAGGTGTAACAACGGCGGCCATTACGGTAAGTCCAAGTAGCACCACCACGTATACGGTTACCGTAACCAACGCGAACAACTGCACGGCAACGGCGACCAAAGTTGTTACGGTAAATCCTGCTCCATCTGCTTCGATTTCGGGCACAAGCACCATTTGTAATGGGCAGAGTACGACCTTAACTGCAACAGGTGACGGCACTTATGTTTGGAGCAACAATGCAACTACGGCTGCGATAACAGTTAATCCAGGCATTACTACTACTTACACCGTTACGGTCACGGGTGCGAATGGTTGTACCGCGACTGCAATTAAAACGGTTACTGTAAATAGTTTGCCTAATGCATCTATTTCGGGTAACACTACCGTTTGCGTCGGAAGCAGCACAACCTTAACCGCTTCTGGTGGCGGCACCTATTCCTGGAATACCGGTGCAACAACGGCTGCAATCACCATAACGCCAAGCGCTACAACTACCTATACCGTAACTGTGACCAGTTCGGCTGGTTGTACGGCAACTTCTACCAAAACAGTAACCGTAACTTCGGTGGCGAATGCTGCCATTAGTGGTGCAGAAACTGTTTGCGGTGGCTCAAGTGTAACCCTCACTGCTACAGGGGGCAACACCTACGCCTGGAGTACAGGTGCAACTACGGCTGCCATTTCTGTTTCACCAAGCACGCTTACAACGTATACTGTAACGGTAACCGCTACCGGAGGTTGTACAGAGGTAGTGAAAAGAGCCGTGCTTCCTTATAATTGCGGAAGCGTTTGTTCAAGTCGAACCGCAAGCAGCACCATTGAATGTAATAGTGGTGCTGATTATGGGCTTTATGCCAATCAGTTAGTAGGTAGTGGTGCGAATTACCTCCCAATCAGCGCTGCAAGTTTTGTAGAATACACGGATGGAACGGCTTATTACAGCGGTGTTGCCACAGAGCCATCAACCGGGGCGCAGTTTAACTTTGATTTTGTGTTTTCGGGCAGAACTACAACAGCCCCAGCGGGTAGTCCGAAAACGCCGTATTGCTCCAACTATCCCCATGATCCGACGGACTTTTATTATTACGCAAGTTACTCAGGTTTGATAACGGGCTTAGGTAATTACGCGGGCGCTCAGGTTAGTTTTGTGAATATGATGCCTGCATTCCAAATAGGAACGGGTGCCAACCAGCATCAAGATGTTTTTGGTGCTTCTGGATGGTTGAGTCCAACCTTGGTAAATCAGCCCGATAATTCGAATTACACGATTGCGCCTGGTGGTCAATTCGATATAAATAATGAACTTTCAGGTTCTTCTTGTATTGCTTGTTTAAACTTGCCTCCGACCGCAACCATTAGTGGGAATAACAATATTTGTGGTGGACAAAGCACCACCTTGACTGCAACAGGTGGCGGCACTTATGCCTGGAGTAATGGTGCCACGACGGCAGCGATAACGGTGTCACCGACTGTGACGACTACCTATACGGTAACTGTAACGGGTGCCTTGGGTTGTACCGCAGTAGCTTCCAAAGTTGTAACGATTGGTACGCCGCCAACCGCAGCGATTACCGGAAATAACGTTATTTGTAATGGTGCAAGTACGACTTTAACTGCAAGTGGAGGTGGTACTTATGTTTGGAGCAACGGCGCAACTACAGCAGCCATTACTGTAACACTTTCGAATACAACTACTTATACGGTTACTGTTACAAGCGCGAGCAGTGGTTGTACAGCAACCGCTACCAAAACGGTTACCGTAAATGGTGTTCCTACTGCCTCTATTTCAGGAACAACGACCATTTGTAATGGTGGTAGTACTATTTTGACTGCAACCGGTGGTGGAACTTACCTTTGGAGTACTGCAGCAACTACTGCTGCAATTACGGTAAATCCGGCATCCACCACTACTTATACGGTGACTGTTACCAATGCTAGTGGTTGCACTGCAACTTCGACGAAAACAGTAACCGTGAATAGTTTGCCTACAGTGAGTATTTCTGGAAACACTACGGTTTGTAATGGAGGAAGCACTACTTTAACTGCTACGGGTGGAGGGACATATACCTGGAATACGGGAGCAACAACTGCTGCTATCACTGTAACACCAAGTAATACAACAACTTATACCGTTAC
>JBBAVI010000027.1:0-58188 GCA_040397785.1 Saprospiraceae bacterium | reverse complement strand
TCATCAAAATTAATCATTTCCTATATGTTTACATCACAATGGGGTCACACCCATCCATCAACCGTTGAGAACTTACAATTTGATATGTTCACGCCCGATGCAACGCTAATTCCTATTTGCGCATGGGCGGAAACAAATGCAAAAAATGTCCAAGAAATAATAAGCAAAACTCGATTTTTCATAATCATTATATTTGGGTTGGAAATTTAAGTATTTAAATAGGCATTCCGTCTGCACATATCGCACAACTACCTAAGCCAAGCATCGTTAAGACATATATTAGATACAAATAAAACACAGCAGGTTGCCCACATTGACCCTGATTTTAAAAAACGGGCATTAAAAATTTGTGTCAATCTGGGAAATCGACCATAATCGGCACCAACCGCACATGTTTATATTTTGAAGGCCGGTCTAAGGCCAAAATTTCCTGCCAATACCGATCCACATCGTCAACTACCCAAAAGATCATGGTGTTATCCATCCAATCCTGTACGTAAGCGATCTATAAATAAAAGCCTATACCAGTACTATGCAGTTAGCGCATCACCGCGTTTATGAAAACTGCAAAATGTAAAGTTTTGTTTCGTTTGAAACGGCGTCAAATGATCTTCTGTTTTGCATATTATTTTTTCGAAATTTTTTTTAAATTCACTTTCTAGTTGAATCTCAGAATACTGTTTTATCTCAAGACCGCTACATTTTATCGGGCCGCTCTCAGAAAAAGTGGCAACGACTAAATAGTTTTTAACTGCTTGGGACGCAATACTTAGGTAGCGATTAATCTGCGGTTGGGTTGTTAAAAAATGAAAAGTTGCGCGATCATGCCACAAATCATAGGATACCTGTGGTTGAAATTCGGTCACGTCGGCTGCAATCCATGTTATGTTTTCTGCTAAATGCCCCAGTCGTTTTTGAGCGCGGGCCAACGCCTTCTCTGAAATGTCTAAAACCGAAATGTCCTCATAGCCCTCACGCAATAAATAATCCACAAGTTTGCTATCGCCCCCTCCTATATCAATAATACGTGCATTTTTGGGCAAATTAGCGCGCTCAATCATTTCCAGGGAAGTGGAGGGAATGTCCTGCGTCCAACTCACCTCATGAGGAAGTTTTATTTCATATACGTCTTCCCAGTGTGTTTTGTTCGTTTTCATTTTTCGAAGTAATTGTTTTAAAGGTCAAATTGCCTAAAATACCACAGGCTACACAAGTGTTTGAGTTGCATAGCCTATGGTATTTGGTCACTAATGGGTTTATTTCCCCGGCACCGGACAAGTACTAATTCCAAAAATCCGGTATAACGGACAAAAACTAACCAAACTGGTCAATAAAAAAATGCCCGCTACAGCAATTGCGATAATACCTACCGTGCCGGTTACCAAACCCGCGTAATAGGCGTACACTGCAACAGCCGCCACCAACAGGCGGACGATGCGATCGAGGTTACTCATGTTTTTTTGCATAAAATATACTACTTTGAAGGAAACGCCCCAATACCGCCATCCAGGTTGCGCACGTCAAAGCCTCGTTGGTGCATGATGTTGCAAGCCTGCATGGAACGCGCGCCACTGCGGCAATACACAAAATAGGTTTTGGATTTATCCAACTCCGCTATTTTTTTGCGGAACGACATCGACATATAATCGATGTTGACCGCACCTGGTAATGCGCCACCCTGCACTTCTCCAGCGGTGCGCACATCCAGCAATACGGCGTTTTTATCCGATTTTAAAGCTGTTTTAAATGCTTTTCCAGCCTGGTTTTCGAATTTTGGTGCCGGATGACTGGTGTTATTTTCAGGCAGATTTGCGTTTGCTGTTCCGCCAAAGAGGTTTTTAATAAAATTGAGTAGTTGCATAACAAACGAGATGAGTCGGATTTTTAAAAATGGATGCATTCAAAATGTAGCCCAAAGGGCAATAAAATTCAGGGTACAGGTATCAACCTGCACGTATCACGACCTTTTTTGAGGTCAAATCAAGAAATATACACTGACAGGAGCGATGCCCAACAGGCAAATCGCTGTTACCAAATATTAGTGCTTGGTATGTTCCGTTACCGTGGTAACGGTTTCAAACTTCCCGCTGTCTTTCAAAGCCTTAAATCCACCCCGCACTTCCACAATTTGATCATAACCCCGCGCCCGTAAAATGGACGAAAAAATCATAGACCGGTAACCGCCCGCACAATGCACGAATGCTGGACGATCTTTGGGGATTTCGGACATCGCGTCGTTGATAAAATCGAGCGGGGCGTTTTTCACCCCTGCGATGTGTTCGGTTTCGTATTCGCCGGGCTTGCGTACATCGAAAATGAGCGCATGTTCCACCATAGCCAGTTCATCGGCATTTACGCGTTGAATTTGGTCGGTTTCCATACCCGCATCCATCCAGGCTTGCATGCCGCCTTCCAGAAAACCGATGCAGTAGTCGTAGCCCACGCGCGCGAGGCGTTGTACCACTTCCGTTTCGCGACCAGCATCGGTGACCAGCAGAATTTCTTGGCGCACATCGGGTATCAGGGAGCCTACCCAAGGGGCAAATCCACCATCAATTCCGATATTGATGCTGTTGGGAATGAAATTTTTGGCAAAATCTTCGGCATTGCGGGTATCCAGTACCAGCGCACTGGTTTCATTGGCGGCTATTTCAAAAGCGCGGGGAGAAAGGGCCCGCGAACCGCGTTCCATCACCTCATCAATCGGATCGTATCCGTTTTTATTCATGGCCACATTGAGCGGAAAATAAGCTGGGGGCGGCAACAGGCCCGTGGTTACTTCCTGCACAAATTCGGCTTTGGTCATGTCGGCCCGCAGTGCATAGTTCACTTGCTTTTGGTGTCCCAAACGATCAAAAGTCTCCTTCGACATGCTTTTTCCGCAGGCCGAACCAGCGCCATGGGCGGGATACACAATGATATCGTCCGACAAAGGCATAATTTTAGTGCGCAGCGAATCGAACAAGGTTTCGGCCAACTGTTCCTGGGTCATGTGCGCCGCTTTTTGTGCCAAATCGGGGCGGCCCACATCACCGATAAAGAGTGTGTCGCCTGAAAAAAGGGCTTTTTCACGCCCATTTTCGTCTAAAAGCAGGTAACAAGTGCTTTCCATCGTATGCCCGGGCGTATGGAGCACGCGCAAGGTAACTTTGCCAATTTTAAACTCCTGACCATCGTGGGCAATAATCGCGTCAAAATCAGGTGCAGCGGTCGGACCGTACACGATGGGCGCGCCCGTTTTTTTGCTCAAATCGAGGTGCCCGCTTACAAAATCGGCGTGAAAATGCGTTTCCAGCACATATTTAATGGTGGTGCCACTTTTTACGGCGCGGTCCAAATAAGGCGTTGTTTCGCGCAGCGGATCAATTACAACCGCTTCGCCTTCCGATTCGATAAAATAGGCGCCCTGTGCGAGACAACCCGTATAAATTTGTTCGATGGTCATGATCGTTTTTTTAAAATCAACGTTTAGATGGCTTAATTAGAGGCTTCTTGCACCACCCGTTGCAATTCGGCAGAAGAAGCCATCCCTGATTTGCGCCAAACGGGTTCGCCGTTTTTAAACAAAACAAAAGTTGGGATGGAACGGATCTGGTAGCGCTCGGAAATCAATTGATTTTTTTCCACATCAATTTTGAAAATAGCCACTTCGTCCCCCATTTGGGCCTTTAAATCTTCCAATATAGGCTTCATGGCCTTACAAGGCGCGCACCAATCGGCATAAAAATCCACCAACACGGGTTTATCGGAATCAATCAATTCTGCGAATGTCATTATTTTCTTCTTTTTATTTGAAATAAAGTTCTCTTGCCAGGATGTATATGCCCATGGCGAGCACAAACCATCCGAATGCTTTTTTAAGTTTTTCGCCGTCTATGTTGCGGCTGAGTCGGTTCCCGATCAAAATACCCACAATCGCCAAACTGGTTACGCTGCCCAACAAAGGCCAATCCATTTCCTGATGCCCCAAATCGCCCAAAAAGCCAAACAGCGATTTTACTGCAATAATTAGCAAGGAAGTGCCAATCGCTTGCTTCATGGGTAAACCACTAAACAAAACTAAAGCAGGAATGATTAAAAATCCACCACCTGCACCCACCAATCCGGTTAAGGTTCCTACCACTAAACCTTCCAACAGAATCATCGGATAATTAAATTTTTGTGGTACCTCCGGCTCCGACGCCTTGTATTCCTCTTTTTTACTCCGAATCATAGAAACCGAGGCAAAGACCATCAAAACAGCAAACAAGGTCATGAGTAAAATCGCCTTCGTCAACACCAGATTGCCCACCGTACCTACCGGGTTGGGAATCATGGGCACCAACCAGGCCCGGGTGGCATACACCGCTGCAATAGACGGAATGCCAAAAATTAGGGCCGTGTGCAAGTTGACCATGTTGTCCCGGTATTTTGGATAAGTCCCCACCAAACTGGTTGTACCAACAATAAAAAGCGAATAAGCCGTTGCCAAAACCGGGTCTACCCCAAACAAATACACCAACACCGGCACGGTCAGGATAGAACCGCCGCCTCCAATCAAACCTAAGGAAACTCCAATCAATGCAGAGGCGAGGTAACCAATAAACAACATAAGCGGGTTTTAATTAAAATGGTAGGACAAAGGTAAAAGAAGCCTGTTCGAAAATTGTGGTGCTTTTCAAACAGGTGGTGGTACTTTTTACCGATTCTGCACTTTTACGGGAAGTTTCTAAGCCGGACGCGTTTCAAAAATGGCAATTAAGTCGTTGAGTGCAACGTGTTCTTGCACCAATTCCGTTGCAAGCGCGGCTTTCCATGGGGTGCGGGTATTGATTTTTACCTCAATGGCATTGATGCGCAGGGCGGCCCCGTATGTATCCAATTTTGATTCGATAACGGGCACCTGGTAGCGTTCAATGAAATCCATGCAATATCCATCGGATGTTACCAATGGATGTCCGTCCTCGGAGTTGGTAACCAGAATCCCTGCAATATCCGGGTGTGAAAGACCTTGTTCTTCCGCTACTTTGATCACTTTTTTGAGCACTTCCGGCAATCGAATCGCATTGCAAACCAGCAGTATATTGCTCTGGTTGTACAAGTCGTAGGTTTCTACCAGCGAACCAGTAACGATGCCTGCGATCCGATTTTCCATATATTCGGGGTTAAACAGCACTTTTCCGCGCACGGAAGTACGGATTAACTCAAACAGGGGAAACATCATGGATGCATCGTAAGGAATCACGCCGAGCAGCGGAATGCCCCAGGCATTAAGTACTTTGCCCAGGTAATGCCGTATTTTTTCTATTTTATCGGGCAATACCTTGTTTACAATCACGCCTTCAACCCGCACGCCCTCCTGGTGAAACAAAGCGAGACTCAGGGCCATTTCGTCGATGGTTTTGCCAATGCCGCCACGTACGATGAGGATCACGCGCGCACCCGTCATACGCGCAACAGCTGCATTCGACAAGCCCACGATGCCGCCTACACCCGGATGTCCGGTACCCTCCAATACCACCCAGTCAAATAATTCGGGGGTAAAATGCTGAATAGCCTCCTGAACTTGCCGACGATAGGGGTATTCAGACGGACTATCCCAATAAGCCTGGGTAGCGCCGTCGCCCAAAATAACCGGACTGTGGATATGGGGTTCGAGTTTGAAATCGAGGGTTTTGGCAAACAACAGGGCGTCTTTATCGGCAACCAGGTTGTTTTCGAGGTTCACAAATTCTTGTCCAACCGGCTTGCAATAGCCCACGCGGAAGCCCTTTTTGAGCAACGCAGCACAAAGGCCTAGGGTAACGGTTGTTTTTCCGACGTGTTGGTTGGTGGCGGCGATGTATATTTTGTGCTGCATCTAAGGATTCTATAAATTTTGTTCGGATAATGAATGTATGATGGACAGCTGCGAAAGGTAGATAGAAAATTGCTTGGGTGTATACCCTGGCGAACGACGAAACTAATATCGTCTTTTTTTACATGTTTGTGATACAAGGGTACCTGTGTGTGCATGGTCAAATCGAGGCTTGTCCATACCTTGCGGAACAGAAACAAATACAACTATGAAATTTTATTTTGTAATTACCTTGTTAACAGGGGTATATGGGGTTATGCATGCGCAATCCGACACTACAGACCGTCGACTGCCCGAAACCCTCATCCGGGAAAACCGGATTGAACTTCCATTTAATGCCAAAAGTCGCGTGCCGCACCATTTCGTTGTTTACCCGCATTCAGTTGAAAGAAATGCTTGTGCAAACGAATACGAATGGTTCCGTGCCGGGGTGCAAGTACAACTGATGAGGTGACACCTCCCGCTTGAGGTGTCACCTCCAAAAAACTAACTCGCAGCGTAAACGTGTTTGAACACATTTTCAACAAACCACTCGAATGTAGTCGGGGTAGTAGATTCAGCGTTGCGCACGCCTTTCGACAACTGTCCAATGTTAATGCCTTCATGCAAGCCAACATACGCATCGGCCACACTTTCAGAAATGCCATATTGCATCAAACCAGCCTTTTGATCGGCATAACTGAATTCAACGTAGGGCAATTCGGGTTTTCCGATGGCAGCGCCGATGATTTGGGTCACTTCTGTGTGCGTATACGTGCGGTCGCCCAACAAATCAAGGTGGGTTTTGCCAACAAATGGGAGGTGCAGTAATTTTTCAGCCGCAACCTTGGCGATGTCCTGGGTTGCAATCATCGGCAGTTCAACATCAGCTTTTATAGCCGAACCATTAATGCCCGTATTTTTGATCAAACCAATGGAATTGAAGGAATTTTCCATAAAATAGGTCGGACGCAGGCTCAATAAGTTCACACCTTCGAGCGCATTGAGGCGTTTTTCCTGCCGTGCAACACCAGCCACGATGCCCGTTTTTTCTTCAGTATGACCACCTTGTGAACTGATAAACAGCACATTTTTCACACCCGCCGCTTTAATTGCCGCTATTTGGGAAGTGCCAATAGCGTCTTGATATGCCGCAATATCAGATGTATCCATTTGTGCCGAAATAATCAGGAATACGGCCTCGGCACCTTCAAATGCGCGGGTAAGAAAATCAGCATCGGCAGCATCGCCAATCCACGCTTCAGCGCCTTTTTCTACCAAAGGCTGGAGTTTATCTGCGTGACGGGCAATCGCGCGTACTTGTTGGCCAGCAGCAAGCAGGGCCTCGGTTGTTTTGCTGCCGATGTTACCGGAAGCGCCAATAATTGCAATCATGTTGTAAAAATGTTTGAGTGAATAATTTGAAAATAATACATACAAGTAGGTATGTTTTGGGACAAAAAATCAGTTTTTAAGGGTTTGGGTATATTCAATCAGTTGTTGGATCGACATTTCGAACGCTACATGGCTTTGCATGGCTTTCCCAATGCTAAAAGCGCCTTGAATTGCAGCCAGGATAAAAAAGGCGGTTTGGGTGGGATTTAGGTCGCGGCGAAAAACGCCCGCCATTTGCCCGTTTTTTAATCCCGTTTCAATGGATTGCTGCATTGTGCTGGTTATACGCCGGATACGCAAGCCAAAACCTTCATCAATGGGCGACATCTCCTGCATCAGGTTATTGAGGGTGCAACCATACTTCACGTTTTCATGGTCCATGAAATGGAAGTATTTTTGAAGGGTTTCGGTTAAAACCACATCATAATGCGCTGTTTCCTGCTCAAATGCCTTCCAAATACTGGTGTAATTGGGCAGAATGATCTCATCTACAATCGCATAGCCCAAATCATTTTTGGTTGGAAAATAATGATAAAAGGCGCCTTTGGTTATACCCAGCTCCGCCACAACCTTATCGGTGCGGGTGCCTTGAAAACCAAAACGGTGTACCGCTTTGTAGTTTTCCTGCAATATGCGTGTGCGGGTATCTTCCATGATGGCGCAAAGATACATACTATTTGGTATGTTGCAAATTTATTTATCCATAAAGTTCAAAATGAACCTGGCTCCGATCATATTGTAGGTTAACCAGCAAATTTTGCACGGTTTCATCAATCATGCGCGCCCACCCACAAATATAAAAATCGACATCCGGGCGGGTTTGTGCATATTGGGCTAAGTAAATTTGATGCACATAGCCCTGGTACCCAGCCCAATCGGGCTGCCGAGACAAGGCTACGTCATACCGAAAACGGGGCATAGACTGTGCCAGTGCCTCAAATTCCGATCGGTACAGGATGCCTGCTGCTTCCCGGGTGCCAAAAATCAGGTGAATATTTCGGTAGGATTTTCCAGATTGCTGCAAATCGAGCAACATACTTCTGAATGGGGCAACGCCCGTGCCGGTACAAATAAATACAAGGTCTTTTTCAAGGATGTCTGGCAAAACAAAGGCACCGTCCGGTCCTTTAAACCGCAGCGTGCTGCCGGGTTTTACTACATCAAACAAATACTGGGTTGCCGCGCCTTGCGGGTTGAGCACGATACAAAACTCCAGGAGCGCCCCGCCATCGGGCGCATTGGCAATGGAATAACTGCGCCAACGCTGCAAACGTTTGTCACCAATAGGCAGGTCCATCGTAACAAATTGCCCTGCCTGAAAATCGAGATTTTCGGGCATTTCTACCCAGAATCGGCGCACATTGGGCGCTTCTTCTGCAATTTTTTGCACCACACCCTCGTACCAAGTAATCGGCATAATTTCAAATACGTTTTATCAATGCATTTGAAACAACGGTATAGGCAATCAGTTCTAAAGCCGTACTATATTAATATCAAAACCAGCCTATTGCGGTGGCAAACCACACACCACGGGCGTCAGTTGCGTGATTTCTCCGGTCGTAAAACAACGTGATTTTACGACAAAACGCAAACCCAGCGGAATTTCCAGGGAAAAACTGGCACCCCGCCCTTTCGTAACATCAATTAATAATTGGGTGTGTTTCCATACCTCAAATTGATCGGCCGACATATAAAAAGGGCAGTCGTGCATCACGCCCAACAAAACATCCTGGTCGCCGATCATAAATTCTCCGGCAGTAAAACACATGGGCGCCGAACCATCGCAACATCCGCCACTTTGGTGAAACATCAGCGGACCATGTTGGGTGCGCAATTGGTCAATAACCGCTTTGGCGGCATCGGTAGCCGTAACACGTTCGAGCATGCGGGTCGTATTTAAAATGGGCAGGCAATCTGGAACCTTGATACACCTGCCCTTAAGGAGAAATGTGCTGCCGGGTCGGGTCGCCGGCAGCTTTTAAATTATAGTAGGCTCTAGAAGAAGCCCAATGGACTTTTGCTGTAAGAAATCAGCATATTTTTGGTTTGGCGGTAGTGGCCAAGCATCATCTTGTGGTTTTCTCGACCAATGCCCGATTTTTTGTACCCGCCAAATGGCGCATGAGCAGGATAGTTGTGGTAGCAGTTGACCCACACGCGGCCTGCCTGAATGGCGCGCGCCATCTGGTATGCCTGATGCATATCGCGGGTCCAAACGCCCGCGCCGAGACCATATAAGGTATCGTTGGCAATGGCAAGGGCTTCTGCTTCATCCTTGAAGGTGGTCACACATACCACAGGGCCGAAAATTTCTTCCTGGAATACACGCATTTTGTTGTTGCCTTTCAAAATGGTTGGCTCAATGTAGTAGCCGCCTTCGAGGCCTTCATTGTAGGCTGCTTTACCGCCACACAGCACTTCGGCGCCTTCTTCGATGCCAATTTGGATGTAGTTGAGGATTTTCTCGTACTGGTCATTGGATGCTTGCGCGCCCATCATGGTGTTTGGATCGAGCGGGTGGCCCAATTTTACTTTTTTGGTGCGTTCAATCACGCGGGCAATAAAGGCATCATAAATGCTTTCGTCTACCAACAGACGCGATGGACAGGTGCACACTTCTCCCTGGTTGAGGGCAAACATGACCGCGCCTTCGAGGCACTTATCGAAAAAGTCATCATCGGCATCCATGATGCTTTTGAAAAATATATTCGGTGATTTGCCACCCAATTCGAGGGTAACCGGAATAATGTTTTGTGATGCGTACTGCATGATGAGGCGGCCAGTGGTGGTTTCGCCGGTAAAGGCAATTTTCGCAATACGTGGGCTGGAGGCAAGTGGTTTGCCCGCTTCAATACCAAAACCATTTACTACATTGAGTACACCGGCGGGCAAAATATGCTCAATCAACTCCATAAACACCATAATACCTACAGGCGTTTGCTCGGCAGGTTTGAGTACCACACAGTTACCAGCAGCCAAAGCGGGCGCTACTTTCCAGGAGGCCATCAGCAAGGGGAAGTTCCATGGAATGATCTGACCGACCACACCCAATGGTTCAGGAATATTTACACAAACCGTGGTGGCATCCAGTTCAGCAGCCGAACCTTCTTCCGCACGGATTACGCCGGCAAAATACCGGAAATGGTCGATGGCAAGCGGCAAGTCGGCAGCACGGGTTTCGCGCAGCGGTTTGCCATTATCCCAGGTTTCGGCACGGGCCAAAACTTCCAGGTTTTGCTCCATCACATCCGCAATTTTGAGCAAAAGGTTGCTACGTTCGGTGGCAGAGGTGTGGTTCCAATGTGGCGCAGCGGCGTGGGCAGCATCGAGCGCGAGTTCAATGTCTTCCGCCGTAGAGCGTGCAACTTTGGTAAATACCTGTCCATCCACCGGCGATACATTTTCAAAATATTCGCCCCGAACCGGCGCCACCCATTTGCCGCCAATGAAGTTATCGTATTGGTCTTTGAAGCGCGGCACCTGCAAGATGGCGCTGTCAGAATTGAGTACTTCAGCCATTGTTAATAGTTTTAAAATGAAATTATTGTTTTTTATTAGCCTCCGAGCTGTAATAAAAAAGTGTGGATGCTTGATAGGGCAAAATTATTGATGGATATCCAGGTGGTATAGTCCAATCCTTCCATTTAATAACACGATCCTGTCAAAATGCGGCGCCCGCTACATATTTATACATTCTATACGGTATCTTTGTCGACACACAAGGCGATGATTGTCGCAATATTATTTAATCAGAATATTATTTTGATTTGAACATGCTAACACAAGCCCACTATGATCGCCGTCGTTTAGAGACGCATGTGGAGAATCGGACGGTTTATACGCTTCAAAATGCTGAATTGAACGTGTATGAAACGCATTTGTACGCCGAGCAAGTCGAGTTGGCCTTTGGCAATCCCGTCCTTGCAAGTATGTTGCGTGGCAAAAAAGTGATGCATTTGCGCAACAACAGTTTTGATTTTTTCCCGGGCGAATCGGTGGTGTTGCCGCCAGGCGAATTGATGCGCATTGATTTTCCGGAAGCGAGCCTCGATAATCCGACCCAATGCCTGGCCCTTACTTTGGCCAACGAGAAAATAGACCACGTGGTAGATCACCTGAACGATCAATACCCACGGCTGGAGGAAAATCGGGAATGGGCATTTACCGATTACAACTTTCACTTTACCAACGATTTGGCCGTGAACCAGATCATCGCGCGGATGATTTTTTTGTTTACCGAAAACCACCCGTCGAAAGATTTATTTGCCGATTTTATGCTCAAGGAACTCATCATCCGATTGATGCAAACAGAGGCGCGGCATTTATTGATCGACCATTCTGAAAAACACCTGCATCAGTCCCGCTTGGCATTTGTGATTCAATTTATTCGGGAAAATTTGCTGGATCCATTGACCATCGAGCAATTGAGCAAAAAAGCGTGCATGAGTCAAACACACTTTTTCCGATGTTTTAAGAACGAACTGGGCATCTCACCTGTCGATTTTATCAACGACGAGCGCATCAAATTGTCCAAAGCGCTGCTGCGTAATCCAACTAAAACCATTCATGACGTGTGCTATGGCAGTGGGTTCAATAATATTTCTTACTTTAATAAGGTGTTCAAACGTGCCACACAACAGACGCCTTCCGAATACCGACAAGGGCTTGGGTAAAAAACACACGAATTAATATCATACACTTGTAGCCAATTTATACTAATTCATCATTTTATAAGATATTCTTTGAAATAATGATTGGGTTATAGATATATTCGCACATATTTTATGTTGCTGGCACAAATAGCCTGTAATTGGGCAGTTTGGAGTCAACAACGCTTTTATATCACAAGCACCTCTCGTCATGGCATCACTGAATCCACTACAAGGCAATCTAGGACAGCGCCGCGCTGCACACCTGTTGCGACGTACCAGCTTCCGCTACACAAAATCAAAAGTTGATCAACTCGCCACCATGAGTGCAACGAATGCGGTAGCCAGCCTGTTCTCGTTTTCAGCCCCACAACTAAACCAACCAATTTATGACAATACGTCCACACCAACGGTAGAATCCACCACCTGGATTAACCCGCCCGGACTGCCATTGCCCGATCAGGAGTTTCGACTACAGAATCGTGTAAAGGCCTGGTGGCTCAATGAGGCCTTGCATGAACAAGGCATCGGATACAAAATGATCTTTTTTTACCACCAATACCTGGCGGTAACGAATGTCACCATCGACAATGTGAAGTTTTTTGATTACCTGAGTTTGCTGCGGTGGGGCGCTTTGGGTAATTTCAAAAAATTGGCCACTAAAATGATCATCGACAACACCATGTTGCGGTATCTGAGCAACAACCTAAACTCTAAAACCAACCCGAACGAAAATTTCGCCCGCGAGTTTTTGGAACTGTTTACCATCGGGAAAGGCCCCCAGGCAGGTCCTGGTGATTATACCAATTTTACGGAAGATGATGTGATTCAGGCCGCAAAAGTACTCACAGGATTCCAAACCCGTACCCAGCGCGATCAGGTAGACCCCGAAACCAGCATCCCGCGCGGTACCGTCACTTTTTCCCGCCACGATACGAGCAACAAAACCTTTAGCCCCCGTTTTCAGAATAAAGTCATCACCGGCGCAACAACTTCGGCTGCATTTTGGACCGAAATCAACGCTTTTGTAGACATGGTGTTCAACCAGGACGAAACCGCACGCAACTGGTCCCGCCGCATTTACCGCTATTTTGTACACCCCAATATTACCCCCGAAATTGAGAACGATATCATTGGCCCCATGGCCATTCAACTCAAAAGCGGCGGGTATGAAGTGATGCCTGTGTTGAAAAAATTACTCGCCAGCCAGCATTTTTACGATGCCGATGACTCCGATAACGCCAATGAAATCATCGGCGGTATCATCAAGTCTCCACTGGAACTCGTGTTGCAGGCGCTATCCTTTTTTAACATAACCATCCCCAATCCGGTTACCCAAAACAATGACCATTACACGACCTTCTGGACCAGCGGTGTAAGTGAGCGCATGTTAGGCTATGCGAATATGATTTTGTTTTATCCGCAAGATGTAGCCGGTTATTCCGCTTACCATCAACAACCAGATTATAATCGGCAGTGGTTCAACTCCAGTTCTATTATTGCGCGCTATAAATTGCCACAAATGTTGTTGACGGGCAAAAGGGTACTTGGTTCTTCGCCCAGTTCCTCCATCGGCGTCAAATTGAACATCGCCCCATGGGTAAAAAATAGCGGCGTTATCAGCGACCCTTCCGATCCATTTGTATTGGTGCACGAATTAATTTCCTACCTCTTGCCCGAGCAAATTGATACAGATCGTTTTGATTACTTCTATTTTAAAATATTCCTCGACGATTTGCCCCCTGCCGATTGGACCTACGAATGGCAAAACTATTTGAGTACCAACAATGATGTGGAGGTAAAAATTGCGCTCGAACGCCTGATTTACCATATTATGTATTCACCTGAATATCAAACGTTTTAAGCAGTGGAAACAACCGGCCCAATAAAAAATGCCGGCATCGAACATCCAAAAAGTTTCCAATTAACAAACTTACAAACGCAACATGAAACGTCGCAATTTTTTCAAAATATTACCGCCGCTCGGCATTACCCCTTTCGCCGTCAATGGATTTTCCTTGCGGCCTTTTGCCAACAGCCGCATGGCCAGTGTCCTCGCATCCTGTGAGGGCGTTACCGACCGCAGCCTGATTCTCATTCAACTCAAAGGAGGCAACGATGGCATGAACATGCTCATTCCTGTGCCGCAATACGATAAATACGCACAAATTCGCCCAACCATCCGCATTGCCGAAAATGCCTTGATTCAACTGGATACTACACTCCCAGGAGACAAACAAGTCGGTTTGCATCCGGCTATGACGGGCGTAAAAGATCTATACGACCGTGGTTATGCCGCAGTCGTACAAGCAGTTGGCTATTCCAGCATGAACCAATCGCACTTTAAAGGCACCGACCTGTGGTTGTCGGCTGGCGACAGTACGTTGGCCAAAAACAGCCTTACTTCCGGCTGGATGGGCCGCGCGCTGCAGGCTTTTTACCCCGATGTATATGGCGCACCCACGGCCGAAATGCCCGATCCGCTGGGTATTCAAATCGGTGACCCCAATACTTCGCTGGGCTTCCACACCGAAACGCAGCACCAAAATGCCATTAACTTGAGCGGACAGGATCCTGCGGGCTTTTACTCTTTAGTACAAACCATTGGTGGCGCGCCAGTTACCAATGTACCGGATACCGACCATGGCCACGAATTGGCTTATATCATGGGGGTCGAACAGGGCATAAACCTGTATTCGGAACGCATTACCCAGGTTTTTAACGCCGGAACCAACGCCAAATCCTACCCTAACAACTCCTTTGCCAACCAACTCAAAACGGTTGCCCGCATGATTCGCGGTGGTTGTAAAACCAAAATTTTCCTTTGCCAATTGGGCGGATTCGACTTGCATACAGGGCAAACGGACACCGTTGATACAGCAGCGGGAAACCACGCCAATTTGTTGAAAACACTATCTGATGCCCTAAAGGCGTTTTTTGATGATATGGATGCCATGGGCCTCAGCGAGCGCGCCATGGCTTGTACCTTCTCGGAGTTTGGCCGTTGCGCTGCCGAAAATGGCACGGTAGGCACCGACCACGGCACCCTGTCACCTATGCTGGTATTTGGCAAAGGCGTGCGCCCTCGTGTTCACGGCGATAATGTTGATTTGAACAACCTAACCAATGATAATCAGGTAAAAAACATGCAGTTCGACTACCGCCAGGTATTTGGTACCTTACTGCAAGATTGGTTGGGCGCTAATCCGTTTGTCATGGAAGAAGCGCTGATCACCGATTTTACAAAAATGTTTATGGTAGAAAAAGCATTTACCGTAAGCCCAGATTGTTACATCGGCGGTCGACCTGTTATCTATGACCAATTTAGACCAGCTGCAAAAATGGCGCTTTCCCCCAATCCGACCGGGAACCATGTGGAAGTTACCTACGAAAGCGATTACCCCTTCAATGCGCGCCTGAGTATTCATAGCATGGGCGGCAGTGTAGTGGTATCCAATCCTGAAACGGTCTTTAAAGGCACCAATATTTTCTACTACGATTTAAATGCCGTGCCCGCAGGTATGTACTTTATTCGGCTGGAAGATCAATCTACCGGCAAAGCGGAAGTGGCCAAACTTAGCGTGGTGCGTTAAATGCGTCGTCGATGATTCGCCAGGCCGCATCGTACACGGCAGCACTACAAGCCAATAATTCTTTTTTATCAATAAAGTCGAGCCCGGCGGAGAAGTCACACACTTTTCCGCCGGCTTCTTTTACGAGCACCGCACCACCAGCCACGTCCCAGGAACTGAGGCCGTATTCGAAAAAGATATCCAGGCGTCCACAGGCCACATTGGCCAAGTCGAGGGCCGCTGAACCCATGCGCCGCAAACCTCGGCCTTGTTCCATAAAGGTACGCAAGGCATTAAACCAGGCATCTGCATACGCAAAATTGTGGTACGGGAAGCCCGTGCCCACCAAGGCTTGGCGGATATTGGCGCGTTGACTCACTTGTATTGCCTTGCCATCGCACCAGGCACCGCCGTTTTTCCAGGCGTAAAAATGTTCATTGTTGGGAACATGGTACACTATGCCCAGCACCTGCTCATCGCCCTGCTGCAGGCCTACACTGATTGAAAAATGGGGAATACCGTATAAAAAATTGGTGGTGCCATCCAGCGGATCAATGATCCATTTTAATTCGGCAGGTTCCTGCGCGACCGTATCTTCTTCGGTGATAAATGCCGCTTCCGGGAGTAGTTTGTGCAAACTTTCCACCAGCATTTCCTCCGCTGTGCGGTCTACATAGCTCACCAGGCCGTTGAGAAATTTTTCTTCAATCTGGCCGGCATCTACTTTCCCAAATTCCTGTGCAATAAAACGGGCCGTCGTGCGCACCGCCGCATTAGCATCGTGGGTGAGTTGTTCTAAACGAGCATCAAACATATTGAAAATCAGGGGTTTATTTAAATTCTGGAAATAAAGACAATATCCCACTTTCGGTTGCCGGACAAATACCGCGTTCGGTAATCAAGGCGGTAACCAAACGGGCCGGGGTTACATCAAAACCATAGTTGGCCGCCGGACTATCAGCCGGGGTGAGCAGCACTTTTTGTATTTTTTCGCCATCCCAGCCGCTGATATAACGCACTTCATCGGGACTGCGCTCTTCAATCGGAATTTCGCGCAGGCCATCGCGCAAGGTCCAGTCGATGGTCGTAGAAGGCAAGGCCACATAAAATGGAATGTCGTTGTCTTTCGCAGCCAGGGCTTTCAGGTAAGTGCCTATTTTATTGGCCACATCGCCGGTGCGGGTGGTGCGGTCGGTGCCCACGATCACCATATCCACCATGCTGTGCTGCATCAAGTGGCCGCCGGTGTTGTCGACAATTACCGTGTGCGGTACGCCTGCTTGACCAAGTTCCCAGGCCGTTAAATTGGAGCCCTGGTTACGCGGCCGGGTTTCATCCACCCAAACATGCACTTTGATGCCTTTTTGATGCGCCTGATAAATCGGCGATGCGATGGTGCCCCATTCGATGCATCCCAATCGGCCTGCATTGCAATGGGTGAGGATATGCACGGTTTCGCCTTGTTTGGCAGCGCTCAGTTGTTCAATGATGGGCAAACCATGTACGCCAATCATGCGGCATAGTTCAACGTCCTCTTCCACAATTTGATGGGCGGTGGCCAATGCAAGTTCGGCTTTTTCAGCAAAATCAGCCGACCCAGAAATGGCCTTTTCCTGCCGCTCCAAGGCCCAGAATAAATTGATCGCAGTTGGACGCGATTCCCGCAATTGCTCGATTGCTTTTGTCAAATAAGCATTGGGATCGGCTGCTTGAGCGGCCTCTAAACAGGCAAAATAAACGCCATACGCGGCAGTTGCCCCAATCAAAGGTGCCCCGCGTACCACCATTTCTTTGATGGCATACACCACTTCGGTCACGGTGCGCAGGTCTTGCACCACCACTTCATGTGGCAAACAGCGCTGGTCTAGTACCTGTACACAGGCGCTGCCATCAGGATGCGGCCAGATGGTACGTTTGGTAGAAATACTGCTCATACGGTGTATTTTTTCAGGTCAATTTCAGTGAAATCTGCAGCAAGGGTATGTTTGGCACCCGGGGTAGTGCCCGGCCGTACCAATTGGATGGTGTGCATACCGGCTTCCTCGGCGGCATCTAATTCGGCTTCCACATCGGATAAAAATAGCACGGCCGATGCGGGCAAATTCAATGCTGCCAAAATATTCCGATAGGATGCGGCTTCCCTTTTTGGACCAACAAGTGTGTCAAAATAGTGGGAAAAATAGGGCTTTAAGTCCCCAAACTCCGAAAAACCGAATAAAAGTTGTTGCGCAGCCACCGAACCGGAAGAGTACACCCCCATTTGATACCCTGCCTTTTTCCAGGCTTCGAGCGCGGGCGGCACATCCGGGTAAACATGCCCTTTGATAGCGCCCTGCTGATAGGCCGCTGCCCATACCAGGCCTTGCACCGATTTTAAAGCGGTATGCTTGCGGTCGGCAACCGTCCAGGCAATCAATTGGTCGACAACACCATTTACATCCATGGTTTCCCCGCGCTCCTCCAGCACCGTTGCGCGCACCGCCGCTACCGGCGCTTCCAAATCAGGATGCGGGTAGTTTTTTTGAAAATAATCAGCAACGTTTTCCTTAAAATAGGGAAAAAGCACGTCATACACAAAAGCAACCGAAGTGCTTGTGCCTTCAATATCCGTTAGAATGTATTGCATGGATGGGCCGCTTAGGCAGGATTGTATTTTTTATCAACCCCTGATTCGGTGTAATGGGGCACCCAGCCTGATTGGTCAATAAAAATCCGGATAGATTTCACCGACGGATTTTCTTTACCTGCATCAAACCAGTGTTTGGTATGGGCTGGCACCGAAATAAGGTCGCCCGCCTGGCACAACACATTGAAAACCGGATCCGTACCATTTTCGAGGTTGAACCAGAAATAACCCTGGCCATCCACAAAAAAGCGCACTTCATCTTCGGTATGCTGGTGTTCGCTCAAAAACTTGTTGCGCACCGCCTCATAATTGGGCGTGTGGCTGTTGATGTTGATCACATCGGCAGTGTGGTAGCCATTTTGTTGCATATAGGGCTCCAATACATGGGCATATGCCTTTAATACCGTGTCTTGATCGGCTTCTTCGGCCAATACTTCTTTTGCTTCCCACTGATCGAACCATACGCCCCGCGCTTCCAGGAAACTGCGAATTTCGACGGGATTGCTTATGCTAATATTTTGATCCGGAATGTTTAAAACTGCCATATTGAGAATGTTTTAACTACAAATTTTGCAAAAATAAACAACGGAGAACTGATTCAGTTATGTTAAGTCTGCATTAAATATTTTAACGTTGTACGCTTTCGAGGCGCAGCAGGCATTCAATTAAAAACTCAAACACCTCAATGTGGCGCTTGGCGACGGCAATGCTTGGGCCCCAGGCATACAGGCCATGTCCGGCGAGTAAAAAACCGGGCGTACACGGATAATTGGGCAAGGCATCGCCAATTTCGAGGCTGAGTTGGGCGATGTCTTGTGCATTTTGAAACAGCGGAAATTCAATTTCGGTTTCGTGGGTATGCACGCCTTCCAGTCCTTTCAACAATTCAAACCCGCTCAAAAGGACCGATTTTTTAGCGCGGTGCAAATAAGAATAAACAGTACATGGAATACTGTGCGTATGCAAAACCGCTTGAATGTCAGGATTTTGATACAACATCGTATGAATCCCGGTTTCTGCGGAAGGTTTCAGGTGGCTCCAAGCCTCCAGTGCTTTGCCCTGGGCATCAATTTCCATAAAATCGCTCAATTGGAAAGCACCTTTGTCTACCCCCGAACGTGAAATCGTGTACGTATGTTGGTCGGGGTTGCGCACCGAATAATTGGTACTGGTCGCTGCTGCCCAACCGCGTGCGTGAAACCAGTGTATCACGTTCAATAAATCGCGTTGCAGCGCCTGTTTGTCTTCCATGATTCGGGCAATTGTTGTGTTTAAATTGCAAAGAAAACAAGAACCTGCGAAATGAAGCAACCGTTTAACCTGCAAACGACACATTTATGTTCTGCGGGTGCACAAATGAAAACTTTCCCTACTTTTGAGGTTTCAATCAATGTTGACGCTATGAAAAATTTCTTCGTTTTACCGATTTTGATGCTGTTACTGGTGGGTGGTGCGCAGGCACAAAATGCGCCAACTCAAACCGCGACAGATGCGGCGGCCCGTACGGCAACCGATGTTTTGGTAAAAAAATATACACTGAATGCCGACCAGGCAAAACAAATGTACACCATTCAGGTACGCAAACAACGGAACCTTGCCCAAATTGAAGGCCTCAAAACCAGCAATCCGACCAAGTTTCGTAGCAAACTGCAAGGCGTGCAACAGGGTACCTTGCGCAGTGTAAGGGGCGTCCTAAATACCAAGGCTCAAGTGGACTTATACAAAGAGACCCAAGGCAAGGTGCGGCTTTTGCAAGCAGACAAACGCAAAGAATTAATGGTAAAAAAATCTTCTAAAGAAGAAATTGATGTCGCGTTGCTTGAAATTTATGCCGAATAATGCGGACTACCCCTGTTGTCAGTAATCCCCTTTGAATTTCCTCAATTTTGTTACTTAGATAAAGCGCGCGCACTATGCTCATTTTTGCCGTCCGGTTGATCCTGGAGGATAAAGGCAAAATGCTGTTTCTACGCCAAACCAAACGCAACGGTGGTCGTTATTCACTCGTTGGCGGCAATGTAGAAACGCATGAATTTGCAAGAGAAGCCCTGGCTCGGGAAGCCAAGGAAGAGGCCAGTATCCATGTGGATCCACTGGATTTGAGTCTGGTGCATGTCTTACACCGCCATAAACTCAAAAAAGACGAAACCTTACTTGTGTTGTATTTTAAGGCATCCAAATTCCATGGCGAGCCCGAATCACTGGAACCCAAAAAGTTTCAGGATGTTGCCTGGTTTCCGATTGAAAAGTTGCCCGATGATGTATCCAAACCCACCCTGCATGTGTTGAAATGTATTCGGGAAGGCATTATTTATTCGGAGTTTCCGAGCCGCAGCGCAGTGTTGGCATTTTGGGAGCAGTTTGGAAATCAATGGACAAAATTTACCGACTTTTAAGATAGTTACAGTTGCTATAAATGGTTGAAAGCAACACAACAAGGCTCGAACTTAACACAAAGTTTACCTAAGCCTTTTGTAGCATAGGATACCTTTGACTCCAATCCTTTTTTGGGGTCAACGATGTATCCATTTACCATGAAAGCAAATTTCCTCCTCCTATGCGCTATGTTATTCGGCGCAATTGCTGCATTTGCCCAAAATCAGGGCGTACTCACCGGACAAGTTTTTGATAAAAACGGCCTGCCGCTTGCTTATGCCACCCTGCAATTAGAAGGCAGTGTACAAGGCACCATCAGCGACGAGCAAGGGGTGTTTTTGCTGAAAGTTGATGCAGGTAATTACAACCTGGTGGTAACGTATATCGGTTATGCCCCTGTAAAACAAGCCGTTGTGGTTGCAGCCAATGCCGAAACCAAACTAACGGTAAAATTAACAGAAGAAAATACGGCCCTTAACGTAATTGAAGTATCAGGCGTACGCGCAAAAACAGCCTCCGCTACCCGCACCCTCCTGGAAGTAAAAGATATTCCGCAAGCCATTGTGGTGATTGGACAAAAAACGATCAAACAACAGGCCGCATTTGACCTCACGACCCTTACGCGCAACATCAGCGGACTTAATTTTACGGGCAATTACAGCGGCGCAGGCTCTTACCAGTTTTTTAATGCACGCGGATTTGATCTGGTCAATTCGCAAAACTTCCGCTGGAACGGCATGATGATCTGGAACCTGGGAAACAATTACGCCGACAACATCGAACAAGTGGAGTTCTTAAAAGGCCCGACCTCTATTTTGTTTGGCGATGTAGCGCCGGGCGGTGTTTTGAATTTTTCAACTAAAAAACCGTTGGCCGATTTTTATACGGCCGTCGATTTGAAAATAGGCCAATGGAACCTGATTCGTCCGGCTTTTGATATTTCCGGTCCGCTCAACAAAAGCAAAACCCTGCGTTACCGCGTCAATACTTCTTACCAAAAAGAGGAGAGTTTCCGTAACAATGTAGCATCGGAGCGCTTTTTTGTAGCGCCCACCATCGCCTGGGACATCACGCCGCGCCTTTCATGGAATGTGGAAGCCGTGATCCGCAACTCCACCGCGTCCGATGATCCGGGCCTTGTATCGCCCGATGGTACGGTTGCAGGCCTTGATCGGCTCGACCCGAAATTGTACCTAAGCGAGCCCACCCGGAAGTACAAATACAAAGACCAAAGTTACTTTTCTACCCTGACTTATCGCTTGGGCGATACCTGGCGTTTGCGCAGCGTGTTTTTTTACGGCAATACCAAAAACCGCCCCTGGGGTATTTGGCCCGATGCACCGGACGAAGATGGCAACCTGCAACGCAATGAGTACGGCTACAACCAGGGCCTGAAAAACCTGTCGACCACCCTGGATGCGTATGGCAGCTTTTACACCGGCCGCATCAAACACAACCTTTTGGTCGGTTTGGAATACCAGCGCTCCCGTTTTCGCTACACCAACGAAGGGTATCTCGACTCTTTAGACCAAAACAACCTCTATAATATCGTGTACAACCAGGTGCCCGATGTTGCGCCTGCGGAAACACCGTATTTGCCTTTTGTATCCGTAATTGATCGTGCCGGTATTTATATGCAGGATCAGATGATGTTTTTGCACGAAAAATTGCACCTGCTCGTGGGCGTACGCGCGGGCCTGACCACCCAGGGTAACCAATACAAAGCCGATGAATTGCCGGGCACCGATTACGAGGGGTATGAAGATGATTTGGTGACGGTAAATGTGCTTACGCCGCGGATTGGGTTGGTGTACAAGCCCAAAGAATGGGCTTCTGTGTATGCCTCGTATGCGCAAGGTTATGAAGTGAACTCGCCCGATATTTTTGCTTTAAATTACCTGGAATTTTCCAATCCGCCCGCGACCCGCAGTACGCAGGTAGAATTGGGTACCAAGGCGAGCATTTTGCAAAACCGCCTGGGTTTGAGTCTTACCGTGTTTCAGATCGATAAAAAAGACCCGTACGGATTTGTGTACCTAGACCCGGCCAATCCGAATTACGATGAATACAAGGTGTACTACGATGGCCACCACCGCAGCCGCGGCATCGAGTTGGATGTGGACGGTAAAATTACGCCCTGGCTTTCCGTAACAGCGGGTGCGGCTTATACGGATACCGAAGTATTGGAAGATCCGGGCTACCCGAGCGGCAACCGCCTGCCCAATGCGCCGCGTTATACTGGCAATATCTGGTTGAATTTTGAGCCGGTACAGCACTTGAAAGGCCTGACCCTGGGCGCGGGCTATTTTTACAAAAATCGGTTTTTCTCCAGCATCAACAACGATCCGAACCTGGAAGTGCCCAACAGTTTTACCATCGATTTGGCGGCGGGGTATCAGTTCAAGCGCTTTGGCGCACAATTAAACGTTACCAACATCACCAATCAGGTAAATTATCTGAATCCGTGGGTATTCAACCTGTTCGAGGTACAGCCATTGCGTCGTTTTGTATTAACCCTTTCGTATAAGTTTCAGCGGTAGTATTCGACGCATTACCTTGATTTTCAGGTTATGTTAAAAAAGCCGTTCATCCGACACATGCGGGTGAATAGGACATTTGTACTATATAACCATGTAGGGCTTTCGGTATATTTGCATTCGATAATATGGATTTGGGCGCTCCCACCGCATCAAATCTATCTTTAATCCGATCGATTTCAAGCAAACACTATCTGCCCATGAACTGGTTTACATGTCTTTATGAAGTGCCTTCTTCCCATCGTTGGTACCTCTTTTTTCGCGTTTTCTATACCATCTCGAATGGTTTTGGCACCCTGCCGGTACGCTCCCACCGGCCGGTAAAAGGAAAACGCAGTGTACGTCCACAACAAGATAATTGGCAATACTGAATCGACCCGAACGGGTTCGGTTTGGATGCTCTATTTAGGTGCTGCATGCTGCCCTTCATCGGCGTGTGCAGATAACGAAGGTTCAGATGTCTTATGCTTCATAGGCGAGAACCCCGGTTTTGAAAAGTCGAAGCCGGGCTCTTTTTTTTAGTTGTTAGTTTTTAGTTGTTAGTTAGTTTTGATGGAGCGTTGTCCAAACTAACAACTACTAACTAACAACTAACAACTAGAAAATAAAAAAGCCGTTTCGCGAACGAAACGGCTTTCATTTTTCAGTGACCGCGACTGGAGTCGAACCAGCACGTCCGTAAGAACACTACCCCCTCAAAGTAGCACGTCTACCAATTCCGCCACGCGGCCAAATAGACACTGAAGGTGCTTTTTTCAAAAGCGGGTGCAAAGATAGGACAATCTATATAAATTGCAAAAAGAATCTTTAGTCCAAATCTTTTAAAAAAGACCATGTGTAGGCCGATACTAGCCAAATACGTCTTTTACGCGATCAAAAAAGCTCCGGTCTTCTTTGCCTGGGTTGGGTTTGAAGTTGGGCATTTCCTTCAGGCGATCGAGCAGGCGTTTTTCTTCATCATTCAATTTCTTGGGCGTCCATACATTTACGTGGATAAGTTGGTCGCCGCGTTCATAGCTTTGCACACTGGGCAGGCCTTTGTCTTTGAGTCGGAATATTTTGCCCGACTGCGTACCTGCAGGAACGGTGATGCGCGCTTTTCCGTCGAGGGTAGGCACTTCAATTTTGATTCCCAGGGCAGCATCTGCAATATTGAGGAACAGTTCGTGCACTACATTATTGCCTTCACGGGTAAATTCGTCATGCGGCACCTCTTCGATGGTAATCAGGAGGTCGCCAGCCTGGCCGCCTTTTGCGCCAGCGTTGCCTTTACCTGACATAGAGAGTTGAATACCTTCGTGTACGCCTGCCGGGATATCCACATCAATGGTTTCTTCGCCAAACACCCGGCCGTCGCCTTTGCATACGTTGCAAGGGTTTTTCACCGTTGTACCTGCGCCGTTGCAGGTGGGACATTGTACAGCGGTTTGCATGACACCAAAAGGGGTTTGGGTAACGCGGTTGACCATCCCGGATCCGCGGCAGGTGCCACAGGTATCTACCGAGGCTTTATCCCTTGCGCCGCTGCCATTGCAGGTGCTGCAGGGCACTTGTTTGCGGACTTTAATTTTTTTATTAACGCCCGTCGCGATTTCCTCGAGGGTAAGTTTTACGCGGATGCGGAGGTTGGAGCCGCGTTCACCGCGTGCCCGGTTTCCGCCAAATCCGCCGCGCCGGCCACCGCCAAAGAACTCGCCGAAAATGTCATCAGAGTCGAATCCAAAGCGGCGCAGGATATCATCCATATCCATACCCTGGAAGTTACCGCCACCGCCGCCTGCGCCTTCTAGGCCAGCATGCCCAAAGCGGTCGTATTTCGCACGCTTATCGGGGTCGCTGAGCACATCATATGCTTCAGCAGCCTCTTTAAATTTTTCTTCAGCCGATTTATCCCCCGGATTGCGGTCGGGATGCAATTCAAGTGCTTTTTTTCGGTATTGTTTCTTGAGGGCGTCAGCATCTGCGTTTTTAGGAACGCCTAACACCTCATAATAGTCACGTTTAGCCATTTTAAAGGGGCGATTCGTCGTCGCCAAATTTTAGTGAGGGGAAACGGGGCGCAAAGCGCTTATTTTCCAACAACCACTTTTGCAAAACGGATAATCCGTTCGCCCATGGTGTAGCCCTGTTCAAGAATATCCACAATTTTGCCTTTCAATGCCTCGGAAGCCGCTGGAATTTCCGCTACCGCCTCCTGTGTGTCGGCATTGAAGTCATCGCCCGGTTTAAGACGCAACAATTTCAGGCCCTTCTGTTCGAGCGTATGCTGAATTTTGTTATGAATCAGTTGAATTCCTTCAGGCAAACCACCATTTTTTGCAGCCCTGTCAAAATCGTCCAAAATCGGCACCAAGGCTGTCACGATGTCACGTCCGGCAGTCTGCATCAAGTCGATGCGTTCGCGGGCAGAATTGCGTTTAAAATTTTCGAAATCAGAAAACAGGTACAGGTATTTACTTTTCGATTCGTCCAATTGTTTTTGCAATTGTTGCACTTTTTCGGATTCCGGGTTGGTTTCGGCCGTTGTTTCGCTGCCTACCGCTTGTTCGGTGCCTTCGTTGAGGTCTTCCTGTTCCGGCACTTGCAGATCTTTATCTTCCATATTAAATATTTTTTTGAACGGGTTTTTCATGTGGTATTGGCAATATATGCCATTTAGTTTGTCAGGTACAGGCCATTACGCGGCTTGTTTGCCTGTAAAAGCATATGTCGATGCTATTCCACAATTTTTATGCCCTGCGTGCTGTACGTGTCAATTTGTCAGCGCAGCAGCGAGCCGCTTCTCCATTTGATCGGGTTCGAGGCTTACCCCCATGATCACGCCTTCCCGGTTGAGGAGAAAAGTGGTCGGGATGGATTTGATATTGAAGGCTTTAGGAATGGCGCCATCAAACATGTTCAGTTCGCTGCTGTGGTAAGGCCAGGTCATTTGATCTTGCTGGATCGCGCGTTGCCAGTTCGCGGCATTGCTTTCGATGCCCAGGCTTACGATTTCGAAGCCCTGATCGTGGTATTTTTTGTACAGGTCTACTAAATGCGGGTTTTCTGCCCGGCATGGTCCGCACCAGCTGCCCCAAAACTGGAGCAATACAAATTTTCCCTGGAGGTCCGAAAGTTTAGACGCCGTGCCATCTAAGGTAGAAAGGACAATGTCGGGCGCTTTTTCACCCGCCACAAAGCGCGGCATGCGGTAACGGTACCAGGTAAATGCCAACACACAGGCGGCAGCAATGTAGAGCAAGGTGCGCTTATTCATACTTTTATTTTTAGACAGTTTTGTCGCTGCAAAGATCTGTATTAAACGACGAATTTGATGCGATGCATGATTTGATTGGGGTAATTGTTTAAACGTAAAAATCGGTACATCCAAATCGCACAAATGGGCAATGGACAGCATATTGTGTTTAATTTTGCGCCTGGCTCCCATTGCAACAACGCTTTTCATGCTTTAAAAATTGGCCAAACGGCTGCTTCCAGATGCTTAGAATTGATCCAACTCAAATTGCAACCAAGGATTTGCACCAGTATATGCTTTCGGCGGTGGCACCGCGTCCGATTGCCTTTGCAAGCACCATCAGCACCGATGGCGTTCCGAACCTGGCGCCGTACAGCTTTTTTAATGCGTTTAGCAGCAATCCGCCCATCGTCATTTTCTCCTCAAACCGCCGTGTAGCGAACAATACGACCAAGGACACGCTGAAAAACATACAAGATACCGGTGAGGTCGTAATAAACGTAGTATCCCATGCAATTGTTCGGCAAATGGCCGTTGCAAGCATCGAATATGCCGCCGATGTGAGCGAATTTGATAAAGCCGGGTTTACGCCGTTGGCCTCTGAAATGATTCGCCCTTTTCGGGTAGCCGAGAGTCCGGTGCAAATGGAATGTAGGGTAGATCAAATCCTTCCTTTAGGCGATCAGGGCGGCGCGGGCAACCTGATTATTTGCAACATTGTGCTGATGCATATTGCCGAAGCGGTGCTGAACGACAAAGGCCGCATTGATCCGCACAAAATTGATTTGATGGGGCGCATGGGGCGCATGTATTACGTGCGGGCTAGCGGGGCAGCTGTGGAGGAAATTGTACAGGAAGTAAACGTGGTGGGGATTGGATTTGATGGCTTACCGCCCGCCTTGCGCCACAGCAAAGTGTTTACAGGCAACAACCTCGGACAATTGGCAGGCATGGCGGCGTTGCCCGATGCCTCGATTGCCATGACACTCGCGGCTACCGATGCCCGTGTGCAAGCAGCCCTGGCTTCTGCCGATGCGCGCCGCGAACTGGCCGTATATGCCAAAGAAGTTTTGGACCAAAACCAGTTGGAATTGGGTGCTCAATTGGCGGTTTTGAGTGTTTCGGTGTGAGAAAGGGGCCAAAAAAGCGATTTGAAATATTTTTTTAAAAAAACATCTTAAATCATTTGGTCTTTTCCATGCGCACGCTATATCTTTGCACCCGCTAAACGCAAAGGGCGTCTATTGATCGCGATTCAGTAATCTATTCCTCGGAGAGACCATCGTTTTGCTTTTTTTAATAGTTACGAAATTTGCGCCTCATTTTGGGAGTTTAGCTCAGTTGGTTCAGAGCAGCTGCCTTACAAGCAGCGGGTCGGCGGTTCGAATCCGTCAATTCCCACAGAAAGTAAAAAAGGTTACCAGTTTTGGTAGCCTTTTTTTGTGCCTGTACCAAATATAATGTGATTGTTTTAGCGCTTCAACGCCAGTTGTGTCCAGACCACAAGCGCACCTTCCAAGGCACCAACCATGTAGAACAGTTGTGCATACAATGAATTTTTGCAATTTTGTGTCATGGTGTTGCGCTGTATTAGGATTTGTGATTTGCTTTTTGCTCCAGATAAGCCTTAAAACGCCGATTCACCAAATCCTCCAACTCCTCATATGAACAACGGATACTTCCGCTGGTAATGGAAATTGCAGCACCGAAAGATTTGTAGTTGCGCCGCATTAACCAGCGCTTGAATACACCGGACTGACGCTGGATGTATTCCTCCGGATTTTTCACGATAATGCGCAAGGTATGGCCGCCAAAAAGGCTGTAAGGCTTGATTTCCAACACATCCGACCAAGGAATAAATCCGGCACCGACGCCACTGGAGTTGTCGGTAATACCCGCATCCGAAACCACCAATCCTGGTCGGTTATCGCGCAGTTTGTTGAAAATAGCTACCGCAAGCACGCCAACGAAAATAACCCCGAGGCATGCAATTCCGATCATTACATATTGACTGCCTGGAAATAAGGCAGCCAGTTTTTCTGGTGGGCTCTGAAAAATGGTATTGATACCGATCACGGTGGGCACGATGGCCGTTACCATGCTGATCAGTTTATTTTTACTGAGTTTAAATGCGATCGGGTGGGTATCGAGCATGACTTTTGCAGCTTAGAATCGTGAGTTAATAGGTGCTCAAAGATGCATTTTCTTCGTTATTTAACAAAGAAAATCTTTTGCGGTATAAAATGGAAGGTTTGTACAAGCCAAATCTTGTAAATTATACCGTTTTACAGGATTAGGATCTTGTAAAATGGCATGGTTTACAAGATTAGGATTTTAAAAGTGCTTATCTTTGCCTAAAAAAGAGCATGATTGAGCGCATCCAGACTAACAATATCCGACGCTGGTTATCTGATAAAAAGGCGGTCATTGTGATCGGTCCACGGCAGGTAGGTAAAACTACGCTGGTGCGGCAAATCACTCAAAATACACCTAAATCCACGCTATGGCTTACTGGTGATGACCCGGAAACGCGCAACCTTTTGAGCAATATCTCCCTGGCGCGGCTTCAATTGTTAATACACGAACAGGAAATTGTCGTAATCGATGAAGCCCAAAGAATTGTCAATGCGGGCCTTATGCTAAAATTGATAACGGACCATTTTCCGCAGGTTCAACTTTTTGTAACGGGTTCCTCTTCGCTGGATATTGCTGCCCAAACCAAAGAAAACCTTACCGGGCGGAAACTTGAATACCCCTTATTCCCGATTTCTTTTGTGGAAATGTGCCGATACCACGGATATGCGACCGAACTGGGCTTGCTGGAACAGCGGATGTTGTATGGATATTATCCGGATGTAGTGCAAAACTCGGACACGCGCGCGCAAAGGATCCTGAATGAATTGAGCGATGGTTTAATGTACAAAGACCTGTTAAGCCTGGATCAAATTAAAAAACCAGCACTTTTAGTCAAACTATTACAAGCCCTCGCCTTACAATTAGGCAGTGAGGTTAGTTACACCGAAGTCGCGCAACTGATTGGCGCCGACCCTGCAACCGTTGAAAAGTACATTGATTTATTAGAACAATCATTTGTGCTTTTCAGATTGCCTGCTTTGAGCAGAAACGCGCGCAACGAAATCAGAAAAGGCAGAAAAATATTCTTTTACGACAACGGCATCCGAAATGCGATCCTGAAAAACTTCGCACCGCTTTCCTTGCGCACCGATACAGGCGCGTTATGGGAAAATTTCCTGCTCGCTGAGCGGGTCAAGCGCAATGTGTACGCTGAGTATTTTTGCAATGCCTATTTCTGGCGAACCACCGCCCAGCAAGAAATTGATTATATAGAAGAAGCGAATGGCGTTTTACATGCCTTTGAATTCAAATGGCAGGCAAAAAAGACCCTTAAATTTCCTGCTGCATTTCTGGATGCTTACCCGAATAGCGTGACGACGGTTATTGACCGATCGAATTTTGAGTCCTTTGTGGGTTTGGAGCCTATTTAATATTTACAAAAAAAGTAACCCAACCTGCCAATCGGCAAGCGGGTTACTTGGGTAGTTTCAAGGGGGTGGTTCAGGGGTTGGTCCTGGGGTTTGGTTCAAAGGGGTTGGTTCAGGGGATTATTTTAAACAAAAACCTTTAGGAATATAGTAACCGCGTCCTACTAGTACACTGTTTACAATGACCCGTTCCGTTCCAGCGATCCAAACATTGTAACCACAAGGGCGTGTTAATCCGACCGTTGTGATGACGCGCCAGGTTCCGGTTCTACCATTGGCCGGTAATGTTCCCCATTGGTAACTGAGGCTGCTTACCGGGTTACCATCTATTTCAAGGTCGTAGCTCGTGCCAGGCGTCAGGTAAATGGAAAGTCCACCAGCATGCTCATCTATAAATCGATAGGTGCCTTCAATTACACCGCCCACAAAGAAATCGCCGCAGTCGCCGGTCCCGTTGGTGATGACGATATCTACATCTGCTCCAACTTTATCTACCCGGAAAACCGAGGCTGCTGCCGGGAAAATGGTGGCAGTGCCATCGCTTATTTCGAGGCGGATGGTATGCAAGCCATGCTGACCCGGATAAAAATTCCCCAACAGATCATCAATAACATCATCGTGGTAAGGCATCCAGCCATTTACATCCGGGATAAGGTCCAAATCGACCAGGCTGCCGTAGCGTCGAACCGTTTGGGTAGCAAGCATGATCCGCGGCGCGCTCAAGGGTTCGGTAATAACGAGGCGGTATTGGAGGGCTGAGGATACAGGACTGATAATTTTACCCGAAATACGGATCGTTCCGTCAAATGCGCATTCGAAAGCGCCCGGAAGCGATGCCGCACTGGTGGTGGTGGCAAGTCCTGTTAACTGGTTAATGTCGTTAATGTCCATGCCACCGACCGTTCCGAGGAAAGGTTGGGTTGTTCCAGGCTCATATCCTTTGGGTAGCGGCTTGATTTCAACGGAGCACTCTTCCCAATCGCCCCAAGGCGCCACATAGTTCGGATCAATCGGTGGGGGCGTGTTCCAGGAAAGAATAGCCCGCACCTTGGCTTTCCCCATGGTACACCAGGGTTGGCGATAGGCATCCAGGTTTACAGGAACCGACACATCGTAAGTGAGGCCTACCCGGGCACCGTTGATGTCGTGTACATCGATATCGGTAATGCCTACATGTTGGAATCCGGCACCAAAATCCATGTAAAATGCTACATATTCCTTGCTTCCATCCGAACATAAATCGCCGCTGTATCCATTTTCGCGTTTAATTCGGATGGTACCATGCAAACGGTTCCGATCGATATCGAGGCCGACACAAGTAATCTCCTCGTAACTGGTGTTGAATTTTTCCGATTTCACAAAACCCAAAATTGCGCTCAGGTTCAGGTTCAACGCACGCACTTCCGGGTGAATTACAGAAAAATCGTATTTCTGCGCCAATAGTTTCGAAACCGTCGGATAGCCAAAGCGATTTTCTTCCACCAATTCGGCATACTGCTTTTTCAGGTCAAAAAAACTGGTTTGAGCCAATGGCTTCAAGGCGATCGATGGCGCAATAGGCTCCAGCAGTTTTATATCATCCAGACTCAATTTCAAATCTTTTTTCAACAAGAAATCATCGAGCCAGCAAATCCAGCCGGTACGTGGCGCGATTTGAATGTGCGTTTCGCGCCAATTACCCCATACTGGAACAAAGTTTTCGTCGGTCGGAACGCGGTTCCAGCTCAGAATGGCGCGCACTTTAGGCAACACCGGGGCTTTATCACAGCAGCTGCTCCGTTTGGACTGAAGATTTACTTCCAAACTGTAATATAAGTCTTCGTCGAATGCCGGATCATGGACCACTACCGATGCCAGGCCTTCATCGGTCCATACGCCCGTATTGTCCCAATCCACAAAAAAGCGAACATACTCCACCGAACCGCCGTTGCAATAGCTGCCACTAAAGCCGGTATTTTGTTTTACGCGGATGGTAGCATGGAGGGTTTGATTGTGGTGGTGGTAACCTACGCAGGTAAGTTCTTCGTAGCTGGTGTCGGCTTTTAACGGGAAAACGGGCAATGGAAGATCAATGCCTTTTCCTTCAGCAAGCGTACCAAAAAAATTGGGATTTTCGAGCAAGTGCAAGTCGAAATTTTGCCGAAACTGATGCGTTTCCGACGAAAGGGCTTTTTTAGGAGCGTCTTTTTTCATTTGGGGGGAGATTTATAAAAAGGTTAAGGGATACATGGCAGGAACCATCCAAAACTGCTGGCGCTTTCGCCAGCAGTGTGCAAGGATCGTTTCATTTAGAAGATTAAAGGGTGGTTATCGGGGTAAAAACGGCGGGAGATTTTTAGGGGTTTAAGGTTTGATTTAGTTGGGTACGAATGAGGCAATGGAACGTGTCAGGGATGATACCTAGAAAGTGTTTTGCCCCTCAAAAAAGTAAACAGCATGGAGATCTTTTTTTAAAATAAAAATATTTGCTTTCAATGTTTACATTTAGCTGGGGCAAAACACATATAAATAGAACATGTCAGTATGATGAAAAATAGCGAAATTTTGCAGTCACTTCGCGCGGGTGGCACCTTAAGGGAGGAAGCATTGGCTACCTTATTTGTAGATGAAGCAATTCGGGAAAATATCCGGAACCGGCTCAAAAAATACAAAAAAAGGATCGACCAGTACATTCCTCCATCTGATCGGATATTTGGCGGACGCCGGGTAGACAATGTCTCCGATTTTTTTATGCTGGAAGCCGTTTTTAAATTGGATAAAAAACTGCGCGATGTTCGTCCGGAAAAGCAGTTTCGTGGAGAAACCTATACCGAAATGGCCGGTTTTATCGTGCAAACCGCGGTGTTTTTATGCATTGGCGAATTGCGCAAACGCAGCAAACAGGAAGCCTCGGAATCCATTCCCGATGGTATGGCAGAATATTTCGAAACCGGATTGCTACATGCTGAAAAGTATGCGGTGTTGCATAGCTTGCTCGATCAATTGGGCAAAGGCTGCAAAGAGATTTTGTTGATGTTTTATGGCGGTTACAAATATGATGAAATCGCCAAAACCATGGGATTTAAATCGGCGGATGGCGCCAAATCCCAAAAACACCGGTGTTATCAATCCTTGTTGACGCACCTTGAACGCAAACCTTCTATTACCGAATTTTTAAAATAAATAATCATGGAAAATTGGACAGCCGAACAAATCGAACGTTACCTCGATGGTGAAATGTCATCGCCAGAACAAGCAACGTTCGAGGTACAACTGAACCAAGACCCAGACCTTCAACACGCACTGGATAACCACCTGGAAGTAAGAGCCGCAATGGATGTACTCCTGCGTGAAAAAATGGCCGAAATTTATTGGGATACCCAACAATCATCCGCGCAGGCTGCTCAACCGAGGGTTGTTCCTGGAGGATGGTTACAGATTTTACTCCAGAAACTGCGTTCTTTTATTGCTTTTCCCGCAGCAAAGCAACCGCGGTATGTATGGTCTGGACTCGCTATTGCATCTTTTTGCTTGATTGCCTACCTGGGTTTGGCACGGTACACCCAATCTTATCTTACGGATACCGCCCTTTTGCATGCCGCTTATGTGCCGCAAAATGCAATTGGAACGCTAGGATCTGAGGCTACCGATTTTGAGGCTGGATTCAAGGCATTTAATAAAAAGGACTATGCTGCAGCGATTCCAATTTTTGAGGCGATCCCGATGGGCGACCTGAAATACACAGAAGCAGGATTTTATCTGGGGCATGCTTACCTGGCAACTGGAAAATATGAGGCTGCGATCGCTGCTTTTGAACGGATCGTTTCTGTGCCGGATTCACCTTTTGCTCAAAATGCCGCCTGGAACCAGGTTTTAGCCATGCTGGGTGCTGGAAAAACACAGGATGCTGATTTTAAAAAGCGCTTGCAACAAATTGCCGATCACCCAGCCAATGGTTACGCGAAAGATGCCCAAGCCCTACAGCACCAACTCGATCATTGGTTACGCCGCATTTTTCTGTAAGCGCGCTTGCCGATTTCTTTGTATTCGCACCAAAAACCAACCCAGTAACAAAACCCCGCTGATCGTCACGATCCACAAAACCCAATGAGGTTTGGTGCCGATCTTGCGCATATCGCCAACAGGAGTATAAGCAGCCCAAAAATATGGATGCGCGCGCATGGGGTCCTTTTGTGCAATAAGGTATTGTGACTTAGCAGCATGCAGCGCGGCCCCTTTATCCAGGTTGTTGTCGGTTAGTTGTTTGTAAAAATTGCGCAGAATTTCAGTGGTCGAACTTTGGTCCACCGCCCATAAGGTCATCACCACACTTTGAGCGCCACTGTAAAACATACCATAAGCCATGCTGATGATACCTTCGCCTTTTTTCATTTCGCCAATACCCGTTTTGCAGGCACTCAACACCACCATGGCGGCATGTAAACGCAAACGGTACAAATCGCGCAAATAAAGCCGATTGGAATCTGGATTTTGTTGGTTCTGGCTAAATGCAAGAAAAGAATTATACACCGATTGCTGATTTACAACGCCATGTGTTGCGATGTGCACAAACTTAAAATTAGGCGCTAAAGCCATAAATTGTTGTTTGTTTGCATCCGCGCCGATAAGCACCCGGCCTTGACCAATCGCGTCGCGTACCGTTTGGGCCTCCGACTGATTGTAAATAAGCGAATCCAACTGAACGCCTTGCCCCAGGGTATTCGGGCTGCCGCTATAATCTTTAAAAATAGGTGCCAGAGCCAGCACACCCTCGGTTGTGATTTGTTTTTTCTTGATTTCCAGCAGCATTGAAATCGAATAGGCATAACTGATTTCGTGCGCTTGCATCAAGTATGGATGCGTATTAAAAGCGCCAAAGCCGGTGCTGACAGGCCGGGTTAAAAGCGCATCAAAAGGAACATAAGACAACACGCCATCGGGTACCAGGATTATTTTATTGGGTAAATTGGACGCAATAGGTTCAAAAACAGCCTGATACACTGACGAAGCCAATGCCGTGTATTGCTGGTTTTTTTCATTAAAACCAGCCGTATAATCCGGTCTGGAAGGATTTCCCCCTTGAATGCTTTCCGCGAGCGCGCTTACCATTTGCGCCAAAGGAAATGTTTTTTTGATCTCTTTGAACTGCAAATCCGTCTTTGTGAATGTCAGCACAAACACACTGCTATCGCCCACAAAATATTCCAATACGGCTTGGCCATCGTTCAGCAATTCGGACCGTACGGTTTCCACAGAGATGGCAGCGGGCGCGTATTTCAATTGATAATAGTTGGGATTGTTTTTTTGAAAGTCGGCAATTAAGTGTTGATAATCACTTTTTACTTTGTTTCGGCGCGTGCGAAGCGCGCTTGTCATCGTTTCGTTATCTCTATTCAATTCGATGTTGTCTTCCAGCGTATTCAATTCGTATTTCAAACTCAATTCTTTATCGAGCATGGCATCCGGAATGCCAGCAATACGGGTAGCATTGGCATTATGGAAGGCTTGTAATAACACGATGGATTTACTTTTTTCCATTATAGCAAAGGCTTCCGGGCCAGCCATCTCGCCGATGAGCGCGGCAACGTGCAAAGCTTTTTCGTATACGGTGTAACTTTCTGCTAGTAAGCGGTGTTTGTCATCATCTGATTTGGTGGGACTGGATTTTAGGGAGTCGATCACCGACACGGCGGCCTTCGCAGCGTTCCAGGCCATGTGCAGGTAGGCGCGATCGGTGCCGTTTTGGGCATCCAATTGGAGCAGCGCGTCCATTTTTTTAGAAAAAAGCCCGGGTAATACCTGGCTGATAAAAGTGCGGTTGAAATGTGTGGGGTTTTGGGCGATATCGGTTGCTTCGAAGTTGTCGCACTGAGCAATAATGGCTTGCTGGTATTCTGCAAGGGCATCTTGTATTTGACCGTTTTGGAGGTTTAAGTCGCCGATGGAAGCGTAGGTTTCGGCGGTTTTGTAGTGTTTTTTGCCAAAAACCCGTTGTCGTGTTTCAAGTGCTTTTTGGAACGCGATACTGGCTTGTTTTGTATCCTTTTGGGCTAAGTACACTTCACCGAAACGTTGGTAAAGGTCTTCTGTCAAGACGCCCGTTTGTTCGGCTTGTTGGAGGGTAAAGAGGGCCGATTTGAACTCCCCCATTTGCTGGTTTAATTTTGAAAGGCCTAGCAGCGACGTGGCAAATCCTTTTAAATTGCGCAAAGAAAGCATCTGATCTGCATCTCCTTTTTTCACCAGTTGATCGTACAGCGATACGGCTGTTTGATAATGTGAAAGTGAACGTTTAAAATCCAGTTTTTGCAAAAAGAGATCACCCAGGTATTTATTGGACAAAGCGGTCCGGCGAAATTGCTCGTTCAAGTCCTGAAATTGTTGCTGACATTCAATACCTTTTAAGTAGTAAGATTCTGCTTCTTCATAATTGCCTTCACTGCGCGTAATAGCGCCTAAATATTGATTCAAGGTTGCCAAATTGCGCCAATATCGGTCGTCATGTTCTGGTTGTCCGGGCATTTCCACCAAAAGTGCCAAACAGGTTTCTTTCGCGGCGGGCCAGTTTCCAGATTGAAAGTAATAAATGCCTTTTCTCAATTTATTTTCGCGACGAAAGGCTTCCCATGCTGTACGTTCCAGATCATTTTGATGTGTTACTAAAAAAGAATCTACAGCAATTAAACTTTCACAGTAGTCATCGTACCAGTCAAATTCGTCCGCATAAGTTATTTTCCAAACCAGCGTATTATACGCTTCCTGCCACTGTTTTTGGCGACTTTTTATGGAAAAACATTCATCTAAATGGGTATTTATGCCCTCCAAATCATGCTCTACAACCAATTTCGGAATAATATGCTCAAAAACGGAGTCTACGTAAGCATCTTCATCCAAGGGGCCAAATTGAAGTAGCGTGCTCAAAATTAAACCCAAGAGGATGAAGCGTAAGGATTTGCGAAAAAAAAACATTTTCATGGACTGGTTTTAAATGCTATAAGCCGCTCATTTCTGCTACTACCCATGGGTTATAACAGAAATGAGCGGCCAATAATTATTACGCTCCGATATTAGACTTGTTGCGTTGGGAGTTTAAAAGCGACGAAACAAGTCTATTTTTCGGCAAGCATGATTATTGGATGTTTAGATCCATCTTGGCTATATTTTTCAAGTTATTATCTTCAAGTTGCAAAATCGCTTTGCCCTTAGAAGAATCAGGCAGCTTTAATGAAATTTTAATGTTGGAGCCAATGGCTTGCTGGCTTGCTGAGCCGGGCGTGCTACTAATTAATTCCTTACCATTGTTATCCAGGATGGAAGCCTTGATCGGATTTCTGCTATAAATAACAATTGGATCACGATATCTTATACGCCATTCTTCGCAACCTTTACAAGGTGGCGGTGGCGGTGGCGGAACAGGAACACCTGGCCCCTTAATAATTTGTAAATAGTCTTCTTCATGTGCGCTCCGAAAAGCGGAAATTTGGGATGATATTTCTTTGGATTCTAGTAATTGCGTTTGTAGCGCCTTTGTAAGCAATAAAATATTTGACTTGGGCTGCGTCAATTGGAGCGCAATGCTTTCTACACGCTTTTGTAAACTATCCAAATTTGCATTCGTTTGTGATTCCAGCGCGTTTAAAAATACCTGTGGCGCGAATACATATTGCTCCAGTTGTTTGGATTTTTCAAATTGCGGCGCAACAAAATAATAAAGCGCCGCGCCAATCAATATAAAGACGAGGGCTTGAATGATGTTTTTCATGATATTGGTGGTTTAAAAACAATTAGAATGCAAATTGAGGGCACCATCTAATAAGCACAGTTATATTCCAACAGGCACAAAACGTTAATGCACCTGTGCGAGACAATGCGTAGTTTAGTGTTTGAGAAGGCGTTTAGAATTAGTTCAAAGCAATTCAAGAGTAAAAATACAGATTAAATATAATTTAAATGTTAACGACAAGATTAATCTGAAAAGTATAATTTTTAAAAAAAATAGATTTTTTTATATCTGCTTAATATTAAAAAAATTTATCTAACACAAATAATTGAAGATTCCGCTCCTCCCTGCCAAATCATCCATAAATTATCGGCCGTCAACCCAAGCATAGCGCCGCGTCGATGTGTTTTCACCCGGGGCGTACGCAACGTATTGTGTTCCATTACTCCCAATCAAAAATCAAATAAATCAGAAATCTTCCCCCACCTTGCGCCACATCAAAATTCCCCCCATTTTTGCACCCAACATTAACACAATTCATCCGCTGCCTAAATTTTGGGGCCGCATTAATCTTTTAATCCATGCTCGATCAACCATCTCTGGCCATTACGGCCTGGTCTGAAGAAGACCGACCCCGCGAAAAACTCCTGCTCAAGGGAAAAAACGCACTCACCGACGCCGAATTGCTGGCCATTTTACTCGGCGCTGGCTCTGTTGGCGAAAGCGCTGTTGCACTGGCACAACGCATTTTACAAAGTGCCGACCACAACTTACACGAACTCGGCCGACGATCCGTCCTGGATTTACAACGTTTCAAAGGCATCGGAGAAGCAAAAGCCATCACCATTGTAGCCGCACTCGAATTGGGTCGCCGCCGCCAATTGTCTGATTTGCGCGAACGACCCAAAATCAGTTGCAGCCGCGACGCTTACAATGTGATTGCCCCCATCCTCACCGATCTGTACCATGAAGAATTTTGGCTCTTGCTGCTCAACAAAGCCAATGAAGTCTTCGCGCGCGAGCGCCTGAGCAGCGGGGGCATGGCGGGCACGGTTGTGGATGTAAAAATGCTGTTCAAAGCCAGCATCGAAGGCCGGGCCGCCGCCATTATTGCTGTACACAACCATCCTTCCGGCAATTTACAGCCCAGTCAGGCCGACATCGACCTCACCAAACGCCTCCGAAAAGCCGGTGAAATCCTCGATTTGCCCATGCTCGATCACCTGATCGTGTCGGAACGCGGGTATTTCAGCTTTGCGGATGAGGGTCGTTTGGTCTAACATTTCGATTTTCGGAGTTCGGAGTTCGATATTCGGTGTTTAAATATTTAAATATCGAACTCCGAAATATTAATCCTTAATAATCATCTTCCCCGATCCAACATCCACGCCACCCTGCGCAAGGCGCAACAGATACACGCCCGCTTGCAAGCCATTGCGCTTGAGCACAAACGATGCAGCCGGAACCTGCGCACGGTGTACCAAACTGCCTTTCAGGTCGTACACCGACAATTGAACGGGCTGAAAACTTTTTAAACCCTCCATTTTTACCAGTGTTTCCTGACTAGATGGATTGGGCGAAAGTTCCAGTTGTACCTTCGAATTGACAGACCAAATGCCCGTTTGTACAAAATCTTCTTGAATGGTGTGGATGCTCGTGTTGGTGATGATCGGTTCGTTAAAATCGAAATAAATCGCGGCACTGTTGGGAATGCTGGTGCCAAGCGGCACATCACTGCGCGGATGGATCGTGAATTTTACAAAACCGTGCGAAGTCGCTTCATTGACATTCGAGTCAGGCAACATGATGTTTTCAAAAATAAAACGCACAATACCGCCGCCCATTATTTCGTACCGATAAGGGTGGCTGCTGGCGCCTACCTGGAAACTTTGGATATCAAACAAACCAGAAAGGGTGTCAACCACAACAATATTAAAGGCCGTATCGGTGCCGGTATTTTGAAAACGGATGCGGTAATCGATGGGTGTGCCCGGCCGAATGTAGTTTTTGATGCCATAACCCAACGGAATGCCTTGTTTATCATTGGGATCAAAAGAACCGATGTTGGGCGTGCAATCAAGGTCTTCCCAGGGGTCTTCGTCGCCATTGGGGTATTGGTTTACAAATCCCAGTGAAAAATTATTGTTGGTCGTGCAGCCTTCCACGGCAACCGTAGGCTGTGACAAAAGTGGTGAAAAAGGCGCTTGTTGCGACTGAAAATACCAGCTAGCTCCATTGGCAGGCACCGATACCGTAACCGAATCTCCCGCTGCCAGAAAACTCAAACTTGCATCCATCACCATCACATGATCCTCAATCACAATATAGTTGACCGATTCAGTAAGGTCGTTTGTGCCAATGTTTTTAAGGATAAAATGTAGCGAATCGGGGTTGCACAAGGCATGTGCTTTCAGCAGCGCGCCCGACCATTGAGCATTCGGGGGTGTGCAGATGGAATCGGGGAAAATATGGGCCGTGGTGCAGTGGGTTTGACCTAAAACGGCATCGCAACTTACTTCCACGGACAAATTGAAATTTCCGCAGTCCTGCGCTTCGATGGCTCCGACATTAAATCGGTATAAATTATTGCCTAAATCTTCATAGGTCGATGGAAAGGAGGTAGCATAAAGCGTTAAAAACGGGTCTAATTCGACCAAAATGTACGCACTATCGGCCCGGGTGGTGCCCGTGTTGCAATATTGCACCGAATAATAATTGTTGGCAAAACAGCGGCGCAATTGTGCGGTACCAATTTCAACTTTAAGCGCCGGACAGCCCGCCACCGCTTTCACCATCAAATCGCCAATGGGTACAATTTCATCGGGCATCGTGACGGTTCCTTGCAAGCCATTCGGGCAGGGTGCCCAAAGTGCATTGGGCGGAAATGTTTTTACCGTATAGGTGCCTGGCGGTACACTGAGCAGGAATTTGCCCTGTGCATTCGTATTTCCGTAGAGGGTATCGGCCCCCAAAGCAACCACCAACCAGCCCGGCAAGCCCTGTTCCATATCATTTTGGCAATTTTCAAGGGTATCCCTGCGCACATAACCGCTCAAAAAACCGCATTCGCCAAAGCCGTTGTTGTTACTCCCTTGAATGATAAATGAATCTACAACAGTGCATCCAACGGCATCCGTAACCGTCATCCAATAGGGGCCATCGCCCAGATTTGGATTAATTGAATAAACCTGACCATTGCTCCAGGTATACAAATATGGGGGGACACCACCACTTGCAATTGCCTGTGCCAAATCACCACTACAAACCGCCTGTGCGATCTGAACATCAACCGTAAGTGGGACAGGCGCCGTCAGTACATAACTCGAATTTTGCGAACAACCCTGTGCATCGGTCACTATCAGGGTATAAAGCCCGGGTGCCAAATTGTTGATATTGAGGGTTGTACTGGTAAAGTTATTGGGACCCGTCCATAAAAAAGTCAAGGGCAAAGCGCCTCCAAAGACAATCGGCTGAATAAAGCCATTGTTGGTTCCGGCACATCCGGGGCTTAAGTTTATACTGATGGTAATCGGTACCGGCACATCCTGGGTTACCACTACATTGTCCGTGGCAGTACACCCATTGATCCCATCGGTGACAATCAAGGTATAAACGCCAGGCATACTAACAATGGGATAAAGCAACGTGGAGCTGAACCCATTGGGGCCATACCAGAGGTAAACAAATTGTCCGCCACTATTCAGCACCGGGGCTAGAGTTACTACATTGTTACAACTCAGGTTAAAATCCGGGCCAGCATTGGCAGTCGGAGGGGTAGCATCCTGGGCTACGGTTACGCATTTAGTGGCAGTACAAGTGGTAACGGTATTCGTAGCTGTTACACAATAAATACCAGGTTGTGGAATGACCACATTGGCGCCTTGGGCAGTATTGCTCCATACAAATACGACTGGCTGGTTGGAATTGGCCGAGAGGGTAACACTCGTCTGCACACAGGTAAGCACCGCGTCGGCTACATTTAACGAGGGATTGGCATTGTAATGCACAGGCCGCGCTGGTGAAACAGACAAACAAGGGTCGGTCCAATCGACCGTACCGCCCGCATTGTTGCCTGCTACGGCCGCAACGTTAAAATCGACGGCGGTCAAAAATGCTGGCAGGTAAGTAAAATTACCAGTAGTTGAAGTAGCCAGCACGTTGGTGCCATTGGGTAAAGTGCCTGTGTAAGCCACAAACAATAAAATATCGTTGCCATCGAGTACCGCATCACCGGCGGTTTCTACCGTGAACGAAGCATTTTCGCAAAGCGTGAGCGGCGTCACGTCTTGCAGGGTACCAGCAGCCGTGGTACATTGTCCGAAAGCAGCGTTGGCGTGTAACAGCCAGCAGGATACCGACAAGAGCAGGGTGTAAAATTTGGGCATCATAAGCAAGTTGTTCTTTTTTAATGGGTACGCCCGCCCGAAGACAGACAACATGAGATCCTACAGCAATAGAGCGATAAACCTTTTGATGCTGCAAAATTTCAGATTGCTGCCCGTATTTTCAAAGACATTTTTTCGATATTGTAACCTATTTATTTTTTAAAAAATAAAATAAGTATTGTAAATCAATTATTTAAAATAAATTTGTTGCACAAATCATCCCTTAACGAGTTTAAAGGAAACGATACGGCCGTCGAAACTTTGCAGGGTAAGGAAATAAATGCCCGCCGAAAGCTTGTGCAAGGGTATTTCCAGGCGTTGATTGGGCGCAAGTTGTTGTTTGCCTTGTTCGTTTATTTGGCCCGCTACATTGCACAATTGCCAATGGTACAGGTCTGATTCGTTTTCCAGGCAATATAAGGTGGCTAAATCGCCCAGCACCGGATTGCCCAAAAAACGAAACTGAAGTTGCGTACGAGATGGCGCGTGTACGGGGGTGTTGCCGCCAACCAGCAACTTGAGGGTCACGGGCAAATGGTCGGAAGCGTTGCGCAAGGTGGTGCACACGCCATAAGGTACGGTATAGTTATTGACGCAGTTTAAGGAATTGTTGTATGAAGCCCCGTTGTTGCCCACCACCTGGTATGATTCGGGCGCATAGGAAATTGCTTCGGCTGCGCTAAACACGCTTGGGCTCAGCATAATAAAGTCAAAACGATCGTCCAACCCGCCTTCCACGGCACACGGATCGGTACCGTCGGCAGGAGATTGGGTATGGATGGCGGCATATTGGATGCCCTGCCAGCCTTCGGTTTGGTCGATCGGGTCGACAAAACGTTCGAGCAAGGTTTGGAAAGCGGGCTCTGTACTGGAATAGACGTTAAAATCGCCTGAAACAGCATAACGCAATATTTGTGGACGTTGTGCCAGCCAGGCATTGATATCCGCCGCTGCTTCAGCACGTTCTAATACATTAGAATTGCCTTGAGAGGCTTTAAAATGCGCCAAAATGCAATAAAAATCGAGGGTGTCGCCAGGTTGTGTGCCCGCTTTGTGAAATAATCGGTACACATCAATATCGCGAATATTGCCTTTGATTACACTGTGGCTGATGTATCCAAGTTTGGCGCTGTTGTAATACAGCATATTGACCACATCCGAGTTGGTGGTGTTGCTGAAAGTGGTCGCTTTCATGTTGGGATTAAACACCAGGGCATTGTTGAGCAGGCTGTTTACTGCAGTGGTGTTGGGCGCCATTTCATTGACGGTCAGGATATCGGGCTTCAGGTGGTTAAAAATGAGTTTGAGACGGTTGTTTTTGGTGGTGAGGGGGATACAACTGGCATCTGCATATTTCAGCAGGTTGTATTGCATAAAAGTGAGCGTATCGGCCGCTTGAGCACTGGCAAAAACACTGCAAAGCAACAGGCTGAAGGTAAAACCTAATTTTTTCATATACCAAATTTCGGACGAAGGTAGGCCCGAACATGAATGCTTGCAAAATTTATGGAAAAAACCCTTTTATATGAAGCACTTTTAACATTAAGCACGACGGAGCGCCGCCATTTTGCCAAATTTGTGCAATCGCCCTTTTTTAATCAGAAGGCAGCGGCAGTTGCCTTGTTTGCCTATTTATTGCATCATTTGGAGCAAAAAACATTACCACAACCGCAGGACGCATTCAAGGCCGCGTTTCCCAATCTGGCATTTGACGATGCAAAACTACGCCTGCTCAACAGCCATCTATTGGCTTTGCTCGAGCATTTCTGGATGTATCAGGCGCATTTTGCGGTGCCCGAGCAAACCAAAATTCAGCTGGCATCCGAGTACCGCAAACGCAATTTACCCAAACATTTTCAAATCGCCCTGCGCGAGGCCCGCGCGGCCCGTGTTGCGCAGCCCTGGCGTGATGCGCATTATTTTGATGACCTGTACCACATGGAGTGGGAACAATACCAGTTAGATGCTGCCAGTCGCCGCACCGATGTGCTCAACCTGCAGGAAACATCGGACCAAATGGACCGTGCCTTTTTAATCAAAAAATTGCGTTTGGCCTGTTTAGCCCTTTCGCACCAGGCGGTTTACAAAACAGAATACCACATCGGATTAAGTGCGCCGGTGTTGGCCCTGGCGGCCACCCAGTTGGAATTGCCCGCCATTGGGTTGTACTACCATTGTCATTGTTTTTTGTCCGAAACAGCGCCACTCACCCATTTTACCCAATTTACGGCCATGTTGATGGTGCATTCTGCCGTGTTGCCTGCCGATGAATTGCGCACCTTGCATTTATTGGCCATTAATTTTGGGATCAAACGCATCAATCAATCGCAGGAAGAGTGGCTCGATCTTACTTTTAACCTCTATAAAAGTGCCCTGGAGCGCGATTTGTTGCTCGAAAACAACCTACTTTCCCGGTTTGCCTTCAACAATATTGTAGCCATTGCCTTGCGGGTCGGGGCACTTCAGTGGGCGAGTGAATTTATTACCCAGTTCAAACCCCGGCTGGAACGGCAGTTTCGGGAAGCCACGGCCGATCTAAACCTCGCGCGGGTAGCGTATGCGCGCAAGGATTTTGGAGCGGCAATACAGCACTTGCAACGGGCCGATTATAAAGACATGATGAACAACCTGACCGCCAAAACCCTGCAATTAAAAATTTACTATGAAACGGAAGCCTTCGATTTATTGGAAAGCCACCTGGCAAGTATGAAGACCTTCATTCGGCGGCATACCGCCATTGGTTATCATCGCACCAATTATAGTAAAATCGTGTATTACACCCAGCAACTTATGCAATTACTACCCCGAAACATCGCAGAAATAGCAGTTTTGCGCACCAAAATACAAGAAGAACCGGTGCTGACCGAAAAAGTCTGGCTGTTGGAGCAACTAGACAAGTAAGGCACGGTCACTTCTGGCGATGTACGATTACTGACAAAACTCAGCGGTCTGTCTGACCCATATCATTTTCGCAATCCTGGCATCCGCAGACATTTGTTGAACAAAATTGTCCACCATAAATGCGCTGCCATGAAAAAAATATTAGTTCCTACCGACTTTTCTGATAATTCTAAACATGCACTTCGAGTTGCAGCCCAGATTGCGGCCCGCCTAGGTGCAACCCTCGAAATCATGCACGCCAATACCGCGTTGGCATATGCGCCTCCTCTGCCAGAATATGCAGGTACCACGCAATACAACCTGGATGATTATTATGAGCAGGCAACTACGGAGTTATTCAATTTGAAAACCGAGCTCGCGGCTATTCCGGGCAATGAACGCTTGCAAATAGAAACCCGCATTGAAGAAGGTTTTTTGCATTCCAGCATCAATCGAGTAGCAACAGAAGATCATGCCGACTTGATTGTGATGGGTACCAAAGGCGCAACTGGCGCTGTCGAGTTTTTGGTAGGTTCCAATACCGAGAAAGTTATTCGCACGGGTGTTTGCCCTATTTTGGCCATACCGATCAGTTCAGACGATCATTTTGAGCCTAAAAAAGTAGTACTTGCGAGCACCTTACATATCGACCAGGTGGCTGCATTCAAGGCGTTGACCGCCTGGCAGGCAATCTTCCCGTTCGAAGTGCATGTGTTGTACCTCAACAATCCGGCTGGGTTTGGCAACAACGATGAAATCGAACAAGCGGTGTTCAACTTCGCGGAGAAAGCGGGTTTGACCCATGTCACCGCCCATGTGAGCAACAATACGTTCAATGAGGAAGCGAGCATTCTTCAATTTGCAAAAGAAATAAGTGCCGATTTGATTGTCATGGCCACGCACCAACGACAAGGAATTTCCCACCTGGTATTTGGAAGCTTGACTGAAGATACGGTGAACCACGCAAATACACCTGTATTGGCGGTTCCACTGCGATAAACCATGTTCAATGGCAGGATCAACTTGCTGTTTTGCATGAAAGATTGGACATGACAGGGTAGTTTCCTGCTTGGCGGCGATCGAACCGTAATGGGGTCGCCGCCTTTTATTCGTCGCGGCTGCGTACCTTTGCGTGAAATATCTATGCATGACCTTTTCTTCCAAACTTATTGAAAAAGCAGTAGAAGCTTTTGCGACCTTACCGGGCATCGGTCGGAAAACCGCCTTGCGGCTGGTATTGCATTTACTCAAACAAGATCAACTGGTTACAGAACAATTTACCAGTGCTTTATCGTTGATGCGGGCAAAAATTCGCGATTGTAGCGTTTGCCACAACCTTTCGGACGATGTACAATGCCAAATTTGCAGCGATGCCCGGCGCGATCAAAGTCTGGTATGTGTAGTAGAAAACGTACGCGACCTGATGGCAATCGAGGATACCGGACAATATAGAGGTTTGTACCACGTTTTGGGAGGCATCATTTCACCCATTGAAGGCATTGGTCCGGCCGATTTACAAATTGATTCTTTACTGCAGCGGGTACAACAAGGCAGCATCAAAGAAATAATTATGGCCATCAGCCCAACCATTGAGGGCGAAACGACTGTCTATTATATTTCGAAGAAATTGCATCCGCTCGGTCCGCAGTTAAGTACTATTGCACGGGGCGTTGCTTTTGGGGGAGACCTTGAATATGCTGATGAAGTAACATTAGGACGTTCAATTGTGGCCCGGACGCCTTATGCTTCAAAATAATTTGGCAGACGGTACGCATTCCATCCGTGTAGTGTACCTTTGCCAACTGAATTTCCAACCGATTGCATGAAACAATCCACTATACAAAATGCGGTATCGGTGCGCGGCGTAGGGTTACATACTGGCAAAACAGTCACTTTGACCTTCAAACCGGCACTTGCAAACCATGGCTATCGATTTCAACGCGTCGATTTGCCAGATCAGCCTGTTGTTCCTGCCGATGTGAAAATGGTGATTTCAACCAACCGAGGTACAACCCTCAGGAGTGGTGAAGCACAAGTTTCGACGGTTGAACATGTACTTTCGGCCCTCACAGGCATGGGTATTGACAATGTTCTACTCGAAATTGACGGTCCCGAAATGCCCATTATGGACGGTACTTCCATGCCTTTTGTGGAAGCCATCTTGGAAGCAGGTATGACAGAACTCGATGCCGAGCGCGAATATTTTATTGTAACCGAACCGATTGCTTACAAAGACGAAGTAACAGGAACTGAATTATTAGCCCTGCCTTCTGATAACTTTGAGGCCACCGTAATGATCGATTTTGCGTCTAAGGTACTAGGGCCGCAATTTGCAGCGCTCCACAACATGTCGGAATACGTGAAAGAAATTGCGCCTTGCCGAACCTTTGTATTTGTGCACGAATTGGAGAAGTTGCTCGAAATGGGATTAATTAAAGGCGGCGATATGGACAATGCGATCGTAATTGCCGATCGTAAAATGGACCAGGAGGAGTTGGATGCTTTGGCCCAGAAAATGGGCAAACCAGGCATTAAAGTTGATGCTGAGGGGGTATTAAATACGGTAAAACTGCATTTTCAGAATGAACCAGCACGCCACAAGTTGCTGGATGTGATTGGTGATTTGGCTCTGATAGGCAAACCAATTCGCGGAAAGATCGTAGCGACCAAACCTGGACATACCGCCAATGTGGAGTTTGCCAAATTACTGAAAAAAAATCTGACCGAAAAACGGCGCTTGATGGGTATTCCGCGTTACGACCCAGACAAAGAACCTGTTTTTGATTCTATACAGATTACCAAATTGTTGCCCCACCGTTTTCCGTTTTTGCTGGTGGACAAAATTATTGAATTAGACCAACAGCATGTTGTTGGGATAAAAAATATTACTTACAACGAGTTCTTTTTTCAGGGGCATTTTCCTGATAATCCCGTTTTTCCAGGTGTGCTACAAATAGAAGCATTGGCACAAACTGGCGGTATCCTGGCATTGCAAAATGTACCAGATCCGGGTAATTGGGATACCTATTTCCTGAAAATTGATAACACAAAGTTTAAAGCTAAAGTCGTTCCAGGCGACACTTTAATCCTTAAAATGGAACTCCTCGAGCCTATTCGCCGCGGTATTGTTCACATGCAGGGCACCGCTTACGTGGGCAGCAAAATCGTCTCTGAAGGCGAGCTCACCGCGCAGATTGTCCGCCGAACAAAAGAAACCAACACGAATGGTCAGTGAGGGAAACAAAAATCTGAAGCCGTTTGACGCATCCAGGGTAGCGCAGCACAATTTGCGCGCCAATCGTTCTGATGTTGCATAAATCGTCTTCTTTACAACCATACTGTTGCGATGAGTTACTCCAACGGCTTGCGGGTAATCCACCCGAACGCAAAAATCGGCCAAAATGTCACCATTGGTCCGTTTACTTTGATCGAAGAGGATGTTGTCATTGGCGACAACTGCTGGATAGGTAATAATGTGTCGATCCTGAATGGCGCACGCATTGGCGATAATTGCCGGATCTTTCCAGGAGCCGTGGTGAGCGCAATTCCGCAGGATCTAAAATACAAAGGCGAAAGTACAACGCTGCAAATTGGCAACAATGTGATTATTCGCGAATGTTGTACCCTCAACAGAGGCACCAGCGCTGCTAATACGACCTTTATTGGCGATAATTGCCTGCTGATGGCTTATGTTCATGTGGCGCATGATTGCATGATTGCCGAAAATTGTATCCTCGCTAACAATGTGACCCTTGCCGGGCATATTGAAATAGACAAATACGCCCGCCTGGGTGGTATGGTGGCAGTGCACCAATTTGTACGCATCGGCGAACAAACCATGATCGGCGGCGGGTCCCTGGTACGCAAAGATGTGCCTCCTTTTGTCATGGCCGCCCGCGAACCACTTTCTTATGCCGGAATCAATTCGGTGGGTTTGCGCCGCGCCGGATTCACCGGAGAAGAAATGCACCATATTGAAGATATTTACCGGGTATTGTTTGTACGGGGGTTAAGTACACGCAAAGCCCTGACGATCATTGAAGAAGAAGTAATGCCTTCCGCATACCGCACCCAGGTATTGGAGTTTGTACGGGGCGCTAAACGCGGTCTCATGAAAGGTTTCCGGGCCATGAATGGCAACAGTAAAGTCCCCGAAGCGGTACTGTAGCTTGGCGGCTTGCCCGCCAATTAGGGCGCAAGCCCGACAAATTAGGGTGTACCCGCCAATTAAGGCGCAAGCCCGCCAAATCGCCCAATCAAGCCGTGTACTTACCCAATCACCCCATCCGAACCCGCACTCCATGCACATCCTTCTAAAAAACACAGGCAAACGCTTCCGGTTCGATTGGATTTTTAGAAAACTGGATTACCAGTTCCAATCTGGTGAACGTTACGCCATCCTAGGACCCAATGGCTCGGGCAAATCCACCCTGCTAAAAGTGCTTTCCGGCCACTTGACGCCATCGAAGGGTAGCATCGAGTTTTATGCACAGCCCAATCAACCCATTGTGCCCGAATATTTGTACCACAATGTGAGTTATGCCGCACCCTATATTGAACTGATTGAGGAGTACACCCTTGAAGAAGCCCTGCAATTCCATATCCGACTACAACCCATGCAAAACGGTATCGACACAGAAGGTTTGCAGGATATTTTAGCCCTCCCCCGCACACGCGGAAAGGAAATTCGCTTTTTTTCGTCGGGCATGAAACAACGACTGAAACTAGCCTTGGCCATTTGCGCCAACACCCCTTTGCTCCTGCTCGATGAGCCTGCCACGAACCTGGATACCCAAGGCGTTGGCTGGTACAAGGATTTGATCGCCACTTATGCTGCCGATCGTTTGGTGGTAATTGCCTCCAATGATCCACACGATGCGGCGTTTTGTGGCGCGCATTTGTCGGTATTGGATTATAAATAGGAAGGACAAAGCGGTCCACTATTTTTTCAAGATCAAAAACTCCACCCGCCGATTCTGCGCCCGACCTTCATCGGTTTCATTGCTTGAAATGGGCTTTCCTTCGCCAAATCCTTTAAATTTCAAACGCGTCGCGGCAATTTTATTTTGCACCAAAAACGCAACCACGGCTTTGGCGCGGCGGCTGGACAAGTCTAAATTGTAGGCATCTTCACCAAAACTATCCGTGTGGCCGCCAATTTCAACCACCATTTTAGGATGATCTTTCAGGATTTTGAGCAGTTTGTTCAACTCCACAAAAGAACGCGGCATCAATTCGTCGCGGTCAAATTCGAAATAAATATTTTTAAGTTGAATGGTTTTACCCGGCTCCAAGGTTTGGCGTGTCAAATCATCTGGTTTTACGGGTACGGGCAAATAGGGGGGTGACTTTTTCACCAGTACGTCTTCTATATAATAATAGGCGTAGTTGAAACAATCCTCACGGTAAGCAGTCGTGAGCGTATTCGCGTCGTCGCTAAAATTGCCAATTACAATAAATTCGGCCTCATACTTGGCCTGAAAATACCCGCTGACTTTAACCCATTTGCCTTCTGGTGCTTCAAGGATGTTGGTAGCCAGCATTTGGGCTTCCCGCACAAGCACCTCATCGGTGGTGCGCTTGATTTCGCCCACCGAAAAATAAGCCCCTAAATTGTTCATTTGAAGTGACTTTTGAAGGTGTGTTGTCCAAAACTCTACATAATAAGTCTGACCAACCACCAGCGGCTCCATCAATTGAATTTCGATATATTCGCGACAATGGGGCTTGCCGTTGGTACAGCCATACAGGGTCAAACCCGCCATACTTTTCCCAGTACGCGGAGTTTGCTCCCCAAACCCCTTTTCACGCCAATCTACCGGAACCCGCACACCCGGACCATACACATCCGGGCTGGCCGTGGTGGCGCTGAACCAATACTTGACTACTTCCCCGAAAACCGAACCTTTGTACGACCAGCCGATCGGTGCATTGGCAAAGCGTTCGAAGCTTGGGTTGGGAACAATGTTAGACTGTGCGTCTAATCCCGCTAAAGGCCAAAATAATATTTGTGTTAGCAGGAACGGCGAAATTATATGCTGCATGTAAGGTTGTTTCATAGGATAAATGAAAAACAAGAAGCGCGTAACGCTCAAATATCGGGGAATCGGCACAATAAAATTCTAAATTCTAACGGATGTTAAATGTTAAATAAAATTTATATTAGGTCTACGCTATTTGAAAGATCCCATTAAATTTGCCATATTTTATAAAAAAATGGCCTTCAAGAACAGTTTCGGAATGGTTTTTGGATTATTAGCAAGTGTCGATGCTACGCAATACGACTCATAATAATTCAAACACGCTATTTTGACGGTCCCTAAAGGCTGTTGAACTCCAATTTTTCATCTATTAACAAATTGTCAAGCATTTCATCATGAACATCGCTGTAGTTGGTACCGGATACGTTGGTTTGGTAACCGGAACCTGTTTTGCCGAAACCGGCAACCAAGTAATCTGTGTTGATATTAACGAAGAAAAAATCAAAAGCCTCAAAAACGGAAAAGTACCGATTTTTGAACCTGGCCTCGAGTTACTTTTCGAACGCAATACCAAAGAAGGACGTTTGCATTTTACCACCAATTTGAAAGAAGCGGTAGATGCAGCGCAAATCATTTTCTTAGCCCTGCCCACACCGCCTGGTGCCGATGGCCACGCCGATTTGTCGTACATCATGGGCGTAGCACGCGATTTGAGCGAAATCATTACCGATTATAAGGTAATTGTGGATAAAAGCACCGTGCCTGTTACCACTGCGGAAAAAGTAACGGCCGTTTTGGCAGAAAAACTGCCTAAAAAAATGTTCGACGTGGTTTCGAACCCCGAGTTTTTGCGTGAAGGCGTAGCGGTGGACGACTTTATGAAACCCGACCGTGTGGTAGTTGGTACCAAAAGCGAAAAAGCACGCAAAGTGATGAAGCTGCTGTACGAGCCATTCGTACGCCAGGGCAATCCAATCTATTTTATGGATGAGCGCTCTGCAGAAATGACCAAGTATGCCGCCAATGCATACCTGGCTGCGCGGATTTCTTTCATGAACGAAATTGCCAATTTGTGCGAAAAAGTAGGCGCGAATGTGGATAGTGTGCGCATCGGCATGGGTAGTGATAACCGCATCGGAAAACGCTTCCTCTTTCCGGGCATCGGCTACGGCGGCTCCTGCTTCCCAAAAGACGTGCAAGCGCTTGCTAAAACAGCCAGCGACTACTCCTACGATTTCAAAATCCTGAAATCGGTGATGAAAGTTAATAGCATTCAGAAAACAATACTCGGCAAAAAAATCCGAAAGCACTATAAAAACGAACTCGCTGGCAAAACTTTTGCCGTTTGGGGCCTTGCCTTCAAACCCAATACCGATGATATCCGCGAAGCACCCGCCCTCGTTATTATTGATGAACTGCTCGAAGCAGGTGCTAAGGTAAATGCCTTCGATCCGGAAGCAATGAAAAACGTGAAAGCAATCTATGGCGACCGCGTCAATTTTTGCTCAAATATTTATGCAACCCTCGAAAATGCCGATTGCTTGCTGGTACTTACCGAATGGAGTGAATTCCGAACACCCGATTTCACAAAAGTACTGGCCGCTTTAAAGGACAACTTGATTTTTGACGGCCGTAATGTGTACGACCTGGATCGCATGAAAGAACTGGGTTTTCAATACATCAGCGTTGGACGCCCACGGGTGAAAGTGAAATCAAAATTGCAATAAGGAACCTGCTACGGAAAATTGCATACCATAAATAAGAAAATCAAATGGCAGCGCGTTGTACATGCGCTGCCGTTTGTATATTCCGGCTTTCAATCAAAAACGTACCTTGTATGGCACAAGTCGGATGGGTTTTCTTAAGCGAACAAGGCGGTCAGCACCGCGTTGGACTTTATCATGGTGATAAATCGGGCCACCTGGCCATTCATTGCGACCGGCGGGTGGTACAAATTGATTTTAGCGTCAAAGAATCAAGAAAATACTCCTTTTTTATTGAAGATGACCTTTGCGAAATCAGCCTGATCAAAGAACACGGTCAATTTTCCTACGAATTTGCAGTCAATAAAACCGTAGACACCCCCCTCAACCAGGCCCGCAAACTCCGCAGCAAACGCAACCGACGCGCAATGTATTTGCTTATTGGCGGCCTCGTATTGGCGCTGGCAATCATTCTTGCCACCGTTTCTTTTTATCGCGAACAGGAAACGGCCCAACGCCTCAGCGCATACAGCATGTTCAGCCAGCCCGCCGCTAAAGCCGAGCAACAACTCCTTGAAAAAGGAAAAACGGCCGAAACCGCACTTTTAATTACAACTGAAGGCAAACACAGGACGATATTTTACGGCTTTACCACGGCCGACAGCCTGCGCATTTCGGGCCGATTTTCGGTTACCTATCCAGGCACCATTATTTTGCCCAACGGATTTCCGCTCAGCGACCGCGATGCTTTTACAGTTTTATACCTGCCCGCCGATCCAGCTGTACACCTGGTCGATTTTTCCCGACCCGCCAAATCAACGCTCGAAAACTACGCCCGACAGGCGGTTGCCGCAGAGCAAAAAGCGCATCCGGAAAAATCAGATCGTGCCTGCAATTGTTTGACAGCCATGGTGTTGCAAGAAAATGGTTGGCGCGCATTGGGAAACATTATTTTCCAATCCAGTGCCCCCGAAGACGCGCCGCAATTCAACAAAAACTCATACGCACGCATGCTGCGCGATGAAAGATTTGCCCCCAAACTTCAGGAACGTTGCTGGGACCAGTAGCGCTGGTCGGTTTATCGGCCCAAATGCACCAACAATACGCTCACATCGGCCGGATTAACGCCGGAAATGCGGCTCGCCTGCCCAATCGTAAGCGGGCGTGTGCGTGAAAGTTTGTCGCGGGCTTCAATACTCAAGGCTGAAAGGGTGTGATAGTCAAAGTTTTCAATTAAACGTACATCCTCCAGGCGGCTCATTTTGGACACCATTTCCTCTTCTTTTTTGATATAACCCTCGTATTTCAAGGCTATTTCTGCCAATTCTATGCTTTCACGGTCGTATGGCGTCAAAAACTGCTGTAATTCGGGCAAGGCTTGGGCCAATCCAAAAATATCTACCTGTGGGCGCAGCAAAATACTGTGCAGTTTTACTTTCTGCACGGTAGGAGCCGACTCGACAGATTGCAAATACGGGTTCACCACGTCGGGACTAACCGAACTATTGCGGAAAAAATGTTCAATTTCGGCGGAGGATTGCACTTTGGCCCGCACCCGATCCATGCGAAGATCGGAACCGATCATGCCCAGGCGATGTGCAATCGGCGTCAAACGCAAATCGGCATTGTCCTGGCGCAGCAAAATGCGGTATTCGGCCCGGCTGGTAAACATTCGATATGGTTCCTGGGTGCCTTTGTTCACCAAATCATCAATGAGTACACCGATGTATGCGTCCGAACGTTTCAGAATCAAAGGCGCTTCTTCTTTTGCAGCCAAGGCCGCATTTAAGCCTGCCATCAAACCCTGACAACCGGCTTCTTCATAGCCTGTAGTGCCATTAATTTGGCCGGCAAAAAACAGGTTTTTCACCAAATGGGTTTCCAAAGCCAAACTCAATTGGGTAGGTGGGAAATAATCGTATTCGATGGCATAACCCGGGCGGAACATTTTCACATCCTCCAGGCCTTGTACTTTACGCAGGGCTTTAAACTGCACATCCTCTGGCAAGGAAGAGGAAAATCCGTTGATGTATATTTCGCAGGTATCGCGTCCTTCCGGCTCGATAAAGAGTTGGTGGGCGTTTTTTTCGCTAAAACGTTCTATTTTATCTTCAATGCTTGGGCAATAGCGCGGACCCAGGCCCTGAATCCGGCCATTAAACATGGGCGATTGGTCAAAACCGGTGCGCAACAGGTCGTGTACTTCCTGGTTCGTATGTGTGATGTAGCAAGGCAATTGGTTTTTCAACACCGGCGTATCGGTGTAGGAAAAACGCCCAACCGGATCATCGCCGGGTTGCGGTTCCATGCGGTCGTAATGGATCGTGCGCCCGTCTACCCGCGGAGGCGTACCCGTTTTCATGCGGCCTGCTTCAAAACCAAGTTCTACCAATTGTTCGGTGATGCCTTTGGCGGCACTTTCGCCGGCGCGGCCACCGCCAAACTGTTTTTCGCCAATGTGGATGATGCCGTTCAGGAAGGTGCCATTGGTGAGTACCACGGCGGTACTTTCAATTTCGAGGCCCATGCTGGTGATCACGCCGCCTACTCGTCCGTCTTTTACAATCAAACCACGCACCATTTCCTGCCAAAAATCGATGTTCGGATGGGCCTCCAACATCATGCGCCATTTTTTAGCAAATTCCATGCGGTCACTTTGTGCGCGGGGCGACCACATGGCAGGGCCCTTAGAGCGATTGAGCATGCGGAATTGCACCATGGTATGGTCGGTTACAATACCCGAGTATCCGCAAAGTGCATCAATTTCGCGTACAATTTGACCTTTGGCCACGCCGCCCATGGCAGGGTTGCAGCTCATTTGGGCAATCGTTTGCATGTTCATGGTGGCAAGCAGCACCTTACTGCCCAAATTGGCTGCAGCAACGGCTGCCTCACACCCGGCATGGCCGGCACCTACCACGATGACATCGTATTTTGGAAACATGGTTGTTTACGGATTGACTGTCGAAACTGCTCGACGCAATTTGAAACAGCATTTTTTATAAAAAAGTTGGCAAAGATACAAATTTGAGTGCTTTTCCTGGCATGCTTCCTGCACACCAAAAGGGTTAAAAACACTTTTTAGATACCATATATATGCTATAATTGTCAAGTACCTGTCTTTTTTGCATTAATTCATGCTGCTGCGCCGATGCTCCACGCAAATTGGGTCTATATTTGCGGTACAACGTGGGAGCGTACGCTCTAAAAACGCACTTCATCTTTTTTATTCAATCCCACATCAAAGTTTCATCATGTTAGCTCGTATCTTTTCTATTACAGCCGTGTTGCTGTTTGCAGCATTTATTGCCAGCGGCCAAGATTTCCGTGTTCAAATTACGGCACGCGCAGAACCCGTACCCGCCGATTATTTCAAGCAAAAAGGTGTTGAAAAATACATCACTAGTACGGACCAGTTGGGCCTGTATCGCTATTTTGCCGGCGCTTACAAAACCCGTGATGAAGCCGAAAAGGTAAAAAAGGCCATGATCGAAAAGGGCTTTCCGTATGCTTATGTGATTGACCTGGAGGAGCAGCGTATTCTTTGCGGCGCGGGTTGCCCTTATTTCCGCAATGGCATGGTGTACGTTCAGGATACTTCTCAAATGCGCCGCACCATTTACTTCGATTTTGGTCGCTACAGCCTTACGCCCGATTCAAAAGCAAAGCTGCTGGAAGTACTGGAGATCATGCGTTCTAACCCGAAGTACCGTTTGAAATTACTCGGTCACACGGATGCAATAGGAAGTGCCAAAGCGAACGCTGTATTGGCAGCCAACCGCGCACGTTCAGCCCGCAACTATCTCATTGCCAAAAATTTACGCGCTGATCGTATGTATGTTCAGGTAGTGGGTGAAGCAGAACCAATTGGCGATAACCAAACCATCGACGGGGAAGATTTACCGGAAAACCGTCGATTTAACCGCCGCGTGGTGCTTACAGTGTTTGATGAATCGGGGGAGATTAAGTAGGTATAATCATGTTGTGTAAATCATGTAATTTTTCACCTTATTGGTAAAAAAGCATCCAGTAAGGTGAAAAGTTATTGTATTTTTGCTGTTATTAGATTGTTTGAAGTTGAACTTCAAATTATAGGAATTATGAAACATGCTATTCTCTTAACTTTAGCAATATTAGCATCGCTAAATGATGTTTCCGCTCAAACTAAATTTAGAGTCGATTACGATGTAATAACCCTTTTTAATAATGCACAATGGTCTGCTTGGGAAGACGCACTCAACACATTTGTTTTTAACGCAAATGAAAATGGTGATATTATTCACTATACCGCAAGAGGCGAAAAAAAACTTTATCGAAAAATTTCAACTAAAGATGAAGGGCAAACCGATAATGGAGACCATTTTCAGATTTTGACCGTTTTGGATGAAAACGGTAATGAGTTTTATTTGCAATATTTTGACAATCCATCAATTGGCTTAAAATTTGTTTACGGCCCAGATCAAATGGTTGAGTTTGCGAAGAAGTAAGTGGGCGATATTATTCTCAAATCCCCGATCTGATCCAAATATATTGATTGCTTTCAAACTTTAAAAATATTAGTAATGAACAAATTTTTTATTTTTACTGCTTTTGCACTTGGATTAATTGGATGTGCACCAACTAAGGCAATTACAAAGAAAGAAATTTCTCATGTAAACCAAGTCCTTACGTTTAAACCAGAGCAAGTTAAAAAAAACATTGGTATTAATACGGAAGTAACCATTACTCCAATTGATGCAAAAATATTGAATAAAGAAACATCCGCAGCAGCAAAAAGGGATGGTAATTATGGTAAGGAGTTTGCCACATTAATAGAAAAAAGAAAGGTTGAAATGCCTGGAATGTCGAAAACGGAAAAAGCATCTCTTAATAATATTATAAACAAATTTAATTTGGTTAATAAACTTGTTTCTAGTGGCGAAATGGCACCTGAAATTGGATTTGCCTTTCAATATAGAATAATTTATGGCCCTTCATATGGGAAAGAAGGAACAGAATTAGTTGCGTTATCGGAAGTTGATGAATCCGATAGTAAATTTAATCCGTTCGAAATTAATGACAAATATTTGAGTGTATTTAAATTGACATTTGAAAACAAGGGTAAGGATGTGGAAAAGTTCAATTTGAAGAATTTTGAAGTCCTAAGTGGTGAAGAACAATTATACCCACTTAAAAATGATTATTTTGAAAATGCGTTAAAGGGTGATATAGAAAAAGTAAAAAATGTTTACCGCATTAATATGCCCGACGAAATAACCTTGACTCCAAATCAAAGGATAACAAAATACTTTGCTATTCCTGCTATAAATCCATCAAATACAACTTTAGCTGTCCAACACATTAAAGATAATAATGTTACAGTTTATGATTTCAAAGTAAACAACTTAATAACTAAAAAAAACCATAACATGGAGAGTTATGAGATCGTCGTAAAAAGTTGGAAAGACTTGAGTACATTTGATTATACTTTTGTAGTACAGTTCTCAGACAGAGTTTATTTTCCGACTATTGCAAACAGGTTTTTTGTATCAGACGAACGTAAAAAAGAAGATGTTTCGATTTATTTGATTTCAGTTGATTATAGCACTGGGAAATCATATTTTTCCCAAAAGGTCAATGTTAAATTTGATCAAATTAAAAACAATAAAATATCAATTGATTTAGAATCAAATGTAAAATAACCTTAAGGTGAGTTTTAGTTCCTGATTTTTGGGGTTTTAGACTACCACTTTCTTCTACCTAGTGACAACACGGTCGCCGCCAAAAACACTGCAATTAAAGAAATAAAATATACCACGTCCCGGGTGTCCAACACACCCCGGCTGACGGAGG
>JBBAVI010000026.1:0-58768 GCA_040397785.1 Saprospiraceae bacterium | reverse complement strand
AGTGGACATCGTGGACAAAAGTTGTTCTACTTTTTGAAGTGAAGTCATATTTATAAAGAATACTTTTGTACAAAATTAGGCAAAATTCAAATATGTGCCAAAATTAAAACGCCATGAAAATACACCTGGAAACAGAACGCTTCCTTCTCCGGGACCTCCTTTACACCGACGCGCAAGACATGTTCGAATTGGACTCCGACCCGGAAGTGCATAAATACTTAGGCAACAAGCCGGTACAAAGCATTGAAGCCATTCAAGAAGTCATACAACATGTGCGGCGGCAATACGAAACCAATGGCATCGGGCGCTGGGCGGTGATTGATAAAGCGACAAATGCCTGGGTCGGCTGGTCGGGCCTGAAATACGAGCAACGCATCACCGATGGTTCCCGATATTACGATGTAGGCTATCGTTTAAAACGCGCATTTTGGGGAAAAGGCATTGCAACGGAAACCGCACAAGCCTGCATTCAATACGGATTTGAGCAATTAAACCTGGAGGTGCTAAATGCTGCTGCCCATGTCGACAACGCTGCCTCCAACCGGGTGCTGCAAAAAGTGGGGTTTCAATTTGTAGAGATATTCTATTACGATACCGAGTTGTGCAATTGGTATCGGTTGGAAAAGTCAGGTGTTTAAATCCGAACGGTCAAAGTAACCCGTAATACATGTCGAGCAATCAATCTTACGTTTGCTAATCATTCGAACCACTGAAAAAGACGGTTATAATTGTCTGAAAAAATGCCATATTTGCATCATTCGGCCAATAGCCGTTCCTTTCTGTGATGGTGTTTTGAGGCGCTAAAGCAGGTGTTTTGAGTCTTTCATTGTTTTACGCGCCTGTTGTGTTTTATCCCAAAACCGCAACCTGCGCGTTTTAAATCGCTCTGTTATGTTACAATTTCTCTCCCAACCCTGGCATTGGTCGGTCGCAGGTGTGCTCATCGGCCTTACCGTGCCCACGCTCTTGCTTTTTGGCAATCGGGTATTTGGTATTTCCTCCAACCTGCGCCATATTTGCGCAGCCTGTATCCCAGCAAATATTCCTTATTTTAAATACGATTGGAAAAGAGAGGCCTGGAACTTGTTTTTTGTCGGCGGTGCCATCCTCGGAGCGGTTCTTGCTGCTAACTTTTTAAAAGATCCGGCGCCATTTCAGGTGGCGGTTACTACTCAACGAGACTTACAGGCCTTGGGGGTACAGGATTTTTCGGCGATGATGCCTGCTGATCTTTTTGGCGTGGATCAGATATTTACCCTAAAAGGTTTGATTTTTATGGTTTTTGGCGGTTTTTTGATCGGATTTGGTACCCGTTATGGCGGCGGTTGCACCAGTGGACATGCCATCAGTGGTTTGTCGAACCTGCAATTGCCTTCCTTCATTGCCACGATTTCATTTATGACAGGCGGGTTTCTTATGACGCATTTTGGGTTACCCTTGCTTTTTAAATTGTTTTAAGCCGGGCATCCGAAACCATCCATCACTGTTCAAAAGCAAACAACCATGTCTCAAATAGTAGAAATGCCACCCACCGTTGAAACGAACACCGATTTTGAAGTGCGCTCGCTGGATGCGATGTGTATCAATGATTCGCACCTGATCGAACCTTGGTATCACAATATTAAATATGCCTTGATCGGTATTTTGTTTGGCATCACCTTTATCAAAGCCGAAATCGTATCCTGGTTCCGCATTCAGGAAATGTTCCGTTTTCAGTCGTTTCACATGTATGGCGTGATTGGCGTGGCGGTTGTTGTGGGCGCTATTTCCATCCAAATCATCAAGCGTTTTAAGCTTAAAACCATGTACGGAGAGTCCGTTGAATTGCATAAAAAATCGTTCAACCAAGGTCAAATCTATGGCGGTTTGCTGTTTGGCTTTGGCTGGGCCATCACAGGCGCTTGTCCTGGACCGCTTTTTGCCCAAATAGGCGCTGGTTTTTTAGCCGTGGGCGTTACCTTGCTGTCGGCCATCGCAGGTACCTGGGTGTACGGGTATGTGCGCGTGCGACTCCCGCATTAGTCCCCATTGGCCAACGCTTTTTCTTTGCCCTTTCGCACGTACCATTTTTAAAATTTCAATTTTATGCGCTTTTTTTTGATTTTTATTACCTTTTTATTGGGTTTTGCCTGTACCCAAAGTACGCAAGCACAAAGCAAACTCAACGCCGATCAAGCGGAAAACATGTTGAAAACTGATAAAACGGTGCAATTGTTGGATGTCCGTACACCCGGTGAGGTTCAAAATACCGGCAAAATAGAGGGTGCCTTGAACATCAATTTCAACAGCCCCGATTTTCAGGCGCAACTTGCTACCCTCGACAAAGAAAAACCCGTAATCGTGTATTGTGCCGCCGGTGGTCGCAGTCCGCGCGCCGCTGCACAAATGGCCCAATTAGGCTTCAAAACGGTGTATGATTATGCAGGTGGTGTGAATGATTGGTTGGCCAAAGGAAAAAAGACAGTGCGCTAATCGTATGGGCTCTCTTAATTTCACGGTATTAGGCTTGGTCATTGCAGCCCTGGTGACCGGTATTTGCGTCGTGCTGGCTACCCTACAATTCCTGCGGCGCAACATCTTGGCGCAACCGAACCTGCAAGCGCAATACAAACGCGAACTATTGGGTTTGCAACGCATGCACACTTTGTTGCTGTGTTGTGTTTTGTTGCTATGCCTGGGCGGTGCTGGCGCGTGGCTCGCCACACAATCGGCTCAAAAACAGCAAATTGCAGCCTTGCGCGCACCGTTATTGCCCACTTTTGATAAAAGTAAAATATGGGAAGCGCCCGACCATCGCTTAGCCGAAACAGACGCGCAGGCAACGTTGATTGCCTACGGGGCCGATTTGATTCGCAATACCCAGGATTATTTTGGTGAAAACGGACTGGTGCGCCCGGCAAGCATCAACGGGATGAATTGCCAAAACTGCCATTTGGAGGCGGGTAGCAAACCATTTGGCAACAACTATTTTGCCGTCGCGAGCACCTACCCGCGACTACGCGCACGCTCGGGCGCGCTCGAAACCATCCCGAAACGCGTCAACGATTGCTTTATGCGCAGCCTCAATGGAACGCCCATTGATACCAACAGTTATGAAATGCGGGCGATTTTGGCCTACATGCAATGGTTAGGTACCGGCGTGCCCAAAGGCGAGAAACCCAAAGGCTCCGGCTTGGTGGAAGTGCCCATGCTCGACCGAGCGGCCGAACCTGACAAAGGGCGTTTGGTATATGCCGCCAAATGCGCTTCCTGCCACGGTCCCGATGGACAAGGCCTGCCTATGCCCGAGGGCGCGCGCAACTACCCGCCGTTGTGGGGGCCGTATAGTTACAATGCAGGCGCGGGGTTGTTTCGGATGTCGCGCCTAGCGGGATATGTGAAAGCCAATATGCCCTTTGGTGCCAATTACCAGAACCCACAACTCAGCGATGAAGAAGCCTGGGATGTAGCGGCCTTTATCAATGTTCAGGAACGACCAGCACACCCGTTTTTGAGCACCGACTGGCCCAATATTGCCAAAAAGCCCTTCGACCATCCGTTTGGGCCGTATAAAGATACTTTCCCTGAAATACAGCATAAGTTCGGTCCGTTTGGACCCATTGTTGCCTATTACAAAACCTTAAATTCGAAATAAAGCCATGCCCACCACGTCCAATCCGCACGACCATAACCTGAAAAGAAGAAGTTTTCTCCGCAATACCTTGTTGGCTAGTTTCGGCGCGGGTTTGGGGCCGTTTACTTTTTTTAAGTCCCCCTCCACGTCTGACACGTCGGAAGCGTCCCCCTCAATGTTGGATACATCGGAAATGTTAAAGGACGCTTCCGACGTGTCAGACGTGGAGGGGGACGCTTCCGACGTCCTTTCGATTCTACAAACCACCGACGTACACTGCCAGATCCACCCCCACGATGAATTGTTTTGGGAAAACGATCAAATGGTGTTTCGCAAAACGGCCGGATACGCACATCTCGCCACGCTTTTTGAAAAAACCCGCAAAAGCAATCCCAATACCTTTATTGTGGACACGGGCGATATGTTCCAAGGCAGCGAACTGTCATCAAAAACCACGGGCAAGGCCATGCAGCCCATTCTGAATGGCCTGGGATATGATTTGTATTTGCCCGGCAATTGGGAAGTAGTGTATTACAAGCAAAACATGCAAACCCTGCTGGGTGGATTGGATGCACCCAAAATATGCGCCAACATGTACCACGACCTGGGCGAAGGCAAAAAAGGCGAGCTTATTTTCCCGCCCTATTTCACGTGGTCGCGCCTGGGGGTAAAAATTGGTTTTTTGGGTTACACCGATCCGCTGGTGCCGTTGCGGCAATCGCCCGCCTACTCCAAAGGCATCATTTACACCAAACCGGAAGAGAACCTGGCCTATTACGTGCAGGTGTTGCGCGCTCAAGAGCAATGCGATTTTATCATTATGTTGTCGCATTTGGGGCTTTCGCAGCAAATTGCGCTCTCGAATATGCCCGAATGTGCGGGGGTAAATTACATTTTTGGCGGCGATACCCACGAGCGCGTACGTATACCGCTTGAAGGAAAATATGCCAAAGTTGTAGAACCTGGTGCTTTTGGCTCTTTTGTGGGCCGCCTGGACCTGAAAATCAAAGACGGTAAAATTGTAGGGGAGCAGTATGAACTGATCGAGGTGTCACCTCAAAAATACAAGGCGCAAAAACAAATGACGCAATTGATCCAACAACTGGAAGCGCCTTTTACTGCTGAAATTGAAAAGGTAGTTGGATACAGCAAAGTGCCGCTGTACCGCTATTTTGTGATCGAAAACACCATTGATACCCTCATTTTGGACGCGCTTTCCTGGAAAGTCTCTGCTGATATCGTGCTTTCCAACGGCTTTCGCTTTTGTCCACCCCGCAGTACGCCCAATGCGGATGGCCTGATTCCGATTACAGAAGGCTATATTTTCGATATGTTGCCCGTAGATGCACGAGGTCGTATCGGCAAGGTAAGCGGTGCTGAATTGTTGGTATGGCTGGAAAAAGAACTCAACAATGTTTTTTCTAAAGATGCAGCTAAGCGTTTTGGTGGCTGGGTGGTGAAAATGCGCGGTGTGGAAATTACGTTCAATGCCTTCGGGGAACAAGGGAAGCGCGTTCAATCGGTACAAGTGGGCGGAAAGCCGCTCCAACCCGACCGTATTTACAGTGTTGCCGCCTGTGAGCGAGAAGGTGATCCTGACACGATGTTGTGCCGCATTCCCAACGTAAAAGAGGGGAAAAACCTCGATTTTACCTGGCATCCGGTTCTGAAAGAATACCTGGCAATCCATTCTCCGGTTTCGCCGTTACCCAAAGGCGCAGCGCGGGCCCTGGATGCCTCTCCGCAATTGTTATCACAGGTGAGCGGCGTGCCTTACCAGTTTAAATAGGCGCTAAGCAGTAAAAAGTACCATAGGAGACCTGAATTGCACCAGCATACCCACCCCCCTTGAGGGGAACTTTGCTGGACAAAAATTCAGGTATGACCGACTATTGGCAACTTTTTTCCAGCAGCGCAGCAGGATATGCGCAGTATTTGTGGGACGCAGTGCTCCAACCCCACTGGAGCAATTATTTCTACTGGCTCCTTGCAATTTCGGTGCTGGTATATGCCTTGGAACTGCTTTTCCCTTGGCGGAAAAACCAAAAAGCGATCCGCGAAGATTTCTGGCTGGACGCGTTTTACATGTTTTTCAATTTTTTCCTGTTCGGGCTGGTTGGTTATGCCGCGTTGTCTACCGTGGTATCCCAGGCGTTCAACGATCTTTTGGCAAACCTTTTTGGCATTAAAAATCTGGTGGCCATTCAGGTGGGCAGTTTGCCGTATTGGGTGCAATTGTTGATCTTATTTTTGGTGCGCGACTTTGTGCAGTGGAATATACACCGCCTCTTGCATTGGTCGCCCTGGTTGTGGCAATTTCACAAAGTGCATCATTCGGTGCGCGAAATGGGGTTTGCGGCACATTTGCGCTACCATTTTGTGGAAACCTTTGTGTACCGCACCATAGAATATTTGCCTTTGGCGATGATTGGGTTTGGCATACAAGATTTTATTTTGGTGCACTTGTTTACCATCGTGATTGGGCACCTCAACCATGCCAACTTCAATTTGCCGCTGGGCCCGCTGAAATACGTATTAAATAGTCCACAGATGCATATATGGCACCACGCCAGAGACTTACCTTCGGGTAGTACCGGCATCAATTTTGGCATTACCCTGTCTGTTTGGGATTATATTTTTGATACCGCCTCTATACCCTATGATGGACGAGATATTCCTTTGGGCTTTGAGGACGTGGACACTTATCCGCATGGCTTTTTTAGTCAAATGGCCAAACCGTTTAAAGATAAATAAAAACTTCAAAAAACAATTAGGATGAAACCCTGGAACGATTGGAAATTGGTTCTGATTACCTGTATTTTTTTAGGCTTGGCCCCATTTGTGCCAGAGCCGCATATCGTGGGCAAATTGCGCTGGGCAGCAGGCGGTGCGATTGGCATGCAGCTTATGGACTGGTTTGACCTGGCTTTTCATGGTTTGCCCTGGATCTTGCTGCTGCGCCTCGGGGTACTTAGAATAATGCGGAGAAAAGTATAAACGTGTACCTTGGCGTTTAAAAGAACAATGATGAAACAGATTTTTTTGCTTTTATGCGTGCTGGCCCTGCCCATTGCAGCCTGGTCGCAAACCGAATCGCCGATTGTCACCAAAGAAAAACTCAAGGTGGTATTTCAACTCACTTCCAACGACACCTTGGTGCAAAAATCGCTGATAAAACAACTCAACAACTTCCTCACGGCAGCACCCAATGCCAAAATTGAAGTCGTTTGCCACAACAATGGCATCAGTTTTTTGCAAGCGGTCCTGACCAAACAAACGGACGGCATCAAAGCACTGCACGACAAAGGCGTTGATTTTGTGGCCTGCGCCAATACCTTACGCGAACGCAAAATAAAAGTGGAAGAACTGCTCAACACTTGCCGTACCACCCCATCCGGTGTTGTAGAAATTGCGTTAAAACAGCATAAAGGTTGGGCTTATATCAAAGCAGGATTTTAAAAAATGGCTCAGAAAATTCCCACCTACAGCATTTGCAACTTGTTGGGCGCCGACCGGTGCATGACCGAAATTGTCGTGACCCGATTGCGGGATTTTGTCAATAGTCACCGCGATATTCAGTTTCCGCATCGACATGATTTTTACCAAATCGTGTTGTTTACATGCGGTGGCGGGCGGCATTCCATTGATTTTCAGCAATATGAAGTGTTGCCCCACCATGTGTATTACATGGCGCCAGGCCAAATCCATACCTGGGATTTTGATGCGCAAACGGAGGGATACATTGTCAATTTCAATGAGTCCTTTTTTACCGCCATTTGCCACAACCCGAATTTTGTGCGCGATTTCCCTTTGTTCAACAACATCAGCAGTTTGCCCGTCAATACGTTGGACATGTCTTGTTGCTCGGAAGTAGAACAAACCTTTGCACAAATGTTGGAAGAGTTTGAAAAAGGCGGCGATTACCAGATGGATATTTTGCGGGGCATGTTGTTGGTGGTGTTGGTGCGTTTGTCGCGGGTGGCCCCCAGTACCTTCAAACCCGGCATTACCAAACACGCGATGATGCTGATGCGTCAATTTGAAAAACTGATCGAATCCAACTACCGCGACAAGCGGTTGCCGAAAGCATACGCTGAAATGTTGTTTGTAACGCCCAACCACCTCAATGCACTCACCAACGAAATTATTGGGAAAAGTGCGGGCGAATTGATCCGAGATCGGGTGCTACTGGAAGCAAAACGCTTACTGGTTAATTCTGATATGATGGTAAGCCAAATTGCCGACACGCTCAATTTTGAGGACAATGCCTATTTCACTCGGTTCTTTAAAAAGTACACGGGTGCAACGCCGGAAATGTTCCGAACTACGTTTGTTTCAACAACTTAAGTGCAGTAGCCGTGTTCCATGTTACATAAACATCCACAGCCCATGAAAATCGCCTTTTTTTCTGCCCAATCGTACGATAAAACGTATTTCGACCAAGCCAATACCACCCATGAAATTCGATATCTGGAAGCCCGTTTGGAGCCCCACACGGTCGGCCTGGCTGCTGGCTGTACTGCCGTTTGTCTCTTTGTAAACGACCAGGCCAATGCCGAAGCCATCCAGGAATTTTCAAAATTGGGCATCAAATTAATCGCCCTGCGCTGCGCCGGGTTCAACAATGTGGACATTGAGGCGGCTAAGTCCTGCGGTATTCCGGTGGTAAAGGTGCCCGCGTATTCTCCCCACGCCATTGCCGAACACGCTGTAGCACTGATCCTTACCCTCGATCGAAAAACGCACAAAGCCTACAACCGGGTGCGCGATGGAAATTTCTCCCTGGAACGGCTGATAGGATTCGATTTGTTCGGAAAAACGGTTGGCGTTGTTGGAACAGGCAAAATTGGTGCGGTTTTTTGCGAAATCATGCTTGGATTTGGCTGTAAAGTGCTCGCATACGATATTGCAGCCAACGCAGCCTTGCAAATCAAAGGAGTACAATATGTGCCGCTAAATGACTTGCTGGCCCAATCGGACATCGTTTCGCTGCATTGTCCGCTCACCAAAGAAACCCGCCATTTAATCCATGTCGAAAGCTTGAACGTCATGAAACAAGGCGCCATGCTCATCAATACCAGTCGCGGCGGATTGGTGAATTCGAGTGCGGTCATTGAGGCCCTTAAATCGGGACAATTGGGGTATTTGGGCATCGACGTGTACGAACAGGAGGAAAAACTGTTTGCACGTGATCTTTCCGATACCATTATCAAGGATGACCTGATCCTGCAATTAATGACCTTCCCTAATGTACTGATTACGGCCCACCAGGCCTATTTGACTGAGGAAGCACTGCGCGAAATAGCCCGCATTACTTTGTTGAATGTAGACGCTTTTGAAAAAGGGGCTGTTTTGACCAACCAGGTTGTGTTGTAAGCAAGACCTTGGAGTCAATGCCCAACATGACGCGCATCATCGTTTTACGCGCATGTACGCCACTATTTTGTGGCATGTCTATTAGAAGAAACTTTTATATTTTGAAAAACAGCACACTGTTATTATGCGCAGTGTGCTGTTTTGCTGCTTGCAAAAAGAAAGCAGAACAAATACAGCCTACTGTGCAACGCATCACGGAATCGGTGTATGCATCGGGCATGATCAAAAGCAAAGACCAGTATCAGGTATATGCTACGGTTGCGGGCATTGTGCAACAAATCAAGGTAAAAGAAGGGGATTTAGTAAAAAAAGGCGATGTTTTGTTTGTCATCCACAACGAAACGTCGGTTCTGAATGCACAAAATGCACAAATTGCCGCCGATTTTGCCCAATGGAATACGCAGGGCGACCGCCTGGCAACGCTCAAAAATGCCATTGATCTGGCGCAAAGTAAAATGGCTAATGACTCCCTTTTGGTAGAGCGACAACGCGGACTGTGGGCCCAACAAATCGGCTCCAAAGTGGAACTCGAACAGCGTGAACTGGCTTTGCTGGCCTCCAAAAACAATTACAACGCTGCCGTACTCGCATACCGCGATGTGCAAAAACAACTCAAATTCGCAGCCGCCCAATCTCAAAAACAACTGGCGATCAGCAAAAACACGGCCCAGGATTATGTCGTTCGAAGCCAAACCGACGGTCGGGTGTACAGCGTTGACAAAGAAGTGGGCGAAATCGTCAATCCACAAACTTCCGTGGCCGTGATCGGAAAAGCCGATGATTTTGAAACGGAACTGCAAATCGACGAAAATGATATTGTACGGGTCCGGCTCGGGCAACAAGTGTTCCTCACACTGGATAGTTACAAAGGCCAGGTATTTGAAGCGGTGGTGACGAAAATTGATCCGCTCATGCACGAGCGCACGCGAACCTTCACGGTAAATGCCGATTTTGTGAAAAAACCGCCTGTTTTATACCCTAATTTGACCACGGAGGCTAATATTTTACTATCTACCAAAGAAAACGCCCTTACCATTCCCAGGAGTTTTCTGCTCAATGACTCCACCGTCATGCTGGCCAATAAATCAACCCAAACGGTAAAAACAGGCCTGAAAGATTATCAAAAAGTGGAAATCCTGAGTGGCCTCACCGCGCAAGCAACCATCCTGAAACCCGCCAAATGAAGTACAAACTGATTGCAGAAATTGCCAGTTCGCTGCTCTTCGCACGTTGGCGGCAATCGCTGGTGGCTGCCGTTGGCGTAATGTTCAGCATTACCATGTTCATTGCCCTTCTGGGATTTATGAACGGCCTTAACGATTTGCTGGATGGCTTGGTATTGAACCGTACCCCCCATGTACGCCTTTTTAATGAAATAAAACCCAATCCCAACCAGCCCATTGATCGGTCGCCCGACTTCAATTCGGGGCATAATTTTATCCAATCCATCAAATCAAGCGGCGGGCGACTCGAAATTTACAACAGCGCTGCCATTGTTACCACTGTAAGCGCCGACCCGCGTGTAAAGGGCTTGGCACCTAAAATCACCGCCCCGGTATTGTACAACGCCGGTTCCGTTGATATTACCGGCGTGGTCAGTGGCATTGATGTGGTGGCCGAAAATAAGTTGTTTTCGTTCGCTGATTATGTCACCTCGGGTAATACGTTGGATTTGAAAAACGTACCCAATAGCATTGTGCTGGGCATTGGAGTCGCCCAAAAACTGCTGGCACAGATGGGGGATGTCATTCAGGTAACTACGGCCAAAGGCGACCAGTTATCGTTAAAAGTGGTAGGAATTTTTGAATCGGGCGTAAAAGACTTAGATAAAGTGCAAAGTTATGCCTCCATCGCAACGGCCCAAAAACTGCTGGATCAGTCCAATACCTACCTTACCGACCTGCAAATCAATTTAAAAGACCTGAAAATGGCGCCTCAAGTGGCCCAAGAATATGCCCGCTTGTTCGATTGCGACGCAGAAGACATTCAAACCGCCAATGCACAGTTTGAAACCGGTTCTTTTATCCGTACCCTTATTTCATACGTTGTTGGAATTACCTTGCTCGTCGTGGCAGGATTTGGCATTTACAACATCCTCAACATGATGATTTATGAAAAAATGGACACCATCGCGATTTTGAAAGCCACCGGTTTTTCGGGCAGTGATGTACGCAACATATTTTTGGGCATCGCCTTGAGTATTGGCATCGTGGGCGGCGCAAGCGGGCTTTTGTTTGGCTTTTTACTTTCTCTTGCCATCGAGCATGTGCCATTTAACACCGCCGCCTTGCCCCTTGTAACGCATTATCCGGTCAATTACGACCCATTTTACTATTGTGTTGGACTCACGTTTGCCTTGGTAACCACCTATTTAGCGGGTTTGTTTCCTGCTTTAAAAGCAAGTAAAGTGGATCCGGTCATCATCATTCGGGGCAAATAACATGGCTGATATTGTTTTACAAGCAAAAAAAATCAATAAATATTTCAACGACCCGGTGCGGGTAGAAGTGTTGAACGAAATAGATTTTGCCATCCAACAAGGCGAATTTGTGGCCATTACCGGCAAATCCGGCTGTGGAAAATCGACCCTGCTGTACATTCTTTCCACGATGGATACCGATTACGAAGGCGAATTGTGGATAGACGGCGAAATCATGCGCGACAAAACGGAAGCCGAACTGGCGCACATCCGCAATGAAAAAATCGGTTTCGTTTTTCAGTTTCACTACCTCCTCAACGAGTTTTCGGTGCTGAAAAACGTGATGTTGCCCGGGTTAAAACTCGGCAAACTTTCGGAAGCAGAAGTAGAACACCGTGCCATGGAACACCTGACAAAATTAGACATCCAAAGTTTGGCCCTGAAAAAAGCCAACCAGCTTTCCGGCGGCGAAAAGCAACGGGTGGCCATTGCCCGGGCCTTGATGAATGATCCGATCATCATTATGGGCGATGAACCAACAGGCAACCTGGATAAAAAGAACAGCGACATCGTATTCGAAATTTTCAAGCAATTATCTTCCGAAGCAAAACAAACGCTGCTGATCGTCACCCACGACCAGAGTTTTGCGAATAATACGAACCGGATTATTGAGATGGAGGACGGGCGGGTTGTTTCTTCCTAATTTCGGTGTTCGATATTTTAAAAAGGGAACAGCAGAATATCGAACACCGAACACCGAATTTCGAAATTTCTGCCTTGGGTGGTTCTCACGCTCGATGTTCCTGGTGAAGTGTTTTGGTCGTTTTTTTGGGCTCTAATCTTCTCGCCGCGCATTGGGACATTGAGCGCATAAAAACGATGATCGAGCCCACCAAGGCACAAAGCGTAATTGGAGTGCAAAAGACCACGCGTGGCAGAAATATGGGTATATTAATTTATTGTAAAACGGGTAAAGTGCTGAAATCTTAAGTTTAAAATTCTTACTTTTGTTTATTGTCTATCAATTAGTATACTATTTTTTGGACGCCGTAGTTTCCCTGAAAGGAGAAAAACCAAGCCATCCGATTCGCAATCGTAAAATAACAACAACTGAAAAACTGAAGGGTAGTGCTGAATTGTTAAATCCGGCACTACCTTTTTAAAATTTATCACTGCTATGAAACATTTATTCACCTGCTTCGCCATCCTGCTTGCTTTTTTAAGTGCTTGTAAAAAAGATGATTCATTTAAAAGCAATGTTGATTTAGAACGGTTTGCGTTTTTACCAGATTCTTTTTTATGTACAGCTACCAAGGAAGTCCCCGGACTTGGTAAAATACCCTGGACTGCTAATTGTGCTGCACGATTGTTACCAAATGAAAAATTTCAAATTGAATTTACCACAATTAATGATCTTGATGATCAATATTTAAGAGAAACTTTCACTTTTTTGAATATTAGTCAAAGATCTGGATTATATCAAGTCTTTGATTCTGAAAGCTTTCAAAAAAATGAAAACCTTGCTTATTGCTCTTATTCGAGGACTCTCTCGGATGGGGATGTTTACGACGCAAGATGGACTTGTGATTTAAGTAAATTGAATGAGTTTAAAGTTGAAGAAATTGATTTGGTAAATAAAATAGTAAAGGGCTCTTTCAATATCCATTTAGAAAAGAAAAACCCGGGTAATTCGGGCGTTATGTATTCAGATTACATTAATTTTAAAAATGGTCAGTTTACTGCCCGGATTAAAGATTAGGTGGTTTTGGGTTTAATATCGGTGAGATTAAACAATGTTTGTAATCGCTCGGCATTATATTTTTGCGGGAATGCATATAAATCATAAAACTTCAACAACCGAAAAACTGAAGGGTAGTGCTGAGTTTTTAAATTTGGCACTACCTTCTTAAAATTTAACACTACTATGAAACACATAATCACTTGTTTCGCCATCCTGCTTGCTTTTTTAAGTGCTTGTAAAAAAGATGATTCCTTTAAGAGCAATGTAGATTTAGAGCAGTTTACGTTTTTACCTGATTCTTTTTTATGTACTGCTACCAAGGAAGTCCCCGGAGTTGGTAAAATTCCCTGGACTGCTAATTGTACTGCTTGGTTATCCGACAATAAATTAGAAATAATTTTTAATACCATTAATAACCAATCCGATAAATATATTAGAGAAGTACTTCAATTCTCAGCGCTAGAACCTATAGTTGGGAATTGCAAAATTTTTAATTATGATAGCAAATGGAAAAAGGTCCCGTTTTGTGGCTATTCAAGAACACTCTCAGATGGAGATGTTTATGATTCACTTTGGGGGTGTATTGAAGAGGAAAACAACTATCTTGAAATTGAAGAAATAGACTTATTAAATAAAATTGTGAAAGGTAATTTCAATGTACACTTAAGAAAGGAAAATCCAGGTAATTCGGGAGTTATGTATTCGGATTACATTAATTTTAAAAGTGGTCAGTTTACTGCCCGAATTAAAGATTAGGTGGTTTTCCGTTTAAACTCAGCGAGATTGTACATTGGTTGCAAAAAAAGTGAACAATGAGTCATCCCGAATTTTAGGTTTCACAAAGATTAGGGGTGACGTTTGTTACGCATTTAGACGGGATTATAGGAATCTTTAGATGTTATGCATGATTTGCTTGGCATGATTGGTTCGTTTTCTTGAGTTTTTCGGCCGGATATTCGTGGTAATGCGTAATCGCTATTGACGGGGCGACTTTTTCAGTCACCCCGTCAATAGCGATTACAGGATAATGTATATTCATTCGTGCATTTACGCGCGATTTTTTTGATACTTAAGAGCCTGTGAAAATTTATCAAGGATTTGTGGTAGCGTGTAAATTTTATTGACGGGGCGACTTTTTCAGTCACCCCGTCAATAAAATTTACGCATTTACACGAGACTAAATAAGGCCTCAGATGATATGCTTGATTTGGGTAACCTTTCCGCCATTCAGAAAGATTGACAAAAGTCATACACCCAATTACCTTTTAGTCATCGAAGGCGCGCCGTAATCGAGTTAACTTTGCCGACTTGTTTTATGCATTATCCGCCCTAAGTTGTACCCCAAAACCACCCCTAACCTTGTTTTTACCGTGAAATTTATGTACTTTTGAATGGCAGAAACAATGCCTTATTTCAAAAAACTAATTTACCATGAAGATTCCTCAACTATTAGGTGCCTTTTTGGCGCTTTTTACCGCTTTTTCCGGTTTTCATTGTACCCACCATTATTACACGCCCGCGTTGCCCAATGTGCCCGTGCTTTCGCAAGCGGGCGATTGTATGGTAAGTGCTGGTGTTGCCATCCAGGAACAAGCGACAGGAGGAGCCGTGCAGGCATCCTATTCCCCCCTGAATCACTGGTTTTTGAGCGGCGATTTTATGTGGTCCAAACCGTCTCAAGCAACTTCTTTCTACAGCACCGAAACGATTTCGGGTAAGGCCAACCAGTATAGTGTTGGGGCAGGTTGGTACTACACTTTTTTAAACGATGGGCAAGAAACAAGTGGACGGACAAACCTCGGTTTTAGCATGGTCGTTTTTCCAACCAGAAAACAATAGACTTGATTTATTCCCCTTATTTTTGTGCAGATTTCATCCAAAAATACCTTGGCTAAAAATACTTGTACATACAATTAATCATACAAACATGAAATATCTGATCCATTCCAGTTTGCTTTTGCTTGCATCCCTGAGTTTTACGGCTTGCGATGCACAAATTCAACATGCCAAAACCGTTCAAACTACGGTGTATGGCGACTGCGGCATGTGCGAAAAAACCATTAAAAAAGCCGCATTTGTAAAAGGGGAGGCGCAGGCTACTTGGGACATGGACACCAAAATCGCCGTTTTTACTTTCGACAGCACCCGCACGAACGTGGATGCCATTTTGGAACGTATTGCCGCCGCCGGTTACGATAGCGATCAATTCACCGCTGCAGATACCACTTACAGCAACTTGCCAACTTGTTGCCAATATGAGCGCCCGGTAAAAGTTGCTGCGGCCGTCATCCCGGATGCTAAGCCCGTGGGCGGCATGACCAAAAAACAGGCGGTTGCCGTAAATCCATTATCGGCCGTATATGCCGCTTATTTTGAACTAAAAGATGCCTTAGTGGCTTCCGATGGTAAAATGGCCGCTGCAAAAGCAAAAGTGCTTTCGGATGCGCTTGCACAAGTAAACACGGGCACAATGACCGCTGCTCAAAATACTGCCTGGACCAACTTGAAAACAGGCCTGGGCGCTGATGCTGCAAAAATTCAAGGCATTACGGACACCCAAAAACAACGCGCCGCTTTTTCTGAACTGACCAGCAAGGTGTACGACTTAATGAAGGACGTAAAACCCGGCACCACCGTGTACTTCGATTACTGCCCCATGTACAACAATGGCAAAGGCGGAAACTGGCTGAGCCTGGAGGCGGAGATCAACAATCCGTATTTTGGCAAACAGATGTTGCATTGTGGTAGTACTACGGCGGTGGTAAAACCTTAATTGTCCTTATAATATGCTTGCCACTGCAACAAGTCTATTGTCAATCAGCGCTCAACATGACGATGAATGCTGCTTTTCAGGCGGCGCTGGGTATAAAAACGCTAACTTCTGCTGGGGGTAAAGAATTTTCTAAGAGCAAAAACACGTTAATACTTCCTTCCGATTCGAAAACCCAAGCCATTGCACCCATTCGGATCGGAAGGAAGTACTTTAATTCGACGCCTTATGTTCATATTCAAATCGAAAAGGTGTCTCCGCTGGTATTTTTTCGCCAAAAACCGTTGTAATGGGCGTTTTTCCGCGAAAATCGAAGTTTAAATACACAGAAGGTACGCTCGTGTCGCGTATTAAAGTGAGCAGACTGGGTGTTTGGCCGCTTTCAATCATCGGTTTTTGGAAGCCCGTATGCGCACGCAGCACCCAGGCGCCCGCAGGTCCGAGAATGCGGAATACATACAATTGTGTTCCATTCGGTCCTGCCTTGATTTCCTTCAGGTGTACCATCGGCCGCAAAAAATCATACGGCCCCCAGGGTTCCATCAAAATAAATTCCCTGGGTTGCGGGTATTGGGCTTGCAAGGCGGTATTGATGCCACCGGGCAAACTATCGGGTTCTTTCAATTGTACATATGGAATCATCAAAGGGGCGTATGGATCGTCGGGGGTTTTGTCGGGATGGTCGAAATTGAGTTTGCGTTGTCCCGTCAATTCGGGGTGCGCCCAGGTTTTTTCCAGCACATTCGCAGCGGCGTACACATCATTGCGCCAAAATTTGAGGCCTTTATTGGGCATTTTGGACTCCAAAAGGGTTTCAAAATTAAAAAACAGGTTTTCACCATTGACGGCCATGTTTTCCGAAGCGGATATCTTTAAAGGTTTGCGCACCCCTAAAAAAACATTATGGTCTATTAATCCGTCCCGGCTGCGGGTGTCCCGTTTTTGGGCAAAGCCCCAATCAGCGGGTTGTTTTGCATTGGCCCACAACTGAATCCCTGTGCTGTCGTCGCGGATGTAATTTTGCCGAATCGTGTCATTTTGGCCGTGTTCGATCGCAATCGCCGTTTTGCAGCCCGTAATCAGGTTGCCGGTAATGACACTTTCATAACTATATCCGCCCCAGATGCCATAGGTACAATCGGTGATGTAATTGCCCTGTATCCGGTTGCGCGAAAAAGTGACTTCGATCCCGTTGGTTGGTGCCGCACTAAAATCGTTGCCAAAAATAAAATTGTCGTTGCAGCCCCCTTTGCCGCTGTCCATCGTGCTTTGTCCAGCCCAAAGAAACAATCCATCGCCCGAATGGGTGGCTGAATTGTAGGCAATGAGGTTGTTGCTACTTTGTTCGTACAATAAAATACCGGCCGAATCCTGGCCGCGCTGGTAAAATCCGTGCGAATACCCACGCACATTCCAGTCGAGCCGATTGTGCATGATCCGATTGTTGCTGCAACGGTACATACCGATGCCTACCCCCGAATTGAATTGAAAAACATTGTTGTACACCGTGCTTTCACGGCAGCCGTGCATCAACAATGCATTTTGATTCCCCGTAATGTGGCAGGCTTTGACGGTTGCCCCAGTACAATTTTTAAGGTAAATGCCCGCTCCGTATCGCATCCATTCGTTGTGTTCATTGTGGTGGTAACTGAGCCAGTCGGTTTCATTTTCCCGTTCGCGTTCGGAATAAAGTTTTGGCCGATAATTATAGGAAAAATCGCAGTTTTCGAGCACCAGGCCACTTACCCCTTCGGCCAGCAGGGCTACTTTATAGCCACGGGCTGTTGCATTTTTCAGGACAATATTTTTACCTTTTACCTGAATGGCGACGCCGTAAAAAGCGTTGGGCAGGGTATTTTCTGGTGCCCCGCGCAGCACGGCCTGTTGAAAATCGACGGTGATGTTTTCGCCGGCAATCACGATTACGGCCTGCGCGGATGCCAGATCGGTACTGTCCTGGAATACCTGTGCAGCCGATGCAGATAAAGGATAAACGCTCGTTTTTATCCGGACCGATTGCCGGATCACCAATCCCTGGGTCAGTTTGATTTCAGGAGCTTGACCGTGCAAAGGATACATGGCAAGCAGCAACAGCGGAATACAGAATAGTGCTTTCAAGAAGGCCCGTTTTAGCGCAAAAATACCTTTTTAACGATAAACCGTCACACTTCCTTCGTATTGCTGTACTTCTTCATCAACAAATCGTACCAGGGCATAAAAGGCAAACACGCCATTCATGGGTTTGCCTTTATAGTTGCCGTCCCAGCCCAGGTTTGGGTCGTTCAAAGGAATATTCTGGGTTTCGAAAATCAGGCTGCCCCATCGGTCGTAAATGCGCAAGAGGCTGATTTCTTTGGCTGCTGGATTGGCAAATCCGGTAAAATATTCGTTCGGATACGGCTTATCGGGCGAAAACACGTTGGGGAAATAAACCGGGCGCTTTTTATTGACCTTTACTTTTACCGTATCAAAGGCCATACAGCCGGTTTCGTCGGTAACTTTGATGATATACCACAGGTTTTGGGTGGCGACAACATTCGGCTCGGCGCACTCCGTACAATTGAGTCCGAGGGAAGGCGTCCACTGAAAACTGACGGGTCGGCCGCTGGGCGCAGTAACCGTGCTGATGTTAAAATCATACCCCAGGTCGAGGGTAGTATCGGCGGGTTCGGCAATAACCACCAGGGGCAAAGGTTGCACCACCGTGGCAAAAACGGAGTCGCGACAACCATTCACATCTCGAATATTTACCCAATAACTGCCCGCACCGAGTTCGCGCAAGGTATCGCTGTTGATAAAAGTATTCCCGTCCGCACTGAATTGATACGGCGGAATGCCCCCCACGCCTTGAACTCGAATTTGGCCTTCCGGTACGCCGAAACAAAGCAAATCCAGCACATCCACCAGGTTCACGGCAATATCGGCCGGTTCAGTAATGAATGCGCTGCCGAGGATGGTGCATGCATTGGCGTCGGTCACCGTGACGGTATAATTACCCTGCGCCAGGTCATTTGCTTTTCCGGTTGTTTGGCCGTCGCTCCACAAATATTGGTAAGCAGGTACCCCGCCCGATGGTTGGGCATTGATCATCCCATCGTTTGCAGTAAAACAGCTGATATCGATGGTATCGACCAACAACGCGAGGGGCGGATTGTCGGTCACCGTGACAACGTAGGTGCCTTTGCACAATTCGGCATCGAGGCCCAAAACGGTATAAACGCCAGATCCAAACCCCGCCTGGGTATTATTGCCCATAAATCCGCTGCCCCAGTCGAACAAAAAGGGGGATGTACCATTGGTCACATTTAAGGTAATGATGCCGTTTTCGTCGCCAAAACACAGCGGTTTAATGACGTCCGATTCTACCGTCAATTTTTTTTCTTCTACCTGAATACTTACATCTGTTTGGCAGTTGTTGGCATCCTTGATCACCAGGGTGTAGGTACCCACCGGCAGGCCCGTCAGCGAATCACTGGTGGTAAAAGGGCCGCCATTCCAGCTAAACTGATAGGCGGGGGTTCCTTTGGTAATATTGGCCACCCGGACCGCGCCATTGGTGCCGCCGTTACAATCGGGAATGGCGATAAGGGTATCTACTTCTACATCGGGGTACACGATAACATTTTGAATTTCAGTGATTTTACATTCCCGTCCCTGGGGCGTTTGCGCCGTGATGGTCAGCACCACTTGTTGTGTCCCTGCGTTATTGAATTGTACGGTATGTGGGCCTTGGGTGTTGGCCGTTTGGGGTGCGGCGGTGTAGCCAAAACTCCATTTCCAACCTGTAACGGCCCCGAATGGACTGGTAGATGCGTCGACCATTTGAATAGGCGTACCCAAACAAACGGCTGAAGGAATGGTCGTAAAAGCCGCAGTAGGGCCCAAAAACTCGCCAGAACCTCCAAAAACGGTAGAAAAACCGTTGCCTGTGGTAGAAAAATTATTGACACAAAGGGCATAGGTTTCGCCCTGTATCATATCGAGTGGGGCGAGCCAGGCATTGTCGCCGCTATCATTGCAGCCCGCATCTTCGCTTGTATCCGGATCACCCGGCCGCAAACCGGTTGCTCCCAGGCAAGCCGCAGAATTGGTACTAAAGGATTCGCCAGAAGCCATGCAACGCACCACTTGTTTACCTGTGCAATTACCAATGCCATTGGGCAGGCGATACAACACAAAGTCAAGGTCGTCGCTTGGATTGAGCGGATTTAGGGTAAATTCCAGGGTACCCGATTTGGAACAGGTCCACACAAACCAGGTAGAGTTGGTTTCATAGTTGGTGCCTTGTCCATTGAAAAAACAGGAAGCGTCGTTAAGTTCGGTAATGTTGGAACCGGCACCAGTTACTTTTTGCACCACAAAAGGCGATTTATCGCACAATACCGAGGCGGTCGGACAGTCGGAAGTGGGTTCTTCGGGCGGGTTGTAATTGTTGATGCACACCTGGAAGGTCCCAACCGCTGCGCTGCGTCCCTGAACTCGGAACAGATAAGTAGTCCCCGGAAACAGGCCGCCTTGGTATAGTTCGACAATATTATTGCCTCCCAATGCGGCCTGGCACTCGAGTTCCTCTAACACACCCCCGCAGGCACCGGCATACAAGGCAATTTGTGGCGTTTTTAAAGTGCCTGCACCGCCAGTCAATCCCCGGATCGTAATGGTCACATCGGTATATTGTGCTACAAAAGAAAACCATACGTCATTTTGGGTACCGCTAAAGCAATTGGCGGCCTGATAATTAGACGGCGTTGCACTTACATTGGTAAAGGCGCCTGCGTTGCTGCAATAATTGACCACTTCCGAAATTAGAATCGGGTTGGCACATTCATCATTGGACGGCTGCGCAAACAAGGTGCCTGCAGCACCCAAAAATAAAGAAAGTAAAAATACAATTTTCCGCATAGTACTTGGTTGATTGCGTATTGGGTTTGATGTGATGCTAAGACGCATAAAGGACGCTTTTTGTTGGCTCGCAGTTGTGTCAAAGTTTTCTTAAACCGCACATTTGCTATTCTTTGACCAAGGCGCGCCAATAAAGGCGGTGTATGCAGGGTCGTTTATAAAAAACAACGCACCCTTTCCCGCCAAAATGTTACTTTTGCCCCCGCAAGTTAGGATGTTTCGCGCTTTTTGCACAAGTCCTCCTGCCTGCAAAAAAGTCGGGTTAAATCCGGCAACATCCAGGTATGATCAAACATCTTCCGAATTTCATTACCCTTTGTAATTTGTTTTGCGGTTGTTGTGCTTTGTTGTACGTGCAACAGGGTGCTTTGCCCATTGCGGCCTGGTTTACGGTGGCCTCGTTTGGGTTTGATTATTTGGACGGTATGGTGGCGCGTGCATTGAAGGTGCATTCGGATTTGGGTAAACAATTGGATTCCTTGGCCGATGTGGTGAGTTTTGGCGTGGTACCGGGGGCTTTGTTGTATCATTTGCTCTGCCTTTCTAACCCTGACGCAACCCATACAGGGGTACAAATTGCGGCTTTACCGGCTTTTGTGCTCAGCATGTTTTCGGCCTTGCGCCTGGGTAAATTTAATTTGGATACGCGGCAGACCGATTATTTTATTGGTTTGAGCACCCCGGCCAATACCTTGTTGGTATTAGGCTTGGCTTTGGGGGTACATTTCGAAATATTTGAGGTGCAGCAATGGGTGTTAAATCCTGTGCTGTTATACAGTTTGGTGGCGTTGTTGTCGTGGTTGCTGGTTGCGGAAATACCCATGTTTGGGATGAAAATCAAAAAATTAGACTGGCGTTCCAACCGTATTCCGCTCTTATTGCTGGTATTGAGCATACCGGCTTTTTATTTTTTACACGCACTGGCTTTGACGGCCATGGTGATATTGTACATCTTGTTTTCAATTGTTTTTAAGCATGAAATTTATCGCGGAAATTGACATTATGCCCCACAAGGAATTATTGGATCCACAGGGCAAAGCGGTGATCAACAACCTTGGGCATTTGCATTTGAGTGGTGTTGCCGACGTACGCATTGGCCGGCACGTACAAATGACCATCGAAGCCGATTCGGAAGCAGCAGCCCGCCAAACGGTGGAGACTGCCTGTCAGAAATTGTTGGCCAACATGATCGTAGAAACGTTTCACTATGTGCTGAAGGGGGCATAGGTAAAACATGCTATATATTGTCCCAACCCCCATTGGAAATCTGGAAGATATTACCCTGCGGGCATTGCGCATCCTGAAGGAAGTAAAGGTCGTGCTGGCCGAAGACACCCGTACCAGCCGCCGTTTGCTCGATCATTACGGCATTACCACACATTTGCGGGCTTTTCATGCGCACAACGAGCATACGGTGGTCGATCGGGTGGTGGATGAATTGGCCTCTGGGATGGATATGGCCCTCATTTCGGATGCCGGTACGCCCGGCATCAGCGATCCCGGATTTTTGCTAGCGCGCGCCTGCGTGGCCAAGGGGGTGCGTATTGAATGCCTGCCCGGTGCTACGGCGTTTGTTCCGGCATTGGTAGCCAGTGGGTTGCCTTGCGATACATTTCATTTCGACGGATTTTTACCCCATAAAAAAGGGCGGCAAACACGTTTGCGCTTTTTAGCCGAATTGCCCTACACGTTTGTGCTCTACGAATCGCCTTTTCGGTTGGTGAAATGCCTCGACGAATTGATTGCCGTGTGCGGACCTGAACGCCGCGCATGCGTGGCCCGGGAATTGAGTAAATTGCATGAGGAAATCACCACCACGACCTTGGAAGCCCTGAAATTGCATTATACGCAAAAGGATGTGAAAGGTGAAATTGTGCTGGTAGTGGCCGGAAAACCGGATTAAGCGCCTATTTTCGCTGGTTTTGTCCATTCCTTGCAACAGATGACGCAAACTATGCCTATTTTTGCTTTCTTTCCTTTCACTAATATGTTGCTGATGAATCGGTTTCGCACCGTCTGGCTAAGTTGCCTGCTTCTGATCGTACATGCTTCATTGGAGGCCCAAAAACCCGCCGATTTGAAAAAAATCGGCGATAAATTCTATGCCAATGCGCGTTGGCAGGAAGCGTACGACGCACTTTATCAGTACCAGGAGCAAAAACCGGGCGACGCGCAGGTGTTGACCCGCCTGGGCATTGCCGCATACCACTTGCACAAGGCCGAACAGGCGCAGAAATACCTCGAATATGTGCTGGCGCAAAACCCCAACAGCAACGACCCCGAATTGTACTATTTCCTCGCGCGCCTGCTGCATGCTACCCAGGCGTACGAGCGCGCGATCCCTTTTTACAAACGTTTTTTGAAAGTTTGCGGCGAACGCCATGCCTTGCGCGCCAGCATTCCCGACCAAATTCGGCGTTGCCTCAGTGGCATGGCCGCACAAACCAACCCGGCCGTTGCCTTGGTAGAAAACATGGGAGATCAGGTGAATACCCCGGGCGATGAATTCGCGCCGCTCTTATCCGTGAATCACGAAAATCGCGTGTATTTTGCTGCTGCCCATCCCGAAACCGTGGGGGGCCTGCGCAACGATGCCGGATATGAAGACCCTGAGGCCGGCCACTGGAGCAGCGACATGTTTGTCACCAACCTCAAAACCAGCGGTTGGGAAATTGACGCCTCCCTGGGCAGCCTGCTCAACACCTCGCGGAATGAAGTACCGCTTGGATTTAACGAAAAAGGTCAAATTCTTTATTTTTTCAGGGGATTTACCCTGTATAGCGGCGAAGTACTGGTAGATACCGCCGGACAAAAAGACGAATATGCCGTGCAAGCGCCCGCTTTTATTAGTCCGATGTTGCCCGCCCTCGGCGATGTGACCCCGTTTTTTGTCAATGATACCTTCCTGATTTTCGCGAGCAGACGCGCAGGTGGTCTGGGTGGTTTGGATTTGTATTACAGCATTTTACGCGATACCAGCTGGTCGCCCGCCGTGAATTTTGGCCCCGCCATCAACAGCGCTTATGATGAGGTAAGTCCTTTTCTGGCGACCGACGGACGGACCCTTTATTTCAGCAGCAACCGCACAGAAAGCATCGGGGGCTTGGATGTGTATAAATCGTATTTTGAAGACGCCAAACAAGCCTGGCAGCCGCCGGTCAACCTGGGCCTACCCATCAATTCCCCGAGAGAGGACGCCTTTTTCCGACTTTCGAACGATGGCAGCACCGGCTTTTTCTCCTCCGATCGGATCGACAGTTACGGCGCACGCGACCTCTATATTGCCTATTTTAAAACGGCCCTGGCCGAACAATCGATCAATAGCACACCTGCTTTGTTTGCGGGTGTGGGCAAATCTACAGCGGCTAAACCGGGTGTTTCCGAACGCGCCACGTTTGAAATGCCGGTATTGCAATACGACACTGACCGCGATCTGGTGCAGGGAGATAACCTGAAGGCAATCAATCAAATGGCGGCTGTGGCCCAGCGCTACCCGGAAGTGTATGTGCAGGTGACGGTACACACGGATGAGACGGGTCCGGCAAAATTCGATTTATACAATGGTATCAAACGGGCCGAACTGATTGGAAAAGCCCTGACCGAACGCCAGGTTGCAGGGGGACAAATCCTGTTGCGCAGTTGTGGTGCAGCCTACCCCAAAGCGCGCAATGTGCTGGACGCTGCCCCCAACCCGATTGGCCAAAAACTCAACCGCCGGGCAGAAATTACCTTGGTGGTTGCCGATGGTGTTTTGCCCCTCGATTTTAAATTAGAACAGCCGGCAGTATCCGAATTAATGGCCTCCAAAGCAGCGCAAAACTTTGAAAATCAGACTAAAGGCCTGTTTTATAAGGTCGAAGTTGCCTCCACCCGTCAAATTCTGAACAGTGAACCCTTGTTGATGTTTTCTGATTTGATGATCGAAACCCAACCGGGTTCGGGGACGTACCGCTACTCCGCAGGCTTGTTTGGACAGTTTGCCCAGGCGCAACAGTTGAAAAGCGAATTGCAAAAACAGGGTTTTCAGGAAACAACCGTTGTAGCTTACCTCCATGGTATTCGGATTGCCAAAGCCGAGGCGGTGGGCTTGCTTAAAAAATATCCAGACCTTGCCGGTTTTATAAGAAATTGAGTTTTGCTTCCTTCATTTGCCTATTTTTCCCTTATGAAATATTTGTTTTTTGCCATAAGTCTTGTTTTTTTGTTTGCTTCCTGCGGACCCGACGATTTTTTCCAGGCTTCGCAAACATTGCCCAAAGCAGGCTGGATGTACCGGGATACCGTCAATTTTTCCTTTAAAATAGAGGATACCACATCGGTTTACCGCATTTTGGTCGATTTGAAATACTTAGACACTTTCCCGAACCAAAATTTGTATTTGAAGTTACATACCCGGTTTCCAGATGGGAAACGCCTGAGCAAGCCTTATTCCTTTGATTTGTTTAATCCACAAGGCGTGTCGAATGGTACCTGCTCCGGGCACCGTTGTTTGTTGGAAACCACCTTGCAGGAAAATGCGTATTTTGATCAACAAGGCACCTATGTACTTACATTTGAGCAGTTTATGCGCCATGACTCAATCCCGGCAATTACCTCTATTGGAATGCGGCTTCAGAAAATGAAACAAAAACGGTAACTTGCCCGGAACAAACTATCCGGGAATATGAAATGGAGGCTCGCCCTTATATTGACCATCTTTTTGGCCGCACAGGGCCTTGCCCAAGCTGGTTTTATCTTGAAACCCGGGTTGAAGCAAGTGGATATTCCATTTGAATACCGCAATAATTTTATCCTGATTACCCTGCTGTTTAATGATGCAGTGCCCTTGAAGTTTATTTTTGACACAGGCGCAGAGCACACCGTTTTGAGCAAACGCGAGGTCAGCGATTTGCTGCATGTTCGATATGAACGCGAGTTTAAAATTACCGGCTCCGACCTCAGTAAAGAACTGATTGCCTACTTGGTTCGACAGGTAAAATTTGAAATTCCAGGTAAAATTTTAGCCGCCAAAGAAGATATTCTGGTACTGCAAGAAGACTATTTTCGGTTTGAAGAGTACGCCGGGGTAAATGTACATGGCATTTTGGCGGCCAATGTTTTTGCGCGGTATGTGCTGAAAATCAATTATGCTAAAAAGGTAATTACCTTGTATGATCGGGCATATTATCAGGAAAAAACGGAAGGATTTGCGCCGTATCCGCTCGAAATCATGCGCAATAAAATTTACATCAACACCCATATTGAGGTGCTACGCGACTCGATTACGCCGGTAAAATTATTGATCGACACCGGCGCCGGGCTGCCCTTGCTACTTTTTACCAATACCAACGCCTTGTTGCAGCCACCAGTCAATTCCATTCCCAGTAATATCGGGATGGGCCTCGGCGGGTATTTGCAGGGATTTACCGGCAGGATATTCCATTTGAACCTGGAGCCGTTTTCGCTGAACCAGGTCGTCTCTTTTTTCCAGGCAATTGATACCTCGGCACCAAACCTGTCACAAATCAATTACCGCAACGGACTGATTGGAAACAGTATTTTGAGCCGCTATCAGGTGATTATCGATTATATAGGCGGAAAAATGTGGCTCAAACCGGCCAAAAACTATAATTCAGCCTTCGTTTACGATCGCAGTGGCATTAGTTTGATTGCTTCCGGGTTGTTGCTCAATACCTTTACCATTCAAAACGTGTTGCCCTATTCACCCGCCTGGAATGTGGATATCCGGCGCGGCGATGAAATTACCAAGGTGGGATACACCCCCGCCAATTTGCTTTCGCTCGATGAAATTTTGAACGTTTTTCAAAAAAAACCGGGCAAAAAGATCAAATTGGTGCTGCGCCGAGATGGTCAAAAGATCAAAAAAACGATTGTACTGAAAGATTTACTCTGATTTTTGGTTCCAGTAAATGTACATCGGCACGCCGGTCAACATCAATGCCACTCCAATGCCCGCCTCCCGCGGATGGTTGATGCACGTAATGTAAATCAGCACGATACAAAAAAGTACAAACAGCGCTGGCACAAACGGATACCCCCACACCCGGTAAGGACGGACCGTATCAGGTTCCTTGCGTCGCATCACAAAAACGCCAAAAGCGGTGGCTCCATAAAAGAAGAAGGCCGCAAAAATGAGCATATCCGTGAGTTGATCAAAACTGCCGGAAAGCACCAGCAGGCAGGCCCACACGCCTTGCATCCACAACGCAGCGTTGGGCGTGTTGTATTTCGGATGAATATTGGCCGCTTTCGGGAAAAACAAACCGTCTTTCGCCATCGCATAATACACCCGCGGCGGCATCAAAATAGTGCTGTTGGTGCAACCAAGCGTGGTAATCAGGATAATGATGGAGAGCAAGGTAGCGCCGAAGCCGCCCGCAAAATGCCGTACCACGGCCACCGCAGCAATTTCATTCTTAGCCGCGTGTACCTGTATCATTTCGTCGATCGGCAACACGTATAAATAAGTAAAATTGACCAGCACATACACCCCAATGATGACCAGCAAGCCAAAAAACAGGGCCAAAGGCAAATTCCGATTCGGATTTTTGATTTCTCCGCCAATAAAACCCACCGAATTCCAGCCCTCATACGCCCAAAATGCCGCCAATAAAGCTCCAAACATGGCTTTAATCAATTCAAAATCCGTCCAGGAACGTGCCACAAACTGCGTGGAAGGCGTCCGAATATTGGTAAAACTGCCGCCTCCAAAAAACAAACCCGATACCACAATCAGGCCCAAACCACCCACCACCAGCCAGGTAATCCAGGTGCTCAGACCGGCAGCGCCTTTCAAGCCGCGGGTATTCAGAAACGTGAGTAGTAAAATGAGCAGGATGGTGAGTCCTTTTACTCCAAAATTTTCAAAAGGTTGAAACAGTCCCAAATCAATGCTTTCGATCGAAGCAGGCAAATGCGGCAACGGAACCATGGCATTAAACGACTGCGCAAACACATAGGCGATGGAAGCGATGGCGGCCGTTTTAATCACCGCAAAGGTGCTCCAGCCCCACAAAAAAGCCATAAATCGGCCATAAATGCGCTTAAAATACACATATTCGCCGCCTGAATCGGCCATCATGCCGGCAATCTCGGCATTGCTCAAAGCGCCACACAAACTGATGATGCCACCCAGCACCCAGGCCCACAGCACCAGATCGGGCGATAGCAATTCGGCCGACATGGGCGCTACTTTTTTGTAAACCCCCGATCCGATGACCGAGCTCACCACCAGCAACGTCGCGGCGGATAAAGAAAGCGTTCTGACCAATTGGCCTTGTTGTTTTTCCATCATTGGGCAAATTTAGAAAAGTTTTGGGATGGGTGGTTTGGGTGGGGGAAGATAATTCGGGGTGGGGGGACCCATTCGAATTCTACTTGTGTTTTAAAATATTTCTATTTTTCATTCTTACCATTTGCCAAGGACGGCGTTGATTCCTTCATTACGAATAATATGGAGCAGTGCACCGGGCGAAAATACACTAATATGCGACCTCGCTAGAGGTCGCATATTATTTAAAAAATTACTATTTTTGATCGTTATTAAAGGTGTATACTAAACGCCGCTTGAAAGGCACCATTTTGTTCCCAATTTTTAACCAACGCAGACATTTGTTGCGCTTTCTGATTTTGCTTAACTTTGTGTGACATGCCAAACGTGCATTATTCGTACGCGGCAAACCAACCGAAGTCGAAATTCGATTTCAGGTTAAATCGCCTGCGGATGACATGTTGTTGGTAAAAACAAATAAAATACCAAACGCCTGACACCTATGAAACATGCGCTTTATGCTTGCTTTTTCCTTTTGTTTTGTCTAGCCCCCAAAGCACTACAGGCACAAAACGTCCTGTATTCCACTTTTTTCGACGATGACATCTACTCGATCAACTTAGCGACCTGCGAGACGACCCTCGTGGCCACCCCCAACATATCGGAGGTGACCATGGATATTTGGCAAATGCAGACTGGGCTTATCTATATTATGTCCTCCGGCTCAGGCACCAACTTGTGGGTACACGACCCATCCACGGGATCAACCACCCTGCTGATTTCGTCCATTCCCGGTTTTCCCGGCTCGATGTTTGGCTTGAACGATTCCATCCTGCTGATTAATACGGCTGGTAGTTTGTACAGTTATAACATCAATCAAAACACCAATACGCTCCTGGGACCGTTGCCGCCCTTGTTCAATGGGGAGATTTTTGAGTACAATGGGCAACTGTATGTGCAAAACATTGGCTACGTGTACGAACTGAACCTTAATCCGCCGCAAATCACGCAGGTTGGCCCGCTCATCCCGGCAAGTTATCCAATCATTGAAGTTTGCGGAACCCTTTTTTCGTTTGGCGAAACCGGTGCGAGTGAATTCAATTTTTCAAATTATACGGACAACAACCTGTGTTTTGTGCCGACAAGCGGTTTGGGCAATATCAATGTTGCCCCGGATCCGTTCAACAACAGCGGTCCACGCTGCAATTGCACGACGGAATCCGGTAATTTCACAGGCCCATCCGGCATTTATGAGTATAACACCTTTACGGCCTGTGGCACCGACCCCATCACCCTGAATTTCGACAATACGCAAGTGTTGGATGGCGACGACAACCTGATTTTTGCGCTGGCTACGGTGAATAACGCGACCAATGTAGTGCAGTACGATATTATCCAAACCTACAACCAGGCTATCATCACCTTTGTGCCGGGCGTGACCCAGCCTAATACCTATTACGAGGTGTATGCGATCGCGGGCAATGCCGATGGCAGCTTGGTCGACCTGAACGACCCATGCCTAGATGTGTCGCTACAAGCATTTGTATATTGGTACGCTGGCCCTACGGTGGCATTTACTGGCGGTTTGCCCTTCTGCGGGGGTGGTTGCCAGAATATCACGGCCACTTTCACGGGCATTCAGCCTTTCAACCTTACCTATTCGGTGTCCTTTGGCGGCGGCCCACCTCAGACGTTTAATCAAGTATTCAATAGTAGCTCGGCTGCGATCCAGATTTGTCCGCCCGCGGGATTTTCAGGCTCGATTCAGGTGCAGGCAACCAACCTGACCGATGCGAAGTGTCCTTGTGGGCCGTAAACTAACAAACATGGGTTTTACGAATGGTGTAACTACTGAATATATGTATAATACCATGTTTGCCTATTTGGTCTTTTGATGATTGTTACGTAACTTTGGGAGCCTTATCTATGAAGAAGAATACGCCTTATCACTTAGAAATTGAAATTGACCGCCTGACAAATAGCGTTCAAAACAAAATACTTTCAAAAATAAACATATGGGACATATAAAGGAACCAGTAGGTGTTGATCTCAATGTAGGTCCAATGCCATTCTCTGAGGAGGATCGTCAAGAGATAAGTGCTATCATTGCAAATTATAAAAGCACAGGTGAGATTCCTACCCCAATAAAAAAGTCAAAGGTAAAAAGTAAAAAAATTATTGCCATTACAGACCGTATTGCCATTAGGGTAAAACCTAAAAGCGAAAAGAAAAAGCAACTTTTATAAAATTAGATAAATTTATATATATAAATGATCCCTTTCCGAAAACGGCTCCAACTAGTCGCATATTTAGCAATCATAATATTAGTGACAAATGCAAAGTTTACCAATGCCGCAAATGGTTAAGAAACATTCGGTTTTGATATGCTTGGTCATTTCCGTGATGTTCATCGTAATAGCATCCTTATTTTATCCCGGTGGCTCCTTGGTTGACAAAAATGCGGTAGGGTTTGACTGGTCCGAAAATTTCCTAAGCAATTTGTTTGCACCAAAAGCGCTCAATGGTTTAGAAAACCATGGCAGGATTTGGGCACTTGTTGGAATGGCATTCCTCGCGGTGGGTTATGGAATCTTTTTTATCAATATGTCAAAAAAGATCGCATCCAAACAATGGGCAACTATTTTAAAAGGTATAGGCGTTGCTAACATAATACTGATTTTCTTAATCGCAACACCCTTGCATGACTTCGGCGTCCCATCGATCATTTTAACATTGATTGGTTTATTTGTTATTACGGTATTTGTCCTAAAGTCAAAACTGCGTGTACTTAAATGGTGCTGTATCATTTGCTTATTGACATATTACGTTTTCTTTACCTTTTTTGGTTTTAATTACTTGGGTTTGGCGATGATCATGCAGAAAGTATATAATATAAGCTCGATGTTATTAGTTTTAGGACTGGAGTATTTTACCAAACAGGAAGACTTTATACCAATTAAAAAACCCTAACTTTTAAAATCGCCAAACTCAAAAATATGCCACCCCCACATACTCAAAAAAACATAGTCCACGGCACCATAATAGCGGGTGGCAATGTCCACATCGGCGATATCACCTACAATATAGAGCGCGATTTCAAATCGGGTAGCATCCTCTTTTTGCGATTGGACAAAAAGGATGAGACGCATTATGCCGCCCACCTATCTGTCAAAAGCAAGCACAGCACGCAAGGTACCTTGGCGACTTCGGGCGAAAAGTGGTGTGAAAATATCGAAGTAAATATCCCCCCGCAGTTGTTTGAGGCTTTGAACGATTTTCAAGCATTTAGACGCGGCATAGATACCCAAATGCGGTTAACAGGCTTGCGGGATGTGAACCCATCCAGCATCATTACCCTTGAAAATCAGTTAGCGCAATTGATTTTCGACACCTTTTTCGCTGGCGATATCGGCAAAGCCTGCACCGATTTTATCCAATTGCTCGAAGAACAGCGCATCGAAGAATTGCTGTTAGCCGTTTCTGCCGATGACGAAAGGATGGTCAATTTGCCGTTCGAAATGGTACTGCCCTTGTTGTTTCCGCCCAAATTGGGCGAAGCTAAAAAGAGCCTCGCGATCAACAATTTTGGTTTGGTGCGGACTAAAATGACCGCGCTCGACACCTTTAAAATGCAAGGTGACCACGCCACAGCGGCCCCTTTGAAAATGCTGTTTATCACCGCTTTGCCCGAAAACCTGGATGAACGGGGCAAAATGCTGCAAATTGAAGAGGAACAAACCCGCCTCATTCAGTCGATCGGGGCATTGGAAGCAACGGGCGATAAAAAGCCCAAAATCGTGATTGAGTTTTTAGAAAATGCCTCCCTCGATGAACTCAACAAAGCCCTGCATGCACGCCAACACGATATTGTGCATATCAGCGGACATGGCGCGTATCATGCTGCGGCACACAAAGGCGTTTTGTATTTTGAAAATGAAGACGGCGATGAAGAACAAGTCACTGGTGCGGCTTTAGGCGAAACGTTGCGGCAACACGCTTGCGTCAAACTCTTGATTTTGAGTGCTTGCGAAACCGCAATTGCGGGCAGTGAAGGTGGTGTTACAGAACAAGCGGCTGAATATGGCGTGCCGAGCATCGTGGCCATGCGTTTTGCGGTGACAGATGAGGGCGCAAAAGTATTTACCACCGAATTATACACCCAATTGGCTAAAGGGTTGTCGCTCACGCGGGCGCTGGCGTACGCACGCGAGGCATTGTTGAAAGAAATTGAGCACAAACGAGCACAAACGCCTCACATCCTGCACATTGCCGAATGGTTTACGCCGGTGGTGTATCAAAATCAGTTAGTAGGTGCATTGATCGATAAAACGCAGCCGTATAACTTGCCCGATCATTTTTACCCCCTCAGTAGTTTTCTCAAAACTAAGCAATCCCGGCTGATTGGCGAAGGGTTTATTGGGCGCAAACGGTATTTGATACAGATGCGTCAGGCGTTTCGGGCGGGGCGGCACATTTGTTTGCATGGATTGGGTGGATTGGGTAAAACGACTTTGGCGGAGGCCTTTGCCCATAATTACGACAACCATAGCCATGCCATCGTTATTTTTAGAAATGGTAATCAAATCAATGAAGCGCATATTCTCCAAACACTCAACAAGCGTTTTGCCAAAATCAACCCCGATTTGGCAGAACAAATACAGCAAGCGATAGACGACCCACAAACGGAAGTCTTAGAAAAACTCCAATTGCTGATTGACAACTACCTCCACGGCCGCAAAACCATTTTGATATTTGATAATGTTGAAGATGTGCAAACGGATGAGGACGGGGCGTATCAACGCAGCATTGGCAGTGATAGTTTGAGCGCATTTTTAAGGCATTTATGCGCTAATACACCCATAAATTGCCATATTCTTTGCACCACCCGCTATAAAATAGCCAATTTGGCAGATGTGGTCGAACACCTCGCCTTGGATAAAATGGGCTATGCCGAGCAATACCGCCTGCTCAATTACTCCCAAACACTGCGGGATATCCCCCTGCAAGACAGAGACGAGGTGTATAAACGCCTCGACGGACACCCACGCGGTTATGAGTATTTAGAAGCATTGTTGAAAAAAGACAAAACATTCAATTGGCAACAAGTCAGCGCAGCCGAAGCAGATGTTTTTGAAAACCTGTTATTGGCAAAAGTATATGAACGCTTAACCGAGCATGAAAAAGCGATTTTTCAAATGGTTGCTGTTTTTATTGCGCGGACACCTTTGGTAGCTTTAGCCGCCGTGAGTGGTGAAAAAGAAGCGGATGTATTGCTTGTTTTGCAGGCCTTGCAGGACTGGTCTTTGTGTTTTTTGGAAAAAGACGGGCGATTTGAGGTGCATCGCTTGACGCGGGAGTGGATGCGGGAGCATGTTATTTCCGCTGAGAAAGTGAAGGAATGGGCATTCAAGGCAGGGGAATATTTTGAAGCCCAACCTACTTGGGACGATGAAATTTTAGCCAAAGACTATTTTGAAATAGCCGAAGCGTGGGAACAGTTTGCCAACTCGTCTTTCAAGATACAAGACCACTATCAACTCATAGGGCTTTATCCACAGGCTTTTGAACTCAATCAGGCAGTTTTAGAAAAAAATGTAGAAGAAAAATCTATTTCCATTGCGCTTTGCAATATGGGTGTTGTTTTTGATCTATTCGGCCAATACGACAAAGCATTAGAATTGTATGAACAAAGTCTTGCGATTTATAAAAAAATTGGCGACCGTCAAGGCGAGAGCGCGACTTTGAATAATTTAGCAATACCTGCCCATGCCAAAGGCGACTACGATACTGCCTTGCGCTATTTGGAACAAAGTCTTGCCATTCAGCAGCAAATCGGCGACCGTAAAGGCGAGGGCACGACTTTGAATAATATCGGCCAAATCTATGCTGCCAAAGGCGACTACGCCGCCGCCTTGCACTATTTGGAACAAAGTCTTGCCATTCAGCAGCAAATCGGCGACCGTAAAGGCGAGGGCACGACTTTGAATAATATCGGCCAAATCTATGCTGCCAAAGGCGACTACGCCGCCGCCTTGCACTATTTGGAACAAAGTCTTGCCATTCAGCAGCAAATCGGCGACCGTAAAGGCGAGGGCACGACTTTGAATATTATCAGCCAAATCTATGATGCCCAAGGCGATTACGATACCGCAATGCGCTATTTGGAACAAAGTCTTGCCATTCAGCAGCAAATCGGCGACCGTCAAGGCGAGGGCTTGACTTTGAATAACATCAGTCAAATCTATGATGCCCAAGGCGATTACGATACCGCAATGCGCTATTTGGAACAAAGTCTTTCCATTCAGCAGCAAATTGGCGACCGTAAAGGCGAGGGCACGACTTTGAATAATTTAGCGACAAATGCCCATTCAAAAGGCGACTACGATACCACCTTGCGCTATTTGGAACAAAGTCTTGCCATTCAACAGCAAATCGGCGATATATCTGGATTGGCAGCAACACTAAATAATATGGGTGCCATTTTTCTAGATCAAAAAAATGATGTAGAAAACGCAATTATTGCTTTCTGGCAATCCTTTAGTATATTACAAAAGTTAGCTTCTCCAAATATTCAATACCCTGCCGCTTATCTTCAAGAGATCATAGAGCGCATCGGCGAAGCAAAATTTCAAGAAATCGTCGCCAAAATGGAGTAAATAAGGAGGCGGATATAAGAAGCAGCAGTTATTCACTCAAAACATCCGTGACAGACAGGAGCGTTAAGCCTTGAATGCCGGTATAGTCTTTGATATTATCTGTAAAGAGGGTGAGATTATACGTCAAAGCAGTGGCAGCAATGATAGAATCTGCAAGTGAAATGGGCTTTCTTTGACGCAGTTCAATGGCTTTTACTGCAATAGTATGGTCCAAAGGAATCACAGGAATAGCTTTAAAAAAGTTTTCTAAAAAAGCCTGCTCAACTTGTTTCAATTGGTGGTAGCCCAAGACTTCAATTTGAGAAACGATGGATGTGTGTAGGGCTGTTTCGTTGTTTCTCAAATAGTTGATCAGTTTCACATGAACCAATTTGGATGCGGTGATAATGATGTTGCTATCTAAAAGCATGGAGTTTGGTTTTGGTTATCGGAAGGGTAGTTTCCTGTCTTCCCGAATGCTACGTTGCCATTCAACGGGGTCTTCGATGCTACTCACACCGCCTATTGCTGCCAATTGTTCTAACCAATCAATGGGAGATTTGCTATCAATGGTGGGCATCTTTTCTGTTTGGGAGGCTGTATTATCTCCGATCAAAACAGATAAAAAGGCATCTAATTGAGATAGATTATTGGGATTCAATTGTCCCAATTTCTGTAACACGGACTGATATAACAAGGTATCTGTCATGAATAATGATAAGTTTTTTACTAGTTTTCATACAAAGTTACAGCAAAAATCGAAAAAAACTACCTTTGAACTCAAAAATGAACCCTGTTTTTCAATCACAAAAGCACAAACATAGCAAATGCTTGCAACAGCCACCCAATACATCCTCAACTTACTCACGGACAACGAGGAACTCAAAAAATTCCCCAAGGAGTTCACAGACGCGGCCGTAATATGGGTAAAATCCTGGTTTTTAATCCCCGATGATCCAAAAACCAATGCCAAATTGGAAGACCCCAATAAGCCTATGGAGGTTAAAAAAGATATTATACAAGACAAATTGGAGGATTTGAAGGATAATGCTCAATTTCAAAAAGAATTGACGGAACGGCTCGCCGCTTTTGAGCAACATCGCGCTCGCCTTAAAAATGTGGTACACAATGCGGATATCGACGCAAAAGGCAGTGTTCATATCGGCGACAAAGGCAGTGCATCGGGCGATCACTACGATGAAAAAAACGTCATCAAAGGCGGTAGCATCAATGCAGGTGGTGATTTTCGTCTTGGCGATGATGAAAAGGTGGGATGAATTTGTTGCGCTTCAAGAATTATAACATCAAAGAAGCCGCTTACGGGGTAGATGCGATGGAAGAAACGCATAGAAGTATGATTGGCGAATTAAAAAAGAAGGGAAACAAGACCGAATCTACCCAAGCCCAGTGCTCAAAGCCAGGCAGCACAGCGTTTATTCGGTGCTGGATCATAAAGGAATAGGTTGGCTTAATAATTGGTTGGTTTTTTGGATTTATTAGAAGTGGGTTGGTAGTATGTTTGCTTTTGGATTACAGCAACTATCTAGGGACAGAGATTTTATCTTAGTGCTTGACTTATAGGAGATTGTAAAGATTAGGAATTAGGGATATACACAAGGGATTTGCGGTATTACGGTCGTTAATTGATACAAAACATAAAAATATTTAATAACGGTAAAGTATTGCTTCTAAAGCCAAATAAATTTCTCAAAATCCGATTCTTCCCATGTCTCCAATTCCAATAAACCCCGCCCAAAAGAACGGGTGCGCATGAACATCCTTAGATTCAACAAATGCCCGTTTCGCTGCCGAAAGCGCAGCGTCTTTGCGTTCGCCGTTTTTTAGGCGGCGGTAAAAATCAACCATCAACATCATCGTGCGATTGTCATCCACGCTCCATAGTGAATTGACGATGCTTTTGGCACCCGCATAGGTGAAAGCCCGGGTCAGGCCGATAATGCCTTCACCCCGCCGCAGTTCGCCAAGACCTGTTTGACAGGCACTCAGTGTCACAAGGTCAGCATTGAGCGATAGATTGTAGATTTCCCGCACGTAGAGCCATTCGTTTTCAAGGCTGTCGTATGGGGTTTCAAAAAAGGCCAGGTACGAATAGTCTCCAAAACGGTCATTGGCTTCGCCATGCAAAGCAGGATGTGCGATTCGGTATTTCCATGCTTCCTTTACGAAGCGTTCTTCTGTTGCATCCGGACCTATATAAGTCTGCCCTCCGAGCATTTTTTGAATGGAATCCACTTCGATGTCATTGAATATTAGGGGAGCGTGTTCCATTTGAGATGTAATCTCAATATAGGACGATCTGATTTTAGTCGTGTTGCTAGCATAGGTTGGAGCCATGCCCAAAAACGGTAGCGTTGGCTCTTGGAGGTGCTTGCGTTCACGCATTTCCCGCAAGAGCGTGGCGGAATAGCAATAACTGATGTCATGGTTGAGCAGCCAATATTTGTAGAGGCTTGTCTCGTGAATATCTTTTGGCGCTTCGCTCAAAAGGGCCTCGAACGGAACGTATGTCAAGACACCGTCCGGGATAACAATAATACGCCCTCCCTTCGGCAACAGGCTGTCAATGGGAGCGATGAGTTTTTGGTATAAGTTGTGGGCTGCTTGGGTATATCGTTGAATCAAGGCGGTGTATCCATCAGCGCCTCTTTCATTTAAATACCAATCTGTGATGCCGGAGCGCATTGCTTTTACACAATCTTCAAGCGGAAAATCACGAGGAACTTCCACGACCTCGTAGTGGTCGGGTTGCACGACAAAAATGAAAATACTGCTGTCTCCTGTGAAATATTCGAGCAGGGTTTCGCCGGGCTGGAGCAGGTCGCGTTGTATAGATTTGACGGTTTCGGTACGGAGGTCGTATTTGGCTTTGTAGTATTCGGGATATTCGGTTTCGAGGCGGTGAATGAGTTGGTCGTATTGTTGACGAAGGTCGAAGATATTATTACCCAAAGCCAATACCGACGAATCCGTTTCAACGATGCCGTTGATCAGCAATTCTTGTTTTCGCTTTTCACGCCAAGTAATTGCAACGCGAAAATCTTGCTCTTGTTTCAACAAAATGTTATCAATTCCCGAAAAACTTAAAGCGTTAATTGATTTAATTTGAGACTGGAGTACGCGGGATTTATTTTGTTCACTTAATGAAAAGGCTCCTTGTCGGTTTTCCGAATTCCGGTTTTGTTTGTACAGTAAATTTTCAACGAGTATTTGTTGCTCATAAACTTTTTGTGCCTCAGAAGCAAACCAGTATTCAGTACCTCTCGTTTGTATTCTTTGGCTCTGGTATTTCAAAGCAGATTTTGCTTCCTGCGAGTATCTAAGTGCTGTATTTAGATGAGATAATTCCCCTGTTTGTTTGAATTGTTGTACGTGGCAAATGGAATAGGTATTCAGGAATTTTATCAGATGGGTTATACTTGTGACTGTTGAAGGTTGACCTTCATAACGAATTGCCTTGAGTGCCTTCTCAAAATACACATCTGTTTTTTTCCATTTTTTATCATTCATAAAAACCATACCCATACTAAACCAGGTACTTGCAATATCAGGGTTGTCGTTTTGTGAAATTTCCAATCTGATTTTATTGGCTTTTTCAAAGTATTGTAGCGAAAGGTCAGTTTTACCCATTGTTGTGTAAAGCGTACCTAAGTTGTTATAGATTTCAGCAACTAACGGGTGCATTTCACCGAGGTTATTTTTTCGGATTACAAGCCCGCGTTGTAAATAATTCAGTGCTTTTTCAAACTCTTTTTGGGATTCATAAATCAATCCGATACTGTTGTAGTTTGTGCCAAGGTTCAAATGATTTTCTCCAAATGTCCTAGTGCGAATTGCAATTGCTCTATTTTGATAAAAAAGAGCCTTTTCATCATCACAAATAGCATGATATACTTGGCCAATGTTCTCAAGATAGTCACACAACTCATAATGTTCTTCACCAACAAGGCTTGACTTTGTCGCTAAGGCCTTGAAATAATAATCCAATGCTTTGTAATAATCACCTTGCTGGTCATAATCGGTACCAATATTCAGATATGATGCTGCCGAATAAGGGTTAGGTGCATTTCCCAAAACGGCTATCTGAATATCAAGTGCTTTCTGATGAGAACTGAGGGCATTTTGGTAATCTATTCTTTTAAAATAGACATTTCCGACATTATTGTGAGAGATTGCGACGTCAAGGTTTACTTCTCCAAAGATTTGTTGTCTAATTTGAAGAGCCTTTTGGAGAAAGAATAATGCACTATCTAATGACATAAGATTTAAATGTGCAACACCTAGGCCAGTGTAAGACTCTGCAACATCATCAGAAATTTCACCTGAAATACTAAGACGCATTTCGAGTGACTTTTTAAAAAATTCTAATGCCTTAACATGATCTTGTTCAACAATATATAAGTTTCCATGTTGAAAATAAATAGTACCTAATAAATCTTTGCAGGGTTCTCCTAATTCTATACAAATCGTTGAAGCCTTATCATAATAAGAATGTGCCTTTTGTAAATCCCCCAGATTTGCACGAAGTACGTATGAATTAGCAAGGTTTAAATAAGAATCAGCAACTAATCTATGTATCTCCCCTAAAATTTGCACTCGAATACTATGAGACTTTAAAGCATAATTAACTCCCTCTTGATAGTTTTCAAGATTAGTCCCAGAAACGGCACTAATGTTTCTATAAGACTTTGCGACATTCAGGTTTACTTCCCCAGAGTCGCGTTGTCGAATTGCAGCAGACGCTTTCCAGTTTTGGATTGCATCCTCATATTTAGTCTCACCGTATAATCTATTTCCAACTTGATGAAGCGAGTCTGCTGTACTTTGGCCCCAAATACTATTAGTCAAAGTCAAAAATACAATTAAAAATGTTAGATTTTGCATGAATAGCATTAAATTTTTGTAAAAGTAATTTTTTAGGAACAAGAAAACCCCCAAACGAGCAAAAATATTTAATTTAAGCATACGGTTTTTTTAGATAATTAAAAATATGATGAAAAAAATAAAACTTAGCCCTGCCTATTTCGATCAAAAAAATCTGCAATTATTTATCGTTTTTGATTCGAGTCTGCTGGGCTAAGCTTTCAAAATAACCTTGCTTACTACTTTAAATCAGGTCGAGTTCTCCAAAACTCATCAGGTTTTGGAATGGGTTTGCCTTCACGTACTGCTTTGATTAGATAATCATAATAAACTTTACTAGGTCTATCCTCATTTGGCACAGGCGGTTTTGGTCCTGAGGGCTTAGGCTTTTCACACTCTCCAACTCCAGTCCCACTGCAAGTTTCGCAGTTTATTTGGAGTATTTGAACATTGGAATTTGCATCTAAATAGGTGCTAAACCATACACCTTTTCCTGCGCAACGGCAACAGACAAAGTGGCCAGTGCTATTTTGAGCATTTACGCCATTTATATAGGTAAAGACAAATGTGAAAATTAAACAGGTTTTCAATGTTTTTTTCATATAGGAAATCAGTTAAATGTTTGAAAATGTTAAAAAAGTTTTTATAGAGGTTATCGGAGCCTGCTTTGCTCCAGCAGAACTTGATAGCCTAAATTCAGAATTAATTTCCCTGTTTCTGTATTTGACGAGTTCTTTTCCATGTTGCTTGCTGTACTCCTGCGCCATGAGAATCACCAGAGTTTGAGGAGACTCCGTTTTTACAGGATTGGTTTGAAACAGTACCACCTACAGCACCACCTACCACAGCCCCAGTAAATCCGCCAGCAGCAGCACCCGCCCCAGCACCAGCGGGTCCTCCAACCACAAAACCGACACCAGCACCAAGCCCAGCTCCAGCGCCTGCCCCAGCTCCAGCGCCGTTGATAACTCCATTGGTTGTTTCTAATGCACAATTTTTTTTACTGGTCTGCCCAAAAGAATTTTGCAAAAATGCAAGCACGAAAAACATCAGCATGCTGATTTTAAATACCTTTTTCATAAAAGAAAAAATTTAGAAAAGTGAAAAAATGTGATTCAAATTTCCCTTCCAACCGCACCAACAACTAAATGCTTCAAGTCGCCGCTAATTGTCCGGGTCATTTGCGTTAAGAGTGTGTCGCGCCAGGAAAAAAGTATCAACAACAATGAAAAATTTTTAAAAAAATCCACTCGGGTTTTTCACAACCCATTTTCGAGGCTCGGAGGTAGTTTTTCGTGAGAAAATTAAATCATATATTTGCCACTTCAAAATGGCCGTTAATACAACGTTTTGAAAATTTCTAAAAAATGTTATTTACAGCGATACCCTTTCCGCACCCAGCCACACTTTAACGAATGACTGATCGACAACCCTCCGTCTGTACCGACGCAGAACTTCGGGCCGAGATATGCTCGACAAGCGATGCACCCCGGCGCGAAAAAGCCCTCGAACGGTTTGTTCGTGGGGCGTTCGGGCATCTTTTCAATTCCCTTGCAGGCTATGCCATCAATAATAGGTGGATTTGCCCGCAGGACAAATTCCGGGAGGTCTGTGCCGACGCTTATGTGGAGTTCAAAAAAAACACAGGCAAGGCTGGCTTTGCATTTCAAACAGAGGATATCTGCGGCTATTTTTTCAAAATTGCTCGCAACATTCTTTCTCAACGGCTCGATTTTGGGCCCCCAATGACCGAAGAGTTTGACCCGCGCCGACATGACAAAGCCTCTTCTGAAAATCCGCACTCCGATTTGGAACGAAACGAACAACATCAAATGCTCCGCGATGCGCTTCAAAAACTTACCCCAGAGGAACGGGAGATCTTGGCCTTGTATGCAGATGGCTTCAAAAATACCGAAATTGCTGCTCATATGCAGGAGCATTACCTGCGCATTGTCGAAGCCATGCGCGCCGCTGGATTTGAAGCAGTGGCTCGACATCTTTGGAAAGAGGATTACACCAAACTCCGGGTGAGCCGAGCCAAACAAAAACTTCGGGATATTTTCGGCAAGTAAAATGCCATAGAATTTTTCAATCATCTAAAGAATATCTTTTGCAAAATATGAAATCAGACTGGTATGCATATATAGACGATTACCTCGATGACAGGCTCCCTGCCGAAAAACAAGAGGGCATGGAGGTTGCTATCGTCAAAGATCCTGCGCTCGCCCGCGAGGTTCAACTACATCGCATGGAACGTCAAGCACTCCAAATATTGAAAGATGACAAAGCGCGGGCGGAGTTCCAACGATGGACGGAAGGCTTGGCGTCGGAGGCTCCGGCTTCTGTTTTGAAATTTACATGGAGCCGCGTCCGATGGTATGCGTTGAGTGCGGCATCGGTGGTTTTTGTGCTTGTTTGTGCTTGGATGTTTTTTCCTAGGGGTAAAGCTGATAGTGGAATTGTAGAAAAGCCATCAACTGAGCAAACGCCTATCTTGCAGCCTAAGCCTCCTGTTGAACAAATTGAGCAACTCAAAACATCTGTCCCATTGGAACAAGTTATAAAAACAAAGAAAAAGAAGAAACCCAACCCACCCCTTCAATCAGAAAAGAAGCCGCCTATTCCAAATGGGAACTCGGATGTTGCAGTGTTAGATGTCAATATTCGCTCGCTGTATGAAGAACCTACGAGTGTTTTGTCCAGAGGCGGTAGTAGTACAAATCAATCTGAAAAAGCACTCGCAGAAGGCAAAAAGGCTTTTGAGAAGAAAGACTATCGGTTGACGATTCAGTTATTGGGCAAAGTTCCTTCCGATAGTACTCGAATTTACCCTGAAGCTGTTTTTGTGATAGCCCACGCCCATTTTCAATTAAAGGAATATGAAAAAGCCGCAACAGTTTTTCAAATAGCAATGACACTAGATTTCGACCAAAAAAAGAATGCAAAATATATGGCCGCCGTAAGCCTGTTTGCTGCTGGGGCAAAAGATAATAGAAAGTTGAAACGCCTTTTAGAGGAGTTGGACGGTAAAGTTTCCTCGGAAAAACAGCGCGGGGTGCGGCAAATGCTTGACAAATTGAAATGATTTTCGCAAATAATAAAGAAAAAGCCCGATAGTGTCCTAAATCGCTATCGGGCTTTCTTTTTTGAAAAAACTGTTCATGTCTTGATACTTTTTGGGAATGCTCATACACATTCAGTGAAACAAGTCAGTTATAAGTTTCACAATCAAAAATTTAATGACATGAAATTGAAGTCTTTTTTCTTCGCCATTTGCTTACTATTTTCAGGAATAACTTTTGCCCAAGGAGGTGCTTGCTACATCGAATTTTACGGCAACAGTATTATGCATCGCGGCGTGATCATCATGGATGCCCAAGGTCGAGGTCAATGTCGCATCGCCATGCAAACCTCCCAAGGGGTGGCGACAATTGACCAACAAGTGCAACAAATAGCGATGCAACAGCCTCAACAACCTAGCTATTATCACCCTAGTCAATCCACCCAAAATCAAGGATTTATCCTAGCTTGTTCAGCACCAACACTTACCGGAACTGGCCAATACGCACAAGGCTACTCCCCGGACAATTTTTACTTCTTCCCGAATGGTCAAGTTGTGAATTGTGATGCGAGCGGTGGCCGTTGCGCGGTGAATTTTCGCCCGATACAATCACAACAAGAGTTGCAGCAGATTTTGCAATCCCTTGGCGGCGGCAGTTCTACACCCTCTTACCCAACGGGCGGTGGCACTTATCCTACATCACCCCAAACACCTTCAAATCAACCAATCGCTCCAAGTCAACCAACCAAACCCGGCTCGGGGCCAAAATACCCGACCAAGCCCGGCGGTGGCATGGGTAATTGAATTTCTCTGTCTCAAAATACTCCAAACGTATATTTTTTTAACAAAAATTCATCATAACAATGAGATATATTTTTTTGGCACTTGTGCTTTCTATTATCCTCGCATCCTGCGATAAGCCCATTTCCGGTTGCACCGATAAAAATTCTTTCAGTTACGATCCGCTTGCTACCGAAGATAATGGCTCCTGCATTGATATGCATGGCTGTCTTGGCTGGTTGCCAAGTAAAACACAATCCGGTGATGTAATTAGTTCATTGGGTGATGCATATTATGATGCCAAATTTAACGAGGAGATAGCCTTGCAAAGGGAGTTTTTCTCAAAAATACCCTCTGATGTTGGTATCCTTATGGAAATGCCTGCTGAAAATAAAAACGCATATGCCTCCCCAGATGGTTTTATCTTGTTTGGCTATCGCATGTTTTATGACATGCTGGACAAATTTGGGGAACTGCCCATTGCGGGAATTCTCGCCCATGAATGGGGGCATCGCACACAACAAGTTATTAATTGGCAGGATTACAGTCAACCCGCATATAAAGAATTGGAGGCCGATGCTTTCAGCGGCTTCTATCTTTTCTTGGCCAAACAATGGGCCTGGAGCCAAGTTGATCAGTATTATTCAGCTATTTATTCCTTCGGGGATACCAACTTTAATAGCCCATACCATCATGGCACTTCGGAAGAGCGTTTAGCGGCGGCTCATTTGGGTGTGGAAACAGCGAATTGGGCAGTTCAAAATCAGCACCAGTTTACTTACAATGAACTCCACCAAATTTTCATTGAAGCGATTCGTACAATGATAAAACCTCGTGAAAGCAAAGTAGAATATCTCGAAATCGAGTTTCCCAAAAATATGCCGAAGGAACAAATCAAATTGTATTTTCCCCGCAAGTGAGTCTTGAAAATGGAACCTCCATATGTGGAAGCGGTAAGTTGTTTTGCTAATAGACTAAAAGACAAAGCGAAGTTGAGAAACCTTTAGAGGTGTTAAAAAAAGATGATATTCGGGAACACATGAAGAGTAATTTACATAAAATGATTGAGACGCCAAAATGGTTTTTTAATTTTGTAGAAATTTACCCTTTGATGAATAGTAAGATACATGGAAAGTCGTAATAATCAGCCAACGTTTGCACAGCTGTCAACTGCTCGCTAAACGCGGCGGCTAGCAGCCATGCAAACGTCCATGGTTAAACAAAAACCAACAAAACGAAAAAAATAACAAAACCAAATTCCCAACACCCCCCTACACCCCCCGCAACCGCAACCCCGCAGCCTCCAACAAATCTTCCGTCTTCGCAAAACAAAACCGGATCACTTTATCGTCCCGCCCATCGGAGTAAAATGGCGAAACCGGGATCGCGGCCACGCCATGCTCGATGGTCAGGCGCTCGCAAAAGGCAAGGTCGGGCTCGTCGCTGATGCCCGAATAGTCGTACAACTGAAAATAGGTGCCGCGGCAAGGCAGGGCTTTGAAGCGGGTTTCGGCCATGGCGGCTGCAAAAAAGTCGCGTTTTTGCTGGTAAAAAGCCGGCAATCCCAGGTATTCCCGCGGATCGGCCATAAAATCGGCAAAAGCGGCCTGTAAAGGATGGTTGGCGCAGAAGACGTTGAATTGATGCACTTTGCGGAACTCGTTGCTTAATGCGGGCGATGCAATGCAATACCCCGTTTTCCAGCCGGTATTGTGGTAGGTTTTTCCAAACGAATAAATGGCCAGCGTGCGCTCCCGCAACTCCGCATGGGCCAGCGCGGTATCGTGCGGCACGCCATCGTAAATCAGGTGCTCGTACACCTCATCGCTCATGACTAAAATGTTGGTTCCCCGCAAAATCGCGGCCAAGGCATCCCAATCTGCCTTGGTCAAGATCTGGCCGGTGGGGTTGCTGGGCGTGTTCACGCAGATCATGCGCGTGCGCGGGGTGATCAATTGGGCGACTTCCGCCCAATTTACCTGATAGGCCGGCGCCACCAAGTTGTAAGGGACCGCTACCCCACCCATCGTTTCAATGGAGGGCCGATACGAATCGTAACAAGGCTCCAGCAGGATTACCTCGTCGCCCGGACGCACAAAAGCCCCGAAAACGCAAAAAATGGCCTGGGTACCGCCGGCCGTGATGGTTATTTCGGTATCCGGATGAATCACGGTGCCGTACAGGACCTCCATTTTTTCGGCAATACGCTCGCGCAAGGGCAACAAACCGGGCATCGCGGCATATTGGTTGGCACCTTTCGCCATGTGCTCGGTAACCAGCGCTTGCAGTTTTTCCGACGGATTGTAATTCGGAAAGCCCTGCGCCAGGTTGATGGCCTTGTATTGGTTGGCCAGGGCCGACATGACCGTAAAAATGGTGGTGCCTACTTGCGGCAGTTTGGATTCGATCTGGATCATAAATCAAAATTGGGGGTGAGACCATCTTTGCTGCGCGCATAAAAATCGCTGATGTAGCGCACGGCGTCATCTGCATCGTCGGTAATATAAAACAAATCGAGGTCGCCGGCATGGATATTTTGGTGTTTTTCCAGCATCACTTCCACGATCCAGTTGCGCAAACCTTCCCAGAACTCCTTGCCAATCAACACAATCGGTACCTGCGTGATGGTTTTGGTTTGCACCAGCGTGAGTACTTCAAACAATTCATCGAGGGTGCCAAAACCGCCGGGCATGACGATAAAGCCTTGCGCGTATTTGACAAACATCACCTTACGCACAAAAAAGTAGCGGTGCTTAAGGTTGAGCGCCGGGGCGATATAGGGATTGTGGCTGGTTTCGAAAGGCAGTTCAATGTTTAATCCTACCGAAGTGCCTTCTTTCATCCAGGCGCCTTTGTTACCGGCTTCCATGATGCCCGGACCGCCGCCAGTAATCACGCCAAAGCCTTCCTCGGTGAGCCGGGAAGCGACTTTAGTGGCCAATTCGTAGTAAAAAGTGCCCGGTTTGGTACGCGCCGAGCCAAAAATGGACACACAAGGCCCGATATTGTTCAAAACTTCAAATCCATCGACAAATTCGGCCATCACCTTGAACATGGTCCAGGCGTTTTCTCCGCGTATTTTTGTCCACTTTTTCATGGTTTGGCTTTCATGCTCTTGCTCCTCTTGCACGTTATCTTTCATGGTGTTGTGTATTAATTTTGTTAAATATAAACTTATCCTTGCAGCCGCACCCGCAACAATTGTCCGAGGCGTTCGTAGGCAACTTTCCAATCGGCATTGGCAAATACCCATTGGCCTTTCCGCAAGCCTTTCGTGAGCAAATAAAATTCGTTTTGACTGCGCCAGATGGCTGGTTTCAGGCCCATTTGGTCCACAATCGAGAGTACTTCGTTCAGCCATTTCACCCGTTGCACCGAGGATGCATCGAGTTCAATTTTTTTGATTTCCCGCATGATCCGCTCGCCAATGGCATGTCGCACCGACTCAATATCGCCAAATTTTACGTTCCAACGGCTAATATCGGCCGAAATACGCCGCAAATTACGCGGATCGTTGGTCGTTTCTCCGTCAAAAAAGTGCAATAAATCGGCATTCAGCACATACGCGGCAATGTTGCGCCAGGTATCCGGCAGCGTCAGTCCGGCTTCCTGCAATCCCGTCATCAACTGATAGTTATCGTTGAATACGTTGCGGAAATTGGCATCGGCCAGCGACAAACTGTGTTCGGTGATCGCCGAGATGATTTTGATTTTTTCATCGGCAAACAGGGACGAAATCGTAAATTTCTCCGGCCCAAAATATTCCTGCAAAATACCGATCACCTCGCCCAATTGCGCCTGCCGGAACGCTTTGTTGGTGCGTTCGTACATCGAATCAAAGGTGGTGCGGTTCATATTGGCCGTCAAATTGCCAATAATATGCTGCTGCCCCAGGTAAATGACCGCAAAACAATACGTCTTTTGCGCATGGCTCAGACGCGAGCGGATGGCCAAGCGCGCTACGGAAAACTGAACGGTTCCGGCCTCAATTTTTTCAAAAAACTCCACTTCCGCGGTGTAATTGAACAAATCCAGGGCCTCCGGATTTTCTTCAAACAAGGACGATACCGCAAAGTGCATCGCCACACGATCGAGGGTAACCCGCGTGGGCACTACATTTTGCAAAAAACTTGCCGCGCCGTTGTCCAACACATTACTCGGGGCTTCGGCCAGGCGGCGGGTAAAGTCGTTGTGCAAGCTCCGGCCCGACACATCCTGCACATAATCCATGGCGCGCAGAGCGTATTGCAGGATTTGGTTGGTTTCGAGGCCCGAAATTTCGTCAAAAAACCAGCCGCAGCTCGTGTACATCAGGATGGAGTGCCGCTGCATTTCCAGCAAGCGCAATACCAGCACTTCTTCCAGGCTGCTCAGGGTGCGGCGGCAGTGTTTTTCTAAAAAGCGCTTGGCCGATTCTTCCGAGCGATCGAGCATCAGTTCGATATAATCATTGCGGGCTGCCCAGGGGTCGCGCAAGAAACGCTGACCTTCCCGTTCGAACAAAGGGCCGGTCTGGTCGCGCAGCCAGTCGAGGGTATCGCGCAGGGGTTTGCGCCAGCGCTGGTGCCAGCCCGAGTTGCCGCCCGTGTTGCATCCGCAGTTGCTGCGCCAGCGTTCGACGCCATGTACACAGCTCCAGGAGGAGTTTTCGTGTATTTGCACCTCCCATTGGGGTGGAAACAGTTCTAAAAACTGCCCATAATTGGTGATTTTAGCGTCGCTGCCGCTGTCTATTTGGAACAGGCAATCGGCCAGGGCCATTTCGCCAAAGCGGTGGTGGTGGCCGTAACTTTCGCCATCGGTGGCGATATGCGAAAGTTCGGGGGTGTCGTCGTTGGAAAAAACGCTCAACATGCGGTTGGCAAAGTTTTTACCACTGTTGAGCAGGCCATTAAAAGCCACTTCCTGCGCGATGCCGCCGTTGTAAAAAAACAGGGCAATGCGGCGGCCGCTGGGCAACTGACACCAATATGGATTGCGGGTGTCGATGGACTCCGCATTCACGTCTTTCCAGGCTGTGGCCATCGTACCGCCCATTTTCCGCACGGCTTTTGCCTGGCGCGGGGCCAATACGGTGTATAAAATGCCGTGGGCGGCGAGTACTTCGAGGGTTTCGGTATCTACGGCGGTTTCGGCAAGCCAGATGCCTTCCGGGGCGCGTTTGAACCGAAATTCAAAATCGCGGATGCCCCACACCACCTGCGTTACCTTGTCGCGGTAATTGCAAAGCGGTAAAATCAGGTGGCTGTGTACCTGCGCCATGGCCGAACCGTGGCCGCCAAACAATTCTTGGCTGCGTTGGTCGGCCTGCAAGACCAAATTATAGGCCTTCGGGTCCATTTCTTCGAGCCAGGTCAGCAAGGTAGGCCCGATATTGAAAGAAATGCGGCTATAGTTGTTGCGAATTTTGTTGATCCAGCCCTGATCGTCGAGGATACGGGCAGCCGCATTGGGCGCATAACACTCAAAATTGATGCGCGAATTCCAGTCATGAAAGGGACGGGCGCTTTCCTGTTGCTCCACAATTTCCAGCCAGGCATTCTCGCGCGGAGGCTGGTAAAAGTGGCCGTGGATACAAACGTACTTATTTTTGCGTGGCATGCGGCGAAGGTAGGGAACTCGGTGAAATGATGCAATTGGATTGCAAAAGTGCTGCCAATTTAACATTAGAAAAAGTTCAAGGTTCCTATTAGCTTATATTTTATCTGCGCAAACCCTACCTTTGCGCTGCAAATTTCCACTTTTGTCTGTTTTAAGTAGTTCAATCATTTCATACCCGCATGACATCTCGCGCAATACGCCAGCAATTTCTCGATTTTTTCGAATCAAAAGGCCATAAAATCATTCCTTCTGCGCCCATGGTGGCCAAAAGTGACCCCACGCTGATGTTTATCAACTCCGGCATGGCGCCTTTGAAAGATTTTTTCCTGGGCAACCAAACACCCCCTGCCAAGCGGGTGGCCGATACCCAAAAATGTCTGCGGGTAAGCGGAAAACACAATGACCTGGAAGATGTGGGCTTCGATGGCTACCACCACACCATGTTTGAAATGCTAGGCAACTGGTCTTTTGGCGATTATTTTAAAAAAGACGCCCTGGCCTGGTCTTGGGAACTGCTCACCGAAGTATATAAAATTCCGAAAGACCGCCTGTATGTGTCGGTGTTTCAAGGCGATGAAGCCCAGGGACTGCCTTTCGATCAGGAAGCGTTTGACACCTGGAAACAGTTTGTTGCGGAAGACCGGATTTTGCCTTTTGGCAAAAAAGAAAATTTTTGGGAAATGGGCGACCAGGGTCCTTGTGGTCCTTGCTCCGAAATTCACGTCGACCTGCGTTCTGATGCCGATCGTGCCAAAGTAGATGGTAGAGCCCTCGTGAATGCCGATGATCCGAACGTGATTGAGGTGTGGAACAACGTATTTATGCAGTTCAACCGCAAAGCCGATGGTTCCTTGGAGGAATTGCCAGCTAAAAGCGTGGATACGGGCATGGGTTTCGAGCGTTTGTGCCGCGCCGTACAAGGTGTTGCATCCAATTATGATACCGATTTGTGGCGGCCATTGTTCGACTTTTTGGAAAACAGGTCGGGCATTCGGTACACGGGCTCGTATGCGCGCGAGGCCAAAACCGATGTCGCGATGCGGGTTGTGGCCGACCATTTGCGGGCCGTGAGTTTTGCCATTGCCGATGGTGAATTACCTTCTTCAGGCGGAGCCGGGTATGTGATACGGCGTATTTTGCGTCGTGCGGTGCGGTATTACTACTCCTTTTTGAATTTAAAAGAGCCGGTTTTGTACCGTATGTGCCCGATTTTGGCCGAAGAATTTGGGGATGTGTTCCCCGAATTGAAAGGGCAAATTGATTTTGTGGTAAAAGTTATTTTGGAAGAAGAAAAATCCTTCCTGCGCACCCTGGAGCAAGGTTTGAAACGCATTGATAACCTTGATTTACAAGGAAATACGGTGAGTGGCGAGCAGGCATTTGAATTGTTGGACACCTTTGGTTTCCCGTACGATTTGACGAGTTTGCTGGCCCGTGAAAAAGGCTGGGAAGTGGATGTAGAAGGTTTCAAAGCCGCCTTGCAAGTACAAAAAGACCGCTCCCGCAAAGACGCCGCCAAGCAGGTGGGCGACTGGATGGTACTCAGCGATGATCCCGATGTGGAATTTGTGGGTTACGATACCCTGGAAACCACCGGCTCGCATGTCGTAAAATACCGGACGGTGGCTGCAAAAGGCAGCAATCAGTACCAAATTGTGCTCAACCGCACGCCATTTTATCCAGAAGGTGGCGGACAAGTAGGCGATACCGGCGTGATGTATTTTGGCACTGAATACGTGCGCGTACTCGATACCAAAAAAGAAAATACCCTGGTGATGCACATCGTGGAAAAACTGCCCGAAAACATCGACCATGAAAATGTGCAATGTGTCGTGGATGCTGATAAACGCCACCTCACCGAGCGCAACCACTCGGCTACCCACTTGCTGCATGCGGCTTTGCGTCGGGTGTTGGGCACCCATGTACAACAAAAAGGTTCGTACTTAGATGACCATACCCTGCGTTTCGACTTTCAGCATTTCCAGAAAGTAACCGATGCAGAAATTGTTGAAATAGAACGGATTGTAAATGAAAAAATCCGCGAAAATATTGCTTTGGAAGAAGCGCGCAACCTGCCCATCGAGGACGCTAAAAATTCGGGCGCGATGATGTTGTTTGGCGAAAAATACGGCGAAAGCGTACGTATGATCACCTTCGATCCTGCTTACTCCCGCGAATTGTGCGGCGGTTGCCATGTGCAGCGCACCGGCCAAATTGGTTATTTTAAAATTACCGCAGAAGCAGCGGTGGCAGCAGGCGTTCGGCGCATAGAAGCCGCAACGGCCGTAGGTGCCGAACAATATGTACAAGGCCTGGAAGACGAACTGGGCGCGATCAAAAACGTATTGAAAGCGCGCGATCTGCCAAAAGCGATCAGCGATTTGCAAGACGATAACAAGCGCTTGCAAAAAGAAATCGAACGCCTGGTGCAGGAACAGGCCAATGGCTTGCGGGAAGGCCTGCGGGCACAATTTGAAACGGTGAATGGCATCGCGTATTTAGCGGCAATATTGCCGATTCAGGACGGAAACGCAATCAAAACCCTGGCAACCGAACTGGAACGGGAAGTGGGCAACGCGGTCATTGCCTTCGCTTCCGCAGGTGCCGATGGAAAATGTATGCTGACCGTAAAAATCAGCGATGGTTTGGTAAAATCGAACGGTTTGAACGCCGGTACGATGGTGCGCGAACTGGCACAAAAATTCCTGAAAGGCGGTGGTGGCGGTCAGCCTGGGTTTGCTACGGCGGGTGGGACCGATGCTACACAATTGAAAGAGGCTTTGGATGCGGTGAAGGGGTATTTGTAGCAGGCCGCCAATTGCGGAGAAAAAACGTTCCTGTTGTGGATGTAACTTTTCATGTGATTGGCTGTCCAAATGCTATAATTTTTCACGCACACAAAACTATTTCAACATGCATAAGATCAAAATCATCTTTACGGCGCTGTTTTTAGCCCTATTTAGCCTTGCTGGCAATACATTAATGGCGCAAGAGGCTCCACCGAAAGGCGATAAAGGCCAACGCCCACCACCGCCGCCCGAATCACAGGCGCAAATGGAAAAACGCGAGGCCGCCGAAACGGATGAAATGTCGAAGGAACTGAACCTAACGCCCGAGCAAAAAGCCCAGATCAAAAAAATTGATCAGGATTTTAAAGCAAAAAGAAAGGTAGAGAAGAATGAACGCCGGGAAGCCCAAGAGCAAGCGCGCGCAGAACGCGTCAAAGCCCATAAAGCCGTGATGACACCTGAACAATCTGCCAAATACGACCAGGTGCTGGCAAAACGCCAAGCAAAGCAAAAGGAAAAAATGGACGCGCGGAAGAAGGAAAAATCGACCAAAAAATCAGCCAAAAAGGCACAGAAAAAAGCGGCCAAAACCCCGGAACAGGACGGGAACAAGGATTAATTGAATTTTTGGTTTGTATAAAAACATGCGTCTTCCCGAGTTTTGGATTATACCAAAATTCGGGATTTTTATTTATTATCAAGAATATCCAGTAAGAAAACCCATCATAAAACGAATAGAAGTGCTCCTAGGCCACACTACTGGACATTTTTCGCGCAGATTCAACACAGATGCATTTTCGCAGATGTTGCGCAGAAAAATCTGCGTAACATCTGCACTTTTTTCTGTGTAGCATCTGCGCGAAATAAAAATGCCCAGTAGGATGGTTTTTGTTTTCAGAGGAACTTTTCAGCCCATAACTTTACGACACTTAATCCCTGGTTTTACCCTGATCCATTTTTTACCTTTTTTTTAAACTGGTACCGCAACGCCACATTTCCCCCCACCCAACTGCTCAAACGCGGCGCATCGGGAATTTTGATGGAAGGAAAATTAGCGGGTACTACCAAAGATTTATAGGCAAATCCGTCGGGACGCGCTTTTTCAGCAATATACACGTTGGCGCTCAGGCCTAAGGCCACATGCAAACCGCCCGAAATGCGCACATCAAACGCTGGTGCAAATTGCGCCCAACCATGAAATGTCTGGTTGTTCTGTCCTTCTACATTGATTTGCCGGTGAATGAGGTCGAAACTCATGCCGCAGCGGTCGTTGAAACGCGCCAATGCACCAATGCCCGCCCCATACGACCACAGGAATTTCCGGTCCTCGTACGCAGGCGTGTACCCGGCCGTGAAGATGGTGTAAAAATGCCGGGTGCCCGATTTGAAGGCTACATTGCTCCAAGTCACTTCATTTCCACTCAATTCGAGGGTTACATACCCGCCTTTTTTGGAAAAATTGAGCAACCCGATTTGCATCCCGTCAATTTCCCGCGCCCAGTTGATCAAGCCAATCTGCACACCTTTTACTTTTCGGGCGCGGTTGTACAAGCCCGCTATTTGCGCACCCTGAATGGTATCGGCATCGTTGAAAAGTCCGGCCGATTGCACGCGCATCGTACCCGAATCGATGGTATTAAACAGTCCGGCTGCTTGCAAGGCGCCATTCCCTTTTTTGGCCACATTAAACAAGCCTGCTACCTGCACCCCTTGCATGTACGCCGCACCTATATTGTACAAGCCTGCCGCCTGGAACGCCATAATACTGTCTGCATGGTTGGCAATACCAGCCGCTTGAATGGCAAAATGTCCGCGCGGAACAATGTTAAAGCCGCCCGATATTTGCGCGGAAGGTCCTTTGGCATCTTTGGCCATGTTGACAAATCCGGCAGCCTGTACACCCCGCAAGGTGCCGCCAATGCGGTTGTAAAAACCCGATAGTTGCACCCCGGTCACATTGCCGCGTACTTCATTGTAAAAACCGGCTGCTTGCAATCCCCGGATATTTTCGCGGGTATGGTTGCCCAACCCTGCCAGTTCCACCCCGTCGTTGCCGTGTGAATACCCCGAAATCAGGTTGATGGAAAAGTTGTTGATCACATTGCCACTCATCAAATGGTTGGTACCGATCATGGGCAACAGCGACAATTGAAAACGCCGGTGCAGGGAGTCCTTGACATTCAGGGCGGTAAATTTTTGGGCCGACGACACAAAAAAACGCTCCATTTTGTAAGACGTTTTTTGAAGTTCGAGTTGCACTGCTGCCCAGGTATCCTTTTGCTCCGGAACAGTGTCCAGGTGAATATTAATCTGTACAAAACGTGGCGTTTGGGAGTTCACTTGCAGGATGGTGTCCCGATAAGCGAGTTTTGCAACCACAACCTGAGAGTTTTCGGTGACGGGCAGTTCATAAAACCCGTTGGCATCGGTGGTGGTAGAGCGCAGGGTTTGGCGGTCGTACACCGTAACATTCGAGAGTTTTTGCCCGGTTTTGGGGTCAGAAATGTACCCAATCATCCGCTCCTGAGGTTTTTTCACCTTTTTCAGAATGAGGTAATTGCCACTTTGTTTGAAAGTGTATTCGGTGCCAAACAATGCATGGAGGGTTTCGCCAATGGTTTTGTTTTTGGAAATAAGGGTCACTTTTTTATTTGCATCAAGGATATTGGCGTTGTATGACCATTCAAATCCGCCTTTTTGGGCAATTTGCGCCATGGCCTCTTTGATCGGCGTTTGGTAAAAAGACACGTTGATGGGGCGTGTGAGCACATCGCCAGCCTGCAAAGAAGGCAAAAAGTAAAAATGCAGGAGTAGGGCAAGGATCCCCGCTTGGATGGATCGCGTTGCATAGGGTGTTAAAACTTGCATGATGATTTTGTTTTTGTTTTCAGCCGGGGTTATTCTCCGCAGCCTGCACCGTCGAACAGCCACTGCCCATCCGGTTGTTTTGTTACTTGGAGATTGAAGGTTTCTGCAATGAGTTCAAACAGGCGTTCCAGCGACAAATTGTTGTATTTTCCGGAAAGGGGACATTGCGCTAAGTTTTTGTTTTTCAACACAATAGACACATTGTAGGCGTTTTGTATTTCTTCAACTACCTTGCTCATTGGGGTTGCTTCAAATTTTAAAATGCGGTTTTTATACGCCAGCGCATTCGGATTTTGTTGGGTAAGTACCTTGGTAATTTCACCCGTTTGTTCCTCATAAATGGCCTGGTCGCCCGCCACCAACAGCATGCTGGCTTCGAGGTGTTTTACCAAAACCTTCCCTTCCGAAACAGTCACAATAACTTTTCCGGGTGTGCTGCGGTTGTCCACATTAAAAGCGGTACCCACCACTTTGATTTCCAGGGCCTGCACTTCCACGAAAAAAGGCACCGCCTGGTTGTGGGCCACTTCAAAATACGCCTCTCCGCGCAGTTTGATGCGCCGCTCTTTTTGGTTGAAACGGGATGCTACGGTCAGTCCGGAATTGCGGTTGAGCGTCACCACCGATCCATCCGAAAGGGTATCGACCATGATCGTGGCGTTGTTGGAGGCGATTTCCTGTTCAGGTACTGTTTTGTCCGGGCGCAGCATAAAAACAGCTACTGCGAGCAACACTACCGCCGCCGCGGCCTGCATCCAGAACCGAATGGATACTTTTCGAGTTGTAAGCGGCTGATAACCAGGCGTTTCCAATTGTTTTTTTATCCGTTGTAAAGCCGCTTCGGTATTAATGGGGCGTGATGCAGACGGTCGGGCCGCAGCGCTGAGGTCCCAAAGCCGTTGTAAGTCCTCAAAATAGCGTTGATTTTCGGTCTTCAAAGTCCGCCAGGCCTCCAGCGCAGCGGTTTCTTCGGTTGATGCCTCCTCGGCCAGCACCTTGGCAATCAGAATTTCAATATCTTCGTAAGCGTTGTGCATGATCGAACATTAAAGGTGGAACAAGGTAAAACAGATGCCCGCAATGGTTACGAGGTAATCGGCCAGCTGAACCCGCAGGATACGCAGCGCCTTCCCCATTTGGGTTTCTACCGTTTTGATCGAAATTTCGAGTTGTTCGGCAATTTCGCGGTATTTCAGTGCTTCAAATCGGCTTAGTTCGAAGATATGCCGGCATTGGGGCGGCAAATCCTCCATGGCCCTTTGAATTTTAGCGCCCAGTTCCTGACTGGTTTCATCCTGGTAAGCGTGCTGGTTTTCCAATTGACCGGCGTTGAATTGTTGATACCTGTTTTTGGTTTGCAAATGCCGGATACGGTTCAAGCAGGCGTTGTGCACCGTTTTGTACAAATACGCTTTGATCGAATGGGTGATTTCGAGTGCGCTGCGGCGTTCCCAAAGTTTTACAAAAGTTTGCTGTACAATGTCTTCCGCTTCATCCAGATCCCCTTCCGTGAATTTGGCGGCATAATGGCACAGCACTTCGTAATACCTTCGAAAAACCACATCGTACGCCGATGATTCGCCCTGGCGAATAGCCTCCAGCAGTGTGTTTTCGTTAAGATGTTCCAAGACTTACGGGTTTTGTCTGTATGGAGACACGCTTGGGAAAGGATACCCTTACGTGGGCTTTAAATTTTTTTGGAAAGATACGGGGGAGACTTGATCTAAATCCAAAATAATATTGATGTTACAAAGAAATTTTCAAGTTGGGCTTTTAAATCTGAACGAACTATACTATTTTTGCAGAATAAATGCGAAATAAGCCATGTTGCTCGAATTTAAAGTCTCTAACTACAGGTCAATTGGAGAAGAACAGACGATCAGTCTGGTACCTGCTCCTAAGCAGAAAGACCACCTTTCAAATATTATCACCAAAGGGCGATACCAAGCCTTAAACGCGATATCCCTTTATGGCCCCAATGGCGGGGGAAAAACGAATATTCTGAAAGCGATGAGTCTTTTAGACAGGCTGGTCCATACCTCCGCAAGGACTTCCTCAACAACCCGTTTGCCTTACGACCCATTTTTATTGAGAGAAGGTTGGGAGGAAAAGCCCACCGAGTTTGAAATCTCTTTTGTAATTGATGAAAACCGATACCGCTACGGATTAGCGTTTACAGCAAGTGAGATAAAAAAAGAATGGTTGTTTAGAAAATCAGCAGGACGAGAAGTAAACTTGTTTGAGCGCGAGGGTGAAATCATTGATGTGAGCTCCGGATACAATGGTTCTAAAAAAATCATAGACGCAGCCATTGAAGCAACCAGAATAAATGCACTATTTTTGTCTACCTGTGATGCTTTAAACATTGAAGAAGCTAAAATTATCATGCAGTGGTTTCAACATTTTAGCATGATTGATGGACTTAACACGGAATTTGAAGAAGTACAAACCGTTGCGCTTTGGGAGGATAACGCATACCGAGAAAAGATAAGGCAATACCTGGCCTCCTTAAGCTTAAACATTACAGATGTCGACGTAACTACGAATGAATTTGAAGCATCTGAATTGCCGGAAGGTATGCCTCAACGCTTGAAATCTCAATTAGCAAAAAAAATGAATGGACAACAGCATTACACGGTATTTGCCAAACATCGTATTTATGATAAAGATACCCTGCCTACAGACAAAACCTATACTTGGGAATGGGAAGAGCGAGAATCGTCGGGGGCAAAAAAGGCATTTCAGTTAAGTGGCCCTATTTTATGGGCTTTAGCAAATGGGGGCATCCTTATCATAGATGAAATTGAGGCAAAGTTGCACCCAATCATGACCTTGAATACCATTGATGTTTTTTTAAATAAAGAAAGTAACCCCAACAACGCACAATTAATTTTTGCAACCCACGACACAAATCTTTTGAGTTATTCTAACCTAAGAAGAGACCAAATTTGTTTTGCAGAAAAAAACAAATGGGAAAGTACCGAAATTTATGCACTTTCTGATTTTGTTTATTTTGGAGCAGTAAATGGTGCATTTAAATCAGAGAAGGAAAGACCCGATACAGACAAAGAGAAACGTTATTTTGAAGGTCGGTATGGAGCAATTCCAGCACTGGGTAATTTTCAAAGAATTATTCGCAATTCTCAATGGCAAAGCGAGGAACATTAAAAAAATCGGCAATTAAGGAAAAGGAAAATCGACCAATTCGTTGGCGAAAGTATCCTCATTTGTTTCTGATTGTATGTGAGGATGGAAATACAGAACCCTATTATTTCCGAAAATTTGAAAAGTATATTCCTGAAGAAACTATTTTTTTGAGAACCGTTGGAACAGGTAGAAGTTCAAAAGGGGTAGTTGAACAAGCCATCCTGGAAAGAGAAAAACTGGCCATAGAGGCCAATAAAGATGTTGATGAAGTTTGGACGGTCTTCGATAAAGACGATGCAGAAAAAGTTCCTGCAAATGCAATTCGATTTAATGACGCATTTAAAATAGCACAAGAACAAAAAATTAAAGTTGCCTACAGCAACGAAGTCTTTGAATTGTGGCTGCTGCTTCACTTTTGCGAAATAAACGCAGCTAATCCAATTTCAAGAGCTGCGATTTATTCAAAATTAGAGGCAGAAATACAGCGTTTTGAAACGCACAGATCATTTGTTTATGAGCACGGAAAGACATTTGTAATTGATGTACTTAATGATTTGGGGGACGAAAAAAGCGCAATTGAACGAGCCGAAAGACTTTTAGTCGAACACAAAGGAAAAAAGGCCATTGACTCAAATCCAAGCACAGCAGTTCATATCTTGGTTAAACGATTAAGAGATCTCATTGCTTGGTATTCTTATACACCAGATTAACATGAAGCATAATCAAAAGAAAGGAAATAACAAAAAGACAAAGGATAATTAATAGCTTCCAGCAGTTTTACCCCAATTCCTCGGCAACCCAGTCCGCGATATTCTTGGTTTCACTCGAAAAATTCAACCCAACACCGATCACTTTTTTACCTTTTTCCCAATACGCCTGGTGGTATTTTTTAAGTTTGATCTGCTCAAGCGCGAC
>JBBAVI010000025.1:45628-62344 GCA_040397785.1 Saprospiraceae bacterium | reverse complement strand
CCATCAGGGGCTAATTGCATCAGGTAAAAAGCCGCTGGGAATGGAGATTGGTAACCATCCCAGTCCGCAATTTTTACCTTGCTTGCCAGAACATCAGGAGCATTCAGGTCGTATTGAAATACTTCAAACTCAAAATTGTGGTACAAATAACGAGAATTGGGCGAAATGGCCACTCCGCCTAATCCGTCATTTTGATGAGATTGTCGGTGATTGGACAACAAACCGGTACAGCGATCAAAATTATAAATATCAAGATAGGAGCCGTCCTTCTTCGAAATTGCATTGTAAGAACAAAAATGTGTCCCATCCGGAGAAAACAATGATTGTCCTACACCATCATAGATCAGAGGACCAATAACTTGCGTACCAATTATTTGGGTGCCAAGGGGTGAAACAAGAATCCGATAAAATACATTTGTGTTAATTTTATTTACAATCATCCACCAATCTCGGCCATTTGCATGCTTAACCAAGGCAAGATGCCCAAGTCGAAGCGAATCCTGTAAGACGGCTTCATTTACATTCATAAATTCTCCAGCAGTATTGTTTTCAAAATTAATCGTTGATGTATATATTCCTGTCGCATAAAAGTCGAATTCAGTATTATAAGAATAATTTAGATATAAAATTAAATAAGACTTTTCGTGCCCGGGATATGGAATTGAAACAACACATTGTGGAAATATAAATCCAGATTCTTCATAATTATCATTCATGAAAAAATTACTGTTGTTGATAATTTCTGAATTTGAATTACATACTTTAACCGCATTCGTACAAAAAATAAAATTGCCCGAAGAGTCTGAAATAGAACTATTAGAGCCTTGTAAATTCAATGGAAATTTATTATTTTGTTTTATTGATGGAATGCCAGTATTAAATGTAATAACACTGATTCCATATTTATCAGTAGTATCCAGGTTATTGCTATATCCCAAAAACCAGGTATTGTCAAATAATTGACAGTACGATGGCATGGAAAAAAGCATCCAAATCAAGATGCAAAAGGCAAGTTTAAACATTTTTAAATGATTAAAGCCGGTCATTACAATAGTATACACAATGACTAGCGTTTAGAAAACATAATTGTCATTCCCCCTGCTTCACCAATTTTCCGCTCGTCACCCGCTCCCCCCGCGTTTGGAGTTCCCAAAAATACAAACCTGCGGGCAAAGGACCCGTTTCAATGTCATTTACCCCCCATACGACCGACGTTTCAGTGTACAAACGCCCCGAAAGGGCAAACAAACGAAACTTCGATTCGGGCATCAAACTATTGAGGATGACGCTTAGGTGGGTTGAAAACGGGTTCGGGCCTACCTGTACACCTGATACCCAGGCTGGTTGCCCGACGGAAACCGTAATATTTAGGGGTTTACAATGTGTGTGGCTGCCATTGGCATTGCTTACTGTCAGACATGCGGTGTACGCGCCCGCGCTTACATACGTATGCACGGGGTGCCGAACCGTGCTGCTTGTACCATCGCCAAAATCCCAGAACCACGCGGTCGGATTATGGTACGATAAATCATGAAACCGCACCGTTTCCGGCTCCAGCGTATCCTGCGCATAACGCCACCAGGATACTGGATCGTTGTCGATACCAAGCGTATCACAATTGGAACCGTCTACTGGACCGAGGCGGTAATTGGCAAAAGTGGGGAGGCTACTGTCGTTATTACACAATAATCTAATTCCATTTTGCTCAAAATTGCAGGCGATGCCCGCTTCATCAGGGTCATGGATAACGTGTAAGGTTCTTGAGCCACTCGTAGTTACTATATATATTTTATCATCCGGTGCAAGGAATGACCAAAGAAATTTAGTTCCAAAAGGATCATTATAGGGTTTATATGTTGCGATTAATGTTTTTGAATTTGCAACCGAACTAGATGTTAAATCAAATTTAAAAAGTTCAGTATTCAACGAAAGATATAGCCAGCGAGAATTTGGTGAAATCGCAATCCCCCCAGCAATTGTATTTTCATTTATTTCAAAATGTTCGTGGTTGCTAAACAAACCCGAACATCGATCAAAGTCATATATGTCTAAATAGCGTGTGTAAGCACCGGCCCCGAAAGCACTATACATCACATATTTTGTGCCGTCTGGCGAAAAAAATGATTCTCCGATACCATAAATACGTTGCGTTCCAATGGCCTGTTTTTCATGCAAATGGATACCACTTGGGTCTATTAATACACGATAAAACGTATTTTTCCAATTTTCGCCTGTTGCCAACCACCAATCCCGGCCGTTGGCATGTCGTACTATTGCCAATTTCCCATATTCAAGGGTATCTATCAACAATGGTACCTTTCGTTCCACTACTTTCCCCAACCCATTATTGAAATTCATATTTATAATAGAGTAATACAATCCTAAACTTGCAGGCCCCCAAGGCTCCACATATCCGTCTTCCATGTAAAACAAAATATATTGTTTTGGGTGCCCGGGATTAGGAATTATCATACCGCCTTGCGGAACATCATAACCAAATTCATTAAATTCATTCAACAAACCTCCATTTTCCATTAAAACATGTGAAGCATTGTAAATGTCAATTCCATTAAAATAAAACAATAAATTACCGTCTTCGTCACTTACAGCAGCATCGGTATCATTAAAATTCATTTCGCTGTTTTGATTACTGGTAATTTCTAAGTTCCCTTTGGAAAAAGATAAAATGTTAAGACAAAACTTGTCATCTCCTGCTGATTGCATTCCGCCAGCGTACCCAAAAATCATCGTATTTTCATATCCTTGACCCTTCAGGAATAGCGGAAAAATTAGGATCAACAAAAAGAGCAATAATCGTTCTTGCATGGTGTATTGGTTAAACGGCCTCCGGAATGATTCCCGGAGGCCGTCGTTAGTTTTTTTAAAGTGTGATGATCAATTTGAGCGACTCATAAGGCAAATTATTCAAGTAAATCCGGCAAATATAGGAGCCGGGTACAAGATGAGTGCTTACATTTGCTCCATTTGATGTCTGAATTGATTTTACCAATATACCCTGTATGTCAAAAATTTGCAAGTTTAAAGCTTCTCCTGTTTGAATTTTAGGGAGAAATATTGAAAAAGCATCGATAGTAGGATTCGGAATTATTTTTGCTTTTTCGGGCTCGGCTATCAATACAATATTAGAGTTGCGTTGTTGTGAGGGTTGATTGCAAAGATCGGAATCATCAATTCCCCAAGGCTGGGCTGCAAAAATATTATACAAAGCCCTTGCTTGCAATACGGCATCTCCACCTTGAAGCATACATTGAACTGCCACCGAAGATAAATCAGCCAACTGTTGGGTTGTTGCGCTAAAATTTCCAATTGCAATGGTTTCTAGGTATATCCTTCCTACGATTTTTTGGTTCAATACCCATTGATCTGACGAAGTAGGAATGTCATTTATCAAAGATTTTATGGATAGGGTCGCTAAATTTACTTCGGATATGCTCAATTCATCTAAATTCGCCCATTCTTCCACAAGCGGCTGAGCAGATGCAGTACAATTACGCTTTTGTGTTTGAATTGCAGAGGAATCTGAGGCATTTTGTGCAATTGCATACGATTGATCTAATTGCTGTAAACGTTGCGACAGACTGTCAAGTAAATGATGAATCTGTTCTTTCCGATTCGTTTGAGCAGGTGGTGTTACGCCGAGTAATGAAATCTGGCGGTCTACTTCAAATAACAGACCTAAAACGCTTAAGTGGGCATTGTTGAAAAACTGATCTACGTCTACATCCTGCCCAGATAGAGAAGTGTTACTTATCATTTCTGCATATAAACTGCGTTCGGCTTCCCGTTGTGTGATCCGGTCATACGAATGCGGTCCTGTATAAGCATCTTTGGCTACTTTAATTTCAGTATCAGTCAAGTCTCGCGGACTTTCAGGTGCATTGTTTGGTGGTAGGTTAGGGCACAAAGCATCGGAAGCTCCACATGTCAATGAAGAACCAGACAATTCTCTAAACCAATCATCTCCATCGGGAAACCGATTAATCGGCCAATAACTAGTAGTCGTGGGAGATTCTACCCTAAATTCAGAGTTTAGTATGTTAAAATCGCTTCCCGAATGGTAGGCCCCTAAAAAATCATAAGTCCCTAACCATTCATTTCCAGCCCAATTTTGATCGCCTATAGTTGTTCCGATATTATCACAATGCAATCCTATTTCATGGTCGTATTGCCTTGCATGGCGGATAAAAGTTGGGTCACAACTACCCATAAAGTAATTGCCAAATCTGCTGTGATCGGTCAAATTGCAGCAGAGTGTAGCGTTTTTACTGCCTTTTACTTCTATACCGCGCATGGAAGCACCGATTATGCTTCCATCTGTGGCCCTTATTTCATTGTCTTTAACAAAACATCTATTCGCTTTGTCAAGTCGTATTCCAATCGCGCCTATTCCATAGGCAATATTAGTGTTTGGAAAACCAGAAAAGAAAATATGGTTGTTATCAATTGCCCATTTGGTAGAATTGGACACACTGATTCCGGCACCTACCAGGGTATTATAAATATAATTGTTCGATACCCTTCGATCTGCGGCAATGCCCATCGTGGAAGGGTCGTTGGTCAATAATATACCCGTCCCTCCGTTCATAATTTGAATCGGATTATTGTTATTGATTTTGATGATACCTTGTTGGCTGGATGTTGTTCCATTGATTACAATAGCATTTGTTAATCCCAAGCTCGGGAGTGTAGCACGGAACTTGTTTTCTTCAATTATAAAACTTTCCGAACCCGCTGGATACACATAGATACCTGAACCGATATCATAGAAGTCATTCAATTTTGCATCTAAATTACAACGCGCAACACTGATGCCACGCCATCCATTTGACCCCTCTCCACCAAAAGTGCATTGCTGTACCGTCAATTTAGGACTACTTCTGGCAAAAATCCCCAGACCTTCTAAATTACCTGTTGGAGACTGCAAAAGAACAGTGCCAAACAATTTTTTAAATGTTGCATAATATACCTCTAATTCGACGTTTCGCGCCAAAATTCCGTTTCGAATACCTAAAAATGAATTTTCAGAAGTCGGGTCGTTTTTATTGCCTATTTTTAATATACCTGCATCGGCAATGTTAATTCCCACATAAGGATAAAATGGGTTCCAATTGTTTATATCACTACTATACACTGGCAGTAAAGGCCTCGTCGCTTCAAAAGTGTTTTTAGAAAACGTAAATGGTAGCAAAACAGGGCCATTTATTCGTATACCTGTATGATTTGCGTTAAAATCATTCCCATTAGAAATGAAGGATGGAACATCAGTATTCGTTCCTTTTATCTCTACAGCAAATTCAGCATCCTGAATGACATTATTACTCATTGAAATGGAAGCGCCGGCTTCAACAATGATGCTGCGCCACATTTTTGTACATCCGTGAATACCTTGCATTGTAGGATTTAAAGGATTACCTTCAACAATCCCTTTTAAGTTGAGTTTCGCTCCTTTTTTAACGGTTATACGGGCACCTGGCTGCATTCTGATTTCACCGCCATCAATCCCTAACGTAAAGTTCTGATCAATAACAAGATTGCCTCGAATGGCGATACATTTGCCAGTATTATTGTAGGAATTCTGGCTTGTTTGCCCCCCACTTAAAGTAGTCGACAATACAGAAATACCTGCTGCTTGTGTCGGATCGACCGAAACCACTCCTGCATTGATATTAAGGGATCCAACGCCAGTACAAGGGCAGATAAATTCTGCAATACAATCAATTATTACAGTTACCGTAACCGAGGAGGTACCACAATCATTACTTACGGTATGCACTACCGCAAAAGTCCCATTTGCTGTATACTCATGGCTTACATTTTCGCCTGTTCCACTTGTTCCATCTCCAAAACTCCAAGTATGAGTGTCGCATGCATTATTGGAGGAAGCAATAAACTTTCTTTTAAAGCAATTCGCAGGATCTTGTGTGTATGAAGTAATTGCAGCATTCGGTGATGCACCAATTCCTGGAATGGTAATACAAGAACTCGCTGGCGTGCAACTACTGCCTGATAAGCCTGCAGAAGCGCAGTTTTCAATGGATGTACAAGTGCAACTGTTTTTCCGTTGCGCCGTAAAAGACAAGGTAGTGCTCCCAAGCGCAGGTAAATTTACCTGTTGTGTAAGCGTATTGGAATTCACTGCAAAACCATTGGCATTTACCAAATTAAGCGTATTCGCCAGCACATCCGTTACCACTACATTATTGACTGCAGTGGTTAAAAGGTTGTTAACCGCAATCTGAAAAGTTAAAAGATGGGTATTAGGATCTTCTGAATAGGTTTTCGTAATGGAAAGCGGCTTCTGGTATTTAACTTCTTTACAAATTTTTTCGTGGCAATTACAATTGTCTGTGATAATTAGACAAGCTTCATATTCCCCTTCATTAGCATAAGTGTGGGTAGTAGTCTGCCCCGTACCAAAGGTTCCATCGCCAAAATCCCAGCACCATTCAAACACTTCTGTGCCTAAGGGAGTTGTATTATTGGTGCTAGTAAAGTTAAATAAGCCGTCGCAGCCCTCTGTCGCTGTAAAATTTGGATCAATTGCAGATTCAAGGCATATCAAGGAAACGTCATCAATACCGACAGAAACTGCAGTTCCGTTGATTCCATTTTCAATCCAAAACACTAAAAATGTAGATGAACTTACTTGGTTGAAGGTGAAATCTTGTTGTGTCAACACCCAAGAGGTATTATTGGCAACAATAGGAAGGTCTACTATGGTTTGCCCAACACCATTATAACAAGGACTTCCAGGTGCATTTTGAAAAACTTGCCCTGGATTCAATATTAACGCAGCATGTAAAGTACCAGAGGTTGCATCCATATTTCGTGCATAAAATGATAACCTGTATTTTGCACCTCTGCAAAGGGACAAGGGGTGAGAAAACGCCTCATTGTCCGTGCATCCCTTTTCATTGCCTGACTGAGCTGCAATACAAGCAAAATTAACGCCATCTACTGCATTTACAGTTCCGCCGGTAATGGAGGATACTTGATTACATAGGGAAGGCGTACCATTCGATGCAAACCATGGATTTACACAACCCGCATTTATGCCCCCATCTAAAGTAACGCCTGGTGCCACATAGCAAGGGCCAGAGGACGGTGTTTCGAAAGATCCTTGGTTAATCAAATTTGATGGAACCGGAATGACACACCCTTGCCCCATATTGGAATTAAGGTGAATGAAAATAAAACCCACCATTAAAATCACCGAATGAATAAAACGAGATTTTTCAAACCTGACCCCATTACATATAAATATGTTTAATAAAGGGGGGGGGTAAAACGCTGGCCCTGCAGGCCGAACTTTGAATTTTGCATAAAATTTAGGTTGAATATAGATCCAAGATTGGACTTCAAGTTAAAAAATAAGTATTTCGCAGTAAGGGTACCAGGATTAAACTTTTCTAAGATAAAACAACTAGATTAAAAAACGTCCTTGCGTCATCGCTTTAGACGTCTTGGAACAAAGATAAGATATGGGATGTTTTGAAATGTTAAGTCAGTATTAATATTTTTTGTTAACGTGATCGCCTCCGTACCGCGCATCTCAACCACCCTTTACCCATCGTGCCGCTCCATACCTACGTGTTAAATCCCCGCTCATGGTATAGAAAACTGAACTTCCTGCGGTCAAAACACCTCAAACAAGGCAAATCTTCTGTGGTTTTACCCCGTCAAAGAATTTTCTTCCAAATTTTTAAAAAATATTTTACCTAAAACAAACAACATATATAGATGTGTATATACTTTTGTCTTCAGGTTAAATAACCAAATCATTTTTTGTTTGTCTTCCTAATTCGAAATTTAAACTACCTTTTTTATGCAAACATCTACAACGGATCATGAAAGCGTGAGTGGCCAAGGTTTAATGAAAGTAATCTTAGCCTCTTCGGTCGGTACCCTGATCGAATGGTATGATTTCTACATCTATGGCGCGATGGCACCGATTATTGCCACCCAATTTTTTCCTACGGGTAATCCTACTGCGGCCTTTTTGGCGGCATTGGCCACGTTTGCAGCCGGTTTTGTCATTCGTCCTTTTGGTGCGCTGGTATTTGGGCGCCTGGGCGATTTGATTGGGCGCAAGTACACCTTCCTGCTTACGTTGGTGCTCATGGGCTTGTCTACTTTTGCCATTGGTTTGGTGCCATCCTATTCGAGTATCGGGATGTTAGCGCCTGCCATCATCCTTACGTTGCGTTTGGTGCAAGGTTTGGCGTTGGGTGGTGAATATGGCGGCGCTGCAACCTACGTTGCCGAACACGCACCCGTGAAAAGACGCGGTTATTACACCGCTTACATCCAAACTACGGCCACTTTGGGCTTTTTCCTGTCGCTGGGTGTCATTGTTGCTACCCGCAAAACGGTGGGTGTAGAGGCCTTTAATGAATGGGGCTGGCGTGTACCGTTTATTGTTTCGGCGTTTTTGATCGCCCTTTCGATCTACATTCGTTTGAAAATGGCCGAATCGCCCTTGTTTTCAAAAATCAAAAAAGAAGGCAAGATTTCTAAAAATCCGTTGAAAGAATCTTTTGCCAAAAAAGGCAACTTGAAAGTGGTGTTGCTCGCTTTGTTTGGTGCGGTGATGGGCCAGGGTGTGGTTTGGTACACCGGTCAGTTTTATGCACAGACCTTTATTGAGCGCACCTGCGGCGTAGAGTTTGAGCAAACCCGCTACCTGCTTTGCATTGCTATATTGCTGGTAACGCCTTTCTTTTTGGTATTTGGTGCCTGGTCGGACCGTATTGGTCGCAAAACCATCATGTTGGGTGGTATGTTGCTGGCCATTTTGAGTTATCGCCCTATTTATCAGACGATGTACGGATTGGCAAATACCAAAGCCAAAACTGAAATTGCCGAACGCACGGCTGTAAATATGGCCAGTGCCCTCAATCCGGCGGGCGACTCGGTATACACCATCACGACGGTGAAAGCCTACACCGATGGCACCACCCTGAAATTATTAGAGAAGAAAACAGTGCTTGCTGATAAGTCCAAACCTGCTCCAAAACCTGAAACGGCGAAAACAGTATGGTTGTCGGCTTCCAGTTTCTGGATCATGATGTTGCTGGTATTTATCCAAATCCTGTATGTTACGATGGTGTACGGCCCGATTGCGGCATTTTTGGTGGAATTGTTCCCTACCCGCATTCGTTACACGTCGATGTCACTGCCATACCACATTGGTAACGGTATCTTTGGTGGCTTGACGCCGTTTATTGCAACCCGGTTGTTTGATGCGAGCAAGACGAGTTCTAATCCGACCGGCGACCCTTATGTTGGGCTTTGGTACCCGATCATTATTGGCGCGGTGTGCTTTGTGATTGGTTTGTTGTATTTGCCTTCCAAGAAGGAAGAAAATCGCAACGAAGAAGAAGAATAAACCTGCGCCTTGCTTGAGGTCACTTGAACGTACTTAAGTATAAATGCTTTACAATCAAGGACTTTTCACACAAATCAATCAAATCATAAAATCAAAGTTTAAGATGGATTCTTTGAAAAGAATAAGCGGTTTTTTGTGGGTCGCTTTAGGCCTGCTGGTGGTTTACCTGATGTTTAGTCAGGCGGGCACTGAAATTGCAGCGGCTGTAAAAAACAACAAAGCGGTGTTGGATACCCAAATGTTCTGGTATATCATCATCCCGATTTTTACACCCATCATGTTGGGTTTGTGCCTCTTTGGCTGGTACGCCTGGAAAGGGGAGTACGACCGGATTGAAGTAGAGGGGTAAATATCTGATTTACAAGTTTTTCTAATTCTAAAACGAATCTTCTGTATGAAAGCACGTATTTTACATACGCTTGTTCTGGCATTGCTGTGCACCGTTTTGGGGTATGCACAACCAACTACTACGCCACCTGCCACGGCCCCTGCTACTACTTCGGTGGTGATTGCGCCTCCTAAGCCCGTCGACCATTCTTATAAACCCCAGTTCCACGGAGAAGCTTGGAGGTACGGAGTTGCGCGGAGAAAAAAAGGGTTTATTGAGAAAAAAAGGGTGCCACGGAGAAGCTTGGAGGTACGGAGTTACACGGAGTTTTTAATTTTCTCTGTGCAACTCCGTACCTCCGAGCTTCTCCGTGGCACCCCTTTCTCCCTATCTCAAGTACTCAAATTCCCCGTGAGCGCCACGCACTGTAACCTGGGTAGCATTGTTTCCGGCCTCCACATGCCCAATAATGCGTGCTTCGATGCCAAATGACTCCGCTACAGCGATGATGCGGCCTGCATAACGTTTGGGGACATACAATTCCATGCGGTGGCCCATGTTGAATACCTGGTACATTTCGCGCCAATCGGTGCCGCTGCTTTCCTGAATGAGTTGGAACAAGGGCGGTAATTCGAACAACTGGTCTTTGATGATGTGCACGTTTTCCGCAAACTTGAGCACCTTCGTTTGTCCGCCGCCGGTACAGTGGATGATGCCGTTGATTTTTTTGCGGTATTTTGTGAAAATCGCGTTCAAAACCGGCAAATACGTGCGGGTAGGGGAGAGGATCAGTTTGCCAGCAGGCACTTCAAAGGTATTTCCGGCCGGATAGCTAACAGAAATTGGGTCGGTCAGCAGGCGATTGCCGGTGTAAACGACATCTGGGGGTAGGTTGGGATCGAAACTTTCCGGGTATTTTTCAGCATATATTTTTGACAATACATCGTGGCGGGCGGCGGTTAAACCATTGCTGCCCATGCCGCCATTGTATTGTGTTTCATAGTCTGACTGCCCTGAGGAGGAAAGTCCAACGATGACATCGCCTGCTTGTATGTTGTTGACAATCACCTGGCTGCGGCGCATGCGGGCAAACGCGGTAAAGCCCACGTCGATGGTGCGCACGATATCACCCACATCAGCGGTTTCGCCCCCTGCGAGTTGGAGTTCGACGCCGTGTTGGCCCATGGTTTCAATAAAATCGGACGTGCCTTTAATGACCGCAGCAATCACGTCGCCATTGATCAATAATTTGTTGCGGCCAATGGTGCTCGAAAGCAGTATTTGGTTGGTACAGCCCACGCAGGCCATATCGTCGAGGTTCATGACAATGGCATCCTGGGCAATGCCAGGCCAAACCGACAAATCGCCCGTTTCACGCCAGTAGAGGTAGGCCAGGCTGGTTTTGGTACCGGCTGTATCGGCATGCAGCATGTTGCAATACAGTGCGCTTCCTCCCGCATAATCGGGCATAATTTTGCAAAAGGCAGTAGGGTACAGGCCTTTATCCAGGTGTTGAATAGCGGCATGCACTTCGTCTTTGGAGGCAGAAACCCCCCGCCGATCATATTTCAGGTTATTCATCTGGAAAATTTATTTGTCCCAGCTACGGTACTGTGCCGTGCGATCGTAAATATGGTATAAAATGGCCTTTTCCAATTCATTAAAAGGCACATTTCTACGCGCCATCACGGCCTCCGCCGTAACGCAGGCTTCATTGAACTTGTAGGTGCGGTAGCCGCTATCGGCGCCACCCCAGGAGAAATCGGGCACAAAATTGCGGGGATAGCCAGCGCCGAAGACATTGGCAAATACGCCGACCACCGTTCCCGTATTAAACATGGTATTGATACCGCATTTGGCGTGGTCGCCCATAATCATGCCACAAAACTGGGTACCCGTTTTATCAAACTTTTCTGTGGCGTAATTCCAGAGTTTTACCTCACTGTAATTATTTTTCAGGTTGGAATTGTTGGTATCTGCACCGAGGTTGGTCCACTCGCCCAACACCGAATCGCCGAGGTAACCATCGTGCGATTTGTTGGCGTTGGCCATGAGGATACAGCGGGTGATTTCGCCTCCTGCTCGGCAGCCTGGGCCAATGATGGTGGGTCCGTAAATTTTGGAGCCTATTTTCACAATCGACTGCGCGCCAATGGATACCGGGCCGCGCAGAATGCTGCCTTCCATCACTTCAGCGTCTTTACCGATATAGATGGGGCCGTCGGTGGTATTCAGGATGCAGCATTCAATTTTTGCGCCTTCTTCCAGAAAAATCTGTTGACTGGCGCCAATTACCCGGTTGCTGGGAGACAGCGCCTGGGTTGCCCGTCCGGAAGTAATCAGGTTGAAATCGCTTTCAAATGCCTGACCTGCCAAATGGGTAAGTTGCCAGAGTTGATTGATGGGATAAATTGAGATGCTTTCTTCCAGTTCGATGCCCTGAAGTTCGTGCACTTCTTCATCTTCAATCAAACTTTCGAAGCGGGCTTCGTTCAGGCGTGCGGCAATGAGCTCGCCATTCAGGAGCAACGCCTCATTTTGTTGAAGATCGGCAATTTTTCGGCTCAATTGTTCGGTAGGTAGTACGCCTCCATTGAGAATCAGGTTGTCCTCTTCAATATGAATGGGGTATTTTTCCTGGAGGTATTCCTGGGTAATATAAGATACCGAGCCACGGAGCAGGCGTTCCCATTTTTCACGAATGGTTAAAATACCGATACGCAGCTCGCCCATGGGTCGAGTTGCGGTGAGCGGAAGCAAATGCATGCGCGCGTCGGAGTCGAAAAGTATAATGTTCAGCATAGGACTTAGACAAAAAAAGTCCCAATCTGCCGTAGCCTATCGGGACTTTCCAACAACGCAAAGGTTGCGCAATTACTTCGCGAATTTTGCGAATTTTTTGTTAAATTTATCGATACGACCAGCGGTATCCACAAATTTCATTTTTCCGGTGAAGAATGGGTGGCTATAAGAAGAAATCTCCATTTTAACCAAAGGGTATTCGTTACCGTCTTCCCAAAGAACCTTTTCTTTAGAGTTGGTGCAGGTGCGACCTAAAAACATGTCGTCCGTTGCGATGTCTTTGAACACCACAAGGCGGTAAGCGGCCGGATGAATATCTTTTTTCATTGTATGGATCGAAAATTATTTACAAATTTGAATTTCGGGCTGCAAAGGTAGTAAAAGGTTTACCGTTTACCAAAATATTTTTGAAGGATATGTTGGTGTATTTTCCAAACTTGTCGTATTAAACTGTGATGACCGTCGTTAAACACGATAAAATCGACCATCGGCATCTTTTCCGCTTCCGGCATTTGGGCTTCTATCCGGGCCATTACCTGGGCTTCGGTCAGGCCATCGCGCCGCATGACCCTCTCTATGCGCAGTTCCTCGGGCGCGGTAACCAATATTGCCAGGTCCATTTTTTTATGGTTGCCACTTTCAATAAGCAAGGCGGCTTCTTTCAAGGTATACAAAGCGCCGTCTGCGATTTGTTGAGCATTCCAGGCGGCACTGTGGGTTTCTACAGCCGGGTGTACGATCTGGTTGAGGGCAAGGCGTTTTTGGGGATCAGCAAACACTTGTTTGGCCACGAATGGGCGGTTGTACGTTCCGTCGGACAAATAACTTTCAGGTCCCAAGAGCGTGGTAATCGCGGTTTTTATACCTGGATCATGAACAATCAACCATTTGGCCCAGTAGTCGGCATCGTACACGGGTACGCCCAAGGTTTCAAAAAGTTTGCAAACGGTAGTTTTGCCACTGCCAATTCCGCCTGTAATGCCAATTCTGGGATGTATTTTATTTTTCATAATGTTTTAAAAAACGGTAATTGTCGCCAGAGTGCGCGCAGGAAGGGTAGGGGTGGCGGACTGGATATTACCCGCAGATCCTCTGTAAAGGTACTGTCTTCGTCGAGAAAACGAAAAATGATTGGGGCAGGCCTTTTATAAAACAATTTTGAAAAAAAGGCTTTTCCAGGATAGATTTGATCGCGCAGAACCCGTAACATGATGCTGTCATACAGCCGGAACCGATAACCCGATCGCAGCAGGCGCATGTTGGGCGTACCCGTGCGTACCCAGGCCTCGGTAAATTGTTGCAGTTTGCGTCGGGTGCGTTTGAAGGCATAGCCGCTGGAACCTTTTACGAAGCCGCCCGCTGTACCGATGTGGATGATTTTACCTTGTTGGGCGGGCGAAAAGCCAAAATCGGTCATTGGAATCACGCCAAATTCTTCTTCTACGATGCTGAATTCATCTATATTCAGGAAATGCTGTACGTAATGCTGCAATTCGGCCTGGTATTCGGCAGGGTCACAAAGGGCGGGAGAAAAAACAGTGTATTCCACCAATGCTTTCGTTTCGGAAAAAGGCAAAACGTACACAAACCGGGTGTCGCCCTTTTGATCGATTCGAAAATCCATCAACGTTGCGGTGTTTAGATCGAAGCGGGGGATGGGCGTTTCGATGATCCAGCCTTTAAAATGTTGTAAAAACCAGGTGTGGGCCTTGGTTTTTTCTTGAGGCGCATTGGGAAGCGAAAATGCCGGTTTCGGGTACAGCGCACTGGCTTTGGGCACCAATTCCGTTGGCGTAATGGCACTATTGAAAACCCATTCTGCCGTAAAAACGCCTTGGTCGGTGTATACAGTGCCCTTTTCTTCCAGGTTTATAATTTCTGCTTGAATGCGTTGTATATTAGGATATTGCTCGATTTCGGCTGCGGCCCAGCGGTAAAAGTCGATGCCGCGCACCATGTGGTACCGAAACGGGGGCATTTTGAGCCGCTTTTCCCCTTGTGCTCCATAAAAAAGGCAATGGTCCCAGGATCTGAACAAAACGGGCGGTAAATCTTCTGCCTTAGTAGCCCAAAAGCACCAGGTTCGGTCATTTTGTTGCTTTGCGTCGCGCTCAATGATTAAAATCGACTTATTTCGGAAAAAGTCGCGTTTGCCCAATTCGATGGCTAAGGTGAGTCCAGACAAGCCACCGCCTGCCAAAATAATGTCAAAATGAGCCATAAAACAGTTTTAATCATCTTGATAATACCATTTCTTTAAAATGGTTCACGTAATTGCCAAAGAATCTTCAATTTTGCCCCTTATGAAACCCGAGCGTGTTGCAAAGATAAAATCCGTCATTCGGCAAAGTCAGCCCGACCTGACGGTAGTTTTGGAAAATATATTCGATCCGCTCAACATCAGTGCGGTGTTGCGCTCTTGCGACGCGGTGGGGGTGCGCGAGGTATTTGTGGTGTACACCAAGCCGTATTTGGACAAACGCGGGTTGGTGTTGGGCAAACGCACTTCAGGCGGCGCTTTCAAGTGGATCGACGTTTATGTGTTTGAAGACCTGGCAGAGTGTTTTAGGCGGGTAAAAGAACGATACGGACGCGTTTTGGCCACTGCTTTGGGCGAAAAAAGCCAGACTTTGTACGAAATGGATCTTACCGAGCCGACCGCCTTGTTGTTTGGCAATGAGGATGACGGATTGAGCCCGGAGGCTTTGGCCTACGCGGATGGTAATTTTCTTGTGCCGCAAGTGGGCTTTGCCGAAAGTCTGAACATTTCCGTAGCCTGCGCCGTTACTTTGTTTGAAGCGATGCGGCAGCGCAATGCAAAAGGCATGTACGACGAGGCGTCCAAATTAAGTGCGGCGCAACAGGAATTATTATTTGAGCGTTGGAGCAAAATGTTGCGGGAAAAGTCGTGGCATCAGCAATTTGCCATTCCGGTTACCCAGGATTCGGAGCCGTTGTTGCCCATTTATGCAAAGCGCGATGCCCGTTTACCACCAATTAAACGTATGAAACCCAAGCCCTTGACCAATTTTGATTTATGAATTTGAGCATTGTAATACCTTTGAAAAACGAGGTGGAAAGCCTCACCGAACTGGAATCCTGGATTCGCCGTGTGGTGGAAAAAATGGGCATCACGTACGAAATTATGTTTATTGACGACGGCAGCAACGATGGCTCCTGGGCGCTGATAGAACAGTTGAAAAAAGGCAATGACCAGGTGCGGGGCATCAAGTTTCGGCGCAATTATGGTAAAAGTGCGGCTTTACATGTAGGTTTTCAGGCATCCTTGGGGGAGGTTGTGATCACGATGGACGCTGATTTGCAGGACAGTCCGGACGAAATACCCGAATTGTACCGCATGATTCGGGAAGACGGATACGACTTGGTGAGCGGCTGGAAGAAAGTACGCCATGATCCGCCGAGCAAAACCATTCCGACCAAATTATACAATGCCGTAACCCGGTGGATGAGCGGCATAAACCTACATGATTTCAACTGTGGTTTGAAGGCCTATCGGGGCGAAGTGGCCCGCAGCGTGGAAGTATATGGTGAAATGCACCGTTACATACCGGTTTTGGCCAAATGGACCGGTTTTCCGAATATTGGGGAAAAAGTCGTGGAGCATCGTGCGCGCAAGTACGGATACACAAAATTCGGCGGCTGGCGGCGTTTTGTGAATGGTCCGCTGGATTTGATGATTATCTCTTTTGTGGGCAAATTCGGCAAACGCCCGATGCACTTTTTTGGGTTGTTGGGCTTGATCGCCTTTCTCACCGGTTTTGGTATTTTGGCCTGGTTGAGCATTGAAAAGTTGATATTTAAAGAAATTGGCATCGCGGATCGGCCTGCGTTCTTTTTAGGAATTTTGGTGTTGATGGTGGGTACCCAGTTGTTTTTGACGGGATTTGTGGGGGAAATGATTAATCGGAATTCGTCGGTGCGGAATAATTATTCGATTGATCAGGAACTGTAGCTCCGACCCTTGCGGTCGGATAGCGCTTCGGATGATTAAAATGCGTGCCCGACCCTTGCGGTCGGATAGCGCTTCGGATGATTAAAATGCGTGCCCGACCCTTGCGGTCGGATAGCGCTTCGGATGATTAAAATGCGTGCCCGACCCTCGCGGTCGGATAGCGCTTCGGATGATTAAAATGCGTGCCCGACCCTCGCGGTCGGA
>JBBAVI010000025.1:0-45528 GCA_040397785.1 Saprospiraceae bacterium | reverse complement strand
ATTAAAATGCGTGCCCGACCCTCGCGGTCGGATAGCGCTTCGGATGATTAAAATGTGCACCCGACCCTCGCGGTCGGATAGCGCTTCGGATGATTAAAATATTTGCCCGACCCTCGCGGTCGGATAGCGCTTCGGAGCCCGATTGAGATATTTCACGCAGATATTACACAGATTCTTTTTCGCAGATGCTACACAGATTTTTCGGCGTAACATCTGTGCTTTTTTCGGCGTAACATCTGTGCGAAATAAAAACGTCGAGCAATTTGCCAATCTGGTCATACTGCTGGAGATATTTCGCGCAGATGTTACACAGATTTTTCGGCGTAACATCGGTGCGAAATAGGAATGTAGCGTAATGTGCGGAAAAGATTAAAAACCCATTGGATGATTTGGATATTTAATATTTAGTGTATATTTGTACGAATTCAATTCGCCACATAGTTGCATTGAGATAACTACTTGGTTAAATTTACGCAACTGGATGGTTTCGAACAAATGGAGCTTGAAGCAATAGGGCTCTATTAGGGGAAATTGACGATTATGCGCACGTTCTTATCAATTAAAGCAAAAATGAGTCGAATCAATTTAAGTATAAAATATTCAACGGTGCTTGCTATTGGAGTAGCAGTGTTTCTTATTGAAGCCTGTAATAATAAAGACCTAAACCCATGTGAAGTTCCAAAGGATGGGGAAAACTATTTTCTAAGTGATTCCGCCAAAACTTATATAAATCATTATGCTGATGCCAACAGAATAATATTTAAAACTGTATTAGGCGCCGATGTAGCCTTTGAAGTAGCAATAAAGGAGACAATTGGCGCTTATCAGGTTCCATTCCCATGCGAAGTTGATACTTTTAAAAGCCAGACGATTAGAGGGACTTCAGAGTTGTTGCGGGTTTCGTTGTCCAATAGTGGTGTATTGGCTGAACCAATCTTTATCAACCTCGTTGAATATCCAATAATTCAGAATCGTGATGCTTATGAAACTTTAGTTATATCGCTTGGAGAACTATTTTCAAATTCGTTTGAGCGTGCGGATGAGTTGTTGAATTACTATATAAGTGGAAATAATCCCCAAATTAATTTTTTAGATAGCCTTTCAATTGGTGGGAAAACATTTTATTCAGTTTATGAAATGAATAATGGCGTAATCGTTCCGAATCTTGAAATTAAATATTCATTGAATCAAGGCATAATTTATATCAAAAACCCTCAAACCTCCGTAGCGTATGTCTATGATAGGAAAGAATAGCAAACTAATGAGCGGGTCAATACTTCGGTTAAAACGGGGCAGTTGTTGTAGGCTTTGTGAACATGGTTTAAACCCATTCCTTCGCGTCGTGTTTAATGATAATACGCGCTCAAATAAGATAAAATACGATAAACCATGATAAAACGCCTGTTTATTCGCCTGACTATACCATTCGTGGTCTTTACCAATTTGATTTTGATCAACCCAGCGCTTGGACAGATCGTTATTTTTACCGCGCGCTTGGGACCAAACCCGCCCCAATATGTTTTCCAGATCGATTTGGCCACCTGCACCTTTTGCCCCATTCTGCAGAATCCTGTCGGTACCATCCAGGAAACGCTCGTGCTTCCCAATGGCAATGTTGTGGTAAGTACCCAGTTAGGGAGCGTGTCTGTTTATGAACCACCCAATCCGAACCCAATCGCTACGGTGCCTGGCCCCTACTGGTTCGGGTCGCTCATCCATCCGAACGGGAACATATATGTTACTGCGGGCGGTCAATTGGGTATCTTCGATCCAATAACTAATACGGTAACGAATATTGGGCCATTCCCGCCCTCGGTTCAGCCTTACGACCTGTTCCTGGTGGGGAGTACCATGTATGCCTTTTGCGAAGTCGTTGTTAATGGAGTAGCCGTTCGACAAGTGTATGAGGTCAATTTGACGAATCCTGCGGCAAGCACCCTCGTCTATGCCAATGTACCCAACGCATTATATTCGGCGGCTACAGCCGCTTCGGGGCAAATTATCTCTACGGTCAACATCGGTGGTAATGTTGATTTTGTGGAATATAACTTCTCCACCAATTCGTGGACGCCCATTTGTAATACGCCCTTGACATTCATTCAGGGGCTAAGTATACTGCCGCCAGGTGTACCTGTTCCGGCGTGCGCATGTCTCCTTTCGTCCGCAGGCACGCCAATGGTTACTACGGCTAATGCCTGTGTGCCCAATGCCTACACTGCCCCGTTCAACAACAATACCCAACTCGACCCCGACGACGCGGTTGGTTATATCCTCTTTACGGACCCAGCCAACCCAATCGGATCGGTTTTGGTACAAAATAACACCGGTGTTTTCCCCTTTGTGCCGCCATTGGTAGTAGGCACCACCTATTACATTTCGAGGGTAGTGGGCAATGCCGTGAATGGTCAAATCAACCTGAACGACCCTTGCCTCGACATTTCCCCGGAAATTGCCATCATTTGGCGGCCCAAGCCTACCCTTGTTTCGCTCACAACGCCTTCGGGCGCTATATGTGGCGGCGCGTGCGGAACCGTTGAACTAACCTTAAGCGGTACGCCCCCTTTTACCTATTCCTGGCAAGTACAGCAAGGTGGGAATGTGCTCACGCCCTTGCAGTTTGTCATTAATAGTTTTGTGAATCCATCTACGTTTCAGGCTTGTACGCCGGTAGGGACTTTGGGTGCGGTGAATGTCGTTATTTGCAGCGTGCAGGATTTGTATTGCCAGAGTCCGTAAATTGATCTTTAGCGTAAATGGTACTGGCAACACGATGCTGTCTAGGTGATTGTTATCGGTGAACAGGAAAAAGAATGCGCCGAATCTGGAGATATTCTGAAAAAGATAGATTAATCCTATAAATTTGTAAGTGGCAACTAACGAACATGATATGAAATCAACGAATAAGATACCAGAAATAGATAAGGATCTGATCAAATCGCAAAACCAGTTTCCTGTGGTGGGCATCGGCGCATCGGCAGGTGGGCTGGATGCTTTTAAAAAATTATTGAAAGCCATACCCGAAGACTCAGGCATGGCTTATGTGCTGGTACAACACCTTGACCCGAACCACGAAAGTCTGTTGGTAGGACTGCTGCAAAAAGTTACGGCTATACCCGTGTTGGAAATTGCTGACGATATTAAAGTGCAGCCCAACCATATTTACATTCTGCCAAGCAATAAAATGATGATTGCCAATGATGGAGTGCTGGAACTTAGCCCCCGCCCTGCAAAAAATAAAATGGAACGCAATCTACCCATTGACCTGTTCTTTACATCACTCGCCGAAGTGCATCAAAGCCATGCAATAGGCGTGGTTTTATCGGGCACTGCTAATGATGGTACTATGGGCTTGAAAGCGATTAAAGACAATGGAGGCATCACTTTTGCGCAAGATGAAGCATCGGCACAGTACGAAGGCATGCCGCAGAGTGCCGCAGAAGCGGGTGTGGTTGATTTTATTTTGCCGCCCGATAAAATACCACAAAAGCTTTTGGAAGTCATAAATATTATTAAAGGAAAAGATGTGGAGGATGTCCCACAACAAGATGAAGATGTATTCAAACAAATCCTTTCGCTGCTGCGCATTCGGAAGGGTACTGATTTTACCTATTACAAACAAGCCACTATTCGCAGAAGAATACTCCGCAGGATGGCAATTAACAAAACCGAAGAACTTTCCGTCTATTTAAAATATTTAAGAGCGCAAAAAAACGAACAGGATTTGTTGTACCAGGACTTACTGATACCCGTAACCGATTTTTTTAGAGACCCTAAAATTTTTAACAGCTTATCAAAAACAGTATTTCCGCTTATTGTCAAAAATAAAAAAGAGGGCGAGCCTATCCGTGTGTGGGTGGCAGGATGCAGCACAGGCGAAGAGGTCTATTCTATTGCTATCTGTTTTAGAGAATTGATGGGCGACCGATTTTCGTCAGATGGTCATCAACGCGTGCAGATTTTTGCAACCGACATCAGCGAACCGGCCATTGCAAAAGCCCGAAATGGCATTTATTCAAAAAGCAATGTACTTGGGTTAAGCGAAGAACACCTCAAAGCATATTTTACAAAAAATAATGGCGACTACCAGGTAAAAAAGTCCATTCGGGATTTATGTGTATTTGCCCAACACAATTTTTTAAAAGACCCTGCTTTTAGCAAAATGGATTTTATAAGCTGCCGCAATGTGCTTATTTATATGGAGCCTTATTTGCAAAAAAAGGCACTCACCACTTTTCATTATGCATTGAACCCAAAAGGTTTTTTATTGCTCGGCAAATCAGAAACAACGAGCGGCGTACCCGATCATTTTGCCCTTTGCCAAGTGAAAGGCACTGCTAAAACCGATAAAATATTCACCCGTAAAGACATAGCGGGTAGGTTTGTTCCTATGGCAAGTATGCGAAGCGAAAAAAGTTATGTGGATACACCTGTTAAAAGCAAAAACGAAGTGATGCAAACCGACTTTCAAAAAACGGCTGACGATATTATGCTCAGCAAATACACGCCTGCGGGTGTCGTGGTAAATGAGGCAATGGATATTGTGCATTTCAGGGGCAGCACGGGCAATTTTTTAGAACCGTCGCCGGGCAAAGCCAGCTTTAACCTGTTAAAAATGGCTAAGGAAGGATTGGCTTTTGAACTGCGTAATATTTTGCACAAAGCAAAAAAAGAAAATACAACAGTTGTAAAAGAAAATATTCCGATACAGATAAATGGCGTACAACGCAATATTTCAATTGAAGCCATGCCATTGCCCAATATTATTGAGCCGCATTACCTGGTGCTTTTTCACAATCAGTCATTGACTGCCAATAGCCAACTACCAACAATTACTAAAAAATCAACGGCTGCTTCCAAATCAACGCTTGCAGCCAAAGATTTACGCATACTACAATTAGAAAAAGAACTCGCACAAAGCCGTGAGGACATGCGAAGCATTACCGAAGACCAGGAAGCTGCCAATGAAGAACTGCAAAGTGCCAATGAAGAACTGCTCAGTGGCAGCGAAGAATTGCAGAGCCTGAATGAGGAAATGGAAACCAGCAAAGAAGAATTACAAAGTACCAATGAAGAGCTAACGGTCGCAAATCAGGAAATGATTGGGCTAAACGAACAGGTAACAGCGGCAAGAGATTATGCGGAAGCCATTATATCTACCTTGCACGAACCGCTGCTGGTGCTGGATAAAAACTTTCGGATAAAATCAGCCAACTATACTTTTTATAAAACCTTCCAAGTAAGTGAAAAAGATACAGAGGGTAAATTAATCTTTGACCTCGGCAATAAGCAATGGAATATTCCTGAATTACTGGAACTGTTACAAAATATTCTTTCGCATAAAGAAAAATTTGAAAACTTTGAAGTTGCACACAATTTCCCCAACATTGGCGAACGGATTGTACGACTCAATGCACGTGAATTAATAAATGAAACGGGCAGCGAAAAATTAATTTTATTGGCGATTGCAGATATAACGGAACAGAAAAATGCCCTTAAAAAAGTGGAAGAAAGTGATAAGCGGTATAACATGATGCTCATGCATTCGCCCTTTACTTTTGCCGTGCTAAAAGGCAAAGATTTGGTGATTGACCTTGCCAACGACCAGATTAAAGAAGTGTGGGGAATAGGTAAAGACATAGAAGGTAAATCGCTGCTTGAAATTATGCCCGAACTTAAAAATACACCCTTTCCAGCTATACTTGAAGAGGTTCGTGCTACCGGTATTCCTTTTCATGGTATTGAAGTAGAGAGCCCCAATAGTCTTCATGGAAACTTAAGGGAAGCGTATTTTTTCAATTTTGTTTTCCAGCCTTACATGGAAGCAGACCAAACTGTTTCCGGTATTACTATTATTGGTAATGATGTAACTGAGCAGGTGATTGCAAAACGGAAGATTGAAGAAAGTGAAGCACGTTTTCGTTCATTGGCAGACAATGTGCCGATGAACATATTTATTATAGAACCAACTGAAGATGCCAACATTAGTTATTGGAACAAACAATGGTTGGATTACACGGGACAAACAGCCGAAGAAGCATTGGGCAGGGCTTGGGATGGCATTATACATCCCGATGATTTGCAGCCAATTATAGATGTGTATGTACCCGCTTTTGAAGCGCGCCAACCTTATTACTTACCAAATATTCGTATTAAGCGGTATGATGGACAATACAGATGGTTTGCAGTTCAAGCAAATCCCCGTTATTTACCCAACGGAGAATTTGTGGGTTATATTGGTGTTGGTTTTGATGTTCATGAACAGAAGTTGGGTGAAATAGCATTGATTGAAGCAAAGGAAAATGCCGAAAATGCTGCTAAGTCCAAACAACAGTTTTTGGCCAACATGAGTCACGAAATTCGCACACCCTTGAATTCCATTTTAGGCTTTACAAATGTGTTGTTGAAAACCGAGTTGGGCGAAAAACAAAAGGATTTTGTACAGGCTATAAAAACAAGTAGCAGTTCTTTAAACGTAGTCATAAATGATATACTTGATTTGGCAAAAGTAGATGCGGGGAAAATAACTTTTGTAAAACAGCCATTTGATATGCACAAATCAATCAGGTCAATCGTACATTCTTTTGATTTGAAAATAAATGAAAAGAATTTAGAATTTGTAAAAGAATACGACAGCGAAATACCCGCCCTATTATTGGGTGATTCCGTCCGATTAAATCAGATTATTTTAAACCTTATGAGTAATGCTATAAAATTTACACACAAGGGAAAAATTACGTTAAGCGTTAAAATACAAAGCGAAACCGAAGAGCATATAACTATTGAATTTGTCATTACCGATACAGGCATTGGTATTGCAGCAAATAAAATTGATTCGATTTTTAATCTCTTTGAACAAGCAGAAATTAACACCTCAAATTCGTATGGCGGAACAGGACTTGGGCTTGCGATTGTGAAACAATTGGTAGAATTTCAAGGCGGAAGTATCAGCGCAAGTAGTAAAATAGGGGAAGGTTCAATATTTAGTTTTATCCTACCGTTTGGAAAAACGGATGTGCAAATAGTAGAAGATGTAAAAATACTAAAATTAGATGGAACAACTCCAAACCTGCGCGTATTGGTAGCCGAAGATGTGGCCTTAAATCAATTGTTAATCAAAATGATTTTAAGTGATTTTGGCTTTGAACACGACGTCGTCATCAATGGTAAAATGGCAATTGAACAACTGCAAACCCATACCTACGACATTATTTTGATGGATATGCAAATGCCCGAAATGAATGGATTCGAAGCAACGGAATACATCCGCAAAACAATGAAATCCAACATTCCAATCATTGCTTTAACGGCAGACGTTACCACAGCGGACGTTGCCAAATGCAGAGAATTTGGCATGGATGCTTATATTTCTAAACCGATTGACGAAAATGAATTATACAATAAAATAGTGGAGTTGGTGAAAGAGAACAATAATTATTGATCAACAAGTAATAAAAAAGCCGCCATCCGATCAATCGGGAAGCGGCTTATCTTCCTGCAATTCATGTGGGGCAAACAGCTTATGCATCGTTATTTCATGATCCACGGCTCATAGAAAGCATCTATTTTTTTCGGAAATAAATCTGGCAACCGATTGATTTTGTCTCATGTACGGCAACTGCTTTACCCGCCAACAGGGCATCGACGGCATCAGCGACAAAGGCTTGGGTGACGGCTTCGGGCTCCCCGCCATTGTCGTCGATGGCACCGTTATACCGAATGTCCCAGCCGCCTTTTACCTTTTGGAGCACATACGCATGGGGCGTTTTTTGTGCCTTAAAGTTTTGGGCTACCGATTGCGTTTCATCAAATAAATAAGGGAAATTGAATGCCTCGTTGGTCGCTTTTTCCACCATTTTAGGATAGGTATCTTCTTCGTATAAAATCGTGTCGGTCGAGCTGATGGCAATCAATGGGTAGCCCAAGGGTTTGTATTTTTCATTCAATGCGTTCAAACGGGGCGGGTACAACTTGGCAAACGGACAATGGTTGCAGGTAAAAATGATGATAAATCCTTTCGCATCCGGAAAGTCCTTCATGGAAACCATACGCCCATCTACGTTTTTCAGTTTAAAATCCTGGATATCAGATATTTGCGGCGCCTGAAAATCAAAACTGGGCAAGGAGATTAATACCACGGCAAGGAGCGCCAAACTGGATAAAAATGCGAATTTCATCATGGAAAGGGTTGTGTTTTATAGGCTTGGTTATCGGCAATTGCCGTTTGGGTTGTACCCGGTGCTTTAGATGCTGTTGTTAAAAAAATCTTGTGGTGGTTGCCCGGGAGACCACTATTTTACAGACTTAATCCGCTTTCATCCAGCAGGGGCGAGTGGAAAATTTGCAAGCAAACAGACAAATTATGGCCTTTATTTTCATCAAAAACCCTTAAATTTGTGATAAAATTTAAAAAATGAAATTCGTAGATATAAAAAATGATATTGCTTTTCGTAAAATATTTGGAAATCAAAAGAAAAGCATTGTCCTAATTTCTTTTCTAAATGCCGTTTTGGATTTAGACGGTTTGAACCGTATTAAAAAGGTAAATATCATCAATCCTTATTTACTCCCGCGCATCGTTGGCGAAAAAGCAAGCATTATTGACGTGCGTGCAACGGATCAGCGTGGCCGCCAATTTATAGTAGAAATGCAGGTAGCGGATAAAAAAGGATTTGAAAAACGGGTTCAATATTACACTGCGCGCGATTTTTCGATGCAAATAGAAAAGGGGGACGATTATCCTAAGCTAAAACCTACTTATTTTATTGGTATATTGAACTTCAAAATTGGCTTTGGTAAAAATTACTTAGCCAAACACTATAGCATTGAAGAAGAGACTGGTATGTGTGTATTGAATGACATACACCATCGCTTTATCCAGCTTCCAAAATTTAAAAAGAAGGAACACGAGTTAATAACTTTAGTGGATAAATGGACCTATTTTTTAAAACATGTCAACAAACTGGAGGTAATTCCTGAGGATACTGGAGATGAGGGATTAATTACAGCCTATAAAGAAGCAGACAAACACGCCTGGAAAAAAGAAGAATTGATCGCTTATGATAATGCAAGTATGCGTGAACAAGATATTAAAGGCGAAATGGAGTTTGCGCATGAAAAAGGACGCGAAGAAAAAGAAAAAGAAGCGGTTCTCGGATTGTCTGAGAATGGCGTACCCTTTTCAATTATTGCAAAATCATTAAAAATTACCGAGGAGCGGGTGGAAGCAATCATTAAAAAACACCAAAATCCTGAAGATCTTGATGTTGAATAAAAGTCGCGCGCAAGAGAACATGCTCCTGCGCGCGACTTAAACCATCAACAAATTCATTAAAAATTCCCTATCGTTGTACCACCAATTTTTTCAGCACGCTATTTTCCCCATTTTGCAAACGCACCATATAAATCCCACTCGGCATGGTACCCACCTGAATACTCAAGCCGCTGGTCGTAACCGGTGTCGAAAAATAAATCCTTCCTTGAATATCAATGATGTCCAACAGGCCATCAAAGGGCAGGTCGCGCAACGTGATTTCCTCCCGGGCCGGGTTGGGCGCTAATTGAAAGTCTAAAGCCTCCAAAGGGGTGCTGCTGGAGGTGGTCACTTGCTGCAATCCGGCAAAAAACAGCAGTGTTTGAATGAGCGCAGGAGTAACGCAACCGCCATGATCCTGGGTAGAATCCACATCAATCACCTGAAAATCTACTGCGCCCAATGCGCTCATCGTATCGCGTGCTACAATGCTGTTGCGGTAAGGCACCTGGTCGTCGGCTTTGCAATAAAACACACGGGTTGGGGCATTGGGTGCCCATTGGTACACATCATTGTCGCGCAAGGCCAGGTTAAACGGATGGTTCGGGTTGTTGATTACTTCACTTACAATGCTTTCTTGCAGCATTTTACGCGGAATGGAAGCGCCAAACTCGGAAGTAAGTTGGGCGATCAACTGGCTATTCAGCGTACCCAGGCTTTTAGTGCCATTGTAAAAAGGTGCGATGAGCGTGGCATAATTGGGTTTAAACACATCCTCCAGGTTTACAAAAAGGTTTTTATACACCGTTTGATAGGAAAGGATGGTGTTTGGCAGGTAATTCGGGTTAAAATAAGGCGTTTCCGACAAAATCAGGTCGCGCATCACGCCCGAAATGCTGTACGGACCCGACATCGGTGCAGCGGCGGTGGTGACAAATCCCTGAGCCGGATCCTGTTCAATGGTTTTATGCAGGGCCATTGCAGCGTGGCCTCCCTGCGAATACCCCGTGATAAACAATTGTTCATTTACTTGAACTGTACCCAATTGAGCAACAAACTGTTCGGCAGCGCGCAACATATCGAGTGCAGCACTTGCCTCTGAGGCAGCATGTACATAAGGGTGAAAACCGCGGGAAGTGCCCAGTCCTAAGTAATCAGGCAGCAGGGAAAAGTAGCCCATACCCGCAAACAGACCGCCTATTGTGCCTTCTCCATTGCTTGCGTTATAAGAGGGTACATCTAATTTCGACGAAGAAGTTCCATGCTGGTAAACCAGCCGCGGGAACACTTTGGTTGCATCATTGGGCACACCAATCAGGCCGGATGCCGTATCCAATACGCCGTTAATATCGGGTGTGGTATAGGTAATGCGGTACAATTTTGCACCATATTGAATAAATGGCACCCCAAACTGCGTGTTCAGTTGCGCCTTGGTTTTGGTCAGCAGGAGGGTACTGGAAATGAGGTTTTGTGCAGTGAGCGCTTGGGCGACAAAGAACAGGAATGCAAAAAGAAAAATTCTCATTGTAGCAACGTTGTTAAAAGTGAAAATATCAGGATAGCATGCGTAAAAGCCAGTTTTTATCGGTCAAAAGTGGTTGTTGTTCCACTTTAAGGCAAAGCGCCGGGTACTGCTCGGGCGTTGTGCGCAACATTTGAGCGACAATAGTAATAAAATTCAAATAAGTTCGGCGCAATTCTTCCGAAATTACCTTGTTGCGGTGCAGGAAGGTTTTAAAAGCGTGCAACAAACTTTCCAAGGCATCGCTGGCGTCGGTTTCGTAGTATATTTTCACCAAAAGTACTTTGGCACCCAAATTATAATGAATATCAGAGAAATCTACCTTGTTTAAAAAAGTCATAGCGCAATCATAGCGGCTGGTGTAATAATACAGTTCGGCGAGGTTGTAGTGGTAGGAATCATCGCGGTATGCATCTTCGAGCAGCCGGGTGTTTTGGAGGATAAACTGCTCCGTCCATTCAAACCGTTTGAGGCGCAGGGCTGCTTTGATGATGTTTTTGTAATGCCAGGGAGAAAGTTTGCCGTTGTGCAGCAAAATGCCGGAGTCGACCCCTTTGATGTATAAATGCAGCGCTTCTTCTACAAAGCCTTCGCGCAGTTTCAGGATTTGGAAATTGCAATAATTGATGGCATATTGGTATAATTCGGCCAATTCTTGTTTAGAAAAGCGATTTTCCTGGGTGTCCAATAGGTTTTTGAGTGCTTCAAAACTGGCATGTGCCTGATCGTCGCGCAACAATTGAAAAATATAAAAATAGGCGTGGATGATGGGCGCGCTTTCGGGCAAAGGGTGTTGTTGTAAAAATCGGTACACCTCATCTACCAATTGCAGGTTGTACGGCGTTGCGATGATAACCTGGCTGGTGAGCATATAGCAGGTGCAGCGCAGTTTTTCGGCCAGGTAAAAATAGTCGAGGTGGTCGGCGGCTTCCTGCACCGATTCGTTAAAAACCCGGGCGGCCGATTGAGAGCGGCGGTTTGCTTCCAGGTTTTTCAAATAATATTGCGCATAGTGGTATTGGGCATTTCGAAGCGGTACTTCGTTTTGCTGGCGGGCCGTTTTTTCATATAAATAGTGGTAATGTTTCTCCAAACCGCGCTCCAACAGGCCTTTGAGGGTGTAATGTGTACTGGCAAAAGCTTGTTGCTCGTAATGTGCTTGTCCGATTAACTGCTCGGCCAATTTGAGCAGAAACGACATAGTATGGTTGAGCAGGGCATCCTGATAGGGTTGTTCGGGAAAAAGTTGGCTAAAAATCACCGAGCGTTCTACCGATTCAAAGGCGGGGGCTTGTTCCCGCAAAAGCACACACAGCGCGGTCACCGCCTGGTTTTTATTAAAATAAGGCGAGGCCACAAAATCCTGAAAATTGCTCCATTCCCGGCCTGAGAAACTGCCCAAGAGTTCGATCAGTTTGCTTTTTTTCATAACAATTCATTTTTGCCCATGCTAATTGCCGACAAATATAAGGCACCGTACGCGGAATTATACTGGGTTAAAATTGATAGTTTCTGATTTTTTTCAAATTTAAGATTTAACAAAATATTGATTGTTAGTTATTTGTGTAGTTTTTATCGTTTTTAAAAGTGAATTTACTTTTGATAAATCTATTATTTTGTGTTTGTATGCTGCCCAACGGTGCTGCACTTTTGTATCATAAAGCAAACAAAGGCTTGATACCATGTTTAAAAAAATACGAATTCTTCCAGCGCTTATTATTGGTGTATTGCTCTGTGCAACAGGCCAACCGCTTGGTGCGCAACAACTGATTGTATATCCGGGCGATGTGACCAACAATGGTGTGGTGAACAATGTCGATTTTTTATACCTGGGCTTGGGGTATAATTTTATTGGGCCACCACGTGATCCCGGGAATGGCAACCCGCAGAGTTTTACCCCGCAATTGGCCAATCCCTGGCCGTTGATATTGCCCAACGGGACCAATATGGCGCATGCCGATTGCAACGGAGACGGCATTGTCAATTATTTTTATGATGCATTTCCGGTATATGTCAACTATGGCGAGCGGCGCACCGATATTCCGGTAGTGGAAGATGTTTTTACACGCGGAACGGCGGGTATTGATCCGGCCTTGCGCTTCAATGATTCGGCGGTACCAACCAATTTGAATCCCGGATCGGCTTTCAGCATGCCCCTCGAATTTGGCACGGCTGCCTTACCCGTGGAGGATTTGTATGGACTTTCTTTTTCGGTTTTGTTCGATTCAGGTTTTGTCAATACCGCCACGGCCAATTTTGATTTTTCGCCGATTTCCTGGGCCAATCCCGACAATGACCGGGTGTACATGTACCGAAGAATCAATGAAAAACGCATTGATGTTGCCTGGACGCGCACCGATCACAACCAACGTTCGGGGCAGGGCGTGATTGGTTCGGCTGATTTTATCATCATCATTGATATCATAGGTTTCCATGAATTTAGCATCATCATCGATTCGGTTAAAATGCTGGATAAATACGGCAATGAAACACTGGTGGCAGGCGATACAGTGTTGATTAATGTGAGTCCTGCGGCACTTTCATCCGAGCAGGAACCGCAAGCCAAGCTGCGCATGCAAGTGCAGCCTAATCCGGCCAAAGACCGTTTGTGGATATTCCAGGAATCGCCCATTGAAACCCTTATTTTGTGGGATGCCCTTGGCCGACCTGTGCAACGTTGGCACCCCAACACAAATCAAACAGAAGTGCAGCTTCCCCATTTACCTGCTGGCTTATACTTGCTGGAAAGTCGTTCCAATCAGGGCCGTTCTTTCCAAAAAATACAAATACAACCCTGAAGGCTATAAAAACAAAAACACCCGGGTACATTCATTCCAACATTCAACTTTTAGATTGAGCACAAAAACATGAAAAAACTGATTTTTAACTTACTTTTCTTGCTGCTTGCGGTCGCCATGCAAGCGCAGGTCACTGTGACGGGCACCGTTACCCAACTTTCTAATGGCGCCGTCGTTCCCGACTGGTATGTGGAGGCTATTGCGGTCGACTCCAACTACGTGGGATATGCGGCGGCCTTTACCGATCAAAATGGCGTTTACACCATTACCTTCCCGGACGCTCCCAATGCTGGTGTATTCATTAAAGTATCAACTTCTAAAGCTTGCAACGATCCGAACAACGACTATGAATCAAAAACAGTCGTTCCAGTAAATGGTGTTGCAACTGCGGATTTCCAAGTCTGCAACTTTGTTGCGCCCGCTTGTTATACTTATTTTTCATACTATCAATCGGCTGGATTTACCTTTAATTTTATCAGCTATTATAGCGCATTGGATGGCACTGCACCGGTAAGTTATGCCTGGGATTTTGGCGACGGCAGTACAAGTACTGAAGCCATTACGCCGCATACTTATGCTGCAGAAGGCGTTTATCCGGTCACCTTAACGATTGTGGGTGAAAACGGGTGTACATCGACTGTTACGCAACCTGTTTATGTAAAAGCATTGCCTTTCTGCTGGACAAATATTAATGTCGATTTGGGTAATGATAGCCTGGAATTTGTGTTTTCCAGTCCCTATTATGCCGTAGACAGCACGGAGACTGCGGTAAGTTATTTTTGGGATTTTGGCGATGGCGCGACCAGTAACGAAGCCAATCCGTCACATACCTTTGCTGCACAAGGTTATTATATTATTTCCGTATACATAACAGGCTCAAATGGTTGTGTGGCAAACACCAATATTGGGTTTTCTACCGCCTTTGTACCGGAGCCCGATTGTTATTCTTACATCAAATACTTTCAGGAGGACACCACGACCTTCAATTTCTTTGCTTTCAATTATAACTTATTGAGTCCCAATGGCGATTCAACCAGTATTTTGAGTTACGCCTGGGATTTTGGCGACAGCACCACCAGCAATGTGGCTGGTCCCGTGCACACGTACGCGCAGGAAGGCATATACAACGTTACCTTGACGATTGTGACCCAGGACAGTTGTATTTCGCAGGCTTGTGAGGTTGTTTTTGCTTATAATAGTCCGGTTGACACCTTTTATTATGGTTGTCAGGCTATGTTTGGGGTAAATCAATACTGGGGTTGGGATGATTCCCTGGGCATCAATGACCCGAATGGTGGCAATTTTGATCCGCTTACCTTGAGTTTTATTGATTATTCATTTGGTGGTGTGATTGAATGGACTTGGGATTTTGGCGACAGCACTACCAGCAATGTCCAAAATCCAACGCACACGTATGCAGCAGAAGGTGATTATTTAGTGACTTTGACCATTAAGACGGTGGATGGTTGCGAAAGCACAACGGCCTATCACGTGTATGTTGGCGACAGTGCGCCTTGGGAACCAGAATGGGATTGTCAGGCCTTGTTTATTCCGCTTCCTGACAGTTTGGGTAGCAATGGATTCCAGTTTTTTGACCTTTCTTATGCGCCTAATGCGATTACAAACTGGGTCTGGGACTTTGGCGACGGCGGTTTCAGCTACGAGCAAAATCCTTTCCACACCTACAATGAGCCTGGCGTTTATACTGTTACGCTTAAAATTGGCAGTGATTCGTGCAGCAGCGTGTTATCCTACACCTTGGATACCGAAAGTCCGTGGAATTTTAACGCAACTCCGGCTACCCTTGGTTTGGCAGCAGTTGTTACCAGCATCCAAACGCCACTTGCATTGTCGGGTTTAAAAGTATTCCCGAACCCTGCCACAGATTTGTTGCGCATTGGATTTAGTACCGAACAAGCCGGTAATTACGAGTTGCGCATCACCAATATTGCGGGTCAGTTGTTGAACCGTCAGGAATATCAGGTGGTCAATGGCGCCAACCTGCTTACGACCGATGTAAGTAAATTGGTTCCTGGCTTATACTTCGCTACCTTGCGCACCGACGATCAAGTTCAAACGGTTCGTTTTGTGAAAGAATAAAGCGATTTTGAGTAAGATATTCCGAAGCAATTGTTTTTTGTACAATTAATACGATTTGTTCAAATCCTATTGCTCGGGCCAATAAAACACCTTTTCAGGGGCCAGCATTTCTTTTCAGCGGAGAAATGACTGGCCCTCGTTTTTTTGGTAAGTTTGCGCAGTTTCCATTTAAACACTACGCAATATTAGTTGATGACACAATCTGAAAATCGGTATTTATACCTGCTCTTTGTGCTTTATTTTTTGAGTATGACCTTTGGCGTCATGAATTAGGTGCGAATTCGCGCATACACAATGGAGTCTATATCGCGACCATTTTTGCGGTGAAATTTGCGCAAATAGCCTTCTTTTTGAAAGCCCGCCTTTTCCAGCACCCGCGCCGAGGCCGGATTATGGGCAAATACATGCGCCTCTATCCGTACCAACGGCCGGGTTTCAAACATTTGATCACTCAGTTTTTGAACCACTGCGGTCAAAATGCCCTGATTGCGAAAAGGCGCAGCCAGCCAGTAGCCGATTTCATCTAAATGTCCTTCCATTCCCTGTTTTACCATTGCCCCGATGCCACCGATCAGTCCGTGGGTTTCATGCCGGATTACCCAATTGGTGCGCACGCCATTTTTTTGGAGGTTGGTGCGGGTTGTTTCTAACCAGGTTTCTGCATCCGCCTGCGTGTAGGGACTCGGGATGTGTAGCGTGTTTTGGTATATTTCCAAATCATTGAGGTACAACAACATATTAGGAATGTCTGCTTGTTGGAAAGCTGTTAGAGAGAGATGGTTGTTGATCTGGATGGATGTTTGCATGTGGGAATGGAATTGGTTTGTTGAATATGCAACATCGATTGGGGGCGGGAAAGTTCCGTTGTGTACCTCCGGTACACTTTTTAAAGGGGTTCCACAGAGGAGCTTGGAGGAATGGAGATGCACGGAGGTTTTCCTGGGTAGTAAGGGCGTTTGAACACCGAATATCGAATATCGAACACCGAATTTCGAAGTGGTGCGTTGGGTTTGGCTTGCCAATCACCAAAAGGTGGTGGTAGCGCACCCTTTATTTCGAAATTCGGTGTTCGGTGTTCTGCTGTTCGGTGTTCTATTGTTCTGCGGTTCGATATTTTAAAAAGCAACAATTAATATCGCTTGTGTCTGTTTGCTACCTTAAGATGGGTATTGGCGTTTTATTTCATTTTCACGCAACAGCATATCCTGTATCAGCCCGTAATTCAGGAAATTGCAAGCCGAGCACGATATCCTTCTTAGGAATACCTTTATCCGATAGTTCTTGGGCAATAAGAACATCCGTTCGGTTTTCCTGAAGCCACACTTTACCGTCTTTTATGTCAAAATGAAAAATAACATAAAACTGGTATTCGTCTTTACGCCACCCTGAGTTAAGAAGTTGATAGTGCTTTCCTTCCCGATCAATGATGACTGTTGCTTCAAGGCCGTCTCGTTGCTGATTGAACATCTCCGCGTACTCCTCAAGCGTTTGGATGACAATATCTTCGTAATTTTTCATGATAGCCATTGTTTTATCTCTTAAATGATTTTCATGTTTTCTTTTGAGCAGCAATCATTTTTTCAGCTCCGAGATCCACCGGATAGTTAACGCCTTCCAACTTCAAAAAATAAGGATCGTGGGTGATTGTCCAATCTTCTTTTTCAAGGGCACGTCGAACTTGGACATGATATTTGTCTTTTGCAGCCATTACGTAGATTGAAATGTTTGAAACCTTTGAACAACTTAGAATTTATTTATGAAAGCGATGATGAAAATTCAGTCCTGAATAACTGAAATAATGACGTAAAAATACTTAGAATGCCTAAAATTCTTTCAAATAAGTTAAAAACCGACGGTTTTATGTAAGAAAAATGAAAATTTGTTCAATCACTTCAATATCAAAGTGCTTGATTGAATCAAAAACCTCTGTGTACCTCCGTTACTTTGTGAATCTGCGTGACACTTTTTAAAGGGGTTCCACAGAGTAGCTCAGAGGAATGGAGATACACGGAGGTTTTCATGGGTTGTGGGGGGCGCGTTTGAATTTATCTTCTAATCATTCGGATTGCCTCTTGGTCGCTCTCCGTTTTTTTCTATATAATCTTTTATATATTGCAATTCAAGTCTCCTTGCTTCCCTTTTTCCTGGAATATCCCTTATCAGGATCCGCGCAAAAAAACGAAGCCATTTATCTATTCGATTTAGCGCATTTACCTGCTCCCGCATTCGATTTGACGTTCCGTCATCATAAATCGCCTTGCAGCATATTCCATATTTAAAAACATCATCATCTTTCCCACGGTCAATTATCTCGTAAAGATGATGCATTTCCTCATTCTCATAAGAATTCCTGTGCGCCATACTTGTCTGTGCTTTACCACTTTTCTAAATTACTTTTAGTTTCATAATTAAACAGGGGCGTATAAACAAAATCTCTCCCGGTTTTTAGTTTATATGCCTCAGAAGCCATTGATAATATATGTTCAAAGTCTATATTTGCAGACAATTCAGATGGATTTTTAAGGACGTTTTCATAATATGTACTTCCTTCGGCTACCGCTGCGCAACGAACATATAAAAAATCATCTACTGAAAAATAACCATCTGTTTGCTGGGCCATATATGCATCTGCATGCGCTTTGGTATCCAGGTTAAACAACTTCTCAGACAAAAAATCTTCAAACAGATAAGTTGCAGATACAGGCATTTTTGACAACGAGGTTACCGCAGGAAGTATAATATCTTCCCGTTTTTTCTGCTTCCAGTCGAATAACTCAACCAGATGCCAAAACTGTTCTTCCGTAAACAAGCCTTCCCCAAGTTTGCTACTTTCTACTTTGATCTCTATTTGGGCAGAAGCGCCAGCTTTTTCCTCTAAATCTTTAATAAATTGGGGGTTTAGATCCCTAATATTTACCCTTAATGTCGTTATCATTTTAAATCAGTTTGATAGACTTTTTACTTCTCACCGCAACAAGTCTAATATGTCGTTCATTTTTAAAGCATGAATATTGTACAAAACTAATGGTATCTTATCAAAAGTCCACATTTTTGATTGGGATTTTTTTTTAAGGTCTTCTGCTATTGTTTTGCCTAAAACGCTAAATAAGCCAACACTTATCGCTGTTCAATATTCTGCTGTTCGATATTTAGAAATGTATCGTTCATTCACTACAATATGAATGGGCTTGATCGAATCAAAAAACTCCGTGTAACTCCGTTCCTCTGTGAATCTCCGTGACACTTTTTAAAGAGGTTCCACAGAGGAGCTCGAGGAATGGAGATGCACGGAGGTTTTTATGGGTTATAGAAAATCGTTCGAACACCGAATATCGAACACCGATTTTCAAAGTGCTGTGTGCAGGGCAACGGAACTCATCACTTATCACTCCTCACTCCTCGCTAAACCACTCCTCACTAAATCACTCCTTCACCCGCCCTGCTTCCGCCTCAATGCCCGTGCTTCTTTTCCGCGCTTTCACATTTTCATTTCCAAAACGATAACTCAAACTCAGGCTGCCGCGCCGACTGTCCCAATTGCCGCCGCCATACGAAAGCAAGCCGTTGAAGTTGGAGTAGCCATCCCAGCCCGACTGGAAGAAAAGGTCGCTGGCACTCACTTTTACCGTCAGGCGATCTTTTAAAAACTTGCGCTGCAAGCCTACATCGAGGCTCCAGCTGGATTCATATACAAAAACGCCACCCCAAATACCCGGGCCGGAGTAATAACCAGACACCTCGGCTTTGAATCCGTGCGGCAAATCAAACGTATGCTGCTGGTAAATGGTGTAGGTAAAGGCCTGCACATCCACCACCGCGCCATTGCCATAGTTGGCCTGGTTGTTCAGGTGGGCGGCAGAAGCGTTGAAATAGGCGTTCCATTTTTTGGAAATCTGCACCGGAACGCTCAGGTTGAGGCTGAAAATGGTTTGGTTTGCCAAATTGGCCCAAGTGATAAATCCGGCGCGCGGATCGACCAAATCGGGTGCGATCAGGCGGGTGATTTGGTCGCTGGTGCGGCTATAGCCTACTTTTAAGTTGTATTGTTGCATCAGCGTATAGCCCAATTCGATGTTGTTGACAATTTCGGGGCGCAGGAAAGGATTGCCTTTTTCGTACGACAATTGACTGATTTGGTTGTTAAAGGGGTTCAAAACATTGTAATCCGGGCGGTTGATGCGTCGACCCGCATTAAAGGAAAAAGCGTGCGCATCCGATTGTTGCCAGGTAAGTCCGAGGGTAGGGAACCAACTCAGGTAATTGAGCACCACCGGCGGTTCCTGTAAATTGGGCAAAAAGGCTTTCAAATCGCCCACCGCATCCGTTTTTTCGGCGCGCAAACCACCAGAAAACTGCCATTTTTTACCAAAATCGCGGCTGTAATTCAGATACGCCGCATATACCTTTTCATTGTATTTAAAACGGTTGGAGCGCTTGTCGTTTTGCAGCACCACGCCTTGCAATTCATCAAACACTAAAAAAGTGTTGTCGGACACCACTTTACTGAGTTTGGAGCCGAAGCCCAATTTTCCACCCAGCAGATTGTCTTCATAATCAGCCTGCAAGGTGTAAATATCGATGTCGGTGGGTGTATCAAAGCGGTTGATAATTTCCGTTTTCAGAACTGATTCGGAGGCATCATAGTACTGGTTGGGCTGAAAGCGGTATTGCTGGTTGTTGTAGTTGCCATAATCCAGGTCGAAGTTAAAACTGCGGCCTTTGGTATTGTCGTAGCGGTAATTGAGGTTGTAGGTTTGTTGCTTGCGCGTGCTGTTGGCAGTATTGTTCGCAACCAGGATACTGTCAATCTGGGTAGGATTGGCTGCTTGCGCGAGCGTTATACGGTTGTAGGAAGTGTTGTCGCCAGTCGTTTGGCCACCTCCTGCGAGTAAACCAATCGTGTGGTGCTCGGCAAAGGGGAAATCGATGCCTGCGCGGTAGTTGTAGTTCCGCCAGTCGTTTTTGCTGTCGTTGATTTCCTCCTGTACCATGCTGTTGAGGTAGCTCACAAAATCCATTTCATTGATCCCGACCCCGCTGCCGATGCTGGCGGTCCCAAATGCGTTCAGGTGTTTGTTTCGGTAATTGCCATTGCCGGTCAGGTTGCTGCGGTAGTGTTTGCCTTGGCTAACACTCGAATTGAGCGCGCCATTGGCACCCAGGTTTTTGTTTTTCTTCAGTCGAATGTCAATAATCCCTGCATTGCCTTCCGCCTCATATTTGGCGCCGGGATTGGTGATAATCTCAATGCGGTCAATCACTTCAGCGGGCAAATTTTGCAGGTAAGTGCTCAAATCGGCGCCAGAGAGCGGCAACCGTTTGCCATCCACATACACCAGCACGCCTGAGCGGCCGAGCAGACTGAGGTTGTCATTGTTATCCACCGTAACCGCCGGTGCCTTGCGCAACAAAGAAAGCGCATCGGTACCGATGTTGTTGATGGTGCCTTCCACATTGAAGACCGTACGATCGGCTTTTACTTCCACAAAAGGACGGGTCGCGCTGATGGTTGCCTCCGCCAGTTTGACGGAACTGGATTGAAACGTCAAGGTTTCCAAATCAAGGGTTTGATTGTCCAGCAATTGGATATTGGTCTTTTTTAGGTCCGACAACCCAAGGTAAGTAGATATTAAGAAATAATTGCCTGCTTTCAGGTTTTGCAATTCGAAGCGGCCGGCATCATCGCTCACGCCCGCTTTTGTAAAAACACTATCCGCGCTGCGGTACAACACTACATTTGCAAAAACGACCGATTCTCCTTCCGGATTTTGTACTTTTCCTTTTAGAACTGCGGTTTGAGCAGCCAATAAACAAGGGAGCAATAGATAAGACAAGGTAATCCAATACTTCATAGCAACATTTTTAGAGGGAGACAACAGGCTCTTTGAGCACAAAAAACGGGATACCGCACGGGCATCCGGTTTTTTTTCGACTAATAGGGTTTGTAGGTGTTGGATGGGCGGATTTGCGGGAGGAAAAGAAGAAAAAGGGAACACCGAATATCGAACACCGAACACTGAATTTCGAGGTGTTGCGTTTGGCCAAGAACGGTTCTCCGCTTGCGGGAGGGGATTTCCGATATCCGATTACATGAGATCCAATCGGAAATCGGATATCATGTAATCGAATATCGGAAATCCATTTAACCTCACCCCGTGGCGTAACCTACATGCGAAAGCCAACACCAGCCCTGATCGTAGAAATATTGTTCCCATTGGATCCGTTCTGGTGAACCCCCCATACGCCAAATTCAAGGCGCTCCGTCGGTGTCAAAATCAGTCCAAGCGATACATTGTAGCCCAATTGGGTCTCATCAAACTCGACCCTTTGGTTGGGCAAGATCGTAATGTCATTGTCAACAAGCACTATGGTAACATTTTGGGCCGCGCGATATTGCCAGTCCCAAAATTGCACATTAGGACCTGCACCCACTTCGATCTTGAAGAAGCGCGTGTTCAAAACGTTAAAATAAGCGTTCGCTTCGATACCCAAAATCCGTGCTTGGTTGTTTTCTTTGGGTTCATAAATCCCGTTGTCAAAGCCCGCATAACCAAACCCAAGCCCTGCTTTAAAACGCGGGTGGAAATACCAACCCGCACTAAAATTGCCGACATAACCCATGCGGTCCCCCGTTCCACAAAAACCATATCCTCCCTGTACCCTGGCCCAAAAATTTCCATTGGATTGTGCTACGCCAACGGTGGCAAATGATACGAGCAACAGCGAAAAAATTAAAAGCTTTTTCATAATCTAATGTTGTTTTGCTAAGTTTTTATAAGAAAGCCGCGGTGCAGACCCTATCGCGTCAAACCTACCACAATAGTCAGTTTGACACAACGATTCAACTTAAAAGAGGAATACGGGTTCATGTGGCAAATTTTAATGCTACAAATATATTGAAGCATTTCAAAATTTCCAAAATTTTATATCCATTATTTAACTATCTATATTTCAATATCTTATGTGTTGTGAATCGTTTCCAATCCACTAAAATCGCTGTAAAATCCTTCCTTTATTTCGAAATTCGGTGTTTTAAAAAAGGAACACCGAATATCGAACACCGAACACCGAATTTCGAAGTGTTGCGTTGGGTTTGGTTTTACAAGTACTAAAAGCCAGTGGTAGCGCCCCCTTTATTTCGAAATTCGGTGTTCGGTGTTCGGTGTTCTGCGGTTCAATATTTTTAGACGCTTTCCAGCCCAAACCGAATTGCCGCTTCCAATCATCCGCGTGTTGAATGGTATAGCATCCGTATCCAATATTCGGGTTCGCAATTACTTTTCCATAAATTGCGGTAAAAACAAGGGTGGCTGAAAAGGTTTTGCAGGGAGGTTTCGGAAATTCCGTATAAATTTTTGGTTGGCCATTTTTCACAAGATCATCGAATTCTGCAAAGATAACCTTGCTTGCTATCCGGCGCACATCTATTTCTCAAACTCCACGATATACTCCGAGCAATACTTACCCAGATCGGAATATTTAAAAAACAGCCGGGCGCGTTGTCCCAAGCGTAGCGAAGTATGCTTTCCTGCAATGTCTTCGGGCGTGTTCATGGGTTGCAGGGAGGGATACCACATCGTATGGCCGGGCTTGTCAACCAGCAATTGAGGCTTTGTCCAGTCCTGCGCGTTGTTTCCGGCGCCGAGGTCAGGGTGGGGATTGAATGAAATGAACAATTTACTGCCCACCCACGACTGTCCCGTCACGTGCCCCATCAGCATCACCCAACCGTTCAAATAAGTATTCCAACTGACGGACGGCCCCCAGTGAAACCCGCCTGAAGGCGACGAAGCCGGGCCGCCGCCTGCCTGCATCGGAATTTGAAGCGCGGCCACGGGTTTGCCAATACCGTCCCAGGGGGCGTTGAAGCCCTGTCCGTCCCATCGTTTGGCTTTTCCTTCCGGTTGGTCGAGGTCTGCTAGCGCGATACGGGCTACGCTGATACATTGTCCGCTCCATTCGACAGCCGGATCGTAGCGCGCGGAGTCGTAAACGCCCGGATAACCATATTCGCCATAAAAAAGATAGAGATAATCGCCCACTGCCACTGCCGAGGGATCGCCGATACCACCGGCAAAGGTTTTGGAGGTATTGTGCGGTTTAAGGATCATGCGGGCTTGTTTGTCCTCCAGAAAAAGGCCCTTGTTGTCCCAGCTCCAGCCGCCATCGGTCGATTTCATGATGCCGATGCGACAAACGGCGGCAGGTGTAATGCGATCCGTCAGGCCGAGGGGCCAATTTTTATCAAGGTAACCTTCGCCTGTTTCGGCGTTGAAGGGCAGGGTTTCGGGATAGTTTTCATTGTGATAAACGGCATAAAGTGTGCGTCCGGTGGCATCTTTGGCGTCCTGGTACACGGTTTCGAACCAGACGGCGCCGTGGAGGCCCGGCGTTCCCACGGGTGCATTCGGAGGAAGTTTGGGCGCGATATAGTCCTTAGCCGCCCTGCCGAACACCTCGTCGGCATGGCTGCCGCTGGCAAATTTAAGATCCCGTGCGGCGCCCCACACAGGATCTTCGCCGTATTTGCCGGGAAAAATACGGAGCGTATCGCCTACCCACACTTCCGCCATGTTACAATCGACGAAATTGTTAAAACGAAAGGTGTCGGTCTGGATCAATTTAAATTTCGGCAGCGCGTATGCACCCTTTGATGGGGCGTTTTGCTGACAGGCCACGCAGGCCGATAGAACGAACAGGGGGAACAGAAGATTCTGTCTCATATTTTTAGGGCAAATATAAAACGGATATGACAATAATTATGCGCTACATATCAGGTAGCGAGCGCTTGTTTTGCCAAATAAAAAGTTAAGATCATGGCGGGTAACGCGCACGCGACACACTGTCTGAACCATGATTTCAAGGATTTTTAGATTTTCAGACTATTGATCTCAAGTCGGCCTGACTTACCACGAAGTTTTTAAACACACCCCAAGTCCTGCAAATCCTGATTCAGAAAAAGAATTTTAGTAGGCATTGCACGTTGCGTACGCGCCGGGTGAAAACACCCCGGCGCGGCGTTGGGCTTGGGATGGCGGGTGAAGGGGATAAGACCAAGCGCGGCGGAAAATACCAAGCGCTTGAGGAATGGCGGTTTTCATGCATTTTAGGAGATCGTTTAAACACCGAATATCGAACACCGAACACCGAATTTCGAAATGTTGCGTTGGGTTTGGCCAAGAACGGTTCTCCGCTTGCGAAAGGGGATTTCCGATATCCGATTACATGATATCCGATTTCCGATTGGATTTAGGATTTCCGATTTTTGAGCCTTGCTAGTAGATTTAAAGTTCCGTATCAAATGATTTCGAATGAATAAAATACACGCAAGCATCGGTTAAATTAACGAACAACTAAAGCAATGTCCGCAAAAATCGGAAATCCGAGATCCAATCGGAAATCGGAAATCATGTAATCGGATATCGGAAATCCATTTAATCTCACCCCGTGGCGTGACCTACATGCGAAAGCCAACACCATCCCTGGTAGAGACCCTATTGCCTATTGCATCAGGCCAACCTTAAAAGTCAGCTTAACGCAACGATTAAACTTTATAGATGAATACAGGTTCGTGTGGCAAATTTCAGTGCTACAAATATATTGAAGCATTTCAAATCTTCCAAAACTAATGTTAGTTTATTAACTCTTTCTATTTCAATGTTTTATGTGTAATGAATCGTTTTTTATCCACCTAAATCGCTATAAAATCTCTCCTTTACTTCGAAATTCGGTGTTCGATGTTCTGCGGTTCGATATTTTTAAACGCCTTCCAGCCCAAACCGAATCGCCGCCTCCAGCACCTCCAAATTAACCTGCTTCAGCGTTTTGAACTTAATACAATATCCCGTCACGCTGGCCTTGCCAATCGTATCGCCAAAAGTAGCGGCCAAATACGTTTTATCTTTAATCCCCATGACATAAACAGAGATGCCCGTTGTATTGGCACTCAACCCAATTTGATAAAACTCCCGGCTGGTACCGTCCGCGTATTGAATGGTATAGCATCCGTATCCAATATTTGGGTTCGCAATTATTTTGCCATCGCTGTTTTTGCCGTCGCTGAACCATAATTGACAACCTGGGGATACTTGCAACACGAGGTCATGCAAAGCTTGCAGTTCACTGCGTTTGGGCTCCGGCTGACTGGCAATGTAGGCGTTGATTTGTGCTTGTGTGGTCATACAGATTTTGAATTGCTTTTAGTTGTCTTTTCCAATACAGCGTTAAATAAAGTCAATCTCGGCTTCGCTAAACCTTTTTTTATTAACTTTTTGCTCAACAACGAGTCGATAATAATATTTTTCGTCTTTATGATGCCAGAAGAAATCCTTGTCATATTAATCGAAAATATAATTTTTTACAGGCTCTAAGGCTTTATTTGCTTTTTTAACGCTTCGATTTGCCTTTGTAATTCAAGGTTTTTTTGAATTTCTTCTTCTGCACGTTTGTTTTCCTCAATCAGTAACTTATCCTTTTCTGCAATAATCTCTTCCTTTTCTGCAATAATCTCTTCCTGTTCAGCGATAATTTCATCCTTTTTGCTCATCTCTCGATCAAAAGCGCGTTCCAATTCATCCTCCACATCCATTTTGTCCCGAATTTCTTCACTGGCAATGGCGCGTCCTAAACGTTCTGCCATCTTTTTGACCAAGGGATCGTTCGTATCGCCCTGAAAATCCAATTGATGCCGATCCTTTGGGCTTTGGTAAATTGGACTGAAAATTTGTAGCACCCGTTCTAGTCTGCTTCTAGTGGCATGGCCTAGCATTTGCACCTGAATCAAATAGGAATCGTGCGTCAACAACTCCACAAATTCTTCTTTAATGTCCAATCTTTCCTGGGTAACAACATCAATATATTCTCGATTGATTTTGACAACACCACGCTGAATACTGTTCAAAGGAAAACCTAAAAAATAGATTGTGACGATGGGTAAGGGGCGTTTTTCGGGAAGCCCTCGCTCATTGAGTACTTCATCTTCTTTGCGGTAATTGTCTCCCAAGTAGCGCCGAAAACGCATCGCATTAAAGGCTTTTTTAGCCTTTTGCAACTCAATAAGTATTTTGCTGATTTCTCCGTTCGGCTTTTTGATTACTGCTTTAAAATCAAAACGCAAAATACGGATATCCCCGCTCGTTTCGGTGGCAGTTTCCTGCGGTTTTACTTCTACACTTTGTACTTCCTCACCCAAGATGGTTGACAATAATTCCCGTGCAATTTCCACGTCTTCCAGCAGATACTTGAACACTACGTCATAAATGGGATTGGCGATGATCATACCTAATTTTTTGTTTGATTTCTATCTCAAAGTAAACTATTTTGAGGCGGTTTTGGTTCTTTTTTTGCCTTTTTATTTGTTGGATCTGGTCCGCGTGTACGTGAGTTCTGTTGCCCATACAGACGCTTAGTGCGAAAGCGCAGCATTTAAGCAACCATTTAGTTATACCCAGATTTAAATGAATTTAAAGGATGGATGGATAAAAAAATGATTTTCAATGGATTAGAGGCCATCTGTTTTCAGCACCACTTTGCGTTGATTATAAAAATACTACGAAATGTTCAAAAAACTGATCAATAATTACCAGAATTGGCGGTATAAGCGCATCATCAAACGCCAGCAGTTCAGTTCAAAATCTGTTGCGGAAATATTCACCGAGACCTTTCGGAATCGATACTGGAGAAGCAAAGAATCGGTGTCCGGACAAGGGTCGGAACTGGGGCATACCGCTTTGGTTCGGACCGCGCTTCCAGCGCTGTTACATGATTACGGCGTCCGCTCGCTATTAGACCTGCCTTGTGGTGATTTCAACTGGATGCAAGCCGTTGATCTTGGCGAGATCCGGTATATTGGGGGCGATATTGTGGCGGATCTGGTGCAGCAGAATCACCAAAAATATGGGAATGCCCACCGAAGCTTTTTGCAGATAGACCTACTCTGCGACCCGTTGCCAGCCGCTGATTGTATTTTGCTGCGCGACTGTCTGGTGCACTTTTCGCTGACGCATATTGTACAAGCGCTGGATAATTTGAAAAAAAGTGACATCAAGTATATCCTCACCACGACCTTCCCGCATATCGAACACAACGAAGATATACAAACGGGCTATTGGCGACCACTCAACCTGGAAAAAGCACCTTTTTTCTTCCCAAAACCGTTGTTTTTGCTTCAGGAAGCAGCCTCTGAAGCAAAGGGGAGTTATGCTGACAAGTCGCTGGGGTTGTGGGAAATTAATTTGTTGGATGTAAATAATGTCCATTACCCCGAGTAGAACCCGCTAATGATGCACCCATTTCCCAACCCATTTACCATCAATTTCAATAAAATAGAACCCTGCCTTCAAGTCATCCGTAGACACAGAAGCCGGAGCGCCTGACCCCAAATCAATCGTTTCGGAGCGTACCAAATGTCCCAAGGCGTCATACATACGTATTCGTACACGACCTGTTTGCCCCTCATTTGCCCCAATGTACAGATGGTCGGTTCCCGGATTGGGAGTCAGCGCAAACTTCCAATCAAGTGCTTGGGGTTCTGGTAGGGTAGGCACTGCTTGACAGTTTTTCCGCCAAATTTGCCCATAAAAACTGCGCATATAAACCGTGCCATCATGTGCACAGATATTATCCATATACGAGCTAAACCCCTGATTGAGCAAAGTTGCATTGGGAAAGCCGATATCACACCAGGTTTGTCCTAGGTCTTTTGAAATATATAAGCTTCCTGCCGAAAAGGTAGGGGACGGATTAAGGGTATTGAGCAGCATGGTATTGCTATGGACCCGAAATTGAAAGAACGGTCCGGCATCCTGCGGAATAGGTAGCTCCGAAAAAGTAAATCCACCATCAACAGAATCAAAAATCTTACGCTGTTCTACTTGCGACAGGTAGATATGGTTGTTCAGCGTATAAAAGCGCGATACATACGAGTTAATCGGAAAGTCGAATTTCTTTCGGGTTTTCCAGGTCACGCCACCGTCGGTACTAACCAAGATGGAAGAATCGACCCGGGTAAGTAGTTCGTTATTGACCACCAGCATGACATCGCCCGGGAGTTTACCTTGAGTCTGTTGCCAAGTTGTTAAATTGGGCTGGTTCGAGGTGTAGATCGATAAATAATCGGCTGCGTATAGCGTTGTGCCAGCGGTTCCAAAACCAAGAAATGGCGTGATTGCTGGAGCCGGATAATATACTTTCTGCCAATTAAACTGGCTTCCTTTTGCAGCAATTAGGATGTCATTATCGAGAATTCCGCCGTAATGGGTACCCAGATCGAAGATCCGTTTAGGCAAATATGCAGCGAGGCCGCGTTGCCAGGTATTGCCTTGATCCGCCGAATAGGCTGTTTGGCTGCCGGAAAAACAAAGCAAGGTATCACCCGCCATACTCAGCCAGGATACTTCACTGAGCCCAGGATCATTGTACCCATGCCAGCCATAGCGCCAGGTGCCGAAATTTTCATGCAAAATACCATTATCCGTTGAGATCAAACGGCCCTGACTCATTGCCATGATGGCTTTTGGATTGTGGGAGCCTACCCGATCAACCATCTTCTCCCAATTGTCCCAACCATTGTCGCTCCGCCACCAATTACCTTTATAATCAAGTGCATAGCAAGGGAAAGCACCTTTTTGTAAAAACACAAGATCGGCTGGAGCAATTTTGTATTCCCAGCTTTGTCCGCCATCCACGGTACGCCCCAAGGTCGCTTCAAAACTTTGGTTTCTATACATGCATACAACCGAATCGTCTTTTCCAGCCAACCCCAGCGTTCCCTGGGGCGAAATTGGGACGAACGTAAAAGTTAAGCCATTGTCGAGGCTTTGCAGGAGCCAGGTATTGGTTTGAACCCAGATATGATCGCCAAAGATATGGGCAGCACGTACGGTCTCGTTGGGTTGGTTATGGATGGACTGCCAGCTGCTTTGGCCGGCCAAACGCCGGAATACGATATCTCTGATATAGCAATACACATCCCCTTGCGCCGAAATGGTGAGGTGTGGGGGAAATTGATTGATCGGCACAGGCAGTGCGCCTTCATCTTGCCACGTAAGCCCCTGATTGTCGGAGGTAAACAACCGATGCACGGTATCTCGTTCTACCCTGTAATACTTGCCTTGTGCCACATACATGCGAAGACCAGGCCATCTGGGTTGCCAAGTTATTCCATTGTCTTGTGAACTGAAGATTCCGTATTCCCGATCGGCTACCGCGTAAAGGGTGCCGCCGTCATGGGTCATTTCTGTGAAGCCATGCACCGCAGGTGTTCTCAGCAGCTCCCATTCTTGGGCCGATGCAAAGGATGCCGTTAAAAGCAAAACAAACAGGATCGTACGTACCAGCATAGGACTTTTTTTTTCTTTCAAAAGTAAAGATATTACTTATCATCGGTGCTTTCTTCCCAATATAATCGAGGTTTGTGCTCAAGCAGATGATCTTCCCAAAAAACATCATTTGTGACCCAATAGGTAAACTCGAAAGGATATGCATATTTTTTCCGATGATCATTTCCTTCAGATCTCTTGAACCAAGGTTTGTTAGGGTTATCTTCAAAATAAAATGATAAATCTTGGGAGCTTGAGATCAATAACTGCAAGTTGACCCCTTGAAACTCATATGCGTAAAACTCTTCAAAGGATAATTCGTATAAAGACACAATAAATTCTTCATTTTTTTTAATTACTCGACTTGAATCCGTATCATCAAAAATAGGTGTTCCTGTATTCGGATAATGAATATACGTATCATATGCCCAAACGTAAATTGGATATTCATTTTGAGAATGAACATTTAAATCAAAATTTGATACATTTTTGAGGGTTACCTCAAGAATTGGACGAATTTCCCTGCGATAATTTTCAAAACTTTTATCAGGTATTATACATTTAATATTTTTTATTTCAAAAAGCCTTCTCCTTTCAACAGGTTTAGCGGGTACTTTGATTTCAACTTTTTCCGCGCAAGAAAAAAGAAACGTAAAAAAAGTAAGTATCAATAGTATCCTGAAAGGCATCATGTGCTTGTGGTTTTGTTGTTTTTATTGTGTTGACCAGTATTTTAGACCTGCATACGATTTCAAATGATGTTTTCGTGCTGCTCCTCGTACGGGTACCTTTAACACGTCGGAAGCGTAAAAAAACGCTTCCGACGTGTCAAAGGTACCCGTACGACTTCCGAACATTTTCACAAAAAGAACACCGAACACCGAGTTTCGAAATGGGGGCGTTGCGTTTGGCCAAGATTCGTTCCAATGCCAGAGGTAGCGTACCCTTTATTTCGAAATTCGGTGTTCGGTGTTCTGCTGTTCGATATTTGTGAAAGTATCGTTCAATCACGTCAATATCAAAGGTTTTGAACAGATCAAAAAAACTCCGTGCAACTCCGTCCCTCTGCGCTCCTCCGTGGAACCCCCTTTTTTAAGGAATGATACACAAATTGATCCTATCGCTGCACCATCACTTTAAACTGCTGCACTTTTGTACCCGAATTAATCTCCAACAAATAAAAGCCCGCCGCCAAATCCATTTCCTCAAAATAATACAGACGATCGGTTGTGTTGGCAGGCAATTGCACTTGTTGTACTTTTTGTCCTAATTCATTATACAGCACAAACTGGACCGCAGTATGCAGGTTTTCAGGCATTTTTACCCAAAAATTGCCCGTGTTCGGGTTTGGAAACAATGAAAACGCGTCCTTTTGTTCCAAATCATCCGTGCCCGTTACGCTAATCTGCACCTGCTGGGTGGCCGTGGTTTCCCCGCAGGCATTGAAGGCGGTTAGCGCCACGGTGTAATTACCCAAAGCCGCGTAAACATGGGTCGGATTTGGATCAGAACTGGTGGTGTCGTCGCCAAAATCCCAGGTATAACTGCTGGCATCGGTGGAATAATTGTTGAAAGAAACTGTGGCCGCATTGGTGTCTAAAATAAAACCAAAACCCACGCTCGGCTCGGAAAGGACGTTTACAATGTCTACCTGGCTGGATTTATTTTGTCCGGCCTGGTTGCTTGCCGTCAAACTGGCCGAATACACCCCGGGAGCATTGTACACCACATTGGGGTTGGGTAGGGTAGAGGTCGCCGGGGAACCGCCCGGAAAGGACCAGGCTAAGGTTTCGGCGTTGTCGGAAGACGTTGATTTGTATTGTACCGCCAAGGGCGCACAACCGCTAGCAGGCACATAAATGAAACTTGCGACGGGCGGAAAAACAACTTCGACGGTTTGGGTAAACGAGGCGCTGCCGCAAGGGTTGGTGGCGGTGAGGGTAATGGTGTAGGTGCCTTCCGCAGAATAAGTGTACACCGGATTGCTTAACGTGGAGCCATTTCCATCGCCAAAACTCCAGTTATAGGTTCCGCCGCCAATGGAGGCATTGTTGAGGGTTACCACAGCGCCTTGTGCAACCGGATTGAAATAAGCTGCCGGCACATCATTGGCGGTGATGATGCCATTTTGCACCGCCATGTTTTGTCCCACCGAATTACCCACGGTCAAACTGGCTGAAAACGAGCCGGGCGTATAAAACACCACCACGGGATTGGGTTGGGTTGAACTCGCAGGGGTTCCTCCGGGAAATGACCAAAGGAAACTCTGGCTGTTGGACGAGCTGGTAGACGTAAATTGTACCGATAGCGGCGCACAACCACTTGAAACCGAATGCGTAAAACTGGCGGTTGGTTTGGTGGCTACGGTCACTTCCTTGGTAATTTTACGCGTGCCGCATTCATTGGTCACCGTGAGTTGTACGGCATATACACCGTCTTCCGAATAGGTATGGAAAGGACTGGGCTGGTTGGAATTGTTGCCATTGCCAAAATCCCAGCTGTAGGTTCCATTCGTATTGGTACTTGAAAAAATAGCAATCGAACCAAACACCGATACTGTAAAATCAGCTATTGGTGCCGTTTTTACGGTAATTATTTTGGTTTTAATCAGGGTGTCTTTGCCGGCCAGGTTGCTTACCATCAGGGTCGCCGTATACTCGCCGGGTAATTGGTAAACTACGGTCGGGTTGGCTACGGTGGAGGTGTCGGGTGTGCCGCCAGGGAATACCCACTGGTATGTCTCAATATTGTTATCGGGATTTTCGGCGGTGTATTGTACGCTCAAGGGGGCACATCCACTGGTCACTTGGGTACTAAATCCGGCGACCGGGGGCGTCTGCTCGGGTACCAGGCAATTGTTATCGAGCAGGGCCTGGTATTTTGGTGCTGATTGCAGGTAGGGTGCTGCATTGTCGATGTCACTTAAAACACCCCAGGAGCCATACACGCTTTCCTGGCGGGAGCAGAGGCTGAAATTACCTGCTAATTGGCATCCCCAATTGCGAATACTATCAAGCACTTCATCATACAAAGCGTACATTTCGGGCGTTCGTTGCGCCGTCCACATGGCTTCCTGGTAATCGTATGGGATGCCAAATACATTGCCCACAAAATGTTGTCCACCCTCATACGCAATGATGCCTTTTCCGAACAGTTTAATTTGGTTGTAGTCCTGTTTTACCCCGGAAATGGTTTGATACCATGCATTTCGGGCGTTGTCTATAATATTTTGTGGGGTGGAACTTTGGTTGAGCACGGGTTGGCCGGTATTCCCGTGGTCGAGGCCAAAATAGAAGGTAGGTGCGCCAAAATCCCACTCTGATTGGGGTAATTGCGCCAAAATCTGTTCATTCAGGCTGTTGTACAAGGTTTGAATGCCGAGTACGCGTTTTACCCTGCTTTTTTCAGCACCATATACAGTGTGCCAAATGCGAAACACCCGTTTGGCTTTTTCGGCATAAGCCCGTGGGTAATTCAGGTTGCCCGGCCGATTCTGGTCGTTGTAATGCGCTTGCTGAAAAATCCAGTTCCACACTTCATTGCTGTATTCGAGGTACACTTTGCGTTTTGGATCGAGTTTGGATTTAAACAATTGCGCCATTTGTGTAATGTATGCGTCGTTGGCAGCATGGGGTACACAGATCCAAACATCTTTTTGGGTCTGGTTTGCCAATTCAATCATGGTTTCATACGGCACCCCGCTTGGCGTCGCGTAGGTGAAATAGTCGGTGCCTTTTCGATCCGACCATTGCACATTCGGGTTGTTGTTGGTCGCCCCCCAATCCATAAAGCGCAACATCTTGAATGGGGCGATTTTATCCAAAAAGCCTTGGTAAAACGGATTTGCCTCGAGATCGGCCAGCTCATCATCCAGACGCAAGAGGCGAACATTGCGCAAATGATTGCCCGCTTCCGAACTGACCCAGTGCATCCAAATATTGCCTGCATCGTTCACGTCAAACTGGATGCGACCGGGTGTTTGTTGCACATTACCAACGCCTCCGCGCATTTCAATGGTACCTGCGCCATCATACAGGAGCACGTAAGTATGGTTGGGTTGCAGGTTGCCGCCATCGGCCGAAAGGACAATACGCAGCAAACTGGCACCCGCCGAGGTCATTTGGGGTAAAACGGTCGGATATCCATTGCTATCCACCTGGATTTCTTCCAATAAACTGTCAATGGACCAGCAATTGCAGTTGTTGGTGTAGGGAATGGGTTGCCAGCGCACATGTTTCATCAGATTTTTCATGGGGCGCTCAGGACTCCAATCTGCAAAACCACTCAAGTTGGAGCCAATCGACATGGCACAAAGGGGGGCTTCCTGACCTGCACAGGCCACGGTATCGCGTATCATGTTTAACTGAAACTGATCGGAACAACCGCCTGCGCCAGAAGCCGTAAATTGGTAAACGCCAGGGGCCAGGTTGTGGAATTCGTTGCCATTGCTAATAGGGACAATATTATTGGCAGCATTGCGCAACTCTATGATGGTCTGATTGCTCAACTGAACTTTTATTCGGCCGTCATTGGCAGTACAGCTGGGCATATTGAGCACCGAAAAGGAGCTTTGGCAGGGATATTTTCCAGCCGCATCCAATACTGTAATGGTCTGATAATCGGTGTGTTGTAAGCCCAGGTTGTCGGTAACCGTGAGCGCAACGGTAATTTGTCCAACCGTATTGAAGGTATGGGTTACGCTCGGACCAATTGCGCCGGGTGTACCATCGCCAAAGTTCCATTTATAACTCAGGGCACTGCCTTCCGGGTCACTAGAAGCCGTGCTTTGCAGGGTTACGGTGAGGGGCGCTTGTCCGGTAATTGGATTAGCGCTTACGACAGCATTGGGCGGCAAATTGACCACAGAAGCAGCATTGGGGGCCACGCAGGCGTAGGTATGCGCGATCCGAATTTCATCCACCAGGCCACTTCCGGCATTATCGCCCAGATACACCCCCACGGACCGAATGCTGTAAACACTATTGACGCTTTGACTAAAAACAGGGGGCGGCGCAGCAACATCGCCAATCACGGTTGGATTCACCCAGGCATCCACCTGGGTGGTGCCATTTGAAAAACCAAGCCGAAGCACCATAAAAACAGTGCGGTTGGTCAGTACCGTAACGGGGGTGCGGTACACGGTGCCGTTGATTTGGATAGACCAATATCGGTTGCCACCCGCATCGGAGGCAGCGCCAAAGTACCCCATGGATATTTTGGGGTTGGGATTGTTGATGTACCAACTGATGTTATCATTGTGCAAGGAAAACAGGACCGGCTCGCTGTTATTTTCCAGTTTTTTCAATAAAACACTGCAATACAAGGTACCGGTTTGGCTATTGCCAATGCCTTGACCACCCGGACCAATAAACGTACTAAATGGACCATTGGGGTCGGTATTGAGCCTGCGCCCAGCTGTGAGGTAAGCGTTTCCACCAGAAATAGCGCCCGGCTGCGTTTGTAAATCGCTAAAAGTCAGGGCATTAGGGATGTTGTAGGTTTGAAATCCGGGCAAACTTGCATTGCCACTTTGGACATCCCAGGGCGATGACCAACCCGTTCCGCCGCTCAAGTTGTTCAAGGGCGTATTGTCTGGGTAGTTAAAACCATCATAGGCAAGAAAGGTGCAAGGTTGTGCACCCAAGCTGCCCAAAACGAGCAGCAAAAGGGGGAGTAATACTTGTATTCTCATGGTATAAAAAACAGATTAGCGTGTTTTGGATGGCGCAAAGTAGCTGCGCACTCCTATTATTTCCAGCAAAGGAATCAAAAAACAGTCCAAATATCATAAAATGCCGGACTGTGTTCAATTATTTTAACGCAGTCCTAAGTTTTTCCTTTAATTATTTTAACGGTTTTGTTCGGATTCCCGTCCTAACTTTGCATCTTTAATAACTAAAAATCCAATCTTATTATGAAACACTTCCTACTTGCGAGCGTACTTGTGCTGATTCAAAGTGCACTTTTTGCTCAAATTTCTCTTACAAGTGCCGACATGCCCTCTGCTGGGGCGGTTATTTACACCGACTATTTGTTGACCGATTCTTTGGACAACATCAATATCGGCAGTGCCGGCGCGAACCAAAACTGGAACTTTTCCAATGCGGTATTGGCGGGCTTTCCAGAGCCCTATTTTTACATCTCACCAGCAGAAGCACCTCAACCCAATCCAATTGCCGGCGCTGATTTGGTGGCAACCTATGAAGTGAGCGATTCGTCCGATTTTGAGTATTTCAAAAAAACAACCAGCCTGTTTGCGACGCTTGGATCTTCGACGGGTACGGACAAACTAACGTTCGGACAGCCCTTGAAAAGATTTGAGTTGCCAGCAACTTATTTGAGCACTTTTAACCAAAGTACAACGATTGCGGGCTCTTTTGATGGCCTTTCGGTGACTGGAACGGCTAAAACCGCCGTGAAAGTGGACGGATACGGCAATGTAACAACAGATTTGGGCACCTTCCCTTGCCTGCGGGTTCAGCGCATCAATGAAATTAGCCTGACTATATTTTTCTTTACCGTCCTACAAAGGGATACTACGCTGGAGTGGTGGACAAAAAATTACGACGCCCCCGTGTTTTCCTACATCAAAGCGTACGCCGATTTTGCGGGCGACGAGGAATACTATACCGAGGCTACCATCTTAACCCAACAAACGGTTGCAGTGGCGGATCCAAAGTCGCCGAATGCACCGATCCTGGAGTTGTACCCCAACCCGGCAGTAGCAGGTCAATCGAACCTGCGTTTTGAACTTTCAAAATCTGGTAAAACAGAAATAACAATGCTGGATGTACAAGGGAAATTGGTGCGCCAGGAATTTCTGGGTAACCTTACACCCGGCGAATACACTCAACTAATCGATTTAAACGGGGTAAATAACGGCACTTATGCAGTTGTGTTGCGCCAGGAAGGCAGGTTGATCGGCGTGCGCAAGTTGGTGAAAAACTAAACTTGCTCTTCGTTCGTGCATGTACGCGCGATTTTTTTGATGCTTAAGATTTTATCAAGGACTTTGTGGTAAGGTTTAGCATGCGTTATCCCGAATTTTGGTGAAAACCAGCATTCGGGATTTTTTATCTATTACCATGAATACTCGGCAAAATAGTCCTTATTAATTCGAAATGAACATACCAAGGCTACCCAAATCAAGCATAACATCCGAAGCCTCCTTTAGTCCCTTGTAAATGCGTAAATTGTATTGACGGGGCGACTTTTTCTGTCACCCCGCCAATACAATTTATACACTAACACAAATGCTTGACCTACAAATATTCGGCCTACAAATGTTCGGCCTACAAATGTTCGACTTCTCCGAAGTCGTGAGCGGGTTCGGACATTGTATCTTTTCTACAAATGTTCGACCTACAAATGTTCGACTTCTCCGAAGTCGTGAGCGGGTTCGGACACTGTATCTTTTCTACAAATGTTCGACTCATCCGAGGTCGTTGCGTTGCCCAATGATTTATTGATCTAAAACCATTTCCTGGAATCCCAAAGGCAAGGCACTGACCTCCTTGGAGGTCAAATATCTGTAGCAACGCCAAATGGTATTTTTTCCGCACGACCTCGTTATAGGTCAGGTTTTTTTAAGTAAAATTGTCAAAATACGCGGAATCGTACTTCGGTCATTTTCATCAAAATACTCCTGCACCGTTACGATACCAAAACCATTGCGCTCGGCAGCCATCGTGAAATCAGAAATATGATGGTCAAAACAAGGCACAACTTGCACCCCGGCTTCGGTTTCAAACCGTGCTTTGGTACCGGAATATTGTTTAAACGGGTGCAATTCACCAATATAAACATGCCCTCCTGGTGGACAAACCCGTGCAAGTTTCTGAAAAATGGGGTCTAAATGTTCAATATGCTCCAGCACAAGGCTAAACGTAACCAGGTCGTAGGCTTGCGCGGCAAAAGTCCAATCCTGTAAAATATCGGCCTGCAAAAACTGCACATGCGGCGCGGTAATTTTGGCTTTTGCCTTGGCCAGCATTTCCTCCGACAGGTCGACCGCTGTAAGTTGGGTGGTGATCGTTTGCAGCCATTCGGTGTTTTTGCCGGTGCCGCAACCGATTTCTAGGATGTGCGCGCAATGCAGGTCGGCTAAGGTTTCCCGCAGCGACAGCGCTTCCAGGTCGCGGGTGCGGTTTTTGTTGGTATCGTATTGTTCGGCCCAATGGTTGTAGGCTTGTTGTACGGAGATCATTGTTTTAAAATATTGATTTTCAGGTTATTATATTGGATTTTGGAGCGTTAAAGGTTATTGTTTTACCCCAAAAGCCTCCAATTTGCGCAAAACAGCGGTTTTTCCTGTACTAAACACCTGCACCGCATTGAAATTTTGGGTGGGGAAATAGATTTCCGTCATTTGAAACAGTCCGTTGTCGGCAAAAAGTTCGCAGGAGGCTGTATCAAAATACAGGTGCATTTTTAGAATCCGGTCTTTTTCCAAACGCGGTCCGGTAGACACTTTGTTGGCAAAAGCCTTGGAAAAATCGTTTTTACCGGCCTGTGTGCGGTCGCTGAAAAAGTGTTGAGCGCCCACATCGTATCCAATGCGGTAGCGTTCGCCGAGGCTGTTGCGGAGTTCGACGCCCACTTTGCAAGCAGTGTCAGCGGGTAATTCAAATTCCAGGACAAGTTCCATCGCGTCGGGGCGGATGCTCGTGCGTGGGTTGAGTTCGACCGGGATTTCCAAGGAGGTTGGTCCCATCGACAGGTACTGTTTGTCACGCATTTGCAGGGTCGGTCCGGGTACGCCGCGCAAACGCCAATCGGTGCCAAATTTTTTGAGGGACAAACTACGCGGCAGGGTCATTGCACTTCGCCAACTGCCGGTGGGCACTACCTGGGCGTAATCCCAGTTCGACATCCAGCCGAGGAACAAACGTTCGCCTTTTGCACCGGTGAAATTGGAAAAAGTAACACCTGCATAATTGTCGCGGCCCCAATCTAACCAAACGGCCTTTTCGCGTTGTAATTGGGCCGAAAAGGCAGGATCTAACTTGAAATCTTTGCCGTCAAAATCGCCTACAAAGTATTGGGTGGCCGAACCCCCGTTGGGTCCGCCAGGATTGATACTCACCAACAAGACCCATTTTTGCTTTTTACTGCCTTGTATCGGCAAGGTGAACAAATCCGGACATTCCCAGACGCCGCCATGCGCACCCAGATTGGCCCCAAAACTGCTCTGGTAGGTCCAATGGATTAAATCGGGGGCCGTCCAAAGTTCAACATGGTCTTTCACGGCCAACGCAACTACCCATCGTTGCATGCGGGCATCCCAAATTACTTTCGGATCGCGAAAGTCGCGTGCGCCTTTTGGCGTCGGAATCACCGGATTGCCCGCATATTTATTCCAGGTTTTACCCTGGTCATTGCTGTACGCAAGTCCTTGATACTGAAAGGCTTCGCCGCCCGATTTTTCCAAAGGCATGTTGTGGTAGGTAAACAGGGCGACCAGGGGGCCTTTCCCGTTTTTACCTAAGCCACTGGTGTTTTTTTCGTCATACACCGCGCTGCCGGAAAAAATCAAGCCCAGGCTATCGGGATACAAGGCAATGGGCTGATCCTCCCAATGGAACATATCGCTGGAGGTCGCATGCCCCCAATGCATCGGTCCCCAAACCACCCCGTCGGGATAATGCTGGTAGAACAAATGAAACGTACCGTCCAAAAAGACCAAACCATTGGGGTCGTTCATCCAATGAGCAGGCGGTGTGAAATGGAAATTTGGGCGATATTGTTCGTTCGGTCGTGGGGTAGCGGGCGATTTAGGTGCTGCTTTCAATTGTGCCAATAGGTGGTTGGGCAGGTACAGCATGGACAAAAACAGCACCGCCAGGGTTGTCCATCCGCACCGTTTCAAATAGGAACGGGTAATCATTTCGTCAGTTGTTTTTGTAAATCTTCCAGTGATACCCCTTTGGTTTCAGGCATTAAAAAGGCCACATACAGCAATTGGAACACCATCATGGCGCTAAAAACGGCAAAAATTGGTCCTCCTCCCCAGCGATCGGCAAATACCGGGAATACATTGGCAATGAGGGCCGCAAAAACCCAATGAGTCAAACTGCCCCAGGCCATGCCCGATGCGCGTACACTGTTGGGGAAAATTTCGGAAATAAACACCCAGATCACCGAACCTTGTCCAATGGCATGCGATGCGATAAATGCGAACACAAACAAAGGCACCGGTGCGTAATCTTCCGTGAAAAAGGCACGCGCGATCAGGGCCAACGATACAATATAACCAATCGAACCGATGTACATCAGCACGCGGCGGCCAAAACGGTCGATCAGGTACCAGCCCAGGATGGTGAAAATCAGGTTGACAACGCCCACACCTGCAGTCGACAACAAGGCACTGCCCTTACCCAAACCGGTCATTTCAAAAATGCGGGGCGCGTAATAAATCACCGCATTGATGCCTGAAACCTGGTTGAAAAAGGCAAATAAAAACGCTAAAATGATGGGCCAACGGTATTTTTGAGAGAAAAAGCGCTCTTGCACGCCACTTTTAGGCGTAGCATCTACCGATGCGCGAATTTCTTCCACCGCCTGATCCACATTGTCGGGGGCGGTAATCGCCAGTACCTTGCGGGCTTCGGCTTCGTCGTTGTTGTGCAGTAGCAACCACCGCGGTGTTTCGGGCGTGCTGCGCATCATCAAGGAAAAGATCAAAGAGGGGAGTGCTACCACGCCCAGCATCCAGCGCCAGTCGTTTTCGCCGCCTTCCAACAGGTAATTGGATACATATGCGATCAAAATACCGATCACAATGTTCATTTGGAAGGCAATTACCATGCGCCCACGAAACTTGGGTGGGGCAATTTCAGAAATGTATACGGGGGCCACCACCGAGGAAGCGCCAATACTCAGACCGCCCAGGAGGCGGAACAGCATAAAAGAATTGACTTCCGGGGCCAGTGCAGCACCCACAGAAGAGACAAAAAACAAAATACCGATCCAGAAAAGCGTCTTTTTGCGTCCGTATTTATCGGCGGGAACGCCCCCAAATGCAGCGCCAATGACCGTGCCGTACAGGGCCATCGCTACTGCCAGGCCGTGGCTCCAGCTGTCGAGGTTCCAAAGTTTTTGAATGTCTTGTTCGGCGCCGGAAATCACGGCCGTGTCCAAACCGAAAAGAAAACCGCCCAATCCGACGGTAATAGACCAAAGTACAAGTTTGTTGTGCATGCGATGTTTTCGTTTATTTCGACTTCAGGTAAGTGCCGTGTAAGGTGGTCACTTTATATTCGGGGAGGTCGCCCTCGGCACCGATGTTTTTAGTTTCCCAGATGCGCAGGGTATCGCCGTAGAGCTGCCAGGCAACAGCGTTTGAACAAGTAATTTCATAAAAATTAAGGTTTTAGTGCAAACTGGGTGTTGGTAGTTTAAAATAAGGTATTACCCCGAGGGATCATCCAAGGAAGGAGTTGGGGCCAAAGTACGCGAAATTATATTGCGCTTTAGCGGGGTAATGCAAATTGTACCTGTTTTTTCATACTTGGTACAACAATACCCTGACCAAATGGAATGCGGAAGAGGCTGGTTTGAAAGCCAAGGCGGATGTTAATTGGCAGGCTATTTTTAAATAGGCGCCACGGCTAGTTGTACTAAATGCTGTATTTCAGGCAATGCCTATGTTATATTTGGCGGAATGTGGGTGAATTTACCCACATTCCGCCAAATATAACGCATCATTTATAGGTGTTGTTGAATAACTAACGCTTTAATTGAACTTAAACTTGGACTAAAGTCAACTTGTGTTTATTATTGCTGTATAAATGTTATATAATGGAAAATTCAGATCTATCAACCGTTTTAGGCGAGGCTGAACTCGCTTACGCCCGTTGGTATAGTGCGCGCTCTCCCACGCAAAAAGCACAAATACTATGCGACCTCTTTCAATTTGGGGTTGATAGCATTCGATACAATGCCAAAAAACAAAATCCCTACCTAACAGATTCGGAAACAATGTTGTTTTACTTCGAAAAAAACCTGAAAAGCAGTTTTTCCCCAGAAGTATTTGAGTTTATACGGTCAGAAATGATGAAAAGGGCCGAAATTGAACGGGAAACCCTTCGAATCTATGAAAAGACAATTTCTTCTCATGACATCACATGGACACCATTTCCAACTGCGTATTTTGTGATTTGGCTCGTAGCGTAATCACTTCCAGTTTTGCCGTTACTTCATCCTCAATCCAGTCTTCACCGCATTGGTTGCAAACCCAGGCCGGAACATTACGAACAACAATCACACCGGTTGTTAAATCGACGGTAAATGTGGTGGTGCCCGCATTTACTTCTCCACCACACATTGGACATTTGGTAGGAATATGTTTCATGTTATTTTCTTTTTGTTTTGAGGTCGTCCTCAAAAATTTGAATATCTGGTTCGTAGGCTACAACCCGAACAAAAATCATATCCTTCCTGCAATTATACCGGATCGGCAAGGTATCACCCAAGCCTTTACTGATAATATATAAACAGTGATCGTGCCAATCCTGCAACCGATTCCAGGTATAAAACCACCGACCAGGGTAAAGCCCTTGCGGCGTTTGCCAAAAAACAAATTGACTTCCATGTAAGTGTCCGGCAAAAACCAACTGATAAGGATGTCTCCCTGCTTTAAGGGAAATAGGCTGATGCAGACATAAGATATTTAAATCTGCCCCGGTGGTTTCATTCACAGCGTGGATGCTTGAAATCTGGACCTTAAACCCTTGTAAATCAATAACATCCGCGCTTTTTTCAAGAAAACAAACCTTACAATCGGCCATTAACTTTTTGATTTTTTGGATGCCGAAAAAAAAGTCATGGTTGCCGGCAATGGCAAAAACATGCTGCCGGGATGCAATGGCCTCCAAAAACACCCTGAAATGTTTAAAACCAGCACGGGTATCCAAGTAATCGCCGCCCAATAAAATAATATCCGGATCGAGTTCCTGTACACATGCAAGCACGTGCGCAACCAACTTTGCGCCAAAGCGATTCAAATGGAAGTCTGACAGGTATAAAATACTGCAAGAACCTTTTATATCCAGTGGAAATTGAATACGTCGAATCTCAAAGGTAGGCTGGTAACCGATTTCTAACTTCATGCTGATACCAAATTACAATGGCCAGGCACCCGATATGCCATTTTTTGAAAGGATTTTTATACTGAAACAGCCCCGAAACCATAAAAAAACCAATATGCATCACGGTAAATGCTGTTCGAATCAATCCCATGCGATACGTCATGCGGACGCTGACACAAACCGGACGAGGCACCTGATCAATCAACAATGGGAACAAGAACAAAAAATGGATCTCACACAAATAAAAAACCAAAATGCTAAGCGGAATCAACCACGGTTGCAAATGCCAAAGCAAGAAAAATGTCCCTATAAATACGCCCACACAAATTCCATATTTCAGCAGGCCATAATAGATAAACAATTGGTTATGCTTGTGTTTATCCAACCGATTTACCACGCCCATCCTTTCAGCCATCCATAGTGCCCCGATTGCGAAAATATGGGGAGAAAAAACGTCTTCTACTTGCTCGGGTCTTGCTTCAAACAGGGTGGTACTGATCCGCAACAATTGCTTGCTGTTCATCGCACATATATAAAATGAAACCAGGCCATCCAAGCAAGCCCGTTTCCAAACACCAACATGCGATGATACCAATTCTCTAAAGGGCCACAGCGTTTGATGTGAAACACAAACTCGTCGTAACTAATCGCCACCACCGTAAAGATCAATTGAAAAATAATGGGTACCAAAAAAAACTGGGGTGAATCGCTCAGCATGGCAAACCACATTAAAAAAAACATGGGTACGCCTCCCAATCCCAATGCTGCTGCTTCGGCATCCCGTTCCTTTTTGGGAATTTTCATATTTAACGGGTTTCGGTGGTAGCGCCAATCCAGCACGCCACCTACTGTAGCAATAATGCCAAAAATTGCGACTACATAAAATTGCCAGGGCAGCGCTGAAATGGAACCACCCAGGGCCAATTTGGGATGATCTTTGTAAAAATAAAGCAAAATCCCGAATAAAAGCGCTGGTACAAAAAGCAAAATCAGGGACCGATAATACCGGGTGCTTGCAAGGGCTAATTGAATTGCAGACATATCGCTACTTAAATTTATAGAAGAAACTATGGGTAAAAACGTTTTAAAGGCTCAGAGTGTGGCGCTGAACGTAAAAAAATGTTTCAGTTTTTGAGCGGGGATGCCACCCTCACTGCAAAAAAATACACCCCAATACCTTCATCCAATCTTCCCATTTCCAAGAAACGCCCAAGCCCAGAATGGGCGAAAGCCCATGGACGGAAAAACGCGCGCGCCAGCGTGCCGGCAAAAAAAGCAGGGCGCCATAAATAGAACACGTTTCCTGTCAATATTTTATCCAAGGTTTCGCGTGATATCAAGGGAGTACCGTTGGGCGTTTTATGATTTTACTTCCTATAACCTTATAAAGTTGAATAAAGATAAAGCAGGAAAATATCATTCCAAAGATAGAATAACCCAAAAGTTCTATATCCAGACCATTATTGCCAAAAATTAGGTTTCTTAACTTTCTTGTATTAGATAGGAGCAACTCCAAAGTGTATAATAAAAAATAGGATATAATAAATGCAAATAATTTTCTTCTCGTAATGCTCCAAAAAATTAATACATATAAAAAATATAGCATGACTGACCAGATAGCGCTCATTAACAGCTCACCTATAAAAAAAAGCCATAAATAATAGGTTTCAATATGGTCGCCATTAAAAAGGCCAAATACATACTCAAATAGTATGAACATTGAAATTGCAGTAAACAACTTCAAGAAAAACAAGACTATGATATTATTTATAAATATGGAATTAATCAATGGCACGGAATGTTTGTGATTGGGTAATTAGACATAAGAATTTCCTTAACATCAGACCAGTTTGGGCGAAATGTAAATTCATAGGTTTCCATTGCACTTATCTTTCCAGCATTTACTCTAACGTATTGTTTCATCTTTTCTTGCATTCCACGCCATAATTCATCCGCAGATTCAAATGCTATCTGACTATCATTAAGGCCGTGATACCAATTGGTTGTTCTATCTGCACCTTTGGTATAAATGATTGTCTTACCATTTTGTACTACATATCCAAATTGCCTGTTTCCACTAACTGGATGATAACCACTTTCATATACAGGACCTCTCAACGTAGTGAAAATCCAACAACATTCTTCATATTGAGATACAATAACATCACCATCGGCATCAACAAATGGGGTGATTTTATAATCTTTCATAGTAATTGTAATTACTGCTCCTAACGGATTTTCACTTTCCCAAAGAATTTTGTCATATGGGTCACTGTATGGATCGAATTTGGTTGCAAAATCATTGATGTTTTTCCGAAAATGGTCAAAAAGTTGCTTTGCGGTTAACCGGTTCCCATTGATAATTGGAAGTGAATCAATGATCACGGCGAATAAATCTAAATTGGGTGTAATTCCCATTTGATGTACATTTAGGGTCAAAAATACAGACAAT
>JBBAVI010000024.1:19508-62709 GCA_040397785.1 Saprospiraceae bacterium | reverse complement strand
AGGAAATGATTTGTCCGATTATTCGCATGCGGAGTAAAACGTAGTATTTTTTGCTTTAAGCCAATAGACTTGTTGCGTTGTGGCGTAAAACGACAAAAACAGTCTACTATATTTGCTGTTCGAATTCACCAAATTTGATGCCTTATGCCAATTGCCAAACCATTCAATCTCCAGGCCTGGATCGACGAAAACCGTCATTTGTTGAAGCCCCCGGTGGGCAACAAACAGATTTATCTTGATAATGCCGACTTTATCGTGATGATTGTGGGGGGACCCAATGGTCGCAAAGACTACCATTGGGAAGATGGGGAAGAACTTTTTTACCAGTTGGAAGGCGATATTCAGGTAAAAATTATCAACGAGCAAGGTCAGCCGGAAACCATTGACATCCGCGAGGGCGAAATGTTTTTGTTGCCGGCGCGTATACCACATTCGCCGCAACGTCCGGCTGGTACCGTGGGTTTGGTGCTGGAGCGCCCGCGCAACCCAGGTGAAATGGATAAATTGATGTGGTTTTGCGAAAAATGCGGCAATCCGCTGCACGAGGCAAGTTTTCCGTTGAAAGATATTGGCACCCAGATCAAAGAAGCGATCGGCACCTATATGGCCGATGAAGCGCTGCGGACTTGTGGGAAGTGTGGGACAGTGATGGAAGTGGTATAGAATATCGAATATCGAACACGGAATTTCGAATATTGAAGGTTCGGGGTTCTACTGGCTTGTGTGGGGATTCCAGGCTAGAGCAGGGTTCCAATTCTTCAGGTTTACCACCTCGCTAGCGCGGGGTTCTACCCCGTGTTCCTATCCTTGGGGTTCTACCCCTAAAATTTCTGGCTATTTTTACAGCGTCAGTACTTCTGCTATATAATTGATAATCTGACGATTATGTGTTTTTGTTGGCTCGGGTAGAACCCGAATGATCGGAGCACGGGGTAGAACCCCGCGCTAGCCAGGCCCACGGATAGGATTTGGGTGATGCCCAAGCCTAAAATGATGGAAACCAGGATTGAAACGTATTCAAAGGCGCTGATTTGATTGGATAACATGCGTGGGTGTTAATTTTTCTTTCCCACAAAATTACAAGTTTCGACGGCATTTGCGGCGCCCCTTTAATTCACCCGCTTATCTTTTTCCCAATAATTCTGGGATTCCACCTCGTCCAGTATGCCTAAATAATTGCTAAAGCGCAGTTCGCTCACTTCGCCGTTGCGCAGGGCTTCGTGTACGGCGCAACCGGGTTCGTTGCGGTGCAGGCAGGAGCTGCTGAAGCGGCATTTGCTGGAAAGGGCAAAAAACTCCCGAAAACTGTGGGCGATGTTGTGCGAATCTTTGTCGTTGAAACCCAGGGTTTTCATCCCCGGTGTATCGATAATACGGCCGCCAAAATCGAGTTCGAACATTTCGGCAAAGGTGGTGGTGTGCTGGCCTTTGCCCGAATAATCGCTGATTTCGTTGGTCCGCAGGTCCATTTGTGGCTGAATGGCATTGACGAGGCTGCTTTTGCCTACGCCCGACTGGCCGCTGACGAGGGTGGTTTTGCCCACGAGGGTATCGCGTAAGGGCTGCAATCCGCGTTGCTCCAGCACGGAGGTGGCCAATACTTGATAGCCGATTTTTTCGTACACTTCCCGCATTTCCATGAAAAGGGCCAAGTCCTCCTCATCGCACAAGTCCATTTTATTAAATACGATGGTCACAGGAATTTCATGGCGCTCGGTCATGACGAGGAAACGATCGATGAACCCAGGTTTTACAGTGGGGCTTACGATGGTTACAATGAGTACAGCCTGGTCGATGTTGGCTGCCAGTAGGTGCAGGTCGTGTTTGCGGCGCGGAGAGGCGCGCACGACATAATTGACGCGGGGCAGTATTTTTTTAATCAGTCCTTCTCCGGCATCATCGTCGGTTTCAACGGATACACGGTCTCCTACCGCTACCGGGTTGGTGAGTTGGATATTGTCGAGGCGGAATTTGCCGATAATGCGGCATTTGTACACGATACCAGGGCCAGTTTCAGGCGCTATCGCATCCATGCGTACATCGTACCAACTTCCGGTAGATTTTATAACGGTTCCAGTTTGCATATGCTATTCTTCTGCTTCAAAACGCTGGTTTTGGGGGGAAAGTTTCAATGATGGTTAAAAAGGGTTCCACGGAGAAGCACAGAGGTACGGAGATTCACGGAGTTTTTCTCTGTGCACCTCCGTACCTCCGCGTAACTCTGCGGAACTCCCCTCTACACCGCCACCGCCGCCACCATCTCCCGGATCAACACCGGATCTTTTTCAAGGGCATTACCCACCACAATTACATCGGCGCCCGCTTTCAGGTTGGCCGCCACTTTTTCGGGCGTACGAATGCCGCCGCCCACAATTAAAGGTATTTGGATGGCACTGCTTACGGCTTCAATCATGCTTTCCGACACCGGATTGAGGGCGCCCGAACCGGCATCAAGGTACATGAGTTTGAGGCCGAGCATCTCGCCTGCTAGGGCTGTACACACCGCAATATCGTCCTTTGCTGCCGGAATGGGGTACGTATTCGACATATATTGGACAGAAGTGGTTACGCCGCCATCAATCAGCATATAGCCGGTGGAAATGATTTCGAGGGGTGACATTTTCAGAAAAGGAGCCGAAATAACGTGTTGCCCGATCAATAATTCCGGATTACGGCCACTGATGAGCGATAAAAACAGGAGCGCATCGGCTCGATAACTCAGTTGAAAAGAATTGCCCGGAAAAAGAATCAGGGGAATATCGCAGCGCTGCCGGATATTCGTTAGCAGTGCATCCAGCATGTTATTCACCACCAAGCTGCCGCCGATGAAGAAGTAATCAACACCACATTCGAGGGCCAGATCGAGGGTTTGTTCCAGTTTTTTGAGGCGGAGTTTGTCGGGATCCAGGAGGACTGCAAATTTTTTCTCCCCCAGTCGTTTGGCTTCCTGGAGTTTGGGGTAAAGGTTGTTTTGTTGGTTGAGCATGTTTTGGGTGCGATTAGTGTGCAAATTCCAATAGCTTCGATCGAATATCGGCCGGCTGGTTTCCTCTTGCTTTATCGGCAAAAGCGCCCTTCGCGTCAATGATAAAATATTGTGGAATGGCTTCGACGCTATAAACCTTTGCGATATTTTGAGGCTTGCCGGCACTGGCCAACATATTATATCCCTCGAATGCCCTTGCCGCCAATGCGTCTCTCCAGCTTTCAGGGCTTGCATCGATTGAAATATTGATCATTTCAATGCCTTTTGCCTTAAAATCTGGCACAAAAGCATTCAAATACTCCATTTTTTTAATACAAGAACCGCACCAGCTGGCCCAAAAATTCAAATATACCACTTTACCTTTAAATTGAGACAAATCGACGGTATTCCCATTGGCATCCAATCCAGAAAAGCGCGGTGCGGGTGTTCCGGGGGAGACTTTTGCAAATTTTTGATACAAGTCGGCCACCTTTTCATCATAACCCGGCACCTGGTTATTTTGCATAAAATCGTTAAAAAGTGGCAAAATTTCGCGGTAAAGTTCAATGGAAAATGCGATGTTGATCATTTCAGAACGAAAAAAGGCAAGGGGTTTGCCTTCCAGCAAGGTTCCGGAGCGTTCATATTGACCTGCCCAAAACCGATCCGTTTTATCTGATTTTGACTGTTGTCGCGCCATCAATGCCAACAAATATTGGCGGTACCATTCGCTGCCAATCATCGGATGCTGGGTAGGTGCTTCATATAAAAAATCAAAAAAGGGCGCATCTACCCGGTGAATATTTCCAAACACATGACCATACACCAAAAGGTGGTAAGCCCAATAATAGGTTATTTCAGCAGATAAAAACGCGCGGAAATCGCTGCTCAAAGCATTGGGATTTTGGGTATTAAATTCGTCCAATAAGGTGGTCGCTGCCAATTTCCGGTGGTCCATGGAATCGCGAAACGGACCAGGCGACAAGGCCTCCATCATTTGATTCATCGGAACCTCCACGGTTGCCCACCATTGCCCTATTTTAAAGCGCACATTGTTAAACTCATCAAAATCTTGCAGGTTTTCCCGCAAATAAGTTTGGAGCAGCGCGTTGTTGGCACCCGCTTTTCCAGAAAACTGAGCAACAAGTGGAAATTTAAAAGCATCCGCACGCAATTCCAGGGTATCGTTCGGGGAAAGAAACAAGGGCAAGCGCTCCTCATTGAATTCTAAAAACACGAGTTGGGGCTCCGTCAAGTCGAATTCAAAGGAAAACTCCATCCTGAAATCCAGTTCTCTGCGGTAGGTGTCACTTTTGCCATCAATATAATAATGCGGTACAATCATACCAACCCGATCACTCGAAAAGGCATTGCGAAAGGTGCCATAAATTAGGGCCGCCTGGGTATGCCAAGCGTTAGCCAGGCAAAAAAACATCAAAAAAAGCCGTTTATCCATCCTAATCCGATATCATTAATGGGTAGCAAAATAAAAGCGAAAGGTACGGAAAAGGAATATTGCGGGATGGTTAACTATTTGCCGGATTTCTTAACTTTGAGGGTTCAAGCCACCTTAACATTTATCCGATGAAGCATATCACCTTTATTTGCCTGTTTTTCCTACCCACTTTGCTGGCCAGTTAGGAACAGTCCAGGCTTTGGATTGGGCTTAGGCTGGGAACATCAAACGAAATGCGGCCATTTTCTTTTTATTCAGCCCAGTTTTCGGTATATCGTAAACAAGGCCTTCAAAGGAAACCTGGCCAGTTACAACAGCAATCCATTTAGTATAGGTGTTGCATTGGGTGCTCGGGTGTTTTTGAATCAATAATTGCGCCCTTACTTCTTTAACCCAATTTCCCGCAACCGTTCATCCAAATACGTCCCAGCCGTAATTGGCGCGTAATGCAATGGATTTTCATCCGTTACGCAGGAAGGTAAACAAGTCAGATCCATGGTAACCCGCGGGTGCAGGAAAAATGGAATGCTCAGGCGCGATAAGTGCCAGGATGTGCGCGGCGGATTGACCACGCGGTGGGTGGTACTTTTCAGGTAATTATTGGTAAGACGTTGCAACATATCGCCCACATTGATGACAATTTCGTCATCTTCAGGCATAATATCCACCCAAGTATCCTGGGCATTGAGCAATTGCAGACCACCTGCGCTGGCCCCAACGAGCAAGGTGATGAGGTTGATGTCTTCGTGTTGCTCGGCGCGGATGGCGCTGGCGGGCTCTTCGGTAATCGGCGGGTAATAAATGGAGCGCAAAATAGAGTTACCATGTTCGATTTTATCATCGAAATAGTTTTCACCAATTTTGAGAAAAATAGCAATGGCTTTGAGCAACTGCGCGCCTGCAATTTCAAATTGGCGGTATAATTCGAGTCCTAAAGCAGCAAAATCAGCGACTTCAGCCACCACCACATTATCCGTTGGGTAGGCACTTTTTAAAGGATGTCCGGCAGGTACTTCCTGGCCAATTTGGAAAAACTCCTTTAAATCGGCTACTTTTGATTGTTTGGCGTGTTCTTTTCCAAAAGAAGTATAGCCGCGTTGTCCGGCCATGCCTGGCACCTCATATTTCCTTTTTACCTCGTCGGACAAAGCAAAAAAGCGGTTCGAATTTTCATAAAATGCATCCACCAGACTCTTAGGAATGCCGTGGTTGACCACCGCAACAAATCCTACATGGTGAAAAGCATGGCCCAGCGCTTGCACGAAAGTGGCGCGCTGTTCGGCATTACCCTGAACAAACTGGGAAAGATCGACGGTAGGTATTCCTTTTTCTGGCATGATAACCGCAAATTGGTGGTGAACTAACGAACAATTTTCAAACTAAGATCAAGTGGAAGGGCAGAGTGCGTGAGGGAACCTGCCGAGATAAAATTCACGCCGGTATGGGCGTATTTGCGCACATTGTGCAAGGTGATACCGCCAGAGGCTTCGGTTTCAAACCGTCCATTGACATGCGCGACAGCTTCTGCCAGGATCGGAATTTCGAAATTATCGAGCATGATGCGGGTGATGCCGCCTGCTTCCAGGGCCTGGCGTACTTCTACCAAGTTGCGTACTTCAACAGTAATGCCCAGGCTCAGGTTGTGTTCCTGCTGGTACGCATGCGCGCGCTCGATGGCTTGTTGTACCCCGCCTGCAGCGTCTACATGGTTGTCTTTAATCATAATCCAGTCGTACAAACCCCAGCGGTAGTTTTCGCAACCGCCTATTTTGACGGCCCATTTTTCCAAAAACCGGATCAACGGCGTGGTTTTGCGCGTATCGAGCACTTTTACAGGCAAATCGCCCACTTCAAAGGCAAAACGGCTTGCAAGGGTGGCGATACCACTCATGCGCTGCATAGAATTCAGTACCAAACGTTCGGCCTGCAAAATAGCGCGGGTGTGCCCTTCTACCTCAAATGCCTGTTGGCCATAAAGTACATCCTCGCCATCCACTTTATGGATCGTTAAAGTACTGCTTGGGTCCATGCGCTGAAAAATATATTGTGCCAGTTCGATGCCGGCAATAACGCCATAATCTTTCACTTTCAGCACAGCCTTATTCCTGCTATCTGCGGGAATGGTCGCTAAAGAGGTATGATCTCCTGCGCCAACATCTTCAAGCATTGCAGCGGTAATAAAATCATGGATTAGTTCGTCGGTAATTTGTGCGGGGCGCAAGTTCATATCTTGGTTCAATTGATGTTAAATTTTAAGTTGTTTTCCATTTAATGTTACATCCGCCCGATGGACGTTGCTGGGTTGCAATAGGTTGTCCGAGCAGTAATGCCTCCAGTGCTGCGCGCAAATCGGCGCCGGTGATGGGTACCGGGTTGCGTTTTGGCCGGCTATCATCGAGTTGGCCGCGGTACACCAATTTTAAATCTGCATCAAACAAATAAAAATCGGGGGTACAGGCGGCATCGTATGCGCGGGCGACTTCCTGATTTTCGTCGTAAAGGTACGGAAAGGTATAGCCAACCGCATGCGCTTGTTCGGTCATTTTATCGGGTGCGTCTTCCGGGTGCGCCTCCACATCATTGCTGCTGATGGCGATAAAGCCGATGCCTTGTGCCTGATAGGCCTTGGCGATGCGTACAATTTCGTCGTTGACGTACAGTACATATGGGCAATGATTGCAGATAAACATTACCAGCGTACCGCGGGTACCGATCAGATCCTGGAGGGTACGTTTTTGACCACTAACGGTGTCCAAAAGTTCAAAGGGTGGCGCAATGGTACCGAGTGGCAGCATTACGGATTCAGTATAAGCCATCGTGACCGTTTTTTAGTTTTGCTTACAATTTTGATTAATTCCGGCAACGAAATGTGTAACGGCATCAATTTTGGTAGCCGTTTCAGCACCTTGAAAGCCTGTAATCATTTCATTTTTAATAGTTTGCAAATATTGGCCGAGCAATTCGCCCGCAAGGGGTGTATAGCTCCAGTGCCAGCGTTCTTCTTCGTATCCGTGGAGCCGTTCGGGGCCTTTGGCGGTGTAGGGTTGGCAAAAACCGAATGCGCTTGCATGTTGCTGCAGCCAATCGTAGGTACTGGCATATTTGCCCCCTTTTTTAAAAGCCGGATTATTCAGGTCATTGAGATCAATATCGGTCCCCCAATGGTGGCGTGAAGTACCGGGCATGGCCGAGTATTCCAGGATTTTGCGCGCGCGTTGCTCAGCACCTGGCGCATCTTTAGCAAAACGCGTCCATTTCCCTTCCCAAATTTGTTTTTGTTGTTGAAATGTGCGGGTTGAGGAGATAATTTTAAGGTTTACCTTGTCCTTTTGTGCTGCCGCAAACATTTTTTTAAACGCCTCAAAAGTTTCTTTGTGCAAGTACATGCCCGGCTTGTCGGTGTAAGGCTTCCCCACGGCTACAAAGGACGGATGTTCGGTTGGGTCAAATTTGCCCAGCAGGTATTCCGTTTCTACCTTCGAAACCTGCGCTACAGGGACAGGTGTTGCTGTTTCGGCCCGTTTTTCGGTTGCAGCATCGTTGGCGCAGCCCAGTCCGCCCAAAAAAAGTACCAGAATAAAAATGCTTATAGTGCGCATGATGTTTCGAATGGTTCAATCATTTTTTTCAGCGCTTCTTTTGTAAAAGTGCCGGGTTCGCGCCAGCACTCCACGCCGTTTTTAAATAAAATAAACGTGGGAACCCCCATGATTTTCATAGAAACGGCAAGGTCGAGGTATTCATCGACATCCACCTTTATAATATCCAGTTGTGGGTGCATTTCCTGCTGTAGCGCATCAAGTACGGGAAACATCGCCTTACAGGGACCGCACCAGTTGGCCCAGAAATCGACCAAAACCAATTTGTCCGAATTGTTAATTTTATCTAGAAACGCAACCATGATACGCGCATTTGAAGCTGCAAGATACCGTTTGATCTGTCCGCAAGCCGATATTTTTTTGCAAAAAGCAACAAGCGGCATACTGAAATGTAGTCGCACGGACAATCGACTCATAAGAAAAGGGCGACATTTGTTCGGAAATCAACCAACCTATTCACAAAACAAACAACTTTTATGAAATTCAGTTTCGATCTTTTGCTGCGTGTCGTCGTTGCAGGCATTTTGTTACAAACCCTTTATTTCAAGTTTACGGGCGCAGAGGAAAGCCGCTATATTTTTTCTACTCTTGGGGCAGAGCCAGTTGGGCGCATTGGATCGGGCGTAATTGAATTAATTGCAGCGGTGCTTATTCTGTATCCGGCAACTACCGGGATTGGTGCGGTTTTAGCGCTGGGGGTAATGAGCGGCGCGATTTTGAGCCATTTGGCCATTTTAGGCATTGAAATCAAGGGCGACGGTGGTCTGTTGTTTTACCTTGCCTTGGTGGTATTTGTAGGTAGCATATTGTTGATTTGGCCACGGCGCAAAAGTTTGCCGATTGTAGGTGGCCTTTTTGCCTAAAATTAAATGCGGGGAACGCTGTTGATGATGACCAGGAACACCAGGGCGAGTTTCATGGATTGCGAGATGCGCGGCCCCAATTGATCGTCAATTGCCCAATCGCGCGGATCACCCGGGCGGAGGGTGTACAGGTAAAATTTGCCATCGGTGGCGTCATTTACCAGCCATTCGTCCAGTTGTGTGGTGTATTTACTTTTAAGTTGCAGGGAAACATTGTTGTCGGTAATGCGCCACTCGGTAAAGTTGCGGGGAAAGGTGGTGCGCATGGTAATAATATCACCTTGATAGGAACGCAATTCCCATTCACCGGGGTTGTCTTTCCATTTAACTTTAATGACGCCTTGCTCTTCGCCGAGTTGGTAATCCCATTCCGACCAGTCGTCGCGCACATTGAGCCAGCGTTGTTTAAGTTCGCCTGTTATTGCTTCTTCGGGTGGTTCGGATTCGGGGTCATCCTCCGGGACATTGGGATCGGGTGGTGGAATCGTGTACAAGTCCCACTCCACAAAAGCGTCGTTCCAGCGCGTACTGATGCTGCTCAACTTTTGGGCCGAGGCCTGGGTTGAGCAGCATATCACCAAAAAGATCAAAAAGCGGTGCACAGAAAGCATGGTTGCGCGTTGTAGACGTTTGATCTTGAAAATGCGTTAAAACGGCAAATCGTCCATATTGCCACCAGTATTGGCCGGGGGCGTGTCTGAATAATTTGGGAATGGGTCGGTAGGGAAACGGTCGTCTTGCGTAGGCTTTGCAGGGGTACTGTTGCCACCGCCCGAATCGCTGCCTTTTTCCATACGCCATGCATTCAGGTTGGTCAAGTATTTACCATTCCATTCTCTGCCGCGCAAATCGAACGATACCTTTACTTTATCGCCTTCGCTGTATTCGTCGAGCATCGCACAACGATCTTGTACGGCCTGAAATTTAATCAATTGTGGATAGTTTCCATCGGGTACTTCTAATACAAACTCGCGTGCCTGAAAACTGGCCGATTTTGATTCGGCGGGGAAAATGCGGTGGAGTTTACCTTCTACTTCGAAAGCCATTTTTTAGTGATGAGTGGTGAGTGAAAAGTGATGAGTGTCGAGTTGGACTTATATCGTAAGCCTGGGTAGTTTATTTGAGTTGGAAAAGGAATTCGTAATACCCTGGACGTTCAGGGGTGAGCACATATTTTAATTTTTTGGCCACAATAAAGCGCTGCATGGTAGAAAAAAGAAACACTTCAGGTACTTCTTCATGAATGATTTCTTGCGCCGCCACGTACATTTTACTGCGCGCTGTTTCGTCCTGGCAAACGCGAATGGCCATAATCAGGCTATCCAGTTGGGCATTCGAAAAGCGGCTGCGGTTGTCGCCATTGGGTGCAAATTGGCTGGAATGGAACTGTTGATAGAAATCATCAAGGCCCGTATTGAGTCCGGCAGCACTAACAGATGCCTCGTAATCGCCCGTTATGGCGCGCAGTGTTGCAGGGCTTATGTCCATAGACTCTATAACAAAATCAATACCCGCCTGGCGGGTTGTTTCGCGAATGGCCTCTATCAGGTCCTTTACCACCGAAACCGAAGTTGATGCTAAAACATTGATTACCAACTCTGTTTGTTTACCGTCGCCCAAATTTTTATCTACAATACCATTGCCGTTGGTATCTTTCCAACCAGCATCTGCGAGCAGGGTTTTGGCGCGTTGCAGATCAAATGGATACAAACTTACTGATTTTGCATAATAGGATTTGCTGCTGTGCACCGGCGCTACAATTCGGTTTGCAAAACCTTTGAAAACATTGCCAATCAGGTTGTCGTAATCAATGGCGCAAGCAATGGCCTGACGCACCCGTTTATCAGAAAGTTTGGGGTTGGTCAGGTTTAATAGTAAGCGGTTGTATTGAGGTGCCCAGCGCTGTTCAAAGTTATAGTATTTATTGATGGCGGTGTCTTGTTCCCAAAGTTTAAACTTTGATGGATTTATGCCATACACCAGGTCTAGTTCTTTGGTTTTGAGCAAGGTTTCAATGGCAGGCTCTTCCCGAATAAGTTTGTAGTTAATTTGCTTGGGGTAAGCAGCCAAATACGGATACTTGCTTGCGAGACCATCTCCCCACCAATTGTCTTTTTTGACCAGGGTTACCAATTGCTCGGTAAACTGGGTTATTTTATAAGCACCGCACCCACTAATAAAATTAAGATCATTGCCATATTTTGGCTGTTTAAATTCGGTTGCGGCAGCAATTAACCGCGGATCCGAAAGTAATTGCGAATCGGGTTTTTCAACTAATAAGCTGGAAAGTGAAATGTCTTTCAAATTTCCTGCGGCATCGTACACATATGCGGGCATGAGGGGTATTTGGCACAAAGAACTAACGCCCAAGATATAGGGCTCCGAAAGAAACACCGTGAATTTCTTTGGATTGGCAGCATCCACTTGTACCCCTTTAATATAATTGTAATATCCCCGCCATTTATCCATTTCTTGTACCCCCCGATTGAATACCAATTTGAAGGTAAATTCAAAATCATAACCCGTAATCGGCGTTCCATTGTCCCATTTAGCAGCCTCCAACATTTCAAAATCATAGGCAATCAGGCCTTTTTGTGGCCCATCGGTTACCGTACGCGGCTGCGGAATTGCCTTGACCATCAAGGGCTCCAGCGTGCTTTTTTCGGCATCAAATATTCCGAGCGGGAGCATCATGCGGGAACACAAATGGGAAGTTGCACCCAGCGAACTCAAAAATGGATTGAGGGTTTTGGGTAGTGCATTCATTTGAATATTCAGCACCGCAGGCCCTTGATCTGTTTTGGGCCTCAGCGAATAATAAAGGAGCAGCGCAAGAAAGAATATCGCCGCCAGAATAATCCAGCGACGCGGCGAACGGCTATTGTTCATCATGGTTTATAAGTTTCGGTAAAAATAAGTAAGGTTTCTGGATTAAACAAAGCGATCTTTCCACTCCGGCCGTGGCAGCATGCATTGTTCCTGTTTTCCAAACCAACGGTACCGATTACGGGCAATCCAGTTATACACGGTATTTCGGATAAAACGCGGAATAATTTTAAACACCACTGCCAAGGAATAAATTCCACCGAGTTGCCGACAAATTTCGAGGGCCGCATCGGAACGCAGAAAAATGCGATTACCGGAAACCAGTGTTGCCGTATCCAGCGATCCGGGGGTACGACCAAACTGTTGAAGCAATTTTTCGCCGGTTTCTGATTGTAAAGCAGCAAATCTAAACACCCGTTTTTTATCGCGCAGTAAAATCCACTGAACCGAGGCATTACATAGGTTGCAAACGCCATCGAATAGCAGAATATTTTGATTTCGGGTATTCATATTTTGATTTAATTCCATGTCTTTAAGTTTGCTGGAGGTGGCCATGATGAAATTGAAATTTTTGTCGTTATTTGTGTGTTGCAAGCCCATCCTTCTTCTGCCCAGCGCAACTATACTCAGAACATGCCTACTGCACTCACGATTGTCTTTGTTGGTCTTACTATTTTTATGTCGCATTATTTTGCGACGCTCTTTACCCGTACCAAAATACCCGATGTGCTTTGGTTATTTTTGATTGGGTTGTTGCTGGGGCCTGTCACGGGCACCGTACATACGGCTACTTTTGGGGCTGTTGGGCCGGTTTTCACGACCATTACCCTTGTTTTTATTCTTTTTGAAAGTGGCATTGACCAGCGTTTGGAGCCGCTCATTAACGCGCTCGGTGGCACTGCCAAAATTACCACTTATAACTTTGTGGCGACTTGTTTGGTTGCAGGGAGCATCGTGTATTTTGCAACGGACCTGGGCCTTTTGCGGTCGCTGATGCTGGGCAGTATTGTGGGCGGAACTTCATCTGCCGTGATTACAACGTTAGCCAAAGCGTTTCCAATGGCCAAACGGACGAGCACGATCCTGGTCCTGGAGTCCGCTTTTTCCGATGTGTACACGCTCGCAGTGCCGCTTACCTTGCTTTCTGCCTATAAAATTGGGCGCTTCGATGTGGCTTATGTCACCGGACAAATGATTGCTGCCTTTATCTTGGCGGCCATGTTGGGCATTGTGGGTGCATTTTTATGGAGTGTGTTGCTCAATCGCATGCGCACCCTGCAAAACACGGTGTTTACCACGCCTGCTTTTGTGTTTATCATATATGGTATTGTCGAATTGCTCAATTACTCTGGCCCAATTGCCGCTTTGAGTTTTGGCATTACCCTCGGCAATATTGATGTCCTGGGACCGCCCATTATGAAAAATGTCATTTCCCGAAAGCCGATTTCACTGACGGAAGTTGAGCGCGCGTTTTTTTCGGAAGCGGTATTCTTATTGCGCACTTTTTTCTTTGTTTATATTGGCATTTCCGTGCATTTGGAAGACTGGTGGCCGCTGATGCTAGGCGCAACGATTACCGCAGCCTTGTATTTGGTGCGCATTCCGATTGTACGTTTGTCGGTTCCGCGCGAAACACCGCTGAAAGACGCTGCTTTTATGGCCGTGATGATTCCTAAAGGACTTGGGGCAGCAGTTTTGGCATCGTTACCGGTACAACAAGGCGTAGAAGGGGGGGAAATGATTCAAGCCATCGTATTTTCCATTATTTTATGTACCACCATTATGACAACCTTGCTCACGTTTTTGGTCGATAAAACCTGGGTGGCGGGTCTGTACGGGTTTATTTTCCGAATGCTTGGGATACGCGGGCCCAAATCGGAGTCGGGTCCGGAGCCCGTTGAAATCGCGTCAATACTTGATATACATGCCGAGATTCGGGCGGCTGAAGAAACGCTTGCGGCTGAAAATATTGTTGAAGCACTAGCGGAAACTGCGTCGGAAACTAACCCGGCAATACCTGCCGATGAAACGGTCCCGGAAACAGAAAACCCCGAAGAGCCTAAGGCATAAAAAAAGAATAACCGCCTAACTTTCGTCGGGCGGACTCCTAAAATTAAATGAAAACAATCTTCCTACTGTAATGTGTATCTTGATGTGTGGGGTTTAAAATTATATACGCAAGACGCGTCATTATCGTTTTAAACCCAACGGGACTTTTGCTTTTTTCTTTATACGAGCATTTGGTTTTGGGGTCACAATGCAGGGCAATAATTTTTATCACGCATATTATTACGGGCACTTAGCACATTCTCGCTACTTTTGTCCGACGCTGCTGCACCTTACTGCTGGCCGTGTAAAAACAATTTCATCACTATTCTATCTTGCTCATGCAATCTGTTATCAATATTCTGCACAGTTACAATCGGTATTTAGTTTTGGCAGCAATGGTTTTTGTGCTCTATCGCTCTTTGAGCGGCTGGTTGGGCAAAAAACCATTTTTGAAAGAAGACAATACTGCCTCCTTGATCCTGTTGATCACCGCACACACACAATTGTTGTTGGGCTTGATCCAGTATTTTGGCACCAGTGGCTACACCAAAGCGGCATTTGCCAACATGGGTGCCGCGATGAAGGATCCGATTTTGCGCTATTTCGCCGTGGAACACATCACCGCGATGTTGCTGGCGATCGTATTGATCCAATTGGGTCGCACCTTTTCAAAAAAGGCGAGCACCGACCTGGATAAGCACAAAAAATTGGCGATTTATACCGGTCTTGCGGCATTAATCATCGTTGGCACACTCGCAGGCAAAAATTTGTTATTTGGTTCGATGGCTACTGCGGCGATTTAATAGCCCTGTCACCATCCATATAACGATACAGACATCCTTACATGGACTAAAAAACAGGTAAGGATGTCTTTCCTATTGGCCATTTTACTTGATTCACTGTTTAAGTTGCGCTGAAAAAGATGCAAAAACCAAGTTTACCCGAAGGAACCCGCGATTTTGGGCCGGAGCAGGTGCGCCGCCGCACCTTTATATTTGATACGATACGTTCGGTGTTTGTAAAGTTCGGTTTCCAACCCCTGGAAACACCGGCCATGGAAAACCTGAGCACCCTGACGGGCAAATACGGTGAAGAAGGCGACAAACTGTTGTTTAAAATTCTGAACAACGGCGATTTTTTGAAAGATGCCGATGAGGCTTTGCTGGCCTCCAAAGACGCAGGTAAACTCACTGCGGCGATTGCCAAACGCGGTTTGCGGTATGACTTGACGGTACCGTTTGCCCGCTATGTGGTGATGAACCGCGGCCAACTTACGTTCCCGTTCAAACGCTACCAGATTCAGCCGGTTTGGCGCGCCGATCGGCCACAAAAAGGGCGCTACCGCGAGTTTTTTCAATGCGATGCGGATGTCATTGGCTCTGAAAGTCTTTTGTTTGAAGCCGAACTGGCGCTCATTTATGATGAAGCATTTGCGAAATTGAGTGTGCCGGTAAAAATTAAAATCAACAACCGCAAAATATTGTTTGGCATCGCCGAAGCGGCAGGCATTCCCGATCAGTTTATGACCATGACGGTGGCCATCGATAAATTAGATAAAGTGGGCATCGAAGGCGTGCGCAAAGAATTGAGCGAACGGGGTATTCCCGATGCGTCCATTACCAAAATAGAACAAATTCTGGAAGATGGCACCCTCGAAAATTTACGCACCGCTTTTGTCGACAGTCCAAGCGGACAAGCAGGACTTGCCGAATTGGAACGCGTTTTTGATTTGTTAAGTAAAACCGTGGTGCGCAATGAGGTGGTATTTGACATCACCCTGGCGCGTGGACTTTCTTATTATACAGGCTGTATTTTTGAAGTTTCGGCAATCGGGTACCAAATTGGCAGCATTGGTGGCGGCGGTCGCTATGCCGACTTAACGGGGGTATTTGGGGTAAACGGACTTTCAGGCGTAGGAATATCTTTTGGTGCCGACCGTATTTATGATGTGATGGACGGCCTCAACCTGTTTCCCGAAACGCTGGATGCCAGTATTCAGGTTTTGATCGCCAGCATGGATGAAGTGACGCATGATTACGGCTTTCAATGCGTGATGCAATTGCGTGCTGCCGGTATTGCAGCCGAATTATATCCAGAACATGGCAAATTGAAAAAACAATTTGAATACGCCGCCAAACGCAACGTACCATTTGTAGCCATTATCGGTGAAAATGAGCTTGCAGAAGGTGTTTTATCGGTAAAAAACCAAAAAACAGGCGAACAAAGTAGCTTTACAGTGCCCGGATTGATCGGACTGGTGCAAACGCAATAGGCGCCTATTGCGTTTACTTCATCTTACTAAGCGCCGAAGCCGCTACTTTTTTAAAGCGGTCCATGGTAATGAGTCCCAGTTCGCGTTCGAGTACAACGCCTTGAGGATCTACGAATACCACGGTAGGCATCCCGGTCACTTCATAGATTTCGGAAATAGCACGTCCAGTGGTGGCATCTACATCTACATGGTAACTGATAAAATGCTGGTTGAGGTAGTTATACACTTCCGGTTTTTTAAATACTTCCCGATCCATGACTTTACACGGGCCGCACCAGGTGGCATAAAATTCCAGGAAAACCGGTTTTTTAAGCTTTTGAGCAGTTTCTAATACGGGCGCCAAGCGGTCGGATTTAGCCCAGTCAATCCCTGTGCTAACTTCTTTGGTATTGGCAGCGGTGGATGTACCGGAACTGGATTTAGTAGTATTCGTTTTTGCAGATTGCGATTTTTTGCCTTGTGTGCAGGAAACTGCCAGCATGCCACCAACGAGTATTGTGAGGAACAAATATTTCATCGTTTTTCTATTTTAGAACAAAGAACGCACAATTTAGCATCTTCTTATACCTGAAAGACAATATTATCCTTCAACTTTTGGGTCTACTTGCGTATTTCCAATAGGTTTCCAGGGCCGAGATCCAGGCAATGGTGAGTCCGGCTTTTCCATCTAAAAAGCCTCTTTTGATCACATAATTTCGGATAAATTTAGCCAACGGGCTCAAAAACACCTGAACCCACCAACTGCGTTTGCCTTGTTGTTGGCGTGCAAGTGCGGCAATTTGCGCATATTTTTTGGCGCGTTCATAGTGTTCCGCGACGCTATAATAACTGTAATGCAACAAATCACCTTTAATCCATTGCGCCATTATGCCTGGCTGCATGGCCACTTTGTCATGCGGATTCTGGCCGCCCCAACTGCCCTTTCGTCGGTCGAACAGACGCAATTTACGGTCGGGATACCAACCGCTGTACCAAATCCATTGTCCACAATAATTGGTGCGTCGGTTCAGGATATAGGCATCGAACGCCCAAGTTTGTTTCACTTTTTGAATGGATTCCGTCAGCGCCGGACTCAGGGCTTCATCTGCATCCAGGGAAAGCACATGCGGGTAATGCGCCTGCGTGAGTGCCCAGTTTTTTTGTTCAATATGTCCTTCGAAAGCATGCTGGACAAACCGAGCGCCTTTTTCCCGACAAATTGATTCCGTCTGGTCGGTCGAAAACGAATCGACCACCACAATTTCATCGGCGATCGCTTGTACCGAATCGATACAGCGGCCAATGTTGCGGGCTTCGTTGAAGGTGATGATCACGACGGATAGTGGAACCATAGGTGGGCAAAGGTAAACCCGGTTTTTCAGGTTTTTTAGGTGCGATTGCACGACTCAAAACAAACTCACATACCCAAGGTGGAATTTTGTGGATCTGAAATCGACGCCTTGCCCAATATCCTGCCGCCCAACCGCTATGGAAATACCAAAAATGCCCGCTTTTGTTTCAAAATTCATCCCAACTCCAAGACCTAAAGGACGGCTAAACAAGCGGGTACGGTAACTGATGTTTTCTATATACGCATAATCGGCAAAAGCCGAAAAATACGCGTTGAGGCCCAGTAATAACCGCGCCTCGGCGGTTAAAATGGCAAAACGGGTTGCAAATAAACTTTCCTCATTGAATCCGCGCAACCGTTTGTTGCCCCCCAAACGATATTGTTCATTGGTAAAAATTGGTTTATTGGAAAATAGTCCGCCAGCGCGCATGCCTAGTTTGAGGGTGCTGCGTTTAAAAAACGGCAAAAAATACTCCAATTGCAATTCGCCCCGATAACGGGTTACTCTGCCCGCCAGGCTGTCGTATAAACTACCATAATTAAATGCAGGTATTTCACTCGATTTAATCGCCTCAATTTGGTTGTTGCGCAACACATTGTTGTAACCCGCCACCCCTTTGATGGAAATGGCCCATCCTTTGCGCGGATTGAACCTGTAATCAAGGTGGTTGAGTACGGCCTCGATGCCAAATCCGTTTTGTCGGAGGTCGAGGTTTGTGGGCAATTGTTTGGTTTGTTGAATGCTCAGGGTGTCCACTTTTTGAAGGCCGGAACTTTTGTTTTCCCAAAAAAAGCGCAAATAATCGCCGCCCGGCAAAAAATATTGAATCCCCAGGTCGCCTTGCGCATCCACCCAGCTGCTATCGCGGCGGTAGATCCGCAATTGGCCATCTACCCCGAATGCGGTCCCAAATAAATAGGGCAAACCAGCACTGACTTCCAGGCGTTGGGTTTCAGGGCGCAGGCGTTCGAACTCGATAGACATGCGTTCGCCCAGATTGAGGGCATTTTGAAACGCAGCATTTAAGGTGCCCGTTAGGAGCGGCCGTCCGTCCGACTGGGGCAAGATACCGATGATAAAATCGAAGCGGCTGGCGCGTTTTTTATTTAAAAACAGGTTGATGGTGGCCTCTTTTCCGGTAAAATTGATGCTGGGATTGCCGGTTTGTTCTACAAAAGACAAGGTACGGAGCTGATCGCGCAAACGAAGTATTTGGGCGCGGTTATAGGGGCTGCCTTTTTGGATGCCCAGGAAGTTGCGGAGATATGGTCCGGGCAGTTTCAGATCACCTACAATTTTGAGGTCTTTATAGGTAATAAATTGATTGCGGAGGATGGTCAGTTGCGCTGTAATGCCGCCGCTGGAGTCAATTTGTATTTGTTCGAGTTGAATTTTGGCAAAAGGGAAGCCGTTGTTTTCGGCTTGTTCGAGCAACTGGCGTTGGAGTTGCAGTAGTTTTTTGTAGTAAAAGGGCTTGTTTTGGTATAGTTTTTCTCGAAAACCGGAAGCCAGGAGCCAGGCTTCGTTGGCCTTGTCCTGACTTGCCAACAGCCGGACCCAATGCATAGCAGGACCGAGGTATAAATGTGCTGTTGTTGTTCGGCCTGGTTGTGTAAAAGTATCGATAGAGGCCGTCAAATAACTGCGTTCCTGAAAATATTGCACCAATTGGTTGCACATGGAGGCTGCTCCCAATGAATCAGGCGCATCAAATTGCCAGCGACCATCCTCCAGAAATTGAGGCGGTGTGCTAAATCCCTTGATTTCGGCGACCGCTTTTGTACGTTCAGCAGGTGCCATGGAGAGATGCAAACGGTATGGCTGTTGCGCTGAAAGAAGCCCAGCGCAAAATATCAACAACAGCATAAACACATTACCGAGGGAAATATGAAAACAGCGCATCAACAAGGCAAACAGATCAACCCCAAAGCGCGGCGCAGCGCGCATCTTTTCCTGCTTGATCTTGTTACGATTGTAGTACATGTTCATTGCCCGGCTGTTTCAACCCGTATGCGCTATGACGCGGATTATTGCCGCTGCGTTGTCTTTATTATATACGAATGATCTGTTTTTTTAACATTTCTTTAAATTTGCGGTATTAAACAAGCTAAACCCCACTCAGTCTAAAGCACATCCTCCAAAAATCCATTCCTATTATAACCGATTAAATCACTCACCAAGCCCGTTCAATCGGGCAAAACCAATTAACAACATGATGAAACTGATCAATTTCGCGCCCAAATTGCTGATGCTTTGCGCAATGACACTGTTTACCCTCTCTTTCACGACCGAAAACAACGCGTTCAAAGGCCCATGGGAAATGCTGGGCATGCGTAAAGTAAATTATTCGCTGGATCGCGACGAAATCATCGTTACGCGTGCAGAAGGCATTTTTACGGCATTGAAGGTAAAGGTGAAAAAAGCGCCGATTAACATGCAAAAATTAGTAGTTACGTTTGGCAACGGCGAGGTAGAAGAACTGGAACTGCGTAACAATTTTGCGGCAGGCAGCGAAAGCCGCGTGATTGATTTGCCTGGCAACAAACGGGTGATCAAAAAAATCGTTTTTTGGTACGATACCAAGAACATTGCCAACCGCAAGGGCATTGTGGAGGTTTGGGGTCGCCACTAAACGAAAAGGAGGGGTCGTCTCAAAAGTTTCAATTTTGAGACGGCCCCGAACCCATGGAACGTGTACATTGGGTGGGCCCAACCGGGCGGCACACCAAAAATAGCGTTCTAAATGGAACGCTGACGTTGCACCCCTTGCCCAGCGGGGCAATTTCTACATAGATAGCGTTCCAAATGGAACGCTAACTTGCCCCAGCGGGGCAATATCTTTGTAAAACGCGTTCCAAATGGAACACGGGCCAACACATTCTGTCGATTGGGCAAAAACACGACGCTTCAAGCGACAGCATTTAACTAACTTTGCGGAGTATACCAAATTACGTCCTCACCATGCAACAGGTCGCACCTTACCTACCCAAAAATAAAGTCCGTATCGTTACTGCCGCCAGCTTATTCGACGGACACGATGCCGCCATCAACATCATGCGGCGCATCATGCAAAGCAGTGGCGCTGAAATCATTCACCTCGGCCACAACCGGTCTGTACAGGAAATTGTCGATTGCGCCATCCAGGAAGATGTGCAAGGCATCGCCATTACCTCGTACCAAGGCGGACATGTTGAGTTTTTTCAGTATATGTACGACTTACTGAAAGAAAAAAATGCCAACCACATCAAAATTTTTGGTGGCGGCGGTGGCACGATTTTACCTTCCGAAATAGCGGGGCTGCAGGATTATGGCATTACCCGCATTTACCATCCCGACGATGGCCGTCGCATGGGTTTGCAAGGCATGATCAACGATGTGCTCGAAAAATGCGACTACCCGGTCGGCTTTTCGCTCAATGGCGAACTCAAACACTACCAAGAACACGACGCAGGCAGTGTCGCCCGACTGATTACCATTGCAGAAAACAATCCCGACTTTTTTGAATCGGATATTCGCCCTACCCTGCTTAAAAGCAGCACGACTTCTGATAAAAAAACACCCGTTTTAGGCATTACGGGTACGGGCGGCGCAGGAAAATCGTCGCTGGTGGATGAACTCATTCGCCGTTTTTTGCTCGATTCCACCGATAAATCGATCGCGATCGTGTCGGTCGATCCGTCGAAACGCAAAACCGGTGGTGCGTTGCTCGGCGATCGGATTCGAATGAATGCCCTGAACCCGGAACTCGCGCGTGGACGGGTGTACATGCGCTCGCTTGCGACCCGACAAAGCAACCTGGCCCTTTCCAAATATGTACAATCGGCCGTTGAAATCCTGAAAGCTGCGCATTACGACCTGATTATCCTCGAAACGAGTGGAATCGGGCAAAGTGATACAGAAATTGTTGACCACAGCGACCTGAGTTTGTACGTGATGACGCCTGAATTTGGCGCAGCCACCCAATTGGAAAAAATTGACATGCTTGATTTTGCGGATGTTATCGCCATCAACAAATTCGATAAACGCGGAGCCCTGGATGCCCTGCGCGATGTGCGCAAACAAGTGCAACGCAACCGCAATGCCTGGGATACCGCCGTCGATGAAATGCCGGTATTCGGCTGCATCGCCAGCCAGTTTAATGATCCGGGGGTCAATCAATTGTACCGCCGTATTATGGATTTGTTGCGCGATAAAACGGGCGTAGATTTCCATACCCACATGGCCATTGGCAAAGATCAATCGGAAAAAATATACATCATTCCGCCGCAACGGGTGCGTTATTTATCCGAAATCAGCGAAAATAACCGAAAATTTGATGCCTGGGTAGAAAAACAGGTGGGGATTGCTCGCAATTTATTTGCCCTCAAAACCAGCATCGAATTGTTGAATGCCCGCAACGATGAGGCCGCCAAACAGGTCATCGTGCTGTTGGATCAACAATTTGAAGACCTTAAAAAAGACCTTGATGGCGATTGCCTCCGCATTTTGGAACAATGGGATGCCAAACGCGCGCGGTATGCTGCCGACGAATATGTGTACATGGTGCGCGATAAAGCGATTAAGGTAAAAACGCATACCGAAAGTCTCAGCCACACAAAAATACCGAAAGTTTCCACCCCGCGCTTCAAAGATTGGGGCGAAATTCTGCGCTGGAGTTTGCAAGAAAATGTACCCGGCGAATTTCCCTATACCGCTGGCGTATTTCCATTCAAACGCCAGGGCGAAGATCCTACACGCATGTTCGCGGGCGAAGGCGGACCGGAACGAACCAACCGTCGTTTCCATTACGTGAGCAAAGGTTTGCCCGCGGCCCGCTTGTCTACCGCCTTCGATTCCGTAACACTTTACGGAGAAGATCCTGAATATCGGCCAGATATATATGGTAAAATTGGCAACTCAGGTGTTTCGGTTTGTTGTTTGGATGATGCCAAAAAACTGTATTCCGGTTTTGACCTTTGTTCGCCCACGACTTCAGTATCGATGACGATCAATGGCCCGGCAGCGACGGTTGCCGCGTTTTTCATGAATGCAGCCATTGATCAGCAATGTGAACAGTACATCCGCGCAAATGGCCTGGAAGCACAGGTGGAGGCCAAACTAAAAGCAAAATACGAAGACCTCGGTCTGGAGCGCCCGAAATACCAGGGATTTGGCGAAGATGGTTTGCCAGAAGGCAACAATGGCCTCGGTTTAATGCTCTTAGGCATTACCGGCGATGAGGTTTTGCCCGCAGAGGTGTACGCGGTTATCCGCGCGAAGGCATTGCAATCGGTACGCGGCACCGTACAGGCCGATATTTTGAAAGAAGATCAGGCTCAAAATACCTGCATTTTTTCCACAGAATTTAGTTTGCGGGTAATGGGCGATGTACAAGAGTCATTCATTCACAACAAAGTACGCAATTTTTACTCGGTTTCCATCTCTGGTTACCACATTGCCGAAGCGGGTGCCAACCCGATTTCGCAATTGGCTTTCACCTTGGCCAACGGCTTTACATTTGTAGAATATTACCGCAGCCGGGGCATGAAAGTGGATGATTTTGCGCCCAATTTGTCGTTTTTCTTCTCCAATGGCGTCGATCCTGAATACGCCGTCATTGGTCGGGTAGCGCGCAAACTCTGGGCAAAAGCCATGAAACACCTGTATGGCGCCAACGAACGCAGCCAGATGTTGAAATACCATATTCAAACCTCGGGCCGCTCGCTGCATGCACAGGAAATTGCCTTTAACGATATTCGGACCACCTTACAGGCTTTGTACGCCATTTACGACAATTGTAACTCGCTGCATACCAATGCGTACGACGAGGCCATCACAACGCCAACCGAAGAATCGGTGCGTCGGGCCATGGCCATTCAATTGATTATCAACCACGAATTGGGTTTGTCGAAAAATGAAAATCCGCTGCAAGGTTCCTTTATCATTGAAGAATTGACCGACCTAGTGGAAGCGGCCGTTTTACTTGAATTTGACCGCATCACCGAACGCGGTGGCGTATTGGGCGCTATGGAAACCATGTACCAACGCGGCAAAATCCAAGAAGAAAGCTTGTATTACGAGACCCTAAAGCACACCGGCGAATTACCTTTGATCGGGGTAAATACCTTTTTGTCGAGCGAAGGCTCACCCACCATTTTACCAGCGGAAGTAATTCGCGCAACCGAGGAGGAAAAGGAAGCCCAAATTCAAACTTTGCGCAAATTGCACGAAGCCAATGCCGAAAAAGCCCCCGAAATACTGCGGGCTTTGCAAAAAATAGCCATCGAAAATGGAAACATCTTCGAATCTTTGCTAGAAGCCGTGAAATGCTGTTCCTTGGGACAAATCACCCGTGCCTTGTATGCAGTGGGCGGACAGTACCGCCGAAATATGTGATTTTAGTTGTTAGTTATTCGTTGTGAGTTGTTCGTTGGAGGCAAGGCTCCATCAAAATAACTAAAAACTAACAACTAACAACTAACAACTAAAACCTAAACCATGGAACGAATTAGCGTATTTGATATATTTAAAATTGGTATTGGTCCGTCGAGTTCCCATACGATGGGGCCTTGGCGGGCTGCGCAACGTTTTTTAAAGGAAATTAATTTAGAGATGGTTGAATCCGTGCAGGTAGAACTGTATGGATCTTTGGCCAAAACCGGGCGCGGACACGGTACGGATATCGCTGTACAGTTGGGCTTGAACGGCGATGATCCTGTAAGTATTCCAGTGGATGCGGTGACCCCGACTATTGAAAAGATTCAAAAGACGTGTAAAATCAGTTTGGAAGGCAAAAAGGAAATCGATTTTAATCCGGAGCACCATATTGTGTTTCACAAGGATTATGCGTTGCCTTACCATGCCAATGGGCTTACATTCAGGGCATTTTATTATGATGGGACCGGTGTTTCGCATACCTATTATTCGATTGGCGGCGGATTTGTAGTAAAAGAAGGCGACGAGTATTTATCGTCGGAGTTAAACTTGCCTTATACGATCGAAAAAGCAGAGGATTTGTCTGCTTTTTGTTCAAAACTGAATAAAACCATCCCGGAGATTGTGTTTGCCAACGAACTGATGTGGCGTTCGCCGGAAGCGATTCGGTCAGGTCTGCTCAATATTTGGGAGGTGATGAAGTTGTGTATTTACAAGGGGTGTCACACTACGGGCACCTTGCCGGGTGGTTTGGGGGTTACGCGGCGGGCACATCCAATGAGTTCTAAATTGCTTGGTGGAAGACCTTACTATAACGTGGATGAGTGGATGATGCAAATTAGCCGCGGTGGACACACGTTTCAGCAGATTTTAAAATGGGTGAGTTGCTTTGCCCTGGCTGTAAACGAAGAAAATGCGGCCTTTAGTCGGGTGGTTACGGCACCAACCAATGGCGCGGCGGGGGTAATTCCGGCGGTATTGATGTACCATGTATGTTTCAGCGAAAACTTTAGCGGCGATGATGACATCGTGCGTTTTTTATTAACGGCGGGCGAATTGGGCAGTTTGTTTAAAAAAGGTGCCACGATTTCTGCGGCGATGGGTGGTTGTCAGGCCGAAATTGGCGTTTCTTCCGCCATGGCTGCGGCTGCGCTCACAGAATGCCTCGGCGGCTCCCCCGAACAAGTGCAAATGGCAGCCGAAATTGCAATGGAGCACCACCTTGGCATGACTTGCGACCCCATTGGCGGTTTGGTGCAAATTCCGTGCATCGAGCGCAATACAATGGGTGCGATCAAGGCGATTACGGCCAGTCAAATTGCCCTGGAAAGCGACCCGAGTAAAGCAAAGGTGAGCCTGGATACGGTCATTCGTACGATGAAAGAAACGGCTGCCGATATGAATACCAAGTACAAAGAGACGGCAGACGGGGGCTTGGCTTTGCACATTTCGGTTAATTTGGCGGAGTGCTAAATATTAGACTTGTTGCGGTGGGGAGTAAAACGACAAAAACAGACCATTTTTTGGCCTTCAAGGCTTTTTTTCTTGTGCGTAGCAGCGCTACGGACAAGAAAAAAAACGCAGAAGGGCGGAAAATGGGCGTTTTTACGTCGTTTTCAACTTCCCACCGCAACAAGTCTATTGGAGGGCACCGAGTGCGAAGGGTGCCACGGAGCGTCACAGAGGTACGGAGTTCCACGGAGAAAAAAACGCTGTGCCCCTCCATACCTCTGTGCTCCTCCGTGGAATTCCTTCACTATTCCTCGCTCTTAGAATTGCTTAACCGAGGTAACATAATACATATCCATCATCCCCTTATTCTTCGCGGCCACCTTGCCGCGGTACTGCCATTCAAATTCGTATTTGGCGAGCCAATGTGCAGCTTCACTCACATTTACGTGGCCCGGCTCGCAAGCCTCTTCCATACGGGCTGCAATATTCACGGTATCGCCCCAAATATCGTAGGCAAATTTTTTGGCGCCTACCACCCCGGCAACGACCGGACCAACGTGGATACCCACCCGGGCTTCGAAAAACGGCATGCCCCGGTTGAGGCGTTCGGCTTTGAGCGCCAACATAAAGTCCTGAATTTCAAGGGCGGCTTTTACAATATCCGTTGGACTGGCGTTCATGTCCGATAGGCCGCTCGCGCACATGTACGCATCGCCGATGGTCTTGATTTTTTCGATGCGGTGCTGTCCGATGATGCGGTCAAAATTAGAAAAACAAAAATCGAGTTCCTCTACCAGCATTTCGGGACTGAGTTGTTCGGCAACGTGGGTAAAGCCCTTAAAATCAATAAACATCACGGTCGCCTGATCATATTTGCGGGCAGCCACTTTATTACGGGCTTTTAATTCCTCGGCAATGGCGGGCGGCAAAATATTGAGCAACAAGGTATTACTGCGCTGTTGTTCGGCTTCTACTAGTTTATTTTTTTGCTGCAACTCGTTGGCCGTTCTTTTTTTGGCGCGGTAGCGGGCATAAAAAAGCACCGCAATTACCCCCATAAATGCCAGTACCAGGGCCAAGAGATTGCGCAAAGAGTCGCTTTTTTCCTTTTCTAACTCCTTTTCGGCAATTAACGTCTTTTGGGTTTGAATTTCTCGCTCCTGCTGCGCCAGCACCACCGAGTCGATCATTTGTTCTTTCGAAAGGAAATCCAATTTGCGCGTAACATACCTGTAACTGGAGTCCTTGGATTGATTTTCTTGTGCCAATCCACTGATTTTAGCCTCTTGTTGGCTTATCTGCGCTTGCGTTTTTTCCTGCACCTGCCGCAATTGTTCCTCGTAGGTGGTGGCGATATTTTGACTTTGGCCGGAAAGTTGGGCGAGTTGGGATTTTAATGCGCGGTTTTCGGCATCGATCAGGGCGAGTTGATTTTCAATTTTGCGCTGACTTTCCCCACCGCTTCTTCCGCCGCCGCCCGTTTCTTTGAGGTAACTGATGGTTTCGCGGCTCCACTTGAGTGCTTCCTTAAAATCGTTTTGTTTAAGGGCAATGTCTTGCAATTTTTCAGAGGCATTCAGAGCTACTTCCCGGAAGCCGTAATTGCGGGCGGTGTTCCAGGCGCGGTTGTAACGGGTAGCGGCTTCTTTAAAGTTGCGCGCCCGATACATGGCATCGGCGCTCAAGTTTGCTGCATCCGTTTCTTTGCGTTTGTCGCCCACTTCAACGGCAATCTGGTTGGCATTTTGGGCGTATTCTGCTGCTTTGGCAGGACTTGTGGGCAGCAATTTTTCAGCCAATTGGTAGTTTAGGCTAAGTTTATCCGATTTGGAATTCGCACGTCGCAGACGCGCCTCCAATTCAGAAACCGACTGGGCTGAAAGGACATGTGAAAAAAATGGGATCAAAAAAAGTAAGGCGGCAATGAACTGCTTCATAGATAAGCGGTTATGGGGCAAAGGTGTTAAAGATGGATTAATTTATAGACTTGTTGCAGAGGGTAGTTGAAAACGACGTAAAAACGCCCATTTTCCGCCCTTCTTCGTTTTTTTTCTTGTCCGTAGCGCTGCTACGCACAAGAAAAAAAGCCTTGAAGGCCAAAAAATGAACTGTTTTTGTCGTTTTACTTCCCACCGCAACAAGTCTTATGATTCAAAACGACGGGGCTAAGATCGTTTATTTTTCCAATGTGTGGTAAAAAAGCTTTCCGGCGTTGGCTTTTTGAAAAAAACCTACCTTTGTCAAGCCTTAACCAAGCATATTCATGAAACTCAAACCTTTTCAGGCGCTTTATCCCAATTTCGATTTTATTGCCTCACCGGATGTCTTCTGCAACGATGCGAAGGAGTCATTTCGTACATTTCAGGACCACGGCTTTTTTGAAAAGTTGAAACAAGATGCCTTGTATGTGTACCAAATTGAATCCAAAATCCGAAAACACACCGGTTTAATTGGCTTAAATGAGGTAGAAGATTTTTTTGATGGCAAGGTAAAGAAGCACGAAAAAACGCTTAGCGAACGCGAAGACCAGCAAATGCAGTTGTTTTTGCGTTGGAACGCTATTCTTAAGCCCGTGTTGCTTACTTACCCATCCATTCCAGCGATCAATCGATGGCTAGAAACGTTTACACAAACCCATACGCCGCTTTTTAGCACCCGTTTTGTACGCGATGAAGAAACCCATCGGGTTTGGACCGTTACAAACCCCGAGGAAATTCGCATGGTACAAGATCTGTTTTCGGCCAATATCCATGGCGTTTATATTGCCGATGGGCACCACCGCACTTCCACGGTGGCCTTGCTGCACGAACGCATGAAGGATAAAAGCCCGGAGTATGATTTTGACCATCTTTTTTGCGCTTTTTTTGCAGTGGATCAACTAGATATACTCGATTACAACCGGGTTTTATCGGGATTGAAAACGGTCAGCCCGGTACAATTTGTAGTAAAACTATCTAAAAGTTTTGAAATAACCCCGCTCGATGGTCCGCGCAAACCCGCATATAAACACGAAATGATTCTCCTGGCCCAAAAAGAATGGTACAGTTTGCAATTGCGGCAAGAAATTCTGGACAGATATCCAGCCGGCACCGTTGTTTTGGATGCTAACTTGTTGAATGAGCTGGTTTTACACGATATTTTTGGCATCGAGGATGTGCGCACAGACACACGCATCACCTATGTAGAGGGCAGTAAAGGACTTGAAGGAATGAAAAAGGCGGTGGGCAGCAGCATGGACCGAGTAGGTTTTATGTTGTATCCGGTAGATATCGATGATATGATGGGTTTGGCCGATTTAGGTGAGAGTTTGCCGCCCAAAAGCACCTATTTTGAGCCACGGATGAAAAGCGGAATTTTGGTTAAATTGTTGAAAGAATAGGCTTATTGCCCTTCTAGGTAAGATAAACCTCAAAATTAAACGTCACATTCATTCCCCTGGCTATCTTTGCCAGGTATGTATGCACCATTGCCATAACCTAGTGCCCGTTTCTTATGTATCCTGATTTGTCTTATTTGTTTCATGGTTTGATCGGTACTGCGCCCGACAACTGGCTTTCTATCTTCAAAACCTTTGGCTTTTTCTTAGCCATTGCGTTTTTAGCAAGCGCCATTGTATTTTCCATCGAATTGCGCCGCAAAGCGCAGGAAGGGGTGTACCAACCCGACAAAGTGACGGTAACAGAAGGCGGGCCAGCAGGTGTCATGGAAATTGCCATGAATGCGTTGGTCGGTTTGTTGCTGGGCGGCAAAGGGTGGTACGCAGCGCAACATTTTGAAGCGTTTCGCCACGATCCGGCCTCGGTGATTTTATCGGGTAAAATAGCGTGGGGCGCGGGCATTGTAGGCGCTTTGGCCTTGGGTGGACTTACCTGGTGGGATGCGCGTCGAAAGCAAAAAGCAACGCCGGTTGTACGTACCGTAACGGTGTTTCCGCATGATCGCATCAGTGAACTAACTGTTTGGGCGGCCGTGGGGGGTATTTTGGGTGCCAAACTGTTTGACTTATTTGACAACTGGGAATCTTTTTTGAATGACCCGATTGGTTCGCTTACTTCAGGCGGCGGATTGGCCTTTTTTGGTGGCTTGGTGCTGGGCTTTTTGGCAGTCGTCGCCTATATGTATCGCCACAAAATTCCGTTCTGGCCAACAGCCGATGCAGTATCTCCTGCTTTGGCAACGGGTTATGGCGTAGGCCGCATTGGTTGCCAATTGTCGGGCGACGGTGATTGGGGCATCGTAAATAACGCACCCAAACCCGGATGGATGGGCTTTTTGCCCGATTGGATGTGGTCCTATAATTACCCGCACAATGTGCTGAATACCCCGCATACCGATCCGGTTCCCAGCGTCGGGATTGAAAATTGCACCTGGGACTATTGCTATCAACTTTCTGAGCCGGTGTTCCCTACCCCACTATATGAAATCCTGATGATGTCGGTGGTGATTGGTATTTTGTGGATGTTGCGCAAGCGGATTAAAATTCAAGGCCTGTTGTTTTTTGTGTACCTGGCGTTGACGGCCGTAGAGCGCTTTATTATTGAAAAAATACGGGTCAATGTAGTACACGACGTTTTTGGGGTAAAAATGACCCAGGCGGAAATCATTTCTGTGGCGCTGTTTTTAATTGCGGTTGCTGGTGCCGTTTTCCTGATCCGAAAAGAAAAATCCAAAACAACATCGCTCACGCAATAAAAACATACCATGATTCTTGACAGTATTTTACGCAATCTGAAGGCGCAAAACGATCAATTAAACCGGCTTTTAAGTCAAATTTCGGACGAACAATTGGTGCAAGAAACAGCCCCGGGTAAAAACACCGGCGTTTATTTGTTGGGCCATATCATTGCGGCCAATGAAGGCATGCTTACCTTGTTTGGCGCGGGCGATAAAATGTACCCGGAATTGGAAATGGCTTTTCTGCGGACCGCGGACAAATCAGGTCAGGAAATGCCAACACCCGCTGCATTGCGTGACATGTGGGCCAAAAGTTCGGCAGCGCTCCAGGAATTGTTTACAAATTTACCAGCCGAGGAATGGGCCAACCGTCATACTGCGGTGAGCGAGGCCGATTTTGTCAACGAACCACACCGCAATAAAATTAATGTGTTGTTGTCTCGCTTGTTACACCAGGCCTATCATGTTGGACAAATTGCTTTGTTGAAATAAAAGCACTCAATTAGCGCGATCAATTTCAATATCATATTTGCTTAAAAGCCCGCTTATCCCTGATTGGGAAAAGCGGGCTTTTTTATAATTAAACAGCCGGTTTTGCGTCTAAAAAGACCAATATTTCCGATTTGGGCAGATAATCGCCTTGTATTTTGCCATAATGCGCCTGCACGACCCGGCCATTTTCATCGATCAAAAATTCAGCTTCCAAACGATCGGCGTGGCCGTCGCCAGAAACCCGGTTTTTAAACAATTTCCGGCCTTTCATCGCACGCGATAATCCGCCATTGAACAGCAAAAACTGAAACAAGCCAAGCAAAGAGCGGTCTAGGTTGTATAATTTATACAAAGTGGAATCGGGATTTGGAATCACATAGGTATAAAAAGATTCGTCAGCCATCATCGCGCGGATATTGGCTGCAGAGGATTCGTACACCGACAATACCACCGTATTTTGCTGCTTGTAGGTGTCGGCTAATTGATTGATTTCATGAAAACGCAAATTGCAAAACGGGCAAGCCGCAAAACGATAAAATATTAAATGTACTTTTTTGCCTTTGAATTGTGACAATGCAATAGTTTCCCCAAATACATCCGTTACGGTGAATTGTGGGGCAAGTTGTTGATTAGAAACTATCATTACTGGAGTTAATATGTTTGGAAAAATGATGTAGTAAATTTAATAAATTGGTGTTCAAGCCGCCCAATTCTGTTCCCAGCACCGAAAAAAACGCCCGGTCAAAGGTTTCCACGGCCATCACCGCTTCCTTTACGATGCGCATACCTACTTCCGTGAGTGCAACCGTTTTGGCGCGGGTATCCGTTTGGTGTTCCTGCCGCACCAGCAGTCCTTTTTGTTGCAACGTCCGCAAAACCGTGGAAGTGGTCATGGGGTCAATTTTGGTGTGGTTGGATAAAACGATTTGCGTGACTTCTTTTTCCTGCAAATGCAACCAATGAATACTTGCTATGAGCACAAATTGCGAATGCGTCAAATCATAAGGTTCCAGCGTCTTTTTAATGGAACGTTGCCACAGGTTGGTAACCTGCCACAGTAAAAAGCCGGTACTTTCTTCCGGTTTTTCCACCTTAAACGTATTGTCGCTTGCTTTCATGCCTGTTTTACAATATTGGAAGCCACCTGGATTTGCGTTTCCATATCGGCTGGAAGATCATCCACGATTTTTTTCGCGACCAATTTGATCCACAACCAGCCCAAAATCCCTTTTATTTTCATGGTGGTTGTAATTTTCAAACCTGCTTCAGTTTCTTCCAAAAGATGCACGCCGTACATTTTGGCCAAAGGAAAAATGGTAAGATCGACAAATTTTTCGTGTTCGACGGTTTCAAATATCAAAATTTTCATTTTGGCCCGCCTTTGGGTTGAAACATAAAGTGATTGCCTTGTTCAAATTTGCCTTCCAACTGCGCAAACTCAACACTTTTGTCCCAATTGAGCCAGTTGTTTACGTCAGCGAAGCGTTGCCACATTTGTTGTTTGGTAACAGCCTTGGTTACGATGCTATGCGATTTTGCCCACGTACGGTTGATGTTTTTAATAAATGTTGAATAATGAATCAAAGATAGTAAGTGTACTTATAATATGCAAGTTTATTTTTTATTTATTCAGGACTCCACCCGCCCAATCCCCCCAACTAATCCAACCACCCTCAAAATCACCCACCAAATCAGGCAAATCCGCAATTGGTACATCCAGCGCCGCCTGACCCAAATAGCAAGTCACCCGCCCTTCCGGCAATTGATCGGCACAGGTAAGCAACAGTTTTTTAGGCATATTGCCCGAAAAATTGCGGTCGCATTGCAGCGCATAATGCAACTGGTCCAGACTTAAATGTCCATACCGAAAATTGCCCTGGTAATCATTGAACACATTGGTTTCCAGGGCATTGTTCTGTAAATGCAACTGATCGGTTTCCCAGGAAAAAGGTCCCGCGCCGTGCCGGGTTTGGTAACAACGACTGATGTACACCACTTCTGTTTCCGGGAAAAAATGGTTGCGGCGCAACAAGTCAAAAGCGTTTTTACTGGTCGTGTTACTGCGCGTGACATGCGGGAAAAACCCAAAATCCATGTCAAGCAGGATGCCTTGGGCGCCTTCAAAAACATAATGTTGCCAGGGCGATTTATCCGAAAAAATGGCTTGTTCGTGTGCAATTTGCCAGATTCGACGGTCTTTTAGCCGCAAAAGTGCGTTTAAAAGATCGAGCCAGCGCGCATCCGCGGCATCGTGGTCGTAGGCATCAAAATCAAGGTCGGGGCGGTTTTCGAGTTTTTGCCGGTAATATTGGCGTATAGCGGGCAGTTTCAAAGCGCATATTTCCGGAAACATCAGGTCTTGCGCGTACAAGCGCACGGGCGAGTTTTCGTGGCGCTCCACGGTGGCACCAAAGCCCATGCCGCAGCTGCCATGCCGTTGCGCACCCCGTCCTTTTTCGAGCAATTGGTTGTACAACACATCGTAATGGGTGGCTACGGGACAAAGGGCGTCCACCAGTAGTTGTGGCTGCACGCCGAGCAATTCCAGCGCCGCAAATTCCTTAAGCAGATTAACTGGTGCAAACGTGCAAAAACGCGACCAATACGTAGGAGCACCTGCCAAGGTTCCCGCCCCGAAATTGGAAAAAACATGCCGTTTCCCTTGGCCGTCCGAAACAGTATGACCAGCCTGCTGACCACCGTTGTACCGAATGATAAGCGGATGTTGGGCCTGGCGCACCAGAAAATCGGTTGCCAGGCCCTTTCCTTCATCGCCAAAGCCCAGGCCTACTACCATAGAGGCTTTGCGCATGTTTATAATTTGAAAGCGCCTTTGGTGACGTCGCCGGTTTTGGTCACCATAGATTCTACTTTTGCCAGGGCATTGCCCACGGTTTTGGCGGTTGCAGCATCGAAGGTTGCCAGTACGTTTTTCAAATCGACGCCATGAATGACGGCTACCGTACTCGCAATGGTTTCGGCAATGGCGTTGTGGTCGTCAAGGATCAACAAGCGCTCGCCCAACATGCCACGCCAGTAGCCCAAAACGGCCGGGTTATCGCGGTAAGAGGCCTCGTTGATGTGAATATGGAACACGTTGTAAGCGCGTTGGGCTTCTTCCAGCAATTGGCGATCGCTCACAGTGCTTGCTTCCGGGTAGCCCATCAGCGCCTTCAAGGCTGCTGCATCCAATTGGTCCCAGCTGGATTCATCGCCAATGGTGAACAAAAAGCCTTTTTGGCCGCGTTTTTCAAAACAATCAATAGAGGTATGGCGTGCACAGAACAACCAACCCAACAAATACGATTCCATATGCTGACCGCCGCCGCCGCCTTCAATGAATATGCTGGTGAGCCATTGATCCAGCTCATCGGTGCCGCTTTCAAACTGACCAATTTGTAGCGGGAAACGGTCGGAAAAATGATCGCCGATCGCACCGAACAAGATTTGTGGGTGCGCTACTCCGTGGTCGATGAGGGTATTCATCAACGCGCCGAGTTTTTCACGCACCAGAATTTCGGGGATGCGGCCCATACTACCGGTCACATCAAGGTAAACGGCAATGGAAAGTGAGTCTGGGTGAATGTCGGAATCGCGGCTTTCCCGCATTTTCACGCCATGCGGCAACATGAGGTCGCTGGCCTTTCCAGTGGCGTTGTTTGTAAAAATATCGTTCACAGAAGCGCCTGAGCGTTTTGATTTCAGGTGTGCGTAGGAATCATCTGACCATCGGGTGTATCCCATTTTTTAAAGATTTAGGTGGTGAAAGACTGGTTTTCCGAACACCGTGCGCAACATCGTGCGGTATTGCTCATAAGTGGGCACGGCTTCGGTATGGCTGGCAATTAGAAAATCAATGAAGGGAGCGGGCTCGGTCATTTTCAATCTGACCCCATGCCCGGATGGGTCGCCTAGCAAGTACAAGGCCGTGCGTTGCAACAACCCGAGGTCGATACCTGAAACGGCCTTTTTTTGATCAAACACACTCGGAGCATACCAGGGCAGATAAGCGCCCGAAATGGTGCTCAATTTGCTGTTTAAAGGAGCCAAGTGGTAAAAGGAGGTGATGACAATGCCATGCGATTCGGGTACCAAGCATACGCTTTCCGGGTTGATGCCATTGTGGCTGTATCCGACCTGATGTAACCACGATACCCATTCGAGCAGGCGACTGGTCACCCAGCTTACGTGTTCGCGCGGCAATTGCAAACCCGAAAGCGGAACCATCGCATGCGCGCTGCGTACGCACAAGGCATCGCCCTGCCATTCCATGGATTCGGGTAAATATTTTTGAAAATGCCGGGCTGCGTCATCTTTAAATGCCATCAAGCGCCGGTATTGCTGTAAAGATTTATCTAACAAGGTTTTATCCCCGCTAAACAACAAGGTCTTTTCATCGGCGACCCGAATTTCGCCCGCATCATCGTGGAGCAAAAACCGCGATTCCATCACCGCCCGCAAATCATTAAGTTTGCTGGTAGCAACCGATGCGCCAGGCTCCGAACAAATATCGGGATGCAGCAATTTGATGTAAGCCAGGTATGCTGTTTTAAAATTACGGCGGGTAAAAATGTCCTCCGGCCTATGGCTGGATTGTAATTTTAAAATAAGATTCGTGGCGTCCATTTGAATTTGCGTATTTATGACACAAATGTAAAGGCTTTTCGAATGCTTGTCAAGAGGTGCGCTTATTTTTTTTGCATAAAATTTTCAATCATGGGGCAAGGGTGATCTTTAAAAAACTTGGTCTGCTGAAATTGCACATAATATTGCTTCCCAAATTCGCCCACATAAATTGATTTTGCGGTTGGTTGCTGGAAATAACGGGTTTGATCAATTTCTGCTAGCATAAAAGCCGCGAGGGCCTTCAACTCTGTGTTTTGGCTGGTTTCGAGGGCTTTTTTGTAATAATATTCCGCTTTTTCCATGCGGTAATAATTGGCTTTGAACAGGGCTTCCGGTTGCAACACATCGGGTAATTCGCCACTTATGAAGGTCGGGAACAATCCATGCTCGCTCCATCCGTACGTCATAAACATCCAGGAATTACCGTACTTCGAAAAATTGTACCAGGCATTACCCAGTTCGAGGTAACTGGTATCGCTTTGCGCTGGAAGTGCCTGTACCGTTTTTTCGAGGGTCAAAAGTCGTGCCGCCATGGTCTTTTTGTTGTACACATCGAAGGTTTCGGGCATGGCAAGCATTTTGATCCGGTGAAAGGGATCGTCGTCTAAATAATAGGCGTATTCATAAGCGGAATTCCAGTACGTATCGGGTACTTTTTCAAAAATGCTCAAAGCCTTTTCCGTTTGGCCGCGCCGCAGGTACATGGTGCCCAGGAGGTCGTAAAACGGATTTGCGTTGGCGTATTGTTCGGTGAGAAAAGCCTCAAACGGGGTTTTGTTTTTCTTTTCAATCCGATTAATCACCGATTGCACCGATTCCAAATCGCCATATTGATCAAGATAGTGAATATGGCTGTAAAACGCCGAGCAATAGCCGCCAAAAAAGGTTTTGAGTTCGCCGCGGTTTTGCAACAACGCTACCATATCTGCCTGCCCCGTTTTTTTGTAGGTATTGGCCAGCAGCGCCATGGCCATGCTGAAGGTACGCGGCCCGGTGAGGATTTTAGCCTGGTTTTTTTCCAGCCAGCGCAACACCTCCACCAATTTCTGTTGGGTTTCGGGCGCATTCAGGTTGGCCGTTTGCATTAAATAGGAAAATTCCAGGAGTCGTTTTTGCAAGGCATACACGGGTGTATTGCGCTGAACGGCCGTGATAAACGGAAGCGCCGCCGCGGCCTGGTGGTCCAATAAATACAAATGCGCTACCGCCAAATTGAGCAAATCGGCATTTACTTTGGTCTTGGGCAGGGCGGTTTGCAGTGTTTTTCGCAGCGTGCGCAGGTACTCAAGGTCACGGGCGCGCCATTTTTGGGGATATCGGGAATAGGCCTCCCGTTGGTCCCAATCTTCGACACCGATCGACGAGTGATGTACTGATCCGCTGGTTTGCAAATATTCGGGCGTAAAAATCCAGTTTTCCAGTTTATTAATTTCCCGACTTACCAACAGCGCGAGGTATTTACTATCCGGTTCATCCTCCAGTATTTTTCGGATGTTGTCGAGCGATTTTCCCGGATTGTTTAGTTCTTTCAAGGTACGGATGACGCTGCGTTCGCTGGCATTTTTAGCAAAAGGCAGGGCTTTATGGGCATTTGCGCTTACAAACAATTGGTGGGAGCGCACTTTTTTGCTGTCGCTGCGGTCAAATACCAGGGCATTCAGGTAGGCGCAACGGCCTTCGTCGGGTTCTATTTGGGCTAAATAATGAAGGCCCCAGGCCTGCAGGATATCCGTTTTGGGCAAGGGTGCCAAATAACGGTTGTACAAATCCTTTATTTGGGCAATCCCTTCTGTCTTGTCTGAAGAATTGTAAAACTTAAGCCGCAACAACGTAAAAGCATAGCGCGGTTTCAGAAAGTCGCTAAGATCTTGTTTTTCGAGTTTGCGGGAAAGCCGCTGCACCAAACTTTCGGCCTGCGCATTATAGTCCGTTTGTTGTGTTTCCGACATATCCCAATCTACATTGAGCATGGTGTATTTTTCGGCATCTTTCAGGTCCAACAAATATTCCCAAAGTGCCTGATGTGCTGATTTTTGCAAAGCCTGGATAAACGTATTGCCGGGAAATGCCTTTTCGGGAGCGGTTTGGGTATTGAGCAGGATATCGGGACGGGTATTGAAAAGAATGTTGTACAAATCGGTGTCCCTTACAGCAGGCTCATTTACGGCTGCCTTCCATTGCGCGATGATCTGTTGTTTATCCTTGGAAACATCGGTGAATTTGGGCGCATCCTTGGGCCAATCGAAGCTATTTTGCCCATAATAATAAAAATAGGTGTAATAAAAAGGCGTCCAGGCCTGGTTTTCACCCAAATCGGGCCGAAACAGCACAAAACGAATGTCATCGCCTTCGCTGCCATCATACCAACAAGCCGAAGCAGGTTCTGGCTGGTTACAGAGCAGCGGAATGCTAATTAAAAGCAGCAAGTATTTTTTGAAATTTCGGAATTGTTTCATCTTCGTTGAGGCTGGAATTCAAATGAAAAAAGGACACGGTGAGGGGTTGGGCGAGGCTTTGTGTGCGCAACAATTGGATGGTTTGTAAAAGTTCCTGATCGTCGGCTTCTTCCATCCGCACGATATCGCCTTCCCGGATAAAATGGTCGTTGAGGGTGAAATCCATGCGCGCACGGAAATGCGTTTTATCAATCGCTTCCAGGCGCTCCATCGTAGCAGGCCCCAGGGCGTTGTCCGGGATAATGCATTGAAACTGATTGAGATGGAACAATACGCCCCAACGAAAGGCGGGTAAAGCCACATCGAGCGGCATGGGGTATTTCGGCGCGTTTTGCAGGTATTTGCGGGTCTCGTTATAATTGAAAATAGAATTTTCAGTGGCGGGATCTTTCAAGTCATCCACATTGTAACACATGAGTATGCCGCTTTTTACCGGCGGAACCCCTGTTTTTTCCGGATTTTTATATTGATGCAAGCGAATGGTGCAGGAAAATGTCCACTCCGGATTGAGCGCCTGCAGTTGTTCAAGCAGGTAAAAATACCGGGCGCGGGTGGAGGCCGTCCAGTCGCAATCTATTTGAAAATGCCGGATGTTGCGTAGCCAGGCATTGCCGGAACGGACCAAACTATCTTCCCGTTGCGTCTCACTTAAGGCGGAATCAGCAAACACCAGGTCCCAACGGTTGCTCGTGCGCATAGAACTTTCCATCCGGCGCAACATGGCCTTCGATTTTCGGGAAATGCGCGTTGCCAAATCCACACAACCCGAAGAATCGAGGTGCTGCATGGTTTCGTTGGTGATAAACACCACGGGGATCATTTCAGTATCAGGATAGCCAAAATCACCGCGATACGGTCCGGCGGGAATCGGTTTTTGTCCATCCCAGGCCACATCAAACAGGCGCAGGAAGATTTTTTGGACGCCGAGTTTTTCCACAAAATTATGGCTGATATAATCGGAATCGGTTTGCCAAAAATAAAAAGCCGGGATGATGGTGGTAGGGCCTGCGCTCGAATGGCAGTGTAGGGTAAGTACCAGTGCGGCAAAAAGGAGGAGTGGGTATTTCATCGCCCAAAAATAATTCAGTTTGGGGGCATTGCGGCGTGTGCTGGTGATTTTATATTATATTATTGTTCCAAAACTTGAAAATTGCCTAAATGAATGCGAGCAATGTACGGACAGGTCGCGACCTGTCCGTACGCGACCCGCCCGTACAATTTTTTTCCCCATGAAATATTTCCAGCCGAAATGGCTACTTTTGTGGCCGCCTTTCGGGCTACTGTTTCACCTGTCTTTCCATACCATGCAAGATCCAATATTCGACCTCATTCAACAAGAGTTGCAGCGCCAACAACGCGGCATCGAACTCATTGCTTCCGAAAATTTCACCAGTCCGCAAGTAATGGCCGCCATGGGCACTTGCCTGACCAACAAATACGCCGAGGGCTATCCCGGCAAACGCTACTACGGCGGCTGCGAAATCGTCGACCAGGTGGAACAAATCGCCATCGACCGGGTCAAAGCCCTGTTTGGTGCGGCGTATGCCAATGTACAACCCCACTCTGGCGCACAAGCCAATGCGGCTGTTTTCATCGCCTGCCTGCAACCCGGCGATAAAATATTGGGTTTCGACCTCGCGCATGGTGGCCACCTGTCGCACGGCTCCTCTGTCAATTTCTCTGGCAAAGTGTACAGCCCATCGTTTTATGGCGTAGAACAGGAAACCGGCTTGATCGACATGGATAAAGTGGAGGCTATCGCCTTGCGCGAGCAGCCTAAACTGGTCATTTGCGGCGCTTCCGCGTATGCGCGCGACTGGGATTTTGCACGTTTCCGCCAGATTGCCGATCAGGTAGGCGCTTTGATGCTAGCCGATATTGCCCATCCGTCCGGTTTGATTGCCGCCAAATTGCTCAACGACCCGATTCCGCACGCACATATCGTAACGAGCACCACCCACAAAACCCTGCGCGGCCCACGCGGTGGCATCATTTTAATGGGTAAAGATTTTGAAAACCCCTGGGGACGTACCACCAAAAAAGGCGCACCGATCATGATGTCGGCCATCCTCGACAGCGGTGTATTTCCGGGTACGCAAGGCGGTCCCTTGGAGCATGTAATTGCCGCCAAAGCCATCGCATTCGGCGAAGCGCTCGATCCGGCTTTCAAAGTGTACAGCCAACAGGTTATTTACAATGCACAAGCCATGGCACACGAATTTGTACAACGCGGATACGACATCATCTCCGGCGGTACCGACAACCACATGATGCTCTTGGATTTGCGTTCAAAAAATGTAACGGGAAAAGTAGCCGACCACGCCCTCGGGGAAGCCGATATCACGGTCAATAAAAACATGATTCCGTTCGATCCGCAGCCGCCGATGACCACTTCCGGTATTCGGGTAGGCGCAGCGGCTATCACCACCCGTGGCTTCAAAGAACAGGATTGTCGCCAGGTTGTGGAATGGATCGATACCGTATTGAGCAACCCCACCGATGCTGCGCGGATCCTCAGCGTACGCAAAGAAATTAACCAGTATATGGAGCGGTTCCCACTTTACGGATAGTTCTCCCCGCTTTTTGGGGTTTATCATAACACCCTTCCTGCACATTGGATGCTGCACAGGAAGGGTGTTTGAATTTTATACCCACTAAATCCGCATTAACGCGACACAAAAAACCGCATTTTATAATCCGTATTCACCTTTCCAACCCGGATATCCTCCAGTTTGCGTTGCACCAGACGTTTTTTAAGCGGCTTCAGCAATTCGGTAAACAACACACCTTGAATATGGTCGTACTCGTGCTGAATCACACGGGCATTAATACCATTGAATGTTTCTTCGTATTCCACAAAGTTTTCATCCTGCCAGCGCAGGCGAATGGTATCGGGCCGTTCCACATCGCCACGGATGTTAGGCACACTCAGGCAGCCTTCTTCATAATTCCAGGGCTGACCGCTTTCTTCCACCATCTGGGCATTGACAAACACCCGTTTGAAGCCTTTTTGTTCGTCATTTTTGCGGTCAATTTGCTCAGTATCAATGACAAACAAGCGAATCGCCAACCCAATTTGGGGTGCCGCAATGCCCACACCATCGGCATGGTACATCGTTTCCCACATATTTGCGATGAGGGTTTCGAGTTCGGGGTAATCTGGCGTGATGGGCGCCGCTATTTTTTTTAAAACAGGTTGCCCGTAGGCAAAAATGGGTAATATCATAAATCGACTCCTTGCGTGTTGCCGGGCTGTGGTGCAAACAAGCGGCCCGTTATCTTACCAAAAATGTTCCTCCATGTATTGTTCGAGAATCAGGGCAGCGGCTACTTTGTCCACCAGCGCTTTGTCTCGACGTTTTTGTTTCTTGATGCCACTGTTCAGAATAATCTTTTTAGCATCATTCGACGTATTGCGTTCATCCTGTCGCACAACGGGTATTTCTGGAAAAAGTTTGCGCAATTGCTCGGCAAATTTGTCCACCGCAGGCGCAATTTGGGCCGGGTTTCCGTCTGGATACAACGGCAAACCTACCACAAAACACTCCACGTCCTCATTTTTGCAGTATTGCAGCAAAAAATCGAACAGTTCCGGGGTCGGCACGGTTGTCAGGCCGCTCGCTATAATTTTCAGCGGGTCGGTGACAGCAATACCTGTCCGTTTTAATCCGTAATCAATTGCCAGGATGCGCGCCATAAGGGTGCAAAGGTAGGTTTATCTTCGCAGAAATGAAGGACTAGGCTGCAAAAACAAAAAAAGCCCCCAATCAAACGAAAGGAGGCTTTTTTAAAAAACAAACGGGTAAAAAGCGAAAAAAGAATATCGTGCTCTGCCGTCTGAGCTACGCGCCGAAATTAATGTTATGTTCGTCAGCGCGGTGGGACTCGAACCCACGACCCCGTCATCCGAATGAAGTATCTCTTTTCTACGACACCATTTGTTCAAATTTTTAATATAATTCTATCGCATCAATCAGCGCAACCACTGTTTCGCCGTTTTCCAGCGCGTCCAGTACTTCAAATACTTTATCTGACCATCCCGCAATAAGTGCTACACCTTGGTCTTGACGCAGGTCGAAAGGCGTATTCCCCAATCCAGCCAGGTCAAACAGATACAATTTTGCATCGGGCGCAATTTTCTTGCGGTAGTCCATCCATAACCCCATCAAGGTTTCATTGGTTCCCTGACTGTTCCACAATTGACAATCGGTAAACAACATTACTTTATCCACAGGAACCTGGCGTTTCAACAAATCTGCGATCACCAAATACCCATTCGTGCTGTACCCTACTTCTCCTTCGCGACGGTAAAACTCTTGTACGTTCGATAAAACATTCCGTCCTGGCAACTGAATTACTTTCCAGGTATCGCCAAACATCCCCGCGATCACATTCCGGCATTTCGATTTCAACAACATCCCCAGCATCAAGCCAATATCATAGTTTAATACCTTGCTTTTAGCCGAAATTGACTTTTGCATCGAACCCGAAACGTCGCAGGCAATCACTACGGTCGTATCCATATCAAACCCGCGCAAATTCACGGTGCTCGCCATTACGGCATCTTCCAAAGCCTGCATAACAGCCGCCGTTTTAGGCGAATCTACTTGAAACAACTCGCGGTAAGCCGCCAGGAATCGGAAAGGCAATTGTTTGGATTGCGCTACCTGTTTCGGATCGGCCAACTGCTTACATACTTTGTTTACGTGCGCACCGGAAACTTGTGCCTCCAGCATATTGCGTAAGTTACGCATCATGGCCATATATCCTAATTTGCCTGAGTCGATCAATTCCTGCCATTTTACACAAAAAGTCGCTTTTTTTTCTGCCTCATTGGCAAATTGTTGCTGCCCCAGAGCCGACAACTCGGTTTCCCAGGTGTATGGCGTTTCCAAAGTACCCGTCGCAATTTGATTAAAGATCGCTTGTTGCGCTGCATCTTTGGCAACCGGGTGCGTCAAAAACAAGGCATCACGCAGTTTTACCGCAGCGCCATCGCGGTCGTATTTGGCAAATTGGAACGCATCAAATTTATTGAAAGCCATCACAAGGCCTTTCTGTACCTGCTTCGACAACCGATTCAATTGTTTGGCCCCATCGCGCTCATTGGCTTGTGCATAAAATGCCAACATTTCGGTAATTTCATCGGCACGCTGAATCACGCGGCCGATCAAACGGCTCAACAGATCATCCCCGCGGTGTATTTTGGCCAACTCTATGGCCAACACCAGCGGAACGGAACGTAAGTGCATGCGCTCACGGGCATAAATGGCCAGTTTGGCTACAAAAATCGGATCATTTTGGGCCACCAACGCACGCAAACGCAATAAGCGCTCATTCCCCGTTTCATAAAACTTGTCGCTCAAGGTAGCCGTAACGACCGCAGCGTACAATTCCTGCGCTGGCGTCATTTTATAAGCAGACGCTCCGGCATGGTTGATTGTTTTTGTTGGCGATTTTACTTTTTTGTTGAAAAACATGAGTTAGGAGTTAGGAATGAGGAGTTGGTTACATTTTAACATTAGGACAAACCAAGCATCACAATAAATAATGTACTGCTGAATTGCTTCGTTTGATGAAACAAAGATGGCGAGGGTACTGCGCAATAGACTTGCGTAGTAAAAAAATTTGAAATAATTTTTTTAAAATATTTTTTTACTAAGAATTAAAACGTTGATTATCAATTAAATATTTAAAAATAAAAAATCATACTTAGCGCTATTGAA
>JBBAVI010000024.1:0-19408 GCA_040397785.1 Saprospiraceae bacterium | reverse complement strand
TATAAACTGGAAATACAAATCGGGAACCTTTGCATCTAAAGGTTTATTTCACAACAAATTTTTCACAACCAGCACATCCATCGCTTCAAAGACCATTTCGTCTTCGACTTTAAATTTGCCTTTGAGGTATTGCACGACTTTGTCTTCGCGGGGGGTAACGACGCCATCGGCTAAAATGACATCCAGGCATTGATAAAACAGGGGCAAACGGGTTTGTTCGCGAATCGCACCAATGGCTGCATTGATCAAGGCCGCTGGACTGCCCGCCGTTTCAAAATATCGCGTGACGGTTTCAATTAACACCAACGGATCATAACCGATAAAAATATTGCGGGTTTCCAGGGTTGTACGAAACGCAGCATTTCCACGTGCGCCATCAATTTCATCGGCACGACGACAGGCAAAGAGCACCGCGGCGCAGGCTTCGGCCTCATCGGTAATATGTAACTGCGTGGCCGCTGGGTTGGTGTGCAAAAAATCGTCGTGTTTGTTCATATCGGGATGAAAAGACTGGTAAAGACGCGTGGCTTTTGAATACTTAGTGCAAAAGTTGTAAATTTTTATCGAATTTTTTCCCCTTTATCAAAAACGCACCATTTAGCGCACCACAGGTTAACCCGATTTACACAGATTATTTATTTTTAGGATAAAATCTGTGTAAACCTGGGTAATCTGTGGTGCGCCAAATGGTGCGCCTCTTATAACGAATCCCCCTACTCTACCACGACTTTCAAGACAGCGCTGCCTTTTTCCGAATTAAAATGCGCTAAATACATGCCTTTTTCAAGGTTGGCAACGCTCATTTCGAAGCGGGTACTGCCCGATAATAAATCTTCCTGGCGGCAAACACGGCCGCTCAAGTCCAGCAATTCGAAGTGGGTCACGCCCTCCAGCGAACGTTTAAAGTCGAAAACAAGGGCAGTGTGTGCAGGAATTGGGTAGGTGCTGATACTGATGGCGTCGGTTAAGTTGCGGGTAGGAGAAGTCGCGTAAATCGAATCTAACCAGGATATACCATCTAAATCCCATGCTTGTACAGTATCTGGTTTGAAATTCAAATCGTACAATAAATGGTGCAAAGCGGTCACCGCAATATCGGCTTGTACGGGCGATTGGCGGCGAAGTGTTTGGTTTACACCGCTGATTTGGTAGCTGCCTGGATCCGGACGGTTTTCCAATTTGCGCGGCGTAATGTTGTTGCCGCTGGCGATCCACCAAATATGACGCTCCTGGTTGGTATTGCCGCCGTGGCCGGTACCAATGCCGCCGTGGTCGGTTGTGATGAGGATCAACCAGTCTTCATTGGCATAATTCGGGCGGCTGTATAATGCATTCAGCACGCCACCAAGATGACCATCTGTTTTTTCAATGGCCGAGATATACGCCGGATTGCTTGGATTGAAACCGGAAGCGTGGCCGGCAAGATCCACCGCATCGAAATAAACGAACAGAACGTCTAGATTTGGATTGGCCAATTGGGTAACCGCAGCATTTTCTGTTGGCCCGCCTTGACCATCGGGTACTTTGAGTTTTAGGTTCCAGCCGTCGTTGTACACATCGTCCGACATCGGGGCCCATTCTGTGATTTGCACGCAGTACAAATTTGGTTTGTACTCCTTTGCACGGGTAGGGAAATAAGGGTAATCAAAGTAATTACTGCCCGAATAGGAGTTATTGGTAACACCGTGTTTCTGGTTGTACACGCCAGCCATGATGCTCGACCAGGATGGACCAGAAACCGTAATGTCCAGATGCCATGAATCGAAGGTATAAAATGCATTTTCCAACAATGCATCAATATTGGGTGTTTTGGCCGTTTGCAAAGCATCGAAGCGGGTGCCGTCGATGCCGATTACCAATACTTTGCGGGGTTGTGTCGCGGTGGCAATCGCAATGGCAAACAAAGTGATAACCAGGGTGCTGTAAATTTTTCTCATAAAAAGGTAAGAAGGTTGAATGATCATGTTCGTATTTAAAACGCGTATTTAGCTACCAATTGACCGCGCTGGCGATAGTATCCGGTGCGGTGCGGTCGCTCGCGCACGCCCACATATTCGGTGGATGGCGCATCTAACAAATTGGAAACTTCTACAAACAAAGAAAAATGCGTATTGAATAAGTACCCAACGCTGAGGTCGAGCGAATAAAACTGGTCCTGGTACAAATCAAAATCAGTGCCTTTATGCACCAACTCGGGTTGGGTACCGCCAATGGGTACAATGGAAGCCAGGTTCAATTCCTTCAAAAACGGGCCGGTATAATTGAGCGCGACCCGGGTGGTAATGCCGTATTTTTCGTAAAAAATACCCAGGTTATACAGCAGTGGCGTTTGCCCACTCATCGCCTGCGCGCTGGGGCGCCCGGGCACCTGCATACGCGAGAGCGAAAAAGCCAGGTTGGTATTTACCCCAAATCCGCTTAAAAAGCCCGGCAACGTTTCAAAACGCCGGTTGATCGTGAACTCTAAGCCCAATACATACGAGGTTTCTGCATTTACATAGCGTTTAAAACCAATATCCTGAATCGGGTCGTACTCCTCCGTTGTTTTCAGGAAAATATGGTCGGTCACATATTTATAATAGGTGCCGATGGATACCATACCTTTATTGCCCCAAAAATGCTCCCAGGCCAGGTCAAAATTGACAGAATAGGTAGGCCTCAACTGCGCATTGCCAAAGGTAAAATCCAGGTCTTCGTAGGAAATATTGGCAAAACCTGGCTTTGTTTCAGCAAAATTAGGCCGATGGAAGGTGCGCGAAACCGCAAAACGGATGTTGTCAAAAGGCCGTGGCGACCAGGTCAGGTTGAGCGAAGGTAAAATCGCCAGGTAAGCCTGATCGGTGGTGCGCTCCAAAGGCGGATAAAAATACGTACTGCTCGCGGTATCCAAAATCGCCACTGGCGAAAGCGTATCGGAGGTTTGATACAGGCGGGTATGTTCAAAGCGCACACCACCTACCAAGGAAACTTGTTTGCCCAATTTGGCTTCCGTCATCACATACGCTGCGGTGGCATGTTCGGTGTACTGGTATTTTGAGCCTGCCCACAACACATATTCCTGGTTGAGTTTGTTCATCGGGATATTGCGCAGGGTGTCACCCAAGGGCTGAATAAAATTATTCAACTGATCGTGGGTCAGAAAGGGCATAAAAGTACCCGAATAGGGCGTACCCAATTGTGCCAGGAAATTATCGTCGGGATCGGGATAATTGGTTTTGGATTGGGTGAGCAAACGCGGCTTGGTTGGGAAATTCTGAAAATCAACCTGCCATTTGTGCACACTGAGTTCCCGGCCACCTATTTTATAACGGTATTTAAGGCCACCAATGAGTTTTAGTTGGCTATTGAGTGTGTAAGTCCAATCATTTTGCACCACGATGGGATCTTGTTCATAGGTGGTATTTAATTCTGAAATGGCCTGGTAAAAACTAAAATCAGCGGGGGTAAGCGGGCTGCCATCTACAAACTTGCCATAACGCGGTTGTACATTGCGGTAGTGGTCGCCGCGTCCATACGGATTATCCTTACCGATCAATTTGGTCAAAAATGCATTTGAATCATCTGCATCAACCGGATTACCATACAAGTCGATAAAATCGCGGTCATAAAACTGGAGCAGCGGACTGATAAACACGACTGAAAAATAGCCATTGCGTGGGTCGTTCTGGCTGTAGGGCACATTGCCGTATTCGAACTTGTTGTCATACGATGCCAGTTTGAACTTTGTTTGCAGCCGGTCGCTGATGCGGTAGTTCATGTTGAGATTGGCCCCTAAGAAACGACTGCGCAATTTGCCGTGCAGGTTGTGCAGGCGCACGCGAGATCCTGATCCTTCCGACCAGTTGTAATTGGTGCGGTACTGGTATTTATCGTTTTGATTGAGGCCCATGATAAACACAGCACCCAGCGTGAGTTTATTGTTGGGTTTGAATTCCAGGGCCGCGTTGAGGCCGGTTGTTTGCCGAAAACCGTCGTATTGTTTGAGTTTTAATTCCGAAATACCGTGGTTAAAAGGGCTTTCATATTCCAGTTCGTAGGCGTGTTCGGCCCAGTTACGTCCAAAATAGGAGCCATTAATGACCGCACTGAGCGTTTTTGATTTGTTGACAAATCCGAGTAAAGCACTGCCACTGCCGATGGGTTTGCCCGCCAGGGCACTGTAACCCAGGCCCATGGAAAGTTTCATCGTGTTGCGATCGACCGAGGAGCGGTTCAAAAAATTGACCACCCCACCAATGTTATCGCCTTCCAAATCGGGCGTAATGGTGCGATTAATGGTCACATAACTCAACAAATCGGAGGGCATGACCTCAAATTGAAATACCCGCCGCGGGTCATTTTCGTCTGCTACCGGGAGCCGGTCGCCATTGAGCGTCACAGAAGTCCAATCGACCGGTGTGCCGCGCAAGTTGATGAGGCTGCCTTCCCCGTAACTGCGTTGCATGGCCACCCCGGCAGAACGCCGCACAATTTCGGCGATGTTACGGTCGGGTAGTTTTTCCATCGTTTCGGCTGAAATAACGGTGAGGTATGAATTGGACGATTTCATCAAATTATTAGCCTTGAATTCGCTGCCGGTGGTAAGTTTTCCGCTCACGGTCACGCCACCGAGGGTTGCCGCATTGTCTTGCAATACCAACATGCCCAAATCCAGCATCCCTTCAGCGGGAACTTGTACGATTTGTTCAAGGTCGGCAAAGCCCAGGCAACGTACCACCAATTTTTGTGCTCCCGATGGCAAGCCTGTCAGTAAAAAACGGCCATCTAATTCGGTGACTGTGCGTATTTTAAGCACCTCAAAATGTAGGGTAGCACCAGGGAGTTGTTCATTTAATGAATTTAGTACGGTACCACGCACGCCGCCTTGCTGGGCCTTGATGTGGGAAAAAGAACAACATAAAATCAAGGCGAGTAGCAAAATGCGCATAAGCAAAAAATCGAAGAGCCGTTAAACCGGAAAATTTGGCAAATGTACGCCGTGGTAAGAGCGTGATGAATGGGTGGGGGGTTTAAGATTATATTAATTCGGGCGAGGGGCACGCGGAAAAAAAAATGACATCATACGTGGCGTTCCACAATATTTGTAGATTTGTGCGCTCAAAAACGCTCCGACAATCTATACCACTCAAAAAGCCGTAACTGCCTACATCTGACAAGCATTTTAATCAAGTTACAAAACTCACTATGCGGTATTTTTACTTTTTGTTGCCTTTAACATTGAGCCTTCCTGTTGTGCTTGCTGCACAAGATTACCCTGCCAACCCTGAGCCCGGTGCCTGTTACATTCGCTGCCCTATTGAAGAAGTGAAAGAAATAGAAAAGGTAGTCACCACACCTGCCTACCATCAATTAAAGGTGGTTCCACCGGTATATAAGACCGTAGAAGAGCGCATTTTGGTAAAAGAAGCATCCAAACGCTTTGAATACGTACCTGCTGTGTACCGGGAAGTGGTAGATACCCTGTTGGTGGAAGAACCGATCAGCAAAATCACCATTCAGCCGGTCGTTACCCTGGATACCTTTGAGGTGTTTGAGATTGAGCCGGCCTATTCCCGCTTTGAAGCACGGCCACCCATTGCGGGCTGTACTTCCCCGAACCCTGCCGATTGTCAGGTCATTTGTTATGTGTCGCACCCGGCAATAACCAAAACAATCCCGGTCAAAAAGATCATTTCTCAACCCAACTATACGCGTCAAAAACAAATTGGACGGTTCAAAACCGTGCGCCGGCAAGTGATCCAAACACCAGCCACGGTGCGCGAGTACGATATAGCCGCCGAATATGCCACCGTTCAAAAACGGGTATTGGTGAAAGACGAAACGGTCGATTCTACCCTGGTAGCCCCGCAAACCCGCGAGGAAGTGTTCCTTGTGCGCGACAACAGCGCAAATGCAGAACCTTATGAGTGGCGTAAAATTGAGTGTAAACTGCTCGATTACAACATTTTACCTATTTACTATAACCTCAACAGCGATCAACTGAGCGGCAAAGCCAAAGCCGTGCTTGATGAGAAGTTGCTGGCTCTGATGGTAAAAATGCCCGAAATTCGGGTCGAAATCAATTCGCATACCGATGCGCGCTCTTCTGACGATTTCAACCTCGAACTTTCCAAGCGCCGCGCCAAAGCCGTGGTTGATTACCTGGTATCGAAAGGCATCAAGCGTTCGCGCATGGAATACCATGGATATGGTGAAACTCAACTGGTCAACCACTGTGGCAACGGCGTAAATTGCTCAGATGCGATGCATGCAAAAAACCGGAGAACAGAATTCCGGGTACTGCCGCATTAACATCAGAAATCTCAAATCCAATCGGAAATCGGAAATCATGTAATCGGAGATCGGAGATCCCATTACTTCCACAACAGCACCGAATCCACCTGCACACCAGCGATTACGGACAAATATTGCATGGCCTTGTCCGTTTGTCCGTAATCGTTGAAGTTGGATTTCCATTCGGTGCCGTCGCGCATGCTTAAGATATACACCGGAAAATCAGAGGAACTGCCGTTTTTATGCTGCAGTTTTGCCGCGTGTTCCAGCTGGGAAACATCGGTGAGCACATAACTGCGCTCCTGAAAAGGGGTAATCATGTCGTTGAAAACCACCCGATCCTTGTACACAAAAATACCATAATCGCTTACCAACACAAAGGCAACGAATCCAAGGACTAAGAAAATATTGCGCACAACCGTCCAGCCGCGTTCCGAGTCGTAATTATATTGGCGCGCAGCCACGATATTCAGCGCGTCAAGGGTGTCCTGGTTGGTCATGTTGCGCACGAAGGACTCCAGGGGTGTTTTTACGGTTGCAAATGCAAATAGCATTCCAACGCAAAACCAATTGGGCAAATCCGCCACAATTTGGTAGGAGGTCGGACTGAAATAGTGATTGTATGCCTGCGACAGGGTATGAAAGGCAAATCCGAATAAAAAGGTAAATAGGGGCAACAAGGTAAACATGCCCACCAGTATCCACACCGTGCCTTTTTTATTCAAACGGTGCAGGGTTTCATCGTCTAAGTGGGAGGCAACGTGCTTAGGCTTTGCAGGTGCAAAACGGGCCAGCAGTGAGATGGCCAGGGCCAAAAAGAGGTGGAAAAGAATTTCTTGAAGCATGGTACCTATGTTTAAGAGCGTGCATACACCACAATTTTACCCCAATAAGTTTGCGGGGAGTTTGGGCCACGTACCTGCACATAATACATCCCTGCTGGCAAGTCCGATACAGATACTGCTGAGGATGCGCTGCTTTTTTGGTATTTAACAAGCCTTCCTTGTGCATTCAATAGCGTGCATTCCAACAATTCGCCGGGATCGCCGGGCCAGGTCAGGTAAAAAGACGTGTTGGTTGGGTTGGGATAAAGTGTTAGAACCTGGTTTTCGCCGCTCGGAATGTCAATTGCGGATACGCTGCAATTATTAAAGGGCACTGGCGTGGTTTGGAAAACGTGCCAGGTTTGCCCGATTACAGCCTGGGCCTGGGTTGCAGATCGAACACCCACGCCTACCGTGTTTTCAGCAATTTGGCCGCAATTTTGTTGTTGCCAAGTTTGGCCACCATCGGAGGTGCCATAAATGCCGCCCGAATACCCGCAAGTCCAACCGTGGAGGGAATCGGCAAATTGAATGAACCCAAAATTGCCTTCTACTTCCGGTACTGGTAGCCACTTTATTCCACCATCCAGGGTTTTAATCAGTCCTTTTGGGCCACTCACAAAACCTTTTTGCGGGCTGGTAAAAAACATGCTTGTGAAACCGGGCACCAATAAGGTATCGGTATATTGATTTACTTCCCAATTCAGCAGGTCTGTACTTTTTCCAAATCGAAATTTAGTAGTCGGCATGCCTAGTTGATTAATTCCGGTAAAATAAACGCTACCATTATCGACGGGAAAAAAGTCGGTAATCAGGGTTACATTCAGGCTATAGTTGTTGGCCCAGGTCAATCCGCCGTCTTTTGTGACAAAAACGCCCTGATAATGGGCGGAGGCCACCCCTGTGCTATCATTGAGGCGTTCAATTGCGGTTATATCGGAACTCGGTTCCAGCGGATGGGCCGTCCATTGAACACCGCCATCATTGGTCCACAAGATTTCTTTGTAATAGGGCGAACCTGCTATTTTGACAACCACCATACCGTGCTGGGCATCGCTAAAGGATAGGGCCGAAATGGAGCGTGGTGGTCCGGGATAAGATACGGTATCCCAATGACTGCCGCCATCGGCACTTTTATACAAGTAATTTCCTTCAAATGCCCAGGCTTGTGTACTATCCAAATATTGGATTTGTTGAAATAAAGGTGGAGCCGGAAGCGTCATAGGTGCCCAGAAGTGCGGCGCATCTACCGCAACGTATCTGCTAAATATATAAGATTGGGGCAAACAATCGCTTTTCGCAGCAAGTGTTACCTTGAAACAGCCCGCAGTGGTATAGTTATGTACAGGATTCTCTTCTGTACTAGTGGTTCCATCACCAAAATCCCACAAATAACTGGTGGCGTCTAAGGATCGGTTTAGAAACTGAAACATTTTGCCATCACAAGAAAAATCGAAATTGGAAGTTGGCTCCGGACAAAGCAAGGAATCGCAATCCTTGTAACTATTCGCATCGTGGTAATAAATCCCTGACGAATCTCTTAAACAAATCAATTCACTGTGCCCGCCCTCAAAATCGCCGTACCGGAAAAAACCAGCCTTCAAATCGCCAATGCCATCTACCCAGGTGTATGTATAAGGATAAGAAGGCGCTAAAGCAGTGAGGGTCATTTTTTTACGGGTACTGCCATCCAACAACGTGTAAACACCTACTTCGGTGACCTTTAAATTTCCGAGGTCGTCCATAAGGATGGTGTCTCCCAGGTTTTTAGAAAAATCATACATCAATACCTGATTGCTGCAGTTCCTAAGATAATAATATTTCCCTTCGTCGACACGTATATAATAATAAAGCCCAGGTTTTTGTATGTTGACAAAACGCGACCAATTCAAGCCACAAAGTAACTCAGGGCCCTTGTAACGCATGCTTGTGTTGAAATAACCATATCCTGGACAATCATATATATTACAAACATAAATGGTCCCATATTCCATGTTGGGTGCCGGAAAGGGCGCATATTGAGCCTTGAGTATTTGGCCGAGCAGCAAAAAACTAATTAGGAGTTGGTATTTCATCGGATTGTTTATTTTTTGCAAAAATGCAGGTTAGCCTCCAAAAGGGCAACATAAGAATGGCCTTTGTGCGCAAACTTTACAAAACACGCCCTTCGGTGCCGTTTCCGTGTACCTATTGAAAGTAAAAAATTTGATCTGCTTTAATCACCTGCACCACATTGGCTGCTCCAAGGTATCCAAATTCCAATGTTTCACCGCTATTTACAGCCAACACTAAGTGGTTATGAAAACGGCTGGATTCCAATCCATTGAAAATCAACTTTTTTATCCATCCATCCTTCAAATCCACTTCAATCTTGGTATAAATCTCGTTTCAGTGCTGTTCATCGCATTTAATTCCATACAATCTGACATAAATGAATATAACTTAATGGTATTCACTGGCAAAGCCTGCCTTTTGGGTTTACCTTTGTGGCGTTTTTACGTAAATACAACACATGAAAATTGAACCGAGTTACCTGATTCACCGAATCGGACCGAAAATCAGAGACCTGCGCAAAGAAAAAGGCATCCTGTTATCAGATGTGTCAGAAGCTACTGGCATCAGTTCCCCCATGGTTTCCAAAATTGAAAATGGCCGGGTGGTACCAACCTTGCCTTCCTTGTTGAGTCTGCTTCATGTACTGGAGGTTGAACCTGAAGTGTTTTTTGCAGAAATTAATGGCGAACCAGAGTTTTCCGGCTTTATGCACCTTAAAAAAGGCGATTACAGGCATTATGTAAAAGAGGAAACGGCCATTGGGTTTTATTACCAATCCATTTTGGAAAGAACCCTCGACGGGTTTTCTTTTCAGGTTTCGCATATTACCCTGCAACCTGGCAATACGCGTCCGAAAGTGTGTACCGATGCTTTTGAACTTTTGTATGTCATCAAAGGAGAAATGCATTTTTACCTCAATGAGCAAAGCCTGCTGTTGAAGGAAGGAGATTCCCTGTTTTTTGATGGCAATATTCCGCACGTACCCCTCAATAAGACGGCAGAAGAAGTGACCTATATTGTAACCTATTTTTTCGGTAACAAGTAAATGCATCGTTGGACCGGAATCCATTGTACCTTTACGGCATGGAATCGAACGCGTTGCGCACCAAAGCCCTAACCAACCTGGGTATCCCTGCCTTGAATGAAATGCAGGAAAAAGCATTAGAAGTAATTGAAATCCAACGTGATACGCTTTTGTTGGCGCCCACGGGTTCGGGTAAAACTCTGGCGTTTTTGTTGCCTGTTTTACTGCGCATGCGTTCGGATGTGGCCGGAGTACAATGCCTCATTTTGTCCCCCACCCGCGAATTAGCCATTCAAATTGAAAAGGTTTGGCAACAAATGGCTACTGGTTTTAAGGTAAATACCTGCTACGGCGGCCACCCCATGCCAACCGAAATCAAAAACCTGAGCCAGCCACCGGCCCTGCTCATTGGTACGCCAGGGCGTATCCTCGACCATATCACCCGACAAACGTTTGACCTAACAAGCATTACCAGCCTGATACTCGATGAATTCGATAAATCGCTGGCCCTCGGCTTTCAAGAACAAATGGGCGATATCATCAAGCATTTGCCCGCCCTAGAAAAACGCATCCTGGCCTCCGCTACCAACAAATTGGTCATCCCTAAATTTATGGGCATTACCGCGCCGTTTATCCTCAATTTCACAGGCGCCCAGGCAAAATCGACCGACGGACTGCTGCTGAAAAGGATTACAACTTCCCTCGAAGAAAAAGATCAGCGTTTGCTTGCGCTGTTGTGCCATATTGGCGACAACCCCACCCTGATCTTTTGCAATACCCGCGAGTCTTCAGAACAAACCAATGCCTTTCTTAATAGCCGAGGTATTGCCAGTGCGTTTTTTCACGGCGGTATGGAGCAAATTGAACGCGAAAAAGCCCTGATTCGCTTCCGAAATGGCAGTACCGTGTTTTTAGTCGCCTCCGATTTAGCCGCCCGTGGACTCGACATTCCGGAAGTAAAATACGTGATTCATTACGAGTTACCGTCCAAAAAAGACGATTTTATCCACCGCAATGGCCGCACCGCGCGCATGTTTGCCGAAGGCACCGCCTTTTTGCTGCTTTCCGAAGGAGCCGAATTACCACCCTATCTTACTGAAAAACTCGAAATTTTTGACATCCCGGCAGACCATCCACTGCCGCCGCCACCCCATTTTGCTACCTTGTACATCAGTGGCGGCAAAAAGGACAAGCTAAGCAAAATAGATATTGTAGGCTTCCTGTGCCAAAAAGGCCAACTCGATAAAGCCGACATCGGCAAAATCGAACTCATGGATTTCATGTCTTTCGTAGCCGTAGCCGCCGAAAAGGCCGATGCGGTGGTAAAGTTGGTGCAAATGGAAAAAATGAAAGGGAAGAAGTATAAGATTGGAATCGCAAAATAGGTTTTTTAGTTGTTAGTTATGAGTTGTTAGTTGTTAGTTTGGGCATGTCCAAACTAACAACTAAAAACTTACAACTAACAACTAAACCTTCAGCCACCCCGTAATACTAAGTCGAGGCACCTGCGTAACCAGCACCTCATGTTCCAGTTCATCACTTTTGAAAAATACGCATTTCCCGTCCTCCGGAGCAATGGTTTGGGTGTGATCGGGGTGGTAAATGCACAATTCGCCGCCATCCAAGGCTTTCCAATCGGCATTGAGGTACATAATGACCGAAAAAGCCCTGCTTTTATTGCTTTTAAACTGATCCAGGTGTCGTTTGTAAAAAGTTCCTTTTTCGTACAAGGCATAATGAAACTCATAGCCCGTAATGCCGGTGTAGCAACTTTGGTTTAAAAACAGCACAAAAGCGTCCATCAGCACAAAAAAAGCGTCTTCGTGGGGGTCATGGTGGATTGGGTCGAGCCAATAAATTTTATCGCTGCGAATCAATTGATTCTGTTGTAATTGCGTATTATTTCCAATGCCGGCGTTCAACATCCGATCATCCGCATACAGGCGATGCAAATTTGCTTTCAAATGCGCCGCAAGCGTTACACCCAGGAAATTTTTCGAAATGCCAACATGGTCGGCCAAATAACTGTCAATCAGGCAATTAAAGATAGATTCCAATCTATTGGGTTGAAGCGTTCGCGGCATACAACCGATTGGCAGGGGGAAGGTACGGGGTTTTGGTTTGCGAAGGGGAGGGACTGAGAAAAAAGGGGGTTCCACGGAGGTGCACGGAGGTATGGAGTTGAACAGAGGTTCTTTAAATAACGGCTCCGTGAAACTCTCACCTATGTACTTCTGCGTGGAATTCCTTAAAAATCTCTACCATAAATTTTCCAAATCCGCTTTTGTATAAGCATGGTCACGTTCGGCATAGTAAGTTTCACCCGCAGGCTTGCGTTTTAACTCCACCGAAGAGCCGCCAAAAAGGCGAGATAACCATGCCAAAGGGGTTAATATAGCAAAAAATAGGATTGAAAGCAACACCCGGCTATTAAACCAGCCCAATGCCTGGGCTAAAAGCATCCAGCCTTGATGCAAGAGGTTAGCGGCCCAAGGCCACAATACACCAATTGCAGAAATAAGCATCGCTCCACGTAAAAACCAACTGTTATGCAGCCAAAAATAAAGAGCCAACAACCCTGCTGTAATCACCAGGGCTGTTTCTATGGATTGTGCGCGTTTGTTCATCTTAAAACAAGGTATAAATAAACGGTGCAATGGCACTGCCTCCACCGATTACGAGTAATACGCCTAAAAGCAATAAAACAAGCACCACAGGCGCCAGCCACCACTTTTTACGCGCTTTCATAAATTGAAAAAGTTCTTTCAAAAATTCCATGACACTTGCATTTTGCAGGTTAATCTAAAACAAATTCTTCTTTCCAACCGTCTTTTTCCAGCCATTCCGGTTGTTGTGTTTTATCGAACAAGGTATTTCCTACCACCAAAAAATCCATTTCTGTACGCATAAAACAGCGATAGGCATCTTCTGCGGTACACACAATTGGTTCACCGCGCACATTGAAACTCGTATTTACAATCACTGCAATACCCGTAATTTTTCGAAATGACTCAATCAACGACCAATACCTTGGATTGGTTTCTTGATGAACCGTTTGTATCCGTGCTGAAAAATCAATATGCGTAATAGATGGCAAGTCTGACCGTAGCTGATACAATTTATCGCGTACCGACAACTGATTATAATCGTTCGGTAATGGCTTTCGATGGCTATTATTTACCGGATGTACCAGCAACATATAAGGCGAAATACCTTGATATTCAAAATATTCTGCAACCCGTTCACTTTGTACTGAAGGAGCAAAGGGCCGAAAAGATTCTCGGTATTTAATCTTTACATTGAGTTTTTTCTGCATTTCAGGATTTCTCGGATCCCCCAAAATGCTGCGATTACCCAACGCACGGGGACCAAATTCCATACGTCCTTGTACCCAACCAACTACATTGCCTTCTGCAAGTAGTTGCGCAGTTTTATCCGCCAAATCTTCAAATTGCTCAAAATGCTGGCTAATTGCCCGGTATTTTCGCGTGACCAGTTGCACATCGCGCTCGCTACAAGCTGGCCCCAGGTAACTACCCTGCATTCCATCCAATCCCGTTGGCGTAATCCTTTCCTCACCAAAATACAAATATTGAGCCGCCAATGCAGCACCCAATGAGCCACCTGCATCGCCCGCTGCTGGCTGGATAAATACATTTTGGAAAATTCCAGAAACCTGGAGTTTGCCATTTGACACACAATTGAGCGCAACACCGCCTGCTAAACATAGATTTTCTGAACCCGTAAGGAGCTTGGCCTCTTTTGCCATCAAAAGCACGACCCGCTCGGTAACCTGCTGAATTGCTAATCCCAAATTGCAATGATGTGCTTCTAAAGGATCTTCCGCCTGGCGTTTTTTAAAGCCAAACAAACGTTCCCAATCAGAATCATTTACCATTCGAAGCCCGGTAGCATAATCAAAATAACGCTGATTGAGCCAGATAGAGCCATCTTCACGGATATCAACCAATTCATTTTCAATTACTTGAATATAACGCGCAATATCTGGCGACTCCGGATTGCCATAGGGTGCCAAACCCATTAGTTTATACTCACCAGAATTGACCCGAAAGCCTAAAAAGTAGGTAAACGCTGAGTATAACAGGCCTAAGGAATGCGGGAAGCGCAATTCCCGCAAAATTTTAATGTTTTTACCTTCACCGTAACAAATACTAGCCGTTGCCCATTCCCCCACACCATCAATGGTCAAAATTGCAGATGACGCAAAAGGAGCAGGGTAAAATGCACTCGCTGCATGGGATAAATGATGCTCCGGAAATAGCAACTTCAACTTTGCCTTATTGAAATCTCCAATTTTGGCCAGTTCTTCGCGTAAAGCCCGCTTTAAAAACATTTTTTCTTTCAACCAAACCGGCATACCTGTTAAAAAAGAACGCAAACCACGTGGTGCAAATGCATAATATGTTTCTAACAGGCGCTCAAATTTAAGCAGCGGCTTGTCATAAAATACCACCGCATCTAATTGCTGAATGCTTAATCCCGCTTCTTCGAGGCAATATTTTACGGCATTCGAGGGAAAACCAGGATCATGTTTTTTTCGGGTAAAACGCTCTTCCTGAGCCGCAGCAACCAACACGCCATCGCGCAAAATTGCAGCCGCTGAATCATGGTAATAGGCAGAGATGCCAAGTATATTGGGCATTATTGGTTTGTTCTTAAATAATTAATCAAAAACTGGGCGACCATTGTATTGCCCTGATTATTCCAGTGGTAGCCATCATCGGAGCGCACACATTGACCTTTGTTTTCTGCATCCGACACCTTATTTGCCAAACCATCGACAAAAGGAATATTGTTTTCGCTACAAAGACGCTTGAACTGGTCATATTGTGGTTGGTATCCATCCGCATCAAAAGCGATCAATTTGGTGGAGGCCGGTAAAATAGATTTCACCTTTTTAATTACCGCATCCGTCATTTTTACGCTTTTGGCAAATAATGGATAGGCAAGTCCTTGTTCTCCGATGAATTTTTCCGCAGGCTCTTTAGGCGCTTGGTCGAAAGTACCCGCGCTTTCTGCAATGCGCCTTAGAACAAAATATAAAAAGTAGGAATAGGGTTTGACACTGCGTGGGTATTCAGCCGCCCACCGATAAACAATGCGCCCATCTTCTTGGGTGTATGGACGCTTCATGCGAACATGATAAACCGCCGCTTTTTCCAGTTCCCAATAATTATCGAGAAAATCATTGCAGCAAAACTGCCAAACCACGATATCCGGTTTTACCTCATTTACATATTTTTCAAGAAACATCGCTTGCTGGGTACTACCAAATCCGGCAGCGCCAAATGCAAAAACTTCGAATGGAAGAGAATCGCCAATAATTTTATAAAACAAATGATCATCGCCCGTTTGAACGGCGGCTGTATAGGAATCCCCTAAAAACAGCACCTTCTTTTTGTCTGTTACCGCAGGATTGCCCCAACGCCTAAATCCGTTTTTACCAAAAGAAATGTTTAGGGCATAGGAAGTGTCGCATTTGTCGCGCATCGTGCCTTGATATTGATACCCTTCCTGCACATGCCAACCATAAGTATTATCCGGCACACGATAATTATGGGGCGCAGGTGCTGGTGGATCGGCAACCCATTGTGGGTTAAAGCGAAAAATGATTTCGATAAGGCTGAATATCACGATTAGTCCGATCAGCATCGTTAGGATGCTAAATAGAAGCAATTTCCCTTTACTTAATTTAGGCGGCGTCTCTGTCATTTTATATTTCCTTATGCGGCAAAAGTAATACACTATCCTTAGAGTTTAGGAAAAACCATGGTGGTAAATAGATCCACCAAAGCGTATAGTAGAAAATCTCCCCCCTATGCGCCCATTCCCCACCTTACCCTCGGCCATTAGAAAAAGGGATTTAAAATTTTACCGAAAATAGTACACCGCTCAATGCGACCATCCTAACACTGAAATAACAGGAAATAAATATCTATAAAAAAAAGCGCAGATGTTACCCAGAAAAATCTGTGTAACATCTGCGAAAAGGAATCTGTACAAATCTGCGCAAACCTGTGGTAAAACCCCACTAACGCACCCGCATCAATTTCTGCGTAACAACACCGCCCGCCGTTTCTAATTGCAACAACAACAAGCCGTTTGCCGAAAGTCCGGACAGATCCAACACCTGGTTGTGCATGCCTTGTGCCGATTCCGCGGGTGTTTGCAATACCACCTGGCCGGTTGCATCCGTCAAACGCAAGGTCGCCGCGCCTGCTTCTGGCAGGTAATACACGGCCGTCAATACATCTTGCACCGGATTAGGCGTCGCAGGCATTAATACCGCCGCTGGTTTGCCAGCAGGTTTGGACAAAAATTCGAGCCCAATTTCCGTACTTTCCAACTTGCCCGTGAAGGCTGCTTGTTCGGTCACCGACCCATTCATAAACAACACTTCGCGCAGTAAACAATTTTCTTGCGCCTTGATAATCAGGGTAAAAGCAACTACTTTTTGATTGTTATTGGCGCCGCTCAAAGCCGAGGGCAACACGCATGCCGCCGTTACAGCACCTGCATCCGCAAACTTACTCAAGTAAGATGCTGGTACCAAACCAGGTTCTACCCCCACCAATTGCACCTTGCTCTGGTCGTAACCCAAGGTAAACTGGAAAGCCGCCAAATCCTCCAATACCGGCGTAGTAATGTCTACCCGCATCTCAACACCTGCCGCCAAACGCATGGAAGACGCGGAAAAATTGCGGGTTGGAACTTCTGGTTTGCGCGCTTCTGACCCAACGATGTCTGCTGCTTCAAAAGAACCATCCAAATCGCCGGTTTTGATGCCCACAAAATCGCGCTGGGCGTTTCCGTTCAACATACTGATCGTTTCTGGGAAAGCCGTTGCCAAGGGTTGCGCCGGATTGGCAAAAACATGGCTCACCGGCACAAAACGCCAAGCGGTATTATTGCTAAATGATTTTGTCTGCCCCGTAATCACCTTCATCATTTCATTGATGTCGTCTTGGTTCAGTTTGGCATCGCGGTTCACATCGGCTGCGATGATCTGGTAAGGACTGCCCAGCGGCTGAACCAAACTCTGGTGCGCAGAAGACAACAACACATCCAGCGTATTCACACCCTCAGAAGCCAGGGTATCCAACTGCGGAATCAGGCTGTAATTGCCGGAACTGGCTGGCGCGTTTGCTACCTGGTAAATACCGTCAGCATTGGTGCTGGCTTTCCAGGCGCCCGGGTACTGGGGCAGCATGTTGCTCACCATTTTCAATTGTACCGCTGGCACCGCTTTTTGCTGGATGTTCACGATTTGGCCACTCACGTTTTGCGGCGGACAAGAACCCGAATTATCCTGCACCACCACGTAAGTTTCGCAATAATCGGCATTGCCATACGCGTCTTGCGACCAAATTTGCACCTTTTGCGGCCCCAATTCGGTACAATCGAAGGTCACACTGTGCTGATCGAAGGGGAAGCCCGTACCAGCGCCTGTTTTGCGAATAGCAATTTTCAGCTGGTTTTTCGGCGTACAATTATCAAAGGTGTATTGTAAAAAGTCGGTATCCCACAGGGTGATCATACCGGTTTGCATAATATTGATACTCAATCCATTGATACAAACCACCGTTGGCGCTTTGCAGTCTTTTACAATAAATTCGTATTTACAAATGGCATCCGCTGCGCAATTGTCGCTGGCGATCCATTCAATTTTGTGTTTTCCGTAAGGCAAACCAACACCGGTTGGAAATTTCACCTTGGCGCTCACGGTATCGCCGGTCACCGTCGTTTCAATTGGCCAGGCATTGGCGGCGCTGCTGCTGAGGTACGTTTCCATGCTACCGTTGCCATCAAGGTCCAGGTACAGGCGGTACGACAATTTAATATCCGCTTTGGAGCAGGCATCGGTTACTTTTACTTTCAAATCCACCGGACCTTCACAGCGGTCGTTGTAATTGCTGTTGTATTGGGCGGGATCATTGTTGGTTAAGTCGCAAAAAACAACGGGCTCCGTCGGACAATTCAAGAAAACTGGCGGTACATTGTCCACCACTTTAATGATTTGGGTGTAGGTGATGTAGCCGTGGTTGCTGTAATTGCCAATGACCGTTGGACCAATATCCGAGTTCAAAGGATTCAGAATGGCAAACGGCGCTGTCCAGTTCGGGTTGTAATCGCACCAGTACACCAAAGTCCACTTACGCAGCACCTTAAAGCAGGTTTTAGCGTTGTTGGTATAAAAAATCTGGTCTTTTTGTGAAACGCCCACATTGAAATTGCAGCCGTATTGGGTAATTTGTGGATAAACCACGTCGGGTATCACGCCGCAACCGTAAATGGTTACATCGTCCGGAAATTTGACGGTGTAGTAATTTTGGGCAGACAAACCGGAATTGAGCAGGAGCGCAAAGGCGCAGAGTAGAAATAAACGCATAAGGTTTTTGATTTTAAGCGTAAAAATACACCGCAAAGCCCCCTGAATGCGTTGTTAAAAATGACGCATTGGCGACGAATGATCGCATAAACACGCATTTTGAACTACTTGAAATTGCTTGATTAAATATGCGCATTTATAAACAACTGATAGTCAAAACACATTCAAAATCAACACTTTACTAAGGCATTTGTTATAGTATGAAAATACTATCCGCAATTGGGGCGTTGCATTTGCTTTAGCACCTGTTTAAATGGACCGTAAACACGATACCCAATCCACGTTCCCACATAAAATAAATGCAACATGAAAGATAAAAAAATCCGCACCCTGCACCCGCGCAAACGCATCGCCCTCATTGCGCACGATAACCAGAAAGACGACCTGATTGAATGGGCGATTTATAACCGGCACATGTTGTCGCACCACGATTTATTTGCGACGGGCACCACGGGAACCTTGCTTAAAAAAGCCCTCGAATTGCACGTGGTGTGCATGCTCAGCGGCCCCTTAGGCGGCGATCAACAAATCGGTGCCATGATCGCTGAAGGAAAAATTGATATGCTGATTTTCTTCTGGGATCCGATGGAAGCCCAGCCCCACGACCCCGATATCAAAGCCCTCCTCCGCCTCGGCGCCGTCTGGAACATCCCCATCGCCTGCGACCGCTCCACCGCCGATTTTCTACTCACTTCCCCGCTGATGCTTCAAGCCTATGAGGCCATTTTGCCCGATTATAGTGCTTATATTAAGCGGTTGATGAAGAAAGTGATGAATGATGAATGATGAATGATGAATGATGAATGATGAATGATGAATGAT
>JBBAVI010000023.1:0-63065 GCA_040397785.1 Saprospiraceae bacterium | reverse complement strand
GACGTGTCAGAGGTGCCGAAACGAGGAGCACCGCGAAAACATTTCCACACACCGCGGAATATTACGTACTGCGTATTTTGTATTGTTGCTAAAGTAACGAAGCGGTACATCTTTAATTAATCTATTCATGATCAGGTTGATATGGTTAAAAATTGCCGATATCTGGAGTTTTGGTGCTTCGTATTTCTGCTCATTTTATTGTGTGAATCATGTAACTTTTTGCCGGAATTGTGCAAGGATAGTGCAGGCAAACAGACACACCTTTGTCCTGTGAAAATTCATTCATAAAGTAAACTTCGTACACATTAAATAATCATACCTATGCCTCACGGTTACCCTGTTGTGGGTATAGGTTCTTGCAGCCCCTTCACAAGCAAGCACGACTACACTATGGACCGCGCCCAAAGGGGCCGCCTCATCAGAAGGATTTGACTTATCAAAAATTACACTTACCAAACAAAATAGAGGAGTATGCAAAATATAAATGATCAAACAAGACGAAAATTTATTCAGCAGTCATCCATGGTAGTTGCGGGTGTTTTGCTTCCAAACCCGTTACAACTTTTTTCACAAACAAATAAATCAAACAATATGAGTAAGAACATAAACTCAAAAGGCTATGCCGGAAAAGATGAACAGGGAAAGTTAGTTTCCTGGAATTTCGAACGCAGACCAGTTGGCGACAATGATATTTTAATTGATATCAAGTTCAGTGGAATTTGCCACTCTGACATTCATACAATAAAAGGACATTGGGGAAAGCAGCAATATCCACAAGTGCCGGGGCATGAAATTGCAGGAATAGTTTCAGCATTAGGAAAAAATGTAACTAAATTCAAAGTTGGAGACAAAGCTGGCGTGGGTTGTATGGTAAGTAGTTGTATGCAATGCGAGCGTTGTAAAAATGGCGAAGAGCAACATTGCGAAACCACAGGTATGGTAGGCACATACGGTGCTCCCGAAAAATCATCACCAACCGGAATAACACAAGGTGGATACGCTACGAATATTGTGGTGACAGAACATTTTGCCATCAAAATCCCTGACAACATAGAATTGCAATACGCAGCACCGTTGCTTTGTGCAGGCATTACTACCTATTCGCCTCTAATGAAAGCGAAATTCAAAAAAGGAGATAGTATTGGTGTAGTAGGCATTGGAGGCTTAGGACACATCGCAATTAAATTGGCTGTTTCAAAAGGTGCGGAAGTATATGCTTTCACTACTTCCCCTTCAAAAGTAAATGACATCAAAGGTTTTGGTGCGAAAGAAGTAATTGTGGTGAAGTCAGTGGAAGATTTAAAACCCTGGAAAGGCAAGCTGGATTTCATGATTTCTACCGTGCCATATGCGTATGAAATGTCAGGTTATATTGATTGTGTAAAACCGTATGGGTATTTCACACAAGTAGGACTACCTATTAATGGAGAACTGATGATTAATAATACTAATATGGCTTTTAATCAGGTAAATTTCAATGGTTCGTTGATTGGTGGCATTCCCGAAACACAAGACGTAATGAATTATTGTGCAGAAAATAAAATTTATCCGCAAATACAAATTATCAAAGCCGAAGAAATAAATGAAGCATGGAAAAAGGTGGTGAACAAAGAAGCCCGTTACCGTTTTGTAATTGATGCAGCCACAATCTGAACTAAAAAAAATAAGAAAAATAATGATGGCAACTAAGAAAAAAAGTATCCCAAAACCAAAAGCTAAGCAGTCGAATGATCCATGCTGGGATGGATATAAAAAAGTGGGGATGAAAATCAAAAAAGGAGAAAAGGTGCCAAACTGCGTTCCTGAAAAAAAATAATACTTCAGTAAATACAATAAACGGCTTTATTGCACGAACATTTTTTATTTCGTTTTTCATGATTCTGCCAAATATTTCCAACAGGAGGCAGCGGTTCCGGGCTGGACGTTGTAAAACATCCAACCTGCAGCAACCCCTGCCCATTGACTGTATGCATAATGACAATTATTACCAATGATAACCCTCGTTCTTTATATGCATTGGGGCTTTTGTCTAACAAAACACTGGGTGTTAACATCAACGTGGGTGGCTATCCTGTATAAAAATGTTCGGAAGCCGTTTCGTTCCCCCTGCCACGTCGGAAGCGTTTTTTCTACGCTTCCGACGTGGCAGGGGGAACGAAACGAGGAGCACCGCGAAAACAAACACCCCAGATGCCTTCAACGACATCCGGGGTCTTTGTTTTTATATAAATCTGAACAACATTATACCACCTTACAATACCCCATACCCCAACAAAGACCGAATCGCAGGCTTTTGAAACCCAATTACAATATCCGTTTTGGGAATATCGCGATCCACCAATTCCTGGGCAATATCTCCTTCTGTGTTATTTTGCTGAATCCATACTTTGCCATCAATAATATCTATGTGGAAAATGACCTCATGCACAAAGCGGCCATTTTCCCATCCTAAGGTTAACAATTGGTAATGGTTACGTTGTGTATCCGCAATAAGTTCATCCTTCAAGTTCGTTGGATAAGAGAAAGGAATTGCCGCATATTCCTCAAGCAACTCCAAAATAATTAGCTGGTACTCTGCTACTTTATCCATTTTGTTATGCTTATTTTTCAGGGTCATACACCAAAAGTGCCGCTGGGTGCTAACAACAACATGGGTGGTCATCCTGTGTAAAAATGTTCGGAAGCCGTTTCGGTGCCTCTGACACGTCGGAAGCGTCGAAAAAACGCTTCCGACGTGGCAGTGGTGCCAAAACGAGGATCACCGCAAAAACAAACACCCCAGATGCTGTCAACAACATCCGGGGTGTTTCTTTTCATATAAATCTGATCCGATTCAAGATTTACTCCCCGACCACATCAATCCCCAATTCCTTCAACTGTTCCGCCTTGATTCCGCTCGGCGCATCAATCATCATATCGCGGCCCTGGTTGTTTTTCGGGAAAGCAATGAAGTCGCGGATGGAACCTGCCCCATTCATCACCGCGCTCAGGCGGTCGAAACCGAACGCGATACCGCCGTGTGGGGGCGCGCCATATTCGAAAGCACCCAGCAAAAAGCCGAATTGGGCTTCTGCTTCTTCCGGGGTAAAGCCCAGCAGTTTGAAATTGCGGCTTTGCAAATCGCGGTCGTGAATACGGATGGAGCCGCCGCCAATTTCAACGCCGTTCAACACCAAATCGTACGCGTCGGCACGGATGCTTTTGAGCAGGGCCTTGTCGTCGGATTCCATTTTTACAATATCGCCGGGTTTCGGTGAAGTGAAAGGGTGGTGCATCGCAAAAAAGCGGTTGGCATCCTCGTCCCATTCCAGCAGTGGGAAATCCACAACCCACAGCGGTTTGAAATCATCGCCTTTGCGCAGATCCAGGCGGGTGCCCATTTCCAGGCGCAGTTCGTTGAGTTGTTTGTGCGTCTTTTCATCTTCGCCACACAGCACCAGCAACAGGTCGCCCGTTTGTGCGCCCGCACGATCCGTCCAAACTTTCAGGTCTTCGGGGCTATAAAATTTATCTACCGACGATTTAATGCTGCCATCGGCTTCCATTTTTACATAAACCAGGCCTTTTGCACCAATTTGCGGACGTTTCAGCCACTCTGTCAACTCATCGAGTTGCTTGCGGGAATAGCCCGCGCAGCCCGGCGCACAAATCGCGAGGATGGTTTCGGCGCTGTCAAACACCGGAAAACCTTTGCCCTTGGCCACATCGCTCAGGTTCACGAATTCCATTCCAAAACGCAAATCCGGTTTGTCCGATCCAAAACGGATGAACGCTTCATCGTACGTCATGCGCGGGAAATCGGGCAAATCGACTCCTAAGGTGCTCTTAAACAGCGATTTCGTAAGTCCTTCAAAGGTATTCAGGATGTCTTCCTGGTGCACAAACGACATTTCACAGTCAATTTGCGTGAACTCCGGCTGACGATCGGCGCGCAAATCTTCGTCGCGGAAGCATTTTACAATCTGAAAATATTTATCAAAACCGGCCACCATCAAAATTTGCTTGAAGGTTTGGGGCGATTGTGGCAAGGCGTAAAACTGACCTTTGTTCATGCGCGATGGCACCACAAAGTCGCGTGCGCCTTCCGGGGTACTCTTGATGAGGTTGGGCGTTTCTACTTCAATAAAGCCCTGGGCCGCAAGGTATTTGCGGGTTTCGATGGCCAAATTAGAGCGGAAAATCAGGTTTTTTTGAACAGCATTGCGGCGCAAATCGAGGTAGCGGTATTTCAAACGGAGCTCGTCGCCGCCGTCGGTATCATCCTGGATAGTAAAGGGCGGGGTTTTGGACGCATTGAGGATCCGCATTTCCGTCACCTTGATTTCGATTTCACCCGTCGCGATTTTAGTCGTTTTCGAGGTGCGTTCGATGACGGTACCGGTGGCTTGCAACACAAATTCGCGGCCAATAGAACGCGCAATATCAAACAAAGCGGCGTCGGTATAGGCTTCGTCAAAAACGAGTTGGGTAATGCCGTAACGGTCGCGCAGGTCGATCCAAAGCAGGGAACCTTTGTCGCGGATCACGGAGGCCCAGCCGCTGAGGGTGACGGTTTTGTCGAGATCGGAAAGGCGAAGTTCGCCGCATTGGTGGGTTCTGTACATGGTAACGTTAGATGCGATTGAACGGATATTATTTGAATGCGAAAAGGCGGTATGTTGATCTTTTTTTCGGGTAAATACACGTTGTAAAGCGCGCAGCGACCAACACCGCGGAAACGGCCGCAAAAATAGGACTTTAACTGTGATTTGCCCACATTTTATCATTGGTGTTGTTGGTACTAAAAAGGCAACGCACAAGTTTGTACCTTTGTTCCGTGATAGCAATAGAAAATTCAATGGAAATGGGCGAAGTGACGCCCAAACGCAACATACGCACCTGTTCTCTACCCGAATTGGAGGCAACCCTGCTGGAATGGGGCGAACCCCGGTTCCGGGCCAAACAAATCTGGGAATGGATGTGGGTAAAAGCCACGACCGACTTTGACGCGATGTCGAACCTGTCGAAAGCCTTGCGCATGCGCCTGAAGGAAACGTTTTGCCTCAATCCGCTGTATGGCAATAAAATACAACACAGCACCGACGGAACCATTAAAACACAATGGATTACACATGACGAACACCGCATTGAATCGGTGCTAATTCCGGTGCAATCCGATGATCGCTACACGGTGTGCGTGAGTACGCAGGTGGGATGCAGCCTTACTTGTAAGTTTTGTGCGACCGGAAGAATGGGCCGGAAAAGAAACCTGGAAGGTTTCGAAATCTTCGACCAGGTCGTTTTAGTGGACCAACAATGCCGGGAAGCATTTGGACGCGGTATCACCAATGTGGTGTACATGGGCATGGGCGAGCCGCTGCTCAATTACGCGCAAACAATGAAAAGCATCGAGTTGCTCACCACACCTCCGCCCTCAGGCCTGGGCATGTCGGCCCGACGCATTACGGTGAGCACGGCGGGTATTGCTAAAATGATCCGAAAATTGGCCGATGATGGTTTCCGCAGCAACTTGGCCATTAGTTTGCACGCGGCCGATGATGCGAAGCGCAACGAAATCATGCCCATCAACGAAACCAACAACTTGGAAGTGTTGATGGAAGCCCTAGAGTATTTTTACCAGGAAACGGGCGGACGTATTTCGTACGAATACATTGCTTTTCAGAACTTTAACGACAGCATCGCCGACGCGAATCGGCTGATTCAGTTGTGCCGCCGCCGTTTTCCGGTGCGGGTAAATATCATTGAGTACAACCCGATTGATGGCTCGGAATTTACCAAATCGGGTGATATTCAATTGAATGCATTTGGCAAGCACTTGGCCGACCATGGAGTAACGGTGACCGTGCGGCGCAGTCGGGGGAAAGATATTGATGCGGCTTGTGGACAGTTGGCGAATAAGTAGTTTTTGATTTCCGATTTCCGATTACATGATTTCCGATTTCCGATTGGATGTTTGATTTCCGATTTAGGATGGGGAGAGCGTCATCTTTCTAATGTTCTCCAGCACCCGTTTCATATACGTTTTCCAAAAAGTGTGGGCAAATAACCAGTTGAGCGGATAAAGCAGGGGTTGGTTTGCGTGCAGGTGGTAGGTGTATTCAATCAAAATTTTATTCGGCTCCAGTTCGGTGGTTTCCCATTCGCCTACAAACTTGTAAAATCCCAGCATCCAGACTTGAAAATCGTCGACCTGGATTTTCCAGTATTGATTTTCAATTTTTTCGAGCACACGGTCCATCGAAACATAGCCGCCTTTTTGGGTCAGGGATTTTGCCGCATACACTTTTTTGCTGGAGCCAGGTACACCCCAATTTTCATCATCGGTGGTGTGGGTAACGCGTGGCATGATTCCGTAACCGGTGTGTACTTTGGTAACATCGCCGAGCATGGGGGTTTGAAAGGCTTTTTCTAGGGAGCAATGGTAAATGGTGGAGATGCTTATTTTGAAAATCATATTTTCATTTTTATCCTAATTTTGCGATTGCATTCGCAATAAAAACGCTTTTTTTGCGAATGCAATCGCAAGATTAGGATAAAATGGGGGTTTTAGCATTTGTCGTAACGTGTAAATTCTATTGGCGGGATGACAGAAAAAGTCGCCCCGTCAACAGAGTTTACGCATTTGCATGGGATTACTCGTATTAAATGTGGGCATAAATATTCACAATGCGTCCGTCGGGGTCTTTTACGCGTCCGAAGCGTTGTCCCCAAAAAGCATCCCACGGTTCAGCGTAGCCTTCATAGCCTGCCGCAACCAATCGGTTGTACACGGTGTCTACCTCAGCGGCACTGTCCACCATAAATTGCAGGTTCATGCTTTGGCCGATGGGCGTTTTAAAATTAGGATCCGCTTGTTTGGCAGTTTCTTCTAATAAAAAGCCCAAAGTTATGCCACTTGGTGTTTCATAATCTACATTGGATTCTTGGTCCAAACCGTCTGGAATAGGAAGTCCCAAGGTGCGGTAGAAATGTAGCGTTTTACCCATATCGGTCGCGATGATACCGATGGTTTGTAGTTTAATTTCCATGTCTTAAAAATTTTGTTTGGCAAATTTCCGCACTTTTTTTTTCGTGGGTGTTGTCCTATGTCAACGTTTTCGAAACTTGCTAAAGTAATTGGTACGATTGTTTAAGGTAGGCAAAGACCGTTTCCGTGAGTTCATCCAGTGTCGCAATCCGGATATGGTTTTCGAACCTGCCGGAGTAAAAAGTGCTTTTGACAATGGGTGCTCCTTCCTGTTCTTTTTCAGCATAAAACTTCAAATCCAGTTGCTTTTTCATGGGGCGGATCACGAGAAAGGTTTGGTTATGCACGAAAACGATGCAATTTTGAGTAGCACTTACGACTACATTTTCCCAATCGATGATTTCTGAAAGAATCGTATCAAACACAAAAGCCAGTTCCGGGGCCTTTCCCTCAAAAAGACTGTCGATGCTAACCTTTACACAGTTGTGCCACTGGTTCGGGTTTTTCAAATCTCGTTCGCAAATTGGGCAAGTCCACGCCATTGTTTAAAATTGTCTTTAATAAATTGCGCAAAGGTAATCGGTTCCCGGCCCGTAATTTTTTCAACCCAATCGGTAATAGCGGGTTCTTTCTGAAACCTGGGCAAATAATGCAGCATAATCATGACCAGAATAAGCATGACCGGCATTTTTTCCTTTCTTTTGGTCAGGAAAAAGCGAATCAGACTGGGCGATTTAAATTGAATTTTAACACCTAAAACGTTGCTTAATTTAGCCGCCATTTCAGCAAAAGTTAGCTTTTCTTCGTTGGTTAATTCGTAGGATTTATTGATATGTAGTGTATTGTTTGTTAATATTTTTGCCGCAACTGAACCAATATCGCGAACGTCTACCAGGGTAAATGTTGCATTTCCGGCAGGTAAAAATATTTGTTTTTTCTGTACCAGGTCGTCGTGCAGGGTTGTGGTAAAATTTTGCATAAAATAGGCTGGTCGTAAAAAAGTATAGGGTATTTTACTGTCTACAATCAATTTTTCAATTTTATGGTGCGGAATGATGCGACTGCTTTCAACGCCTTGAACCGATAAAAAGACAATGTGTTTTACGCCCTGCTTTTTACAGGTTTCAAGGATGGGTTCAAAGTATTTTTTTACATCCGAAATTTGGGGTGGCCGCAACAAGAACAGCACATCACAACCACCCAAAGCGGGTGCATAGGTCGAAATATCGGTAAAATCAAATTGAACAAACCGGGTATTGTATTGCGCCAGTTTAATTTTATCAGCATCCACGTTTCTGACGCCTGCATACACATCCAGCGCATGGTCTATGTTTTGCAGGGCCGCAAGCACGGCGATTCCTACATTTCCAGTGGCGCCTGTAATTAGCACTTTTGTCATAGTTGTTAATCGTCTGCTTCTTTTTCTGAATTTCCAGCAGGCAAAATCGCAGCATTTGTAACTTCGGTGTGCCTTATTTGGCCACCCAGATAACCTGTTCTTGCCACCAGCCCAAAACTAACGAGTGAAATCACTAAAATAACGGATGCTGCGGTACCGGACAACGATGATTTTTTAAGGGACAAATATAGCCCTCCGATGGCAGCAACGCCAAGGGTAATCAAAGAAATCAAGGCAAATAGTGCAAATTCTTCGTGTTCCTCGATCGATGCTTCCAAAACACCTTGAAGGTTTTCCACCGTTTCTGCAGCCGATTCGCCGGTTAAATAGGCGATCCCGGCCCCGATTGCCGCCAGAATAAAAAGATAATATGCGGCAACTTTGGTCTGTTCCGTTTTCGTCCAAATGCCCTGTGCAAGCACAATGGCGCCTAAAATGGAACCAAAAATGGGCAAGTGGGTGATTAATAGGTGAATGTGCGTTTGGTTCATGGTTGATTTTTATTGAAACACGATAAATTGAGATCCTTCTGTAAAGGAAAAGTCGCAGTGTTTGGGAGGGTTGGTAGCGTACGTATTGCCACAAACCGGACATACATAATATTTTGATGGTAAACTTTTCAGGGTGTTGCTATTGATATCACCCAGTGCTTGTTCAAAAAAGAATTTATGCTTTTGCTCTGTTCTTTGTGCAAAAGATAGACTCAAATACGCCGTTTGATTTCCTGCGGTTTCGGCGGTTTTCAAAAAGTCGGGATACATGATTTTGGCTTCGTATGCTTCGCCATTGATATCGTCGGACAAACTTTCTTTCGTGGTTTTTACCGTGTATTCGGGTGTGATCACAGGAACGGTTCCACCAGCATCTTCAATGACCGCTTTGTGGTTCATCGAGTGAATATTCTCGGCTGCCGAAACCGCATTATACAGCAACGCAATGTTGTGGTAACCCTCTGTTTCAGCCTTTTTTGAAAATGCTTCATACTTTGCGGTTGCAGTTCTTTCGCCTTTGTAGGCCGATTGCATATTTTCAATGGTTTTGGTGCTTGCGTCTTTCATTTGGTTGGTAGGTGTTTTAGTTTCGGTTTTTTTATTTTCACAAGACGTTGATAATAAACAACTTGCTGCGGTGAAGCATACAAAAAATCCGAGGAGTGCCCTTTTCATGTTGAATTGCTTGTTAGGATTTACAATTCCGCAAAGGTCGCTTCTGGGCGTAAGAGGGTTGTTACATAAGGAATCTTAAATGTTACAGGTTTCCCACGTTCTGAATAGGAGTTCTGATTTCGGTTTGGAGGGAGCCGGCGATTTACAGGGAATCACCCGTTGTATTTATGGATATTTTTGTGCATGTACAGGTCATTTTATACGGGTTGTTTGATAGGTTTTAGTGGCACATCTAGAATTACGCGACCTAGTCAAGGACGATATTATGAGTGGTCAAAATCAAGCAATTTTAAACGTGGAGATATGCCAAATGTCGAACAAATTTTCGGGCTGCGTTTTCAAGGAATTCCAAGGGCTTAAAAAGATGCCTCCGCAATACCCCTAAAACCATTTCCCCCCAATTTTGTTAATCGCGCATGCAAAACCTAAAGGATAAAAACTACCTGATTATTGGCGCATCTTCGGGCATTGGACTCGAAATTGCCCGTCAACTCGCACAAGCAGGTGCACAAGTATACGCCTACAGCCGTACCGCGCTTCCCGAAAGCCTGCCTGGCGTACAATGGTCGCCCCTCGATGTAACAGCACCCAATTTTAGCCTCGATGGCTTGCCGGAAATATTGCACGGTTTCGTGTATTGTCCGGGCAGCATCAACTTGAAGCCATTTGCCCGCATTTCCGACGATGATTTTCGGAAAGAACTGGAAATCAATGTAGTAGGTGCATTTAAAAGTATTAAAGTGGCTGCACCAGCGCTTAAAAAAGCGGGTCAGGCGTCGATCGTGTTGTTTAGCACTGTTGCGGTGCAAACCGGTATGACTTTCCACGCAGGCATCGCCGCAGCCAAAGGCGCCGTTGAAGGACTCACCCGCGCATTGGCCGCCGAACTTGCGCCGCTGGTGCGGGTAAATTGTATCGCACCGTCGCTCACGGATACCCCGTTGGCTGCCAACTTACTCAATACTGAAGAAAAACGCAACAACTCCGCCAACCGCCACCCGCTCCGCCGTATTGGCACCCCGGAAGATATGGCCGCGATGGCCCTGTTTTTATTGGATGAAAACAGCGGATTTATGACCGGCCAGGTGCTGCATGTAGATGGCGGATTGGGCAATTTGCGCTAATACCTATGCTGAAGAAAAATGGACTTCCCGAAAAAATATGCCCCGTGTGCGGACGACCCTTTGCTTGGCGCAAAAAATGGGAAAAAGTTTGGGAAGAGGTACGGTATTGCAGCGATCGTTGCCGGAATACAAAAACCAAAAAAACACCCCCAAAACCCTTAAAAGAGCCCTAAGCGAGGTTTCTACCATCTTGTTCTGCACAGCATCGTGTTTTTTTACCTTGTTTTAAACAGCGCGTTTAAACAAATTTTATACTAAAAATAAGAAAAATCCCGATATTGCATCGAGCTATGTGCCAAACAAAATACAAACCCGGCTCGTCCCTGAATATGCGATTACCAATCCTCATTGTTGCTTTCTTCGCCCTGCATTGCAAACCCGACAACACAACACCGCTTCCGGACGATCCGGTTAAGCCCGACACTTTTTACGTGGGCGCCGACCTTAGCTACACCAATGAAATGGAAGATTGCGGGGTGGTATTCAAGGAAAATGGTGTTGCAAAAGAGCCCTACCAAATGTTTGCCGACAATGGCTGCAACATGGTGCGGCTCCGACTTTGGCATACGCCCTCCTGGTACGATACCCTCAACGCTGGCAAACGCTATTCCGATTTCCAGGACGTACGCCGCAGCATGATCCGGGCAAAAGCCGCCGGAATGCCCGTATTGTTGAACATCCATTTTTCTGATATTTGGGCGGACCCGCAACGGCAAATTGCGCCAAAAGCCTGGCAACCCGTAGTAGCCAACCTTTCGGTGCTCAAAGACTCGGTGTTCAATTACGTACAATCGACCCTCCTGCGCCTGCAAGCCGATGGCTTATCGCCGGAAATGGTGCAAATTGGCAACGAAACCAACCGCGGGATCATCCTGTCTCCAGCCGACGATGCGGCCAATGCGCCCATCAACTGGCCCCGTAATGCAGCGCTTTTCAACGCAGGCATCAGTGCTGTGCGCGCCGTGGAAGCCGCCAGTGGTAAAGAAATCAAAATCGCATTACACCTCGCCGGACCAGCCGCAACACCCGATTTGATGGAAAAATTCTGGGCAAATGGTGTGCGCGATTTCGATGTGATCGGTATGTCGTACTACTGGGCCTGGCACAAACCAACCACCATTGCCGAAACCGGTTCGACCATCTCCTATTTGCGCCAACGATATGCTGGAAAAGAAGTGGTTATTTTTGAAACAGGGTATATCTGGACGAATGCCAGCAACGACCAATCGAACAATATCATCAGCGAAACCCATCCTGATTATGCACCCGCCAGCCCCGAAAATCAGCTTAAATGGCTGGTCGACCTTAGCAAAGAGGTGAAAAAACGCGGCGGCATTGGTGTTTTTTACTGGGAACCATCCTGGGTTTCGTCGCCTTGCTACAATCCCTGGGGACAAGGTTCGGCGCAAGAACACGCTACGTTCTTCGACTTTAACAATAATGTGCTGCCCAATGGCGGCATGCGTTGGTTCAAATCAACTTTTTAAGGCCCCGAATCCCTGCACTTCCCTGCGCACGCACCACGACCTGCGCAGGGAATTTTATTTACCTTTGAAATAAATTAGACCCTCGCAACATGAAAAATCGTGTTTTGGCCTGCGCGCAAACGTCCTTTTACGTTGTTTTGCTGTTGTGCTCTGCCTGCGATCCGGTAGCGGCTCCTTTGGATGCCGATACCCGGTTGCGCATCGATACAACCGTACAGGCCATCAACCGCAAAGCCCAACTTGAAATAGACAGTCAGTGCAAACAGGCACAATTAACCGTATTACCCAAACTAATTGATTCGATTAAGCAAGTACGAAAAAGAGAAATCGAAGCCCAATTGCGCAGCATTCCTAAATAAATTAAAGTTGCCTTAACGCAGGATTTTTCATCTTTACAGCACCTAATCCGGAAATAACCTACACCACCGGATTCCTACCTGTCATGCGCAAGTTATTTGTTATTCTTTCCGTCGTTTTCCCTCTATTGTGCCTAATACTGGGCTTTTTTGCAGATCCTTTGTGGTTTTGGTTCCTTGCAGTCGTCATTCCTATCATTATCTGGGGTTTTTACGACATGAGTCAAACCCGCCATGCCATTGCCCGCAATTTCCCGATTGTTGGCCGTACCCGTTATGTCGCTGAGTTTTTGAGGCCCAAATTGTACCAATATTTTGTTGAATCGGATACCGACGGCCGGCCATTTCACCGCATCGACCGGAGCCTGATTTACCAACGGGCTAAAAACCAGGTAGATACGATGCCTTTTGGTACCCAATTGGACTTATATGCCGAAGGGTACGAGTGGATGAACCACAGCATTGCCGCCCTCGATAAAAAAGACATGAACACCGACATCCGGGTCATGGTGGGCGGTCCGCAATGCAAGCAACCCTACTCCCTGAGTGTGCTCAATGTAAGTGCTATGTCTTTCGGTTCTTTGAGTAAAAATGCCATTTTAGCCTTGAACGGAGGCGCTAAAATGGGCAATTTTGCCCACAATACCGGCGAAGGCAGCATCAGCCCTTATCATTTGGAACCCGGCGGCGATATCATTTACCAGGTTGGTACAGGCTATTTTGGCTGCCGTTCCGAAGATGGCGGTTTCGACCCGGAAGCTTTTCGTGCAACGGTCGCGTCCCCGCAAGTTCGTATGATCGAACTAAAATTATCGCAAGGTGCCAAACCAGGACACGGCGGCATCTTGCCTGCCCAAAAAAACACCCCGGAAATTGCAGCCATCCGCAAAATACAACCCGGCGTGGATGTAGATTCTCCGCCCTACCACCGCGCATTCAATGACCCGGAAGGACTCCTGCGCCTGTTGCAACAAATGCGTGAACTCTCCGACGGTCGCCCGGTAGGCTTCAAATTATGTGTGGGCAACCCACACGAATTTTTGTGTATTTGCAAGGCTATGCTCAAAACCGGCATTTATCCCGATTTTATTACGGTAGATGGCGGGGAAGGCGGAACGGGCGCAGCACCCGTTGAGTTTTCCAATTTTGTCGGTATGCCTTTCCGAGAGGCGGTCGCGTTTGTACACAATGCTTTGTTGGGATTCGACTTGCGCAAACACATCCGCGTCATTGCTTCCGGCCATATTGTATCGGGTTTTGATATTTACCGGGCACATGCTTTAGGCGCCGATGCCTGCAATGCTGCTCGCGCGATGATGATCGCCCTCGGCTGCATTCAGGCCCTCGAATGCAATAAAAATACCTGCCCTACCGGCGTGGCTACCCAGGATGCATTCCTCATGAAAGGCCTGGTGGTAGAAAACAAAACGGTGCGGGTGTACAATTACCACAAAAAAACGGTGGGCAGCTTTGTAGAATTGATGGCCGGTGCCGGGATGGACAATCCATCCAAAATCAGCCGCCGCAGCATCAGCCGCCGAGTATTGATGAATCAGGTAAAACGGTACGACGAAATTTATCCCTACCTGCCGGACGGTTGTCTGCTCCAGCCCGAAACCACCCCCAACGACTGGAAAGACATGATGGAAATGGCTTCGGCCGAGGCCTGGAATTAGGCTAAAACTCTATTTTGTACGCCAAAATTGGAATTAAGGGTGCCTGGGAATACGATTTTACCAATTTGGTTTTATCATCGTAGTACCGGCCACCAAAATTGCTGCGGTTCGACGTGTTTTGAATATCCAATGAAAAAGTCGTTGCCAGGTGCCGGTAATTGCGCTTGATCCGCACCCCCGTATCCATGCGGAAATATTCGGGTAGTTTTTGCTCAAAAGCGCGGTTCAAATCGCGCACCGTTTCCCCCTGGGCGATAGAAGCAGCCAAATCAATGGGGGTTTCGCGCAAACCACCCATGTAGGTAATTTTAATATTGACCCCAAAAGTGCGGTTTTTGCGGCCGCGTGTCCAATCCCATTCTTTACCAGCCACCAAACTGTTTACAAATTTGGTATTAAAACGGCCTTCGCGCCACACCTTGTCGCTCCCCTGGTATTTAGCCTCAAACAGCGCCGCAGATGCCATCACATAAAAGCCGCGGGTCAAAAATCGCTCTACGGTGAGCTCCACGCCGTAGTTTTTACCACGCCCCTGATTGACTAATTTTTCGCTAACAAAGCCGTCTTCTACATTCAGGACCGAAAACGCGTCTTTTTCCGCAGCATTCACGGGCGCCTGCCGAATGGCCTGGTAATACAGTTCGGGCTTGATGTGCCAGTTGCCAGGCAAGGATTGATCGAACGAAAGCACAAAATGCTGCGCTTTGGTGAAACCCAAGTCTTTGTTCGGACTAATTATTGCTCCATTTTCCTCCATTTGGGTGAAATAAACCCCCAAAGCCTGCAATTGCGCATGTTCGCCAAAGCCGAAACTCAGCGATTGCCGGTCCGAAAACGCATATTTCACCGAAGCCCGCGGCTCGACAGACCAGGTTTGATTGAGCAAAAAGTACATCGCATGCGCGCCACCGCTCAGGGTCAGGCGTTCACTGGGACGGTATTGCCATTGTGCAAAAGTGTTGATGCTCGTTGCGTTGCCTGCATTGCGCAATTGTTCCACTAAACGAGCCTGCTCACCGTCCCATGCGCTTTGTTTGAGGTTAAAACGCAGGAAGTTCGCGTATGCGCCCGCACGCAGGAGGTGTCGGGCATTAATTTTGTGGTTGAGCGTGCTCGAAATGGTCCATTTATTTTGCAAATGCCGAGCGTCTTCTAAGCGGCGCACGCTGTAATTATCCAGGAATTTATCGGATAAAATGGCGTTTTCAGTGCCGGAAAAAGCAACAATGGTTTTTAATCCCGTGCGTTCTCCCAGCACCACACTGTGTGTCAAACCAAGCACCCCCGTATTGGCTAAGTAGTTTTCTGTGTAACGCTTATCGTCGTTTTCGAGCCACAGCAGCGAGTCGGCCGCCCCTTTCATTTTTTGATCACTCAGGCCGCCCATGCCAAACAGGGTGAAACTCCCGGCTTTCCCGGCGGGCATCCAGATATTAAAAGATAAATCTTGAAAATTGGTGGTTGCATCGCCAATTTGCACGCCCATTTTTGAAATCACCGACAAGGTTGAATAACGGTAATTGACCAAAAACGAGCCATTGCGTTTGCCCAATCTGAATGGACCTTCGGCGGCGGCATCAAAGCCCAGAACACCCGCCTGGAACGTATATTCGCGTTTTTCGGAATTGCCTTTGCGCAATTTCAGGTCAAATACCCCCGATAAAGCATTGCCATATTCGGCCGGAAACGCGCCCGTCAGAAAATCAGAATTGCTCAATAATTGCGCGCTCAGTATTGAAATACCCCCACCGGAAGTACCCACCGCCGAAAAATGGTTCGGATTGGGAATGTCTACCCCTTCCATGCGCCAAAGCAGGCCATTGGGCGCATTTCCACGAATTACAATGGTGTTGTTGCCGTCATCGTTCATGGCAACGCCCGCAAAAGAAGAAGCCATCCGCGCCGGGTCGTTCACCGCAGCAGCAAAACGCTGGGTTTCTTCCACCGAAAAGGTGCGCGCACTCACCACCGAGAGTTCGTTGAGCGCTTTTTGCTTTTGCACCTTGGCTTTGATCACCACTTCTTTGCTTTCAAATACACTTTCCTCCATTTCGATGCTCACATCGGTTTCTTTGCCCGAATTGAGCGTAATATTGGGCACCGTAAAATCTTTATAGCCTAAGTAAGTGATGCGCAAGGTGTGTTTGCCCACCGGCACATTGGGGATACGAAAACGGCCATCCGCATCCGTAGCAATGCCCCGTATCGGATCGACACTGATGAGCGCCACCGTAGCGCCGATCATTGGACTTTTCAGGGCTTTGTCGAGCACGACCCCTTTGAGCGTTTGAGTATAATTTTGTGCTTGTAATGGGCCGGAAAAAACCAGTAGGCCTATAAAAAAAGTAAAAAGCAGGGTAGTTTTAAAAAGTTGTTTTTGCATCACGCTTAGTTTTAATCGAAGTCAATCGGTTTAAAGCCACTTCCGGGTGATGGAAAGGAAGGGCCTCGTACGCAGCCCTTCCCGTCTTGAATTTTCAAACTTCACCCGTAATGAACTCAGAAATCGAATAGAGACCCGCAAGAGCCTGCTTGACCCTTACGTAGACTAAAACTATTTTTGTAGGTACAAATTTTCAACAATTTGGGGTTTGATATTTACTATTCCGTTTACTTCCACGTATCCAGTAAGTGTTTTACTGTAAATGCCCCGCTTGGGTCTTTTAAATCTCCTTTCGTGGTAAACAGCACCGTTTTGCTTTCGCCGGGGATCATGTCAAAATAATTATCCGAGAAAAAGCCGTCTGCACTGGATTGCAGGAACACGTTTTTGGCTAAACTTTCACAAGTTAAGGTAATTTCATAGCCAAGCGGCTGTTTGGAAACCGTGGTTTTGATGCGCGGATTGGAAAGTTTGAGGTTTTTAGGCGCTGTCAGGAATAATAATCGATGCGAAAGCACCGTGCTGTCTGCTGCCAGTAATTCGCATTCGATCATGGAATTTTCTGGCTTATATTTTTCCAAAAACTTTTTCAGCGGCATTTCCCAAAGCACCTTGCTTGAATCGGCCATCAACAAAGTATCCGGCAGGTTTATTTCGTTAAAAACTTTACCATCCAGGTTCATGGCACGTATCCGCAGGTGTACCACCACTGAATCGGGCAAATCCGATACGCCATATACTTTTAAAACATTGTCCTCCACATAAGGCAACACAGCGACCGGCTTGTAGGCCTCCCGCACATAGTATTGCAATGCTTTCCAGCGCCCAAAGTAATCGCGGCTGGCCCAGGAAGCGCCACCCCACACATCGTTGAGTTGCCAATACAGGGTGCCCATGCAGTACGGTTTATTGCGTCGATGGGCTTCTATGCCAGTGCGCATGCCTTCTGCTTGCAGGAGTTGGCTTACATACACGAGGTCTTCAAATTTATCAACCGGGCGATAGTCGCGTTGCAGGTATTCAGCAATCAGGGCATTGCCGCGCGGGTGTTTTTGGTGGGCAAGCATCACTTTGCTTTCCAGTTTGCGGTCTTCCGGCAGGGTGAAGGTTTCGATGGTTTTCCATTCCGGGAAGGATTGAAAGCCAAATTCGCTCATAAACCGCGGCACTTTTTTATTCAGTATGTCAAATGGTTCTTCACCATGCCATACACCCCAATAGTGCGAGTCGCCTTCCGTGTTACTTTTTGGATTGGCGCGGCCGTAACGGGGCGAACTTTCCCAATAGGATACGCCCCCGGCATTGGTTTCAACATATATGGGCAACAAATCCATGAAAAGCGTCTTGTAATCGCGCCAGAGTTGTTTGCGTTGTTCCTCGGTGAAATTCATTTGCCAGCCCCAGTTGTTCCAGGCCTCGTTGTTTTCGTTGTTGCCGCACCACAAGGCAATGCAAGGGTGCTGGCGCAGGCGTTCAATTTGTTCGAGGGCTTCAAAAGCGGCTGTTTTCAAAAAACGGCCATTGCTGGGATACAAAGCGCAGGCGTACATAAAATCCTGCCACACTAAAATACCGCGTGCATCGCACAGTTGATAAAACAGGTCATCTTCATAAATGCCACCGCCCCATACGCGCAGCATGTTCATATTCGATGCTTTCACATCATCGAGCAGTTTTTGATAATGGTAAGGTGTCACCCGATCCTGCATCAAATCCTGCGGAATGTAGTTGGCACCTTTGGCAAATACCCGTTTATCGTTCAATAAAAAGTAAAATGACTCTCCATCCTTGTCCTTTTCGGTAACTAATTTAACCGTTCGAATACCGGTACGTACATCTACTTTTTCAATCTGGCGCACACCGCGTTTAATTTCGAAGGTAAAGTCGTACAAGTGTTGTTCACCCATGCCATTGCACCACCATATTTTAGGGTTCATTACTTCAAACGTCATGGAGTCGTTGTGCACCCCTACTTCAAACTTGCGATCTTCCACGCCTTTGCGTTTCCCATCGCGGCTGATGAGGGTCACATTGCCTGCAAAATCGGAGCGATACCGAAAGCGCGCCACCATTTTTGCCTTTTCCGGCGTCACTTCGATGGTCGTAACAAAAATGTTTTCGATGATTAGCTCGTCCCAGGCCACAATTTCGGGCGCTTTCAAAATGCCGCAACCAGCCAGGCGTGGCCCCCAGTCCCATCCGAAGTGAAATTGCGCTTTCCGGCTCATGGTGCGGATACCCCCTGGCAGTTCGTAGCCCAATTTATCCCATTCCGGTTTGATCCGTTTTACGGGACTGTCAAAATAGATCAACAAGCGGTTACCGGCCGGTTTGATCCATTTTTTTACGTCTACTTTCCAACTCCGAAACATGTTATCTGTTTCAAGAATCAGGGTATCATTGAGGTAAATGTGTGCGTACGTGTCGAGGCCTTTAAAAACCATTTCCACGTGTTGCTTTTTCAGCATACCGGGCTCAACGTCAAAAGTGGACCGAAACTCCCAGTCCTGTTCTTCAATCCATTGTACCTTGGCTTCGTTGTCGCGGTAGTAGGGGTCTTCAATTTTGCCATTTTGCAGCAAAGCGCTGTGTACACTGGTGGGTACATTGGCCGGCAGCCAGGTAGTTGTTTCGGCCTGTCGAAACTCCCAGGCAACATAAAGGGGCGTACGGACGGGCGTGTAATTCGGTTGCGCAGCTGCGATCATGGGGATCAGAATAAGCGAAAATTGCAGAATTTTTTTCATCAAAGGCAAAAGTAAACTGCAAATAGCATGGTTGTTGTTGAAAAAGCGGGTAATTTTGAGGGAATTTTGCTTTAAGTAAAAACACGAAACCTATAAAGTTGTTAGATACAACTTCATTCATTCAATCTTGAATTGAAAAGTTATGTCGGAACACGATTTGAATTTGCCAAAAGTAGGCATGTATGCGCCTTATTTTGAGGCTCAAACTGAAAAAGGTTTGATACAATTCCCTGAATACAGTCAGGGCTGCTGGTGCATTATTTTTGCACATCCGGCAAATTTTACCTCTGCATGGACGATGTTTTCCGCTTTTTTGGCCCTGAAAGAACGGTGGCTCACGGAGCGTAATACCCGCATTCTTGCCATCTCCAACGAATCGATCCGACAAAACAACTTTTCCGATAAAGCGCGCCGTTACCTCGGTATTTACCTCAAGGCGCCCGTTATTGAAGACCTCGACTTCACCATTGCCAATGTGTATGGCATGGCCTCTACCCGGCGACCAAGGCCTGGTTGCGATCGCTTGGCTTATGTCATCGATCCCGAAGGACGCATTCGGATGATCATTACACGGCCTTTATTGCCCAACATTGAAAGCGCCCTAGAAGAAATTGAGAAAAAACTGGATCGGCTGCAGCGCAACCTTGAAGATCAGGAGGACGTGCAATTGGCCCTCAATGTAGAATCCCACGAACAATCGGATGCATTGGCAGAAGTGTACAAAACAAAGCCAGCGCATTTTTCACGCAAGAAAATACACCCGAATTAAGCAATACCTGGATTTTATAGGGCATAAAAAAAGCGGCTGATCTTACCGATCAACCGCTTTTATTTATTGTGTTGGCCCACGAGGATTCGAACCCAGACTAACAGAACCAAAATCTGCTGTGCTACCTTTACACAATGGGCCAGCAATGCTTCTTAAAAAGCGGGGCAAAGGTACTTCGAGTTGTGATACCCTGCAAGTATCTTTTGCTTTTTTTCGAAAAAATCTTTTCAAACGCTAATTTACCCGGTGCCAGTATTGCGTACGGTAAACTGGGCCGTAGTAACCGCGTACCACGAGGGTGTTGGGTTCGCCTTCTTTGATCCACATTTTACAGCCATACCATTTGCCTTTTTCGGGATCGAGGATGCTGCCGTCCTGAAAATAGCCATCCTTGTTTTTCATATTCACCACGATTACCATGCCGAGTATGGGTTGGTTTTTGCGCTCGTCGGGGCATTTATCGCATTTTCTGTCTGCTGGAGCATTCAAAAGTTTGGCCACTTTACCATACAACGTGCCGTTAGCTTCATAAAGTTCCACATAACTTTTTTCCTTACCGGTTTCATCGTCGACGGTTTTCCAGGTTCCGGTAACTTGCGCTTGGAGCGCTTGAGTCGAGCAACTCAATGCCAGACAAATAATAAAAGCAATTTTATACATGTTGTCAAAAATGGATGAAATGAACGAGATGTTTCAGATTCAAAATGCTGTGTTGTTAAAATGCGCAATCCTGCAAAAATAGTATAGCCGGGAGGTAAAATATAAAAAGGCGCTTACTCTTTACCGCGCATCAAAATTTCCACATCAAATCCGAGTTCGCGCAACTTTTCCTGGCTGAGTTCATCCAGGTTTTTGATTTCCAGCACTTTCCCTTCTTTGTTTTTAAATGTCAGGATCACGCTTTCTTTGTTTTCCACATTTTGCTGTGCAATTTGGGCGCGGTGGGCCATGTCATCGGCTTGATGAATGGCGTGTTGCAACTGCTCCAGGGCGTTTTTCTCTTTGTCCTGAGCCGCTTGCAGGGATTGTTGCATGGCTTCTGTTTTTACAATATGTTGGCTGAGCACGTTTTTCAGGTCTTCCAATTGTGCTTTTGCGGCATTGAGTTCGTTTTCGCGGGCCCGTTTTTCTTCTTCAGCGCGTTGTGCGATGAGGCGCGCGTGTTCGGCCTGGTCGCGGCGGGCAAGTTCTTCACTATTGATCAGCGCGTTGCAGTTTTGAAGCGACAATAGTTTTTCGAGGCTGACAATATCCACCGAGACAATATAATCGACCCGAAATTGCTCGGAACTGCTATACACTTCTCCGCCTACGCTGAAGACCACGCCACTAACTTCAGCCTCGGCTCCTACTTTTTGGTAAGCGCGGGTGTACACCGTGGTGAGTTTGGCAGAACGTATATAATAGGTCTTCTTGCGGGTTTCGGGGCTTACATTGCCCGAGGCGCGACAAATTTCCACGTATGGAATATAATCTTCCGGCAAAAACGCATGTCCAATATCTGTAATGATGATTTCCCGAATCGCATCGCGGTCAACTTTGGTAGATGCGATGCTGTACGCGCCATTAAATTTGAATTTTGAATCAATTTTGGCGTTAAAAATTACATCGGAGGTAGAGGTGGTAATGATGGGCGGCTTGTCTTGCCGAACAAAACGCGTCAGCACCGTCGTTTTATTTTCATCAATCAAAATCATGGCCCCCACCAACTGGTCAATCTTATTTACAAATCCTGCAAGGCCTTTAATGAAGGTGCGTTGCTTGTACGAATCCGGCAAGTCGAGCCCCAGCGCAACCGGGCTAAGTTTGATTTTTCGTGAACTTTGTGCATCAAGTGTGGGGGCAATTGCCAGCAAGAGGAATAAAGCGATAAATGGACGCATAGCGAAACGATATTGATTTGGCCGAAAACGAAGATCGGCACAGCAAAAGTATTCGAGAAAATGGGTTTTTGCCTAAATTGGACACGCTAAATGGCATAAAGCCATTACCTTAGCACAATTCTTTTGCATGTTCGCAAATACGGGTTTTATGCCCGCACTTGCGAACAAACCCAACGATATAGAACCATGTTTGAACGACAAGCCCGCCAACCCTTCCCAATCCGCAATATTGTAGTACTGGCCGTTGCCGTACTCCTATTCTTTCTATACCTCGCCGGCAAGTTTGAAAAGCAACCGGAGGGATCCGTACTCGAAAATAAGGAAGAAAAGGCGGTAAAAGATGCGGGCCTTACTCCTGCCGAGTGGTTTCATTTGCTGCGCGAATACCCCGATTTTAAAACCAATGTGCCTGCTTATACCCAGGCCATGACCCAATTGCGCAATGCCAGCCAGCAACGCGGTAATTTTGAAGGGTTTACAGCCCCCTGGAAACAAGAAGGTCCTGGTAATATCGGGGCAAGGATCAATACCATTAAGGTGCATCCAACCAACCCAAACATTATTTATATCGGTTACTCAACCGGCGGTGTGTGGAAAACGGTAGATGGCGGCCAAAACTGGTTCCCGATTTTTGATCAGCAAGCCTTTTTAGCCATTGGCGACATCGAACTGGATCCGCAAAACCCAAATACCGTGTATGTGGGTACCGGTGATCCGAATGTAAGCGGCTATCCGTTCATCGGCGACGGATTGTGGAAAAGTACCAACGGCGGTCAAAGCTGGCAACACCTCGGACTTACGAATCAGCGTATTATCAGCAAAATCGTCGTGCATCCTACCAATGCCAATATCCTGTATGTGGCAACCATGGGCCTGCCGTTTGAACGCAACAACGACCGCGGTTTGTATAAAACAATCAATGGCGGACAATCCTGGCAGCAAGTGTTGTTCGTATCCGACCAAACGGGTGCCATCGACTTGAAAATATCACCTGCCGATCCCAATGTGCTGTATGTTGCCATGTGGGATCGCATCCGAAATAACCAGGAAAGCGTGGTCATCGGCAACAATGCCCGGATTTGGAAAACCAGCAATGCCGGTGCAAACTGGACCATGCTGGCGGGCGGCTTGCCGGAAACGGAAAAAAGCCGGATCGGACTTGAAATAGACGCCACCAACGCCAACCACCTGGTGGCCATTTATGCCGATACAGACCTTACTTTTGACACCATTTTCGAATCGTTTGATGCAGGTGCCAATTGGGCACCGATGGATCTGATCGGGCTGGATGCCGGGTTTCAAAGCAATTTTGCCTGGTATTTTGGCAAAATCTTCATCAACCCCTACCGTGCGCAAGACCTGTTTACCTGCGGCGTTTCACTTTGGCGCTCCAAAGATGCCGGGGTGAACTGGTACCAGGCTACACCCGATTGGTGGACGTACGAGGTGCATGCCGATAAACATGATATGGCTTTTATCAGTGCCAATACCTATCTGGTAGCCACCGATGGCGGTTTGTATAAAACGACGGACGATGGTCAAAGCTGGCTTAAAATTGAAAATATTCCAACCAACCAGGCCTACCGCGTGGCATATAATCCCTTTTTTACCGATTTTTATTATTGTGGATTGCAGGATAACGGCACTACTGCGGGCGACAAAGCAAGCATCAATGAATGGCCGCGCTTGTTTGGCGGGGACGGTTTTCAAACCGTATTTCACCCGGTAAACCCGGATATTTTTTACTTTGAAACACAAGACGGGGCTATTTACGGAACAGCCGATGGTACCGGATTTATTGATGCGGCAACCAACGGCATTGACGAAGCAGACCGCCGCAGTTGGGATATGCAATACCAAATCAGTGCCCAAGATCCTGAAATTATGTACACGGGCACGTATCGAATTTATCAAAGTTATGGCCATTTGCCTACCTGGTTTCCGATCAGCGAAGACCTGACCGACGGCATTGTGTTTGGCCGGCGTTTTCATGTCATCACTACAGTACACGAAAGTCCGGTGAATCCCGAAAACGTATATGCGGGCACTTCCGATGGCAATGTTTGGCATGGCAATCCTTTTACCCAAACCTGGACCAATATTAGCAATAACCTGCCCGACCGGTATGTTTCTTGTGTAAAAGGCTCCCCCAGCGAGGCGGATCGGGTGTTTGTGACCCACACCGGCTATAAATCCAATGATTTTACGGCGCGGATCCATCGTTCGGATGATAAAGGCAGCAACTGGACCTCTATTTCGGGTGATATGCCCAATTTTGCGGTCAATGATCTGCTTATTTTGCCGGGTCACCAGGATTCTGTGTTGTTTGCGGCCACCGATGGGGGTGTTTATGGCACCTTGAATGGCGGCCAGCACTGGGAATGCCTGGGAGCGGGCATGCCCATTGTGCCGGTATACGATATTGAGTGGAATATTGATAAAAAAACCTTGTTTGCCGGTACTTTTGGCCGTAGTATTTATTCATTTCCCCTGGATTCCCTTAAAATAGGCGGCGATGTATCCACTTCAGCACCGGGGAATGCCCGCAATGCCCGCTTGAATGTAACGCCCAACTTGGTGCATGCACAAACCACCATTACGGTCGAAAACCTGAAATCCCGTCAATTGGCAGAAATTGTGGTTACTGACTTATCGGGCCGCTTAGTTTGGAAAACGCAATGCCAGGGCTTTGGCAAACACGCGTTACCCCTGGATACCCAACAATTGCCATCGGGCATGTATGTGGTGTTTGCGCAATCCGACGGGCGCGTGTGGGCCCATGAGAAATTTGTGGTGGTCGCCAAATGAACCGATTAATGCAGAAGCCCGGCCTGCCTTTTTACTTGTTGGCTTTGTTGCTGGGCTTTGGTTTTTTGTATGCTTTTTTGGTGCCGCCTTTTCAATCGCCGGATGAACCGAATCATTTTTTGCGCGCCTGGCAGGTTTCTACGGGCCAGTTTATTGCCCAAAAAACACCCGATCATCGCCTGGGCGGGGTTTTGCCGAAGGATTTACAGGCGTTTACGCAATCCTTTCAATTTTTGAGGACCGAGCCTGCGCGGCGCATTTCGGTCCATCAGGTACTTGCATCAAACAATATAAACGTAAATGTGTCGGAGCAGGATTTTTTAGATTTTGCCAATACCGCCATTTACGCCCCGACCGCCTACCTACCCCAAGCATTGGGTATTGGCCTTGGCCGAGGCTTGGGTTGGGGATCATTGGGGTGCTTGTATGCAGCGCGCTGTGCCAACTTACTCGTTTGGGGCTTATTATGGTGGTGGGCATTGTTTTTATTTCCTTTTCAGCAGCGGGCTATGGTGGCACTTGCCTTAATGCCAGCCTCCTTGGTGATGGCGGCAAGTTGTAATGCTGATGCGATTACCAATGGTTTGTGCATCCTGGTTTTTGCCGGACTTTTAAGTCGACGACCGTCGCTGTTTTATGGGTGTGTGGCTGCCCTGCTGCTGGTGGCCATTCATAAATTAATCACCTTGCCGTTGGTGTTACTGCTGTGGGTTAATGCACCCAAAAAGCATGTTCGCAACTTGTTTTATAGCCTGATCATTGGTGGCGCGGCAATAGGCTGGGCCCTTTTTGCAAACCAATGGTTCATTCCCTACGATCTTTATCACCCGGATTTTAGGGATACCCAAACACTCAATGCGGGGGTGGATCCTGCAGGGCAGTTACAGTGGATTTTCGGTCATCCACTCGCCTTTATCCGCCTCATATTGGGCTCGTACCTGCAAGCGTTGCCTTCTACCACGGCACACTGGGTTGGAAAATTTGGTTGGGAAAAAAATTACCTGCCCGCTGGCTGGATTGCGCTGCTGCTTGGTTTGTTTATAGTTCTCTCAATCACGGAAAAAAACCAGGCCACCCGCAGTCAACGCGGCCTCGCTGCTTTGGCCGCACTGCTCTACCTGATCTTGTTTGCAATTACCATGTTCGCTTTATGGCATCCGGTGGGGGCACCCGAACTCAGCAATTTGCAAGGGCGCTATTTTGTCCCCATTTTGCCACTTTTGGTGTATGCTTTTGGGAGCTCCTATTTTAAAATAAATGAAAAATGGGTAAACGTCGGGATGGCGAGCATTTTAAGCCTGGGCAACCTGGCCATGGTCGTTGCGATTTGGATGCGCTATTACGGATGAGGATTAGTCCTCCTCGAACAAATCAAAAATGGTATCCAGCGTATCAAACGATTTGATGCCCACTTGCTCTTCCTCACCACCTTGCAGGTTGAGTCCTGCTGGCTGCACTTGCTCCATGATCGTCTGTACCGTTTCCGTATCCAAATGAATATGGAGTAAAAACGGATATTTTGCACATATATTTTGCAACAAATCATCATGGGCAGGCCAATGTGCAGCGGTTATTTCCAGGATAAAATATTGAACAAAAGGTGCTTTTTCGGCACAAATTTCAAGCAACGCGTCTGGTATAGGTGGCCAATCGAGCTTCAACAATACGGGCCAATCGGCCAATACCGCCAAATCTTGGGTGTCTGGCTGTCCCGCAAGCTGTATTGCATCCAGCTCAAAAAAACGTGCTGCTTCGGCAACGATCGCTGCGGGAGTTTGGGCAAATTCGCCCACAATTTGCGGCCCTTCCACCCAGGCGCGCATGGCCTTCATGTACATTGGATCAAGGTAGCCTTCCGTGCCTTCTACTAGGTTAAATCCTAAAAACGCGACGGATTTGGCAGCAAAATAACGCGCATCGGTGAGGTTGGTGATGCAGGCGGCTTTAATTATCGGATATCCCATTTCCGGGTTTTAAAAAAGCGAATAATCAGGTAAAGCAACAATCCGGCCGGACCCGTAAGCATGGTCAAGAGTAGGCTGGGGACAAGAAAAATCGGATGGATTTTCAGTTGTTGGCCATCATGAACCTGCCAAACGCCAACCAACAAACAAAAAGAAAGGTAATTAAGCCAGCCCGTCAACAACATGGATTTGCTGCGAAACAGGTTTTCAAGTCCTGATAAAGACAACAGGTTGCCGCTTTCTTCCGGGTTTGTTAAAAACTGAAACGTAAACCAGGCCGCTGCAATGAACAAAATAATGGCCGCGCCAAAAGCGATTTTTTCGGTGTAAGGCCAGGTTGGGGCAAACAAGAGCAGCACCCACGGCAGAAAAATAAGGATGCTGGCATATCCGTAAAAAATATCGGCAGTAATCATGGTGTTTTCCGTTGTGGGGGCAAAGGTACGCGGTTGGTTGGCGTTACCAATCCTTTTTATTGGTTTTGGATTTTGTATCAGGCGCTTGTTCGCGGTATTTGCGGGCATTTTTTTTATCTTCTGGCCCGACAGCGCTTTCCAACAGGCGTTTGGCTTCTTCCGGACTCATTTTACCGGGAGGGGTTGTTTCCTTTTCCTGATTTTGCGGCTGGTTGGGTTGGTTTTGGGGCTGCTGCTGTTCAGGTTTGGGCGCTTGGTTCGGCTGCTGATTTTGATCCTGATTTTGATCCTGCTTGGGTGGTTGGTTTTGCGGATCCTGCTCTTTTTTAGGGGGCTGATTTTGCGGTTGATCCTGTTTTTGCTGTTCCAGGTTTTTCTTTTTGGCCATTTGCAGGTTCATTTTCGTTTGCGGATCACCCGGACGCAACCGCAAACTGTTTGAATAAGCATCAATGGCTTCCTGGTATTTCTTTTGTTTTAGGTAGGCATTGCCTAAATTATGCATCAAATCGGCCTTTTCTTGCGGGTTTTTTATACTGGGTGCCGCTTGTTCGTATTGTTTGGCCGCGTCTTCGTATTTTCCTTGTTGGTACAATGAATTTCCGAGGTTGTAGTTGGCGCGTTGGTTGTTTGGGTCGATCGTGAGGGCATCTTTGTAGGATTTGCCCGCATTTTCATATTCCTGCCGGCTATAGTTTTTGTCGCCCTTGCGCAAGGGGTCATGGGCCGATTGTGCTTGAAGGGCAAAAAAGGCCAGGCTACAACAAAGCAAAAGGATATTTTTCATAGTATGGTGTATTTAGAGGGCCACCCGTTTACGCCACTGAATCAACATTTCCAGCAAGAGTAGCAGCACACCGGGCAATAAAAACCACTGGTAATAACTTTCATAACTGGAAACCGAACGCACTTCCAGTTCGCGTTTTTTCAAACCATCCATTTCTTTTTTTAAAGCCCGAATGGCGGCATCTCCCTGATTTACATTAAAAGCGCGGCCACCACCGGCCGTAGCCAATTGGGTGAGTAAAACCTGGTTTAAAGTTGAAATGACGACTTTCCCCTCCTCGTCGCGTTTATAAGTGGTTACCCCATTGCCTGGCAGAGGAATAGGGCCTCCATCCGTTGTGCCTACGCCTACCGGATACAATACCATACCGTCTGAAAAGGCCGTTTCAGCCTGTGCAAGAGCGCCTTCCTCCTGGTCCTCTCCATCCGTTATAAGGATTAATGCCCTACCCGAAGGTTCGGGATCGAACGCATTGGAAGCCAACTTCAGGACAGATTGGATGCTGGTGCCTTTATTCGTAATCAATTCAGGACTAGCACTTTGTATCGATTCAATCATGAAATTATAATCGGTAGATAAGGGTAGTTGCAAAAACGCAGAACCGGCAAAAAAGATCAAGCCGATGCGTTCGCCCTCCAGGGTTTGCACCAGTTTTTGTGCAAAGGCTTTCGACAATTCCTGGCGGTTGGGTGCAACATCCTGGGCCCACATGCTTTCTGAAATATCCAGGGCGATGAAAATATCCGAACTATTTTGGGTCACCTTTTGCATTTTAGCACCGCGCTGTGGATTGGCAAATGCAAATAAAAGCAGAGCAAGCCCCCCCAGAAACAAAGCGTTTTTGATCCAAAACCGTTGCTGCGAATATCCCGCGATCAGCCCCTCCACCTTGCCCGGATCGCCCAATACGCGCAGGGCATTGCTCCGCCAGCGCCTATAATTGAGCAGGAGCAATGCCAACACGGGCACAATCCAAAGCAGGTTTAAAAATTCGGGATGATCGTATCGAAACATGTTTGTATTTAATATGGGTTCAAATTGTTACCGAACGCAGCAAGCCCCAGCGCAAGCCCGCCTCCAGACACAACAAAAGTAAGGCCGCGCCCAAAAGCCAATAAAACACTTCGGTGCTGCGCTGCATCGTGCGAATTTCTATTTTTGTTTTTTCCAAACGGTCAATTTCTTCATAAATACCCGCCAAATCCCGTTCCGAATAAGCCCGGTAAAATCGGCCTTGGGTTGCCTGTGCAATTTGTCGCAACAACTCTGTATCGAACTCCATTTGTCGGGGAGCAAAGAAATAGCTGCCATCGGGCGCGCGCTGGGCAGGCGACATGACCACTCCTTCCGTTCCGATGCCTACCGTGTACACGCGGATGCCCAGGGTTGCCGCCAGTTCGGCAGCCTGCATGGGGGAAATATAGCCTGCATTGTTTTCACCATCTGTGAGCAGGATCACAATTTTACTACGGGAAGGACTGTCTTTCAAGCGATTAACGGCTGTGGCAAGGCCCATTCCAATGGCAGTACCATCCTCCAAACGCCCCACTTCCAAGGCTTCAATAAAGCCCTGCACCACCCGCCGATCGGTGGTAAGCGGACATTGGGTAAATGCCTCGGCCGAAAATGCCACCAGGCCCAGGCGGTCGTAAGGTCTTTTTTCTACAAATTCAATCGCTACCCGTTTGGCCACTGCCAGCCGATCAGGGTCGAAATCTTTGCTAAGCATACTGGGCGAAATATCCAGGGCCAACACAATATCCACCGCATTGGCGTTTACTTTTTGTTCTTGCCAAAGCAATTGTGGACGCGCCATGGCCAAAATAGCCAGGAATAAGGCCGCCCAACGAAACCAGTACAAACTGCTGCGCAGCCGGGCACGCCAGTTCGCGCCTCCAAAGGTCCCTGCTGTTTGCGGCATGCGCAGCGACAAGTCGCGTTGCGTACGGGTAATCCAATACCAAACCGGCAATACCAGCAACAACAATAGCCAAATAGGTTGAGCAAGGATCAAGCGTTGGATAGGTTTGAAGGGTGAACAGGGGCGACTTCCGGCGCAGGAATCGTGTTTCTGACCAGGTCAAAAGCCAATTGAAGGGCGCGCTCGTGGTAGTCGGCAGCAGGCGATGCTTTGGCAAACTTGGCCAAATCGGCCTGCTGAAACAACTCTTGCAACGGGGAAATTAAATCCGTCGGAAAACCAGGGTGCCTGCGCAATTGCTGGATGGTTTCTCCTGATGCCGATTCCAGCGCAGGAATGTCAAAGCGCTCCCGCAAATATTCGCGCACAATAAAGGTTAATGCGGCATAATAGGCCTTCAAATCACCTTGCTGCCACAATTGCTTTTTGCGCAATACTTCCAGTTTCTTTAAGGCCAGTTCGTGCGCGGGCAATTGCACCAACCGACTTTGAATACCTTGCTGCTTTCGCCGGTTCAATAGCCAGTAAATCAATAAAATACATAGTAAAAAAGCCAAAATTCCATATGCCCACGGCAAATAATCGGTCCAAAGCACCGGTTCCTTGTGGATATCCTTTATTTCGGCCATATCATTCAAATCGTCGGGTGCCGGACTCGGAATGACCACCAGGGTAAGCGGATTTGTAAATAAGGTGTCGGCACCTTTTATCTGGATCGGCAGGGGAGGCAACAAAAGGGTATCCGCATCAAAGACAATGAGGGTAAGGTTTTTTTCCCAGCCCTGGTCGCCCAACTGCCATTCCGATTGCTGCAAAATATTTTGCTTGGGAAGCACGCCGCTCCAGGCATCATAGGCTACATGCAAAGGTTGTCCCACAGATTTGGGGATGCGTAAATGCAACAAAAACGGATTGCCGGTTTCGGCCAGGTTGCTATCCAGCACAGCGGTAGCACCTGTTTGCGCCTTCAAACCGGATGCGAACAGCAATAAAAGCCCTAAAAAGCAACAAAATCGAATCAATTTTTGCACTGTATAGAATGTTTAGGTACTTCTTTGCTCAAAAAAACGCAATAAGGCGTTGACATAGGAGTCGGTGGTTTGCACACTCAGAAAATCGGCCCCGGCGCGCCGAAACAAGGACGCGGTTTGCATTTGGTGTTGGTCGAAACGCTGGGTGTACCCCTTTCGCAGAGCAGGATCGGTGGTGTCGATCCAACGACTTGCTGCCGATTCGGGATCTTTGACATGCAGCAATCCTACGTTGGGCAACACCCGTTCGCGTGGATCCCAGCAGTGCAACCCAATAAAATCATGCCGCCGGGCCAAAATACGCAGCGGCGCTTCATAATTTTGCGCCTGAAAATCGGACAATACAAAACATACCGTTCGCTTTTTCATCACATTTCGGGTGTACTGCAGCGCTGCTGCTAAGTCGGTACCCTTATCCGATGGCGGCACATGCACCAATTCACGAATGATGCGCAGGATATGCTGGCGTCCCTTTTTGGGTGCAATAAACAACTCTGGCTTATCCGAAAACAACAACAACCCAACCTTATCATTATTTGAAATGGCCGAAAATGCCAAAACCGCGCAAATTTCGGTCAACACGTCCTGTTTCGATAAGCCCGTGGTGCCAAAAAACGACGAACCACTGATGTCTACCAACAGCATAACGGTTAGCTCCCGTTCTTCTTCAAAAATTTTAATATGCGGATCGCCCGTGCGGGCCGTCACATTCCAATCGATATTCCGAACATCATCCCCAAATTGATACATCCGTACTTCACTGAAAGACATACCCCTGCCCTTGAAGGCACTATGATACCCTCCGGTAAACAAATGGTGGCTCAGACCACGGGTCTTCAGTTCCACTTTGCGTACTTTTTTTAGCAGTTCGATCGTATCCACAAGAACAAATGCATTGATGAAAGAAATCGGTTATTTTGCAAATTCTGCTACTGGATTGTCTTTGCGCAAATAAGGCTTTAAATCGGCGTAGGGCACCAACAAATGTTGCTGGCCATATACAGGATGAAATAAAGTGCTGAGTTCGAAGCCATCGCGGCGCAAGGCAAACAGCGGGAAACCTACTTTGTTGATCCATTCGCGGTATTTGGGATCGGATGCAAATTGCCGCATTTTGGGCGATTCGCGTTTCCAGTATTCATCCAGCCAAGATTTCGCATTAAAACTTTTAATAAATAAATCCGCCAGGGTAATTTCCTTGCCTGTTTTTAAATTGAAATTAAAAGATTTGCCCTGCGCATCCGGGTTCCAGGTATCGGTAAAGGTCAAATATCCACTCAAAATATTTTCTGTCCAGCACGCGATATCCGACCAGCAACTGCCCCGATGCGCATTTCGACTGGCGGCATTGAGGGGTTCCTGAATAGCGGCCACTGCAGCGCGGCAAGCGCTCATCCAGCCAATTACCTGCTGATCGAGCCAGGTATTGCAGACGGCGCAGGCAGTACGTGGGTAAACGGCATCAAATCCGGATCGATAATCGGCATAATCCAGGCATCCAAACACCAGTTTATCCTTTTGACTAAAGGTAAAATTGCGTTTTTCGCCACTGCCTACCCAGTTGCATACAATGGCGGCAGGATTACTCAGGTTGCCACTGATCAAACCGCCCGTTTTGCCACTGGGCAACAATGCCTCCAGATCGTATGCGCCATCGGCTTTTAACTCGCCTTTCAAGGAGTAGGTATTGTGATCGGCTTCAACCCACAAAAAACCTTCCAGCACGCCGTTGTGCATACGAATCAGTACCATATCTGCCCGCCCACCGTTGTACCGGGTGATGTAGCGGCAAGCCCATTTATTCTCGGCACAACTGGTTACAACCGTTTGGCCGGGCTGAATTATTTCGGCTTCAATACGGCTGCCTAAAGAATTGTTGTTGTTGCTCCAGGTGCCTTCCAGGCGCGTTCCGTTAAATGTTCCCTTTATCTGGCCCGTCACATAATTATTGGCATCACGTTCTTCCAAAACAATTTGATCCTTTTCGAGCGGGCCACTGATTTGAAAGCGTGTTTTGCTTTTTATATAAGTCAGGTAACCCTTGCAATTACGACCATCGCTGCCCAGGGCAATATCCACCAGATAGACATCGTCAATGCGGCCTTTCAAGCGTTTGATCCACTTCAAGGCCGTATTATTGTTGAATAGTTTATGAATAGCCGAATCGGCAACGGGCGGTAAAGGAACCGAAACCGTACTTGTCGCAGCGGGAGGTGCCGTTTCTTTCTTTTGACCCCACACCAAAACGGGCAATGCTAAAACCAGCAAAAGTAAGAGCCCTTTTTGCACCTCAAAAATACATGTCAAACGAATACAACGCATGCAATTAATTTTAAATGGGTATTAAGGTACCTCCACCTTGTTCAATATTTTTTCAATAATGTTTTCCTGTGTAATGTTTTCTGCTTCTGCTTCATAGGTGAGTCCAATGCGGTGGCGCAAAACATCATAACAAATGGCGCGCACATCTTCTGGAACAACATACCCACGGTGGCGCAAAAAGGCAATGGCGCGGGCGGCTTGTGCCAAACCAATACTTGCCCGGGGCGATGCGCCATAACTAATCAGCGGCGTGAGCGACTTCAAACCATATTCGGCCGGATTTCGCGTGGCAAAAACGATGTCGATAATGTATTGCTCAATCTTTTCGTCCATATAAATGCCATGCATCACCTCCCGCGCGCGCAACAAAGCCTCTGGCGTCACTACTTTATGGATAAACGGTGTTTCGCCGCTCAGGTTGCGCCGCACAATACTCCGCTCTTCGGCTTTCGTAGGGTAGTCAATTTTTACTTTTAACAAAAAACGATCCATCTGGGCCTCGGGCAAAGGATACGTACCTTCTTGTTCGATGGGGTTTTGGGTGGCAAGTACCAGGAAAGGCTCCTCCAGATGGAAGGTTTCACTCCCAATGGTAACTTGTCGCTCCTGCATGGCCTCCAACAGCGCACTTTGTACTTTCGCAGGTGCGCGGTTGATCTCATCGGCCAGCACAAAATTGGCAAAAATGGGTCCTTTGCGCACGGCAAATTCCGAACGGGCCGGGTTGTATATCATGGTACCCAGCACGTCGGCAGGCAACAAGTCGGGCGTAAACTGAATACGGCTAAATTGTGCATCTACCGCCTGCGCCAAGGTTTTGATTGCCAGGGTTTTGGCCAAACCAGGCATCCCTTCAAGCAAAATATGGCCTTTGGTGAGCAGCCCAATCATCAGCCGTTCAATCATGTGCTCCTGCCCTACAATAACCTTCGCCGTTTCAAGTGTTAATTGATCTACAAAAGCACTTTCAATCTGAATTTGTTGATTTAGCGCTTGTATGTCGATGTGTTGCTGCATGAATATTTTTTTATTTGAATTAAATGCCCAACTGCGCGTACAACAGCATCCCGCCAAGTACGGCCGCAATAACGAGCAAACCTATATAAAATACGGTATAACATTGCGACAAATACCAGTATTTGCGTGAAAGAGAAACGCCCAACCAATATAAATCGCGTGAAAATGCCTCCTGCCGGGCATCCGGATCTCTCATGAAATTGCGAATGGCATGGTCAAACTGGGGGGGCGACATTTGCGTAAAATCGCCAAAAAACAACCAGTTGATCTTCGTTTTTTTGCTCACCGACGGAGATACACTAGGCCGCGTTGCTAAAGTTGCCAGAATAATGCATGTCAAACTCAATAGGATAATCAAAATGTCGGGGATAAACATATTGGGCAAATAGGCCAGTACTCCCAGGTGCTTTTTAGTCACCACAAAGGAAAGTACCAGCGTGTTGATGCCCAACATCAGGTGGGCTTTGTCGTCGGCAATTTTGCTCAACGTCAAATGCGTATCATAGGCAATGCGAAAATAAGCACCACCTTGCCGTTCTAAGGACTTTGCGTTTCGAAGTTGTTCGAGAAACGCAACAAATTCCAGTACGGCAGGATTTTTAATAAAAAACCGGGAATGAAGGCTAGACATTGCGTCGGATGATTGAACTGCCAAAGGTAATAAGATGCCTCGGTGGCGATCATTATTAGGGCCAGTTATTATGCGTTAAAAGACAAAGTCCGACCAATTGGGTTGCAAGCGCCATGCCGAAGACAAATAAAAATCGCGGATTGACATAATTTTCAGGATATTCTGAAAACAATATACAACGAAAATGTATTTCATAGGCTTCGAACTAAATCCAACTACATGGAATTCCTGGAAGGCAAAGCAAAGTTTATTGAATCGTGGGGCAAAATGGCGAGCGATTGGGGAATCAACAGGACGATGGCCCAGGTGCATTCTTTATTGCTCATCGCGCAGGAAGCGATGACAGCCGACCAGGTCATGGAAGAATTGGACATTTCGCGCGGAAATGCCAACATGAATATCCGTGCCTTGATGGATTGGGGGCTGGTACACAAACAACTCAAATCGGGCGAACGAAAAGAATATTTCTTTGCCGAAAAAGATATGTGGACCGTCGTGCGGCAAATCATCATCAACCGCAAAAAACGCGAACTGGAGCCTATGATTAAAGCGCTTGACGAACTTGCCAGTGTAGAACCCCTCACACCCGAATCGGAACATTTCTGTGAAGTTGTACAGGAAATTCGCAAGTTTTCGAACAAAGCCAATCAGACCCTTGATACACTCATCAAGGCTGAATCCAACTGGTTTACCAATATGTTTTTGAATATGGTACGCTAATGCACCATATTGCTGAATTTATAAAAAAAGGCCTCCTCAAAAGTTTCCCTTTTGAGGAGGCCTCATTCAAACTTCAAACTTAAATTAATCGGGCTCGAAACCTAAAACAATGCTAAAGCGGCCAAATGTGTTCCATTTAGCACCCTGCTCAAGTAAATTAGGCTTGTCGAACCCGAAGCCATAGTCAAAACCAAGGGTGCCAAACATGGGCAAAAATACCCGCAAGCCCATTCCTGCCGAACGACGTACATCAAAAGGATTGAATTCTTGGACAGTTCGCCAAGCATTACCGCCCTGTGCAAACGCCGTAATAAAGATGGTGCTTTGTGGGTTGAGGGATATTGGGTAGCGCAATTCGGCGGTATATTTTGCAAATACCCCTGCGCCACCGGCCAGTCGATCCATGATGCCATCGCCGTTGCCGTTGGTGCCATTTACCTCGTAACCGCGCAAACTCACAATGGTTCGGCCATTCAAGCCCGAGTTCTGGTTGTTCAAGCCATCGCCACCCAACTCAAACCGTTCGAACGGGGTGAGGGGTGTTTTACTGCTCCACCGACTCAATAAGCCCATTTTGGTACTGGTTTTTAATACCAACTTGCCTACAATCGTCGTGTACCATTCGGCATCAATCCGCCATTTGAGGTACTCTACATATTTGTACAATTCGTTTACGCTGGCTGTTTTATAAAATTCGGTGCTTTTAAACAAAGAATATGGTGGTGTTACCTGCAATTTCAAGGAAATCAGCGAACCTTGTTTTGGGAAAATAGGGTCGTTGATGCTGTTGCGGGCCAGGGTAAAGGCCATATTATAGTTGTGGAAAATACCATTCGATACCGTCCGGTTGTTGTCGTCGCGGAAACCAGGCCAGTTGCTGAGGCGCAAGGTCTGAATGTCCAAATCGGCCCGGAAAATAAAGTTGTCATCCGGCCATTTCAAACGGGTACCAAAACCAACGGTTCCTTGCAGAATGTCGAGGCGCTGGAAGCTGCTGGAACCCGAAAATCCTTGCGCAAACCGATTGTAGAAACCAGCAACGGTGAGCGAATTCGGTTTTTTACCGCCCAGCCAAGGCTCTGTAAACGAAGCGTTGTACGACTGAAAGCGCTCCCCCGATGTTTGTCCGCGCACACTAAAACGTTGTCCATCGCCCTGCGGCAACGGGTTCCAGGTTTCTTTGTTTTTTACATTGCGCAACGAAAAGTTGTTGAAGGTTACCCCCAGGGTACCAATGATACCACCTCTGCTAAAAGTAGTAGAAGGCTGGTAACCGGCCGATAATTCGAGCTGATCGGAAGGTTTTTCTTCCACGGTATATTCTACGTCTACCGTTCCGCGGTCGGGGTTAACGGGCGTATTGATGCCCAGGGCCTCTTGGTTAAAGTAACCCAGGTTGATAATTTCACGCTGGGAGCGAATGATATCTGAACGGCTAAATTTGTCGCCCGGACGGGTGTATAATTCCCGGCGAATCACGTGTTCGTGGGTACGGTCATTGCCCTTGATGACCACGCGGTCGATGGTCGCTTGCGGACCTTCAAAAATGCGCAGTTCAAGGTCAATCGAGTCATTTTCAATGGAGGTTTCAACCGGATCAACGCGGAAGAACAGGTATCCGTTATCGAGGTATAAAGAAGATATATCGCGACCGTCCTGGCTAAATTGCAGGCGGGTACTCAACAATTCCTGGTTATACACATCGCCTTTTTTGATACCCAACACCTGATCAAGGTATTTGGTATCGTACAAGGTGTTGCCTTTCCAAATAATATTTCGGAAGAAATACCGGTTGCCTTCCTCGATGGTTAGGTCAATCAGCAATTCTCCTTTTGCATTCCGGCTAATGCTGTCTTTTACAATACGGGTATCGCGGTAACCGATGGTATTATAATAGGCTTCAATTTTTAATTTATCTTCCTCATAGTCTTTGCGCACCAGTTTTGATTTTTTGAAAATACGGCTCTTCCGGGCTGTGTTTTTCATTTTTTTGCGCAAAACTTTTGCTTTGATATGGTCATTTCCGTAGAAACGAATGTCTTTGATTTTAATTTTTTTACCAGCATCAATCACAAATTCCAGGCGATTGCCATTGGTGGTGCGCTCATCTTTAAAAGACAGGATTTTTACCCGTGTATTCAAAAAGCCCTTCTCTACAAAATAGGCTTCGATGCCTGTGATCAGCGACGATTTGATATTTTCGGTCAAAATTGCGCCCTTTTGAAGGTACTTGGTGACAATGCCGTTCAAATCATCGTGTTTGCTTTTGCGTACGCCCGTGTAGGTATGGCGGGTGTAACGCGGCAATTCTTTTACCGAAATTTCAATAAATACCTTGTCGCCCACCGTGCGTTCGCGGTTGATTTGCACGTCGGTAAACAAGCGCAAAGCCCACAGTGCCTGAATGGCTTTCGGGAAAACACTGCCCGGAATGCGCACCTTGTCACCAACCTTGAAACCGGCAATGGCAATCAGCGTATTAGCATCGGCATATTGTGTACCAACCACCCGGATACCGCCAATTTCAAATTCTTTGGGTTGATCGTATGCCACAGATGGCAATAAAGTATCCTGCGTTTGAGCATTCGAGATCTGTGGGACAAGTAGGGCCAGCAAGAGGCCAAATATCAATAGGCGCATAAAGTTGAGTTGCGGTACTGTGTTTAGTTTGGGACGCCTGGCATGCAAGCGAACGATGTATTTATAGAAAGAAGGATGTTGCTTATGGTTTGATTTCCAACATTTCTGTCAGGTTGGGGCAATTCATAAACATATCGCTGATGGATAAGTAGGTGGTACGCAATTTTTCGACCACCCATTTTTCGGTGCTTTCCGATTTTTTTTGTTCCAACGCTGCAATCTGAATTTTACCGTAATCCTGTTTCAAGTCGGCTTTGTGTGGTTTGGTACGACTTTGCAACAGCACCAAACGATACAGTTTGCTGCCATCCTGTCCGCGATATTGAAAAGGCTCGGCAATTTCACCTACTTGCAATCCTTCGATGGCGAAGTACACGTCGGTATCGAGATCGGCCACTTCAAAGAAGGTATTGTTGCTGCGCGGATTGGTAATTCGGCCATCATTGCTGTGGCTGGGGGTATTTTTGTCGCCGTATTTTTTTACTGCATCCGAAAACGTGATCGCATTGGTTTTGATCAGGTTGCGCACGGTATCGAGTTTCATTTTTGCAGTAGCCAGGTCTGCATCGGTAATTTCAGGTTTTACCAGGATGTGGCGCACGTGGATGAGGTTGCCTCGACGTTCCAGCAATTGCAAAAAGTGAAAACCAAACTCGGTTTCGATGGTCGGACTGATTTGGTCTTTTTCGAGGTTGTAAGCAGTTGCTTCAAACTCAGGAACAAAGGTGCCGCGCTTTTGCCAGCCCAAATCGCCGCCTTGCGCGCCACTACCGGGGTCATCGCTGTATTTTTTGGCCAAAACAGCAAAGTCTTCGCCATCGGTGGTGATTCTTTTGCGCAAATCTTCAATTTTTTCCCGCGCCTTTTCCTTTTCTTCAGCATTCACCTGCGGCTTGTACACGATTTCCCGAATTTCCACATCGGCATTGAAATAAGGCAGCGAATCTTTCGGAATCCGGTTATAAAAACGCAACACTTCGGCAGGTGTCACGGTCGCTTTTTCTGTAATTTGGCCTTGCATGCGCTCTGCGAGCAGTTGGTTGCGCATATCGGTGCGGGTTTGCTCTTTGATGTCATTGAGGCTCATCCCGTAAAACTCCTCAATTGCTTTTTCGTCCTGATTAAAATAACCCAATAACCGTTCGATGCGCGCATTGATTTGCGTTTCCACATCTTCATCTTTTACTTCAATGGAGTCGAGTTTGGCCTGGTTGACCAACAATTTCTGAATTACCAGGTTTTGCAAAATGATGCAGCGGTGCTCGGGCGGCAAGTCGGGTTGCTGTTGTTTGGCGTACGACAATTGCTCCTGAAGTTCGCTCAAAAGGATAATTTCGCCCCCTACAGAAGCCACCACACGGTCGATTACGGCCCGGTCATTTTGGGCGGACAATTGTCCGAAACAGGCGCAAAAAAGGAAAAGTACAAAAATATGTTTCATTGAAAATCAATTGCGAATGACAAAATGCATGCCTATTGGCAAGCCGAAATGAACTTGGTTGCGTTTATGATGGTTTGGTTATCGTAAAATCTTTACATTTTCTCGCCTTAGTTCTTTTTGATACAGGTCCTCTTTCCACTGTTCGAGCAAGGCTTGTTTGCGCTGGTGCAGGATGACTTTTACTGCTTGTTCGCGCACATAATCAAACGGAGCGGTTGTTTTACCTTGTACCGTTTCCAATACGCGGTAGTAGTAGCGGTAATCGGCATCGCTTAAGGTGCCATCACTGCGCGAGCGTACGTTTTCCGATGTTAACGTACCCTTGGGCAGAAACGCGGCTACCTCTTCCAATTTGTACCATTTTTCGCGATCAAACAGGCCAAAAGCGTTCCATTGTTTGGCGAAGGTCATCAATTTCGCATCGGCATCGTCGGAGCGGCTATACCAAAGTTTATTGAGCTCCGATTGTGGTGCTTTAACGGATGCCTTGATGAGCATACATTTTAAAATGGTGCTTTCCAGCTGAAACTGGTCTTTATTTTCTTCGTAAAAATCCTTGAGCACGGCCTCGGAAACGGTACTGTCCAATTTTTGGGCAATGAGTTGTTCTTCAAAATTGAAGCGCACCAAACTAGCCCGGTAATCGCGCACCAGTTGATCGATGTTGAGGTCTTTCGGAATATTGCGTTCTGCCTCATACATGAGCAACTGTTCGCGAATCCAGCGCTGCAAATATGCTTTTACAATCAGCGCGCTGTCTTCAGGTGTGGTGTACTCCGGTATCATATCAGCCAGGTTCGACTGATAAAGCACCTTATTATATACTTGAGCGAGTACTTTATCGTCTGCCTTGGGCGCAGTACTATTGCCACAATGCCAGAGTGACAAGCAGACAAATAGCAGGCTAACAAGGTATGAGGTATGTTTCAGCAACATCATATTATCCGAGCCGGACTAGTTTTCCCGGCAAAATCGCGCAAAGTTAGTCTAATTGACCACAACTAGCTGTTAAATGGGTGTGAAACAAACGCAACAAATGCTTACTTCCCCGCTTCATCTGGTTTGGGGTCGTTGCTCTGCAGCCCATCGGTACCTTTTTCTTCTGGAGTAGGTTCGGTATGGGCTGGTTCACCCAATTCGATAACAGGCGTTGCATCGCTGGTTTCTGCCAGTTCGTCGGTCTCTAATACCAGCACAGATTCGGCTTCCTTTTGGAGTTCGCTCGTGAAAAACTTGCGTTGAAACAGCAAAATACTCAATACGCCGGTCGTGATGGAGGCATCGGCAATATTAAAAATTGGGCTAAAAAACAGGAAGCCGCCGCCGCCCAGCCAGGTAGGCAATTCGAAGTATTTAATGGGGAAATACAGCATATCGACCACTTTTCCATGCAAAAAGGCACCATAACCCTCCCCAATTGGTACCATTTCGGCAAGCATGCCATTGTGGTAGGAACTGGAAAAGATCAATCCGTAAATGGCGCTGTCGATAATATTACCCAGGGCGCCTGCCGTGATCATTCCGACGCTGTACACAAAACCTTTGGGCGCTTTTGCGGCCATGAGCATGCGCATGTACCAAATCAGTCCGGCTACCATCAGAATGCGGAACAGGCTTAGGATCAATTTTCCGTAGGCCCAATCGAAGGTAATACCAAATGCCATGCCCTCATTTTCCACAAAATGCAGCCTTGCCCATTCCAGGCCCAGGATGGCATAATCTTCGTTGTATTCAAAATGCGTTTTGATGTAAATTTTCAGGGACTGATCGAGGAGCAGTACCAGGAATATCAAAATAGCAACTTTATAACCCTGTTTCAAGATACGTAAGCGTTTTTATGAATAGAAAGGCACAAAGAAACGATGATTTATCAAAATACGCGTAGTTTATCGTCCATCTACCTGTTTTAACAGCCAATCACGTTCCATGAGTGGGTTGGTGGCCACAATGAGTTCGTGCAGTTTTGTTTTTTGGGCTTTAGAGTAGGGGTTCATGTTGAGCAAGCGCTTCATCAGGCTGATCATGTTTTTGAAGGCTGTTTTGCGTGATGCATCCAAAGCCTCCTTCCTTTGGAGGTAAATCCTCATACTTTCAAGCAAGGACTCAAAAGCATCTAATTCGGATTGTTCATAATAGATTTTAAGCAACATTGTTTTTGCAATAATATTAAAAAGCATATCATCATAATCAAATTGGGTAAGGAGTGTTTGTGCTTTGTCAAATTCGCCTCGGCTTGCATAAACGCGCGCTAGGTTAAAGTTTGAAATGCTGTTGCGTTCTTTTTCGTCAAGGTGATGCTTGAAATCTGCTATAAATTTTTCGGCCCACCCAAATTCATTCATCCTTAATGCGCTGCCTACTGCATTCCCAAATGTTGTACTGGAAACGGTATTGTTCTCTAATAAAACCCCTGTTGATAGTCCTTTTCTGTAAAGTTCAAAGGCACGTCTTGCGAAATCCTGGTTATGTTGGTTAATTTTCGGAACACAATAATTCAATGCAGCAATAAAAAGTGACCGGTTTTCTGAGTGTGTAAATTTTGACGTATATTCGTGAACAAGAATCTCTAATTGATCGAAATAATACTCGTTAGAGGGGTCCTTAAACGCCATGTAAGCATGATAAAAGACCGATACCGCAGGTTCAAGTAAATTTTTTTTATTGGCAACATAATCTAGAGAAACATCCAAAAGTCCATTGTCGTATACAGCTTTTTGAAATCGAGAATGGTGGGCTAGCATTTCACAACTTAACTGAAACTTTTCGGCTAAAAACCAGGTTTCGAGTGCATCCGCAGTTTCTTGAAGATTAACGAGTGCATTGTGATTAATACCGACCTGATAAATGTAGGTTTCATGTTCAAGCATAAAACGATTTCGGAGGTAGTAGCTATTTCGCAAGGGTTGCTGTTCCAGGTTTTCACGCGCTAAACGTTGTGATTGTCTATGTGCCTTATCCAATTTACGTTCTCTATATATACGAATCAGTGTACTTTGATAAGTAACTTTGTCAGACATTAATTCGTTAAATACCAAGTATTCTTCAACCGCCTTCAACAAAAAATACATCACCTGCCGCATGTATGCATCGTCATAGGGTTTGTCTGGAAAGACCGCTTTCCACGCATCCTCTTTTATCACGATCGAATCTGGCTGCTGCAGATTTTTGATCAAATAATCAAAAAGCATCGGAACATCGTCCCGCTGATTATGTGCAGGAGATTGTAACCATTTATGCAGTTCGCGTTGTTCTTTTTTACCAAGGGAACGCACAATTTCAACCAATACACTTTTTTGCATAGTCTTTTCTGTTTATCTATTCAACAAACGAAAGGATGTTGTAGGTTTTAAGAACGGTTATTTTTATGTAAATATTGGACAAATCAACCTAAAAAATAAAAATATTAAAAATTGAAAGGATAAATTTGAGGTTTAAATGCGATTAAATCATTCAACAAATGCAATTTTTTGTCTGTTCTTCTTCATTTTCCATGCCGCACTTTTGTATCATCAAAAAAGAGCAATTACCTTGCTTAATCATTCGACTCATGCGAAAGTATCTTTTCATCTTCTTGTTTTTGCTAACTGCCGGACTGGTTTCCGCGCAGGGCTGGGAGCGTTTATACGGAGGTGGTGGGTTCGATATCGCCAACGCAATTACCAAAACGCCCGATGGCGGGTATGTCACTGCGGGCTATTATGGCTTGAGCCGCTTGTTTTTGGTAAAAATTGATGCGGACGGCAATGAGCAATGGGCAAAAAACTATTCAGGAGCAGGAAGCCTCTCTGCCAATGGTGTAATTGCCACCCGCGATACGGGCATTCTTGCCGTGGGTTATGTAAAATCGAATCAGAAAAATATTTACCTCTTCAAAACCGATGCCTTTGGCAACAAGTTGTGGTCTAAAAGCATTGGATCCAATCAGACGGGGCAAGATGAAGAGGCTTTTGATATCCTCGAAACACCCGACGGTAGTTTGGTGATTGTCGGTTCGGAAAGCCAAAAAAATGATCTTTTTATCCTGAAAACGGATGCAAAAGGCAATACACTTTGGTACAAGACGTTCGGCTTGCCTTCTGAAAAGGAGCAAGGCTACGGCGTAACCATGGCACCCAATGGCGATTTGATCGCGGCAGGCGCAAAGAATGAATCCCTTGTGTATGCAGTGCGGGTGAGCAATACCGATGGCAGCCTGATCTGGGAATATACCTATGATTTTTATCAAGGACTGTTTGATAATGCGCGTGACGTGGTTTACGCCACTGACGACGCCTTTGTACTGGCAGGTTACACCAACAGCAATGGCTTTATTGCTAAAATAAATGGCAACGGGGTCGGTACTGTTTGGATTGATACCATCCCACAAGCCCGGTTTAATGGCATTACCCGAAATCCGAAAGGTGGATACTTTGTCGGTGGCCAGATAGACCTCAGCAGCACAAAAGGCGAACTTTGTATTGAGTCGGTAAAAGAAAATGGCCAATTGAACTGGCAAGCACTCGCTGGTAAAATTGGTCCGGATACCGGAAATGGCATTGTGGCAGCCGATGATGGAGGTGCCGTTTCAGCCGGAAGCAGTTCTAAAGATTTGACCGCTACTGAACAACGCGCTTATGTGGCCAAAACCGATAAAAACGGGGTGGTTCTGACCAGCTATCTCCACGGCAACGTATTTTGGGATAACCAGCCGCAAAACTGTCTCCAAGACCCCAATGAGGCAAATTTAGCCGATTGGGTGGTGGTAATCGAAGGGAAAGATGATACAATATACGCAGTGACCAATGCAACTGGTGATTTTCAAGTATTAGTGGATACTGGAAATTATACCCTGCGTTTGTATTACACCAGCGACTATTGGGCCCCTTGTACGCCTTCGGTGCTAGTAAATGTTCCTACGTTTTATGATACAGTAAATGCATTCATTCCAGTTCGCAACACCATTGGCTGTCAACGCAATGAAATAGATATCACAACCCCGATTTTGCGGCGCTGTGCTGATAATGAATATGTGGTGCGGTATTGCAATACGGGAACCAGCGCTTCTAATGCCACCTATATTAAAGTGGTGTTGGACCCAGCGCTCACTTTTACCCAAAGTTCCATTCCGGGTATTCAGGATGGCGATACCTTGATTTTTGGTATCGGTGTGTTAGAACCTGGTGTTTGCAATTCCTTTACATTTAATGCTTTCCTCGATTGCAATGAAACTGTAGCGGGTCAGACTCACTGTGTTTCTGCGCATATCTACCCCGACACTTTTTGTAGTACTAGCAATTGGGACCGTTCTATCATTGTGGCGGAAGGTCGTTGTGACGGTGATTCTGTTCGATTGTTGGTAAAAAACATTGGAACGGGGGATATGTCGTCAGTTCAAGAGTTTGTCATAGTTGAAGATGTAATTATGCTTGTTCAACCGGGCAATCCTGATTTTCAATATAAGTTAAATACTGGTGAAATCAAAACCTGGGCCTCTGAAAAAGATGGCAAAACTTACCGCATCATTGCCAACCAAACCCCTGGCTACCCGGGCACCAGTTTCCCAACCGCAGCTGTAGAAGGCTGTATCAGCGACACCAGCGGCAATACGCCTTCCCTGGGTTTCTACACCATGTTCCCGGAAGATGATCAAGATGCTTTTGTATCGATCAACTGCCAGGAAAGTTCCGAATCTGATTACAATCCAACCATACTCAAAAGAGGCCATCCCAAGGGGTACGACGTCCCCAACTACGTCAGTCCACAAACCGATTTGGACTATTTAATCCACTTTACCAATTCAGGCAATGATACAGTGCAGCAGGTGATCGTTCGCGATACCCTTTCGGCTGCACTGGATCCCGCCACCGTACGGCCAGGCGCATCCAGCCATCCCTACACTTTCCAGGTGTATGGCAATGGCATCGTACAGTTTACCATCCCCAATGCTAATCTGATTCCAGGTGGCAGCGCGGCCGATGGGTTTGTCAAATTCCGGGTCGCTCAACGCGATTCCCTCCCTTGTGGAACGCAAATCCTGAACCACGCTGCCATCTATTTTAATTATAACACGCCCATTTTATCGAATACCACCCTCCATACTGCCTGTATAGAGGAAGAATATTGGATTCTTTCAACCGTACATGTGGATTGGCCAGGTGCCGACCTGAATGTTTACCCGAATCCATTTACAGAAAGTGCAACATTTGAAGTAACCGGGGTACCGTCCAACCGTTTTGAACTGTCCCTTTACGATATCCAAGGCCGATTAATTGCTAATCCTGTTTTTGCCCAACCCACATTCCGATTGCTTAGACATCAAATTCCGGCAGGCGTTGTATTCTATCGACTTACCTCCCAAGGTAAGTCGATAGCCTCCGGTAAACTAATCGCAGAATGATCTTTTTTTTGAAAATTTCGGCAAAACCGGAATGATAATCTACGTTAAAGACATCATTATCCAAGACAACGAAGGCCATCCCAACCAGGATTACATTCATGAAACATAACCAAGAAAAGCTGCGGCGCATAAGCGTGTCGCGGCTTTTTTACAAATATAGCGTTCCTAGCAGAACGCAGGGTTTCGTTGGATGGATGGAAATGATTGTATAGAAATCGGAATAATATATGGCGCAAAATCGGATTTGAATAAGGCCGGAAAAAAACCCAACTAAAAATCTCAAAAAAGAAATGAGTCGTCCCAAATTTTAGTTTTCACCAAAATTCGGGATGACTCATGTTTTATCATACTCTATTATAAAAATATCATATTGAGCGCAAACCCTATTTTTTAGGCGTCTGACTAGGCCGCACCTCAATTTTGCTCGGCAAAGTCCGTGGGTTCATCCGCAGTAAATCGACCACCATTTGGCCAATATCTTCTGGTTGTATTTTCCAGGCGTCGGCTTCGTTGGGTTCGTGGTTGTTGAAATGGGTAGCCACCGAACCTGGCATGATGGTAGCGCATTTGATACCCGCCTCGCGCAAATCGAGCATAACGGCCTGGGTAAAACCTACCAACCCAAATTTGCTGGCATTATAAGCCGAAGCACTTGGGAAAAAGTTGGTACCCGCCAAACTGGCGATGCTGATAAAATACCCTTTGGCCTGGGTGAGTGCCTGGGCTGCCGCTTTGATGCTGTAAAATACCCCCGTCAGGTTGGTGTCAATGGTTTCATGCCATTGCTCTGGTGTTAGTTCGGTAATTGGGGCAAAATGCCCAACCCCTGCATTGGCAATAAGGACATCCAGTCGCCCGAATGCTTCGAGGGTTTTGGCGACGGCTTGTTGTTGTGCTTCCAAATTGCGGACATCGGCGGCAATGCCGATTACTTTGCCACTTCCGATTTTGGAGAGTTTCAGGACTGCTGCATCGGCGTCTTCCTGGCGGCGGCTGGTGATGGCTACTTTCATACCTGCTTCCAGCATACTTGCGGCAATGCCATAGCCGATACCTTTGCTGCCTCCGGTGATCAGGGCGGTCATTTCGTTGAGTTTGTTCATAAAGTTTGAAACAATACACGGGGAAAATAGTTGAGGGGTGTTGCGCAAGCAGGCGGGCTGATTAAGGTTTCTTCCCATTGTGCTCCTTTAACCATCTTTTCGACCAAAGATGAATTGCAAACGACGAAATTGACGAAAGCGAATTTCAATACCTTTCCCTACATTTGCCGAAGATGAAGCCAACTTTAACTGTTATTTTAGGATTTGCCTTTGTTCTTGTCCCTTTCTGGGCACAATACGCGGGTTTCCAATTTCCTGCACTCGTATTTTCCCTGAGCTACCTGATTGGGTTAGCGATCTGGGCGATCGGTTATTACCAAATGATTAAGCAAGGCACGAATGCCGAGCTCAATCTTCTATTTTCAATCGGGGTGGTCCTTTTTGCGACCATGCCGCCTGAAATTTCGAAAGATATATACGTCTATTTGCTCGAAGGAAAGCTCGCACTTCAAGGCCTTACTTCCTATACCGATGCGGCCATTAATTTACAGGATCCGTCTTATGTATTAATTGACCCGCATTGGTTGGATTGTCCGAATCAGTATGGTCCGGTGGCCTTGTTCTTCTTTTGGGCGGTTGCCGCGTTAGGCGGCGATCATATTTTTATGGATATTGTGTGGATGAAAATTTTTGATGTTGCCTCGGCAGTGTCCATTTTTTTCATCGTAAAATATACGGCAAAAGCGATAAAAGTAAATGCGGTACGCGCGCAAACGCTTATTTGCCTCAATCCGCTCTTTTTAATTCAGGGCCTGGGTCAAATGCATATCGACTTTCTTGCTTGTGCGTTGGTATGCGTTTTTATCCTGGCCATTGCGCAAAACCGGTTGTTGCTGGCGGGTATAATAACAGGGCTTTTGGGTGCCACCAAGTTTATGTTGTTTCCGCTGTTTTGGATTTTAACGATGGTGTACGCCGTGTACGCCTGGAAACATAAAATACTCAACATAAAAGCGCTGGCTTTATCGGCCGTAGCCAGTTTTGCCGTGCTGTGTGTTGTTTATATCCCGGTGTGGCAAGGCCTGGATACGATTTTGATCCCCATGGCCTACCATGAAAAAAAGGAGCCCGTCAAGTCGATCGTAGAATTATTTTCGTACCTGTTTGCTTATGTTTGGCCACAAACCGGCGCCAACTATGGGGTTACCGACCCGTTTTTAAAAGATAAAATTTACTGGGGACAACAATTAAAACCCTATTTTCAATTTCTGGCCTTTTTACTTGCTGGCAAGATTACCTTTTCTATTATTCATTCAAAAAATATCAACCAGTTATTTTATGGTTTTAGCCGCATCATGCTGCTGGTTTTTATCCTCTATTCGCCGGTAATGCACGCTTGGTACTTTTTATTTGTACTACCGTTTTTTGTGTTTACGGACCATCAAAAAGAAATTATATGGTACGCGGTCATTGTGTTCACATTGGCCAATGCCTATGAGATTGGGCTTACCGTGGGTACAAAAACCGGTGGCATCATCATGATTGTTTTTACCATCCTTTCGGTGCTGAGCTATTTTATCTTTTTCCGAAAATTTTACTTCGAAACGAAGTCATCCCGCAGTTTGAGCCCGGTAGAAGAGGTAGAGTTGTTGGCTTCCGAGCAAAAGACTTTTTAAAGGGTGCTTGGCCGCCGATAGGGTGGCGTTTACGATTGCCCACCGCCGGACTCATCCTTGTGTATTGATTTTAATGCGCTTTGGCTTCTTTCACCACAATCGTATTACCATCAAAATCTGTTTCATTGAGCACATCAATGGCGTTTTGTGCCTCATCATCGTTTGGCATTTCCACGAAAGCAAAACCTTTTGAGTGGCCTGTTTCATGGTCTGTTACCACAGCAGCAGAAGATACTTCGCCGAATTGTGAGAATACATGGGACAAGTCATCCGACGTAGTATTAAAATTTAATTTTGCTACAAAAATCTTCATAACAGACTTTTATTTTAGGTGTGGGACAAACTTGCAAATATGTTTTGCTTGACGACTTTTAAGGGTAATTGCGCCTATGGCCGCTGTTACCATGGTCAATTTCTAGGCCAAAAACCACCACCACCTTGACTGCTACCGCCGCCTCGGTTATCACCATGGTGGTCCCGATTTTCACGCTCTTCGGTTTTTTTCACTACAATCGTATTGCCGTCAAAATCAGAGTTATCGAGCGCTTCAATGGCATTCATTGCTTCATCATCGTTTGGCATTTCTACGAAACCAAAACCTTTTGAGCGGCCTGTTTCTTGGTCTGTTACCACAGCGGCGGAAGATACTTCACCATATGCTTCAAATGCTTCGCGCAGATCATCCGACTGAGTATTAAAATTTAATTTTGCTACAAAAATTTTCATAAAAGCAATGTATTTTAAGTTCGATACAAACGTACAAATATGTTTTAACGTAAGCATTAAATTTTTAGAACCAGACGGCTTGCCTTACCGTCGCCGAATTTCCAACCCAGAAGGCATCCCGCAGCTTGAGTCGGCCAGAGGAAGTAGTGCCACTCCGCTAAAAATAAACGGTATCCCGCACCTCCACATACCCCGAAAAATTACCCCAACCACCAATCACGTTGTTGTACACCGCGTCGGGGCTGCCTATCGGACTGTCGTAATCACCCTGCCGATTCACCGAACTATAAAAACGATAACCAGCCTCCGAGATGCTGCGCCAAACCAGGATTACCGCACGTGGCCGCACTGGTTCAGATAAAAAGGGCATTTCCACGGTCATGGAAAGGGTGCGATCTTCACTTTTCGACCAAAAATCCTCCTGCACCAGCGCAAAGTTATTGGCCGCTAAGTAAACATAGCCGGATGTACCTGGGTTTGGGTTAATCAACAATGGCCATTCTTGGAATGTCAGCAATTCCCATGTATCGTTTATTTGCTCATACACACCAACCACGCCTGCTAACCCGAACATACACCAGCGGTGGTTGTTGGCGGCGGACAATTGGGCCTGTACCTGGAAGGTCCAGTGTGTCGCGGCTTTTTCAATAAGGGCTGTATCAATTGTAAAAACCGCAGCCTCCTCGGAAGGTGGCAAGGCATCGGCGGCCCACAAATCAGGGTGGCCGGGTGCCATAACCACTACCCGATAACGCACCCCCTGCACTGGCTTTACCTTGCTTTGGTACATCCATTGACTACTCACCGAATCTAAAGCCAACTCCAATTGGTCAACAAAATTATCGTCGGCATAAAGGAGCACAGTAGCATCCACAGGAAAATCAGGTGCTAAGGTATCCTGCACCGTTTGCAAGGTACTCACCCGCACTTGTATGGGGGCATCGGGCGAGAAACTGCCAACCAATACCAATTGCGCCTCAGTGTCCGGAAGCGGGATCTGGATGTCGGTTGTGCAACCCACACAAACCAATACTAAAAGCAAATAGTATATTCTTTTTGCGCTCATGGAAACCGACAAAAAAGAAACGGCTGCTGCACATCATAAAACGTTTTGCAGCAGCCGTCCAGAATCATGCTCTAAAAAATTACAACATCGAGTTCACCAAAGCCACAAATTCGGCGATGGTCAGTGCGCCCTGATCACCTTCGCCTTGTTTACGCACGGCTACACTGTGGGCTTCCAATTCTTTTTCACCAACTATGAGCAAAAACGGAATCCGTTTCAACTCATTATCGCGAATTTTCCGGCCAATGGTCTCGTTGCGGTCGTCAACAATACCCCGCAAACCTTCTGATTCCATTTCCTGTTTGACCTGCAAAGCGTACTCTACATATTTATCTGAAACCGGCAAAATGGCAAATTGCTCCGGCGTGAGCCAAAGCGGGAATTTGCCTGCACAGTGTTCAATCAATACACCCGTAAAACGCTCCATGGAACCAAACGGCGCCCGGTGAATCATCACTGGCCGGTGCGGCTGGTTGTCGGCACCAATATACGTCAGATCAAAACGCTCCGGCAGGTTGTAATCTACCTGAATGGTGCCCAACTGCCAGGAACGGCCCAGCGCGTCTTTTACCATAAAGTCGAGTTTAGGGCCATAAAATGCCGCTTCGCCCAATTCTGTTATGGTATTCAAACCCGCTTCTGCTGCTGCATCAATAATGGCTTGCTCGGCTTTGCGCCAGTTTTCATCGGTACCTACATATTTGGTTTTGTTTTCCGGGTCACGCAGGGATATTTGGGCTGTAAATTTATCAAAACCCAATTTAGCCAACACATACCGCGTCAAATCTAAAACCGCCAAAAACTCTTCTTTCAATTGGTCCTCGGTACAAAAAATATGCGCATCATCCTGGGTAAAACAACGCACTCGGGTCAAGCCGTGCAATTCACCCGATTGCTCGTAGCGATACACCGTGCCAAACTCGGCAATACGCACCGGCAAATCGCGGTACGAATGGGGCCGATGTGCAAAAATTTCACAGTGGTGGGGACAGTTCATCGGTTTGAGCAAAAACTCTTCATCTTCATCGGGGGTCCGAATCGGCTGAAACGAATCCTTGCCGTATTTTTCCCAGTGTCCTGAAGTTACGTACAGTTTTTTCGAACCAATATGGGGCGTTATAACTGGTTGGTAACCGCGTTTGAGTTGTTCTTTTTTCAAAAAATCTTCCAGACGGCTGCGCAAAGCAGTGCCTTTTGGCAACCAGATTGGCAAACCCTGGCCTACTTTTTCCGAAAACATAAACAACTCTAGTTCGGCGCCCAATTTGCGGTGATCGCGTTTTTTGGCTTCTTCCAAAAGGTGCAGGTACTCATCGAGTTCCTTTTGTTTCGGGAAAGTAATGGCGTAAATGCGGGTCAGCTGTTTGCGTTTTTCATCGCCGCGCCAGTAAGCACCTGCCAGGTTTGTAATTTTTACCGCTTTAATCGGCTCTGTTGTCGGAATGTGCGGTCCACGGCACAAATCCACGAAATTACCTTGCTGGTAAAAGGTGATGCTGCCATCTTCCAAACCGTCGATCAATTCGAGTTTGTACTCGTCCTTTTTCTCGGTAAAATACTGGATGGCGTCGGCTTTACTTACCTCCGTACGCACAAATTCGCTTTTTTTACGCGCCAATTCGAGCACTTTTTGCTCCAGAGCGGGCAAATCTGCCGCCGTAAGTGGCTTGTCACCGGTATCTACATCGTAGTAGAAACCGTTTTCGATCGGTGGCCCGATTCCGAATTTGATGCCCGGGTGCAAGGCTTCCAGCGCTTCAGCCAGCAAGTGTGCCGAAGAGTGCCAAAAGGTGCTTTTGCCTTCTTTGTCCTCCCATTTCAGAAACGTAATCGTTCCATCTTCGGTAATCGGACGTGCCAGGTCGCGCACTTCGCCGTTGAATTTAGCGGCCAGCACAACGCGCGCAAGCCCCTCGCTGATAGACTTCGCCACGTCCATTGCGCTGGTTCCGACGGCATACTGACGAATGTTGCCATCGGGAAAAGTGATATTGATCATAAAAAAGTTGTTTTTCCCGCCCATACAAAAGGCAGGTGCCGGTACATCCTACAAACGATGTCGGCGGTTTGTGAATAGAATTGTGCAAAGATAGGGTGCTTTTTGAGAGATTTATGGCAAGATGCACGTATTTTTGCGCCATGAAAGAGATCGTTCAGGAGCTAGCCCATCAATACCAGTCAGAAGCTATTCGATATAGAAGACATTTACACATGCACCCGGAATTGTCGTTTGAGGAAATTCAAACCGGCCGTTACGTTGCCGAACAACTAGATGCCATTGGTGTTAGCTACCAGGCAGGCATTGCTGGGACCGGATTGGTGGCCACGATTAAAGGGAAAAATCCGAAAAAACGTACCATTGCCTTGCGTGCTGATATGGACGCCTTGCCCATCCTGGAAGCCCATGAAACACCGTATAAATCGCAAAATGCAGGCGTTATGCATGCCTGTGGGCACGATGTACACACGGCCTCGCTGCTCGGGACCATCCATATTTTGCAAAATATGCGCAACCAGTTTGAGGGTACCGTGAAATGTATCTTCCAGCCGGGCGAAGAAAAATTTCCGGGTGGCGCATCCATCATGATCAAAGAAGGGGTGCTCGAAAATCCAAAACCCGCCAGTATTTTTGGCCAACACGTACACCCGCCCCTCGAAGCGGGCATGGTGGGCGTGCGCTCGGGCATGTATATGGCTTCGGCAGATGAATTATATGTTACCATTAAGGGCCACGGTGGTCATGGTGCAATGCCGCAAGATTGTATCGACCCAGTGGTCATTACGGCACAAGTAATTGTAGGATTGCAACAAGTTGTGAGCCGTTACGCCGATCCGGGTATTCCATCGGTGCTAACGTTTGGCAAAATCAACTCCTCCGGGGGCGCTACCAACATCATTCCCAATGAGGTATGCCTCGAAGGAACCTTCCGCACGATGGACGAAAAATGGCGGAATGAAGCCCATAAACGCATGAAAAAAATTGCCACCAGCATTGCCAAAGGCCTGGGTGGCGAATGCGAATTTGTCATCGAAAAAGGCTACCCCGTACTGTTTAACCACGAAAAACTTACCGCACGCGCCAAAAAATGGATGGTGGAGTTTCTGGGGGCCGACCATGTAGCAGACATGCCCTTGCGCATGACGGCAGAAGATTTCGCATTTTATTCCCACCATTTACCCGCCTGCTTTTACCGCTTAGGCACCGGAAATGCCGAAAAAGGGATCACCGCTCCGGTACATACCGATATTTTTGACATCGATGAAAGTGCACTCGAAACCGGCATCGGGATGATGGCTTGGTTGGCCTTGAAAGAGCTCGAAATAAAATAATAATCAGGGTGTGTGACCCAACCTTTATAAATATGGATCTGTCTTACTGATTAAGAGCGGTTTAGATATGTGATGCACCCAAATTTGGCGTGAAATTTGCATGTTAAGCGTATTCGGCAGTTTCTGCATCTAGTTTACGTTAAATATTCGAGAAAAGACCTTCTCACGGAAACTAATTTTGTCGAATGCTCGTTAATGAGTTTGTAATCAATATTTTAATAACAAATAAACACACCTGATCATGACTCGACGCACCTCAAAATTACGCCGCTTGTGGCGTAAATCGCCTCGCTTAGCGGTGGCGTTTCTTCGCCGCAAAATTACCCGACATGCAAAACGCATCATACCGGTAGATGAATGGAATAAAAATTGGTTGGGCGAAGAAATGCGTCCCTTCAACAGCATGCATTAAAACAATGATTTAGCACGATTTTGTGCCCGATAGTCCTTGATGCAACCGTGTGTTTTATTTACAATCCCTCCGATTTGAGTTTTGTTGAAGATTTACGATGCTGAGCCCTCCCGAAAGGAGGGTTTTTTATTGCTAGAAACCTACCTTTGCCTTACATCCACTTGGAGTGTAATTGTAACTTTTTGATACCATGAAATATTATCCTTTTCTGATACTTGCTTTGTTTGCAACATTAGCCTCTTGTAAAAAAACCGAGCCTGCTACCACTGCGCAGTCAGCAAAAGCTGCATTTACCGTCACGTCCATAGAGGGATACATTGCTAAAACGGGGCCATTAACCGCCGCTGTTACAGCCAGTGGATCGCTGGTCGCGGCCGAGGAAACGATTTTGCACCCGGAAGCTTCGGGCCGCGTGGTAACTATTAATTTGCCCGAAGGCAAAATGGTCGCCAAAGGTGTTTTGTTGCTCAAGGTTTTTGATGCCGATATTAAAACACAAATTGAAAAATTAAAAACCCAGCTCAAACAAGCCGAAATTACCGAACAACGGCTTGCCGAACTGCTCAAAGTAAAAGGCGTAAGCCAACAAGAATATGATTTGGCCGCTTTGCAAGTACAAACACTCAAAAGCGAAATCGAACTCCAACAAATTTATATTCGAAAAACAGAATTGCGGGCACCGTACGATGGCATCATCGGTTTGCGCAAAATCAGTCCGGGTGCATATGTAACCCCGGCCACCGAAATTGCGACCATTCGCGCGGCTTCCGCCCTCAAACTGGATTTTGCCGTGCCCGAAAAATACAGCAACCTACTCCGGGTCGGACAAATAGTGTCGTTTACGGTGGAAGGCAGCCCAGGCAATCATACCGCCAAAATTGTGGCAACCGAACAACGCATTGAAGCCGACACCCGCAACCTGAATGTGCGCGCCCTCGTAAACGGATCAAAAGGATTACTACCCGGTGCATTTGCCGACGTAAACCTCATACTCGGCGATAAAAAAGACGCACTCCTCATTCCCAACCAGGCCATCATCCCGCAAGCACGCAACAAACAAGTGATTGTAAGCCGCAACGGAAAAGCACAGTTTGTAACCGTAAAAACAGGCGTACGACAAGCCAATATGATCGAAATTACAGAAGGACTTGCGGCTGGTGACACGGTGGCAACTACCGGTGTACTATTTTTACGCCCCGATAGCGCGGTGAAATTTTCGAAAGTAGATTAAATGACCCTGCAAGTAATTTCTGCACCTGTGCGGCGGAACTTTCCCTGCAACCCTCACGTTACTCAGCGGCATTATGGAAAAACCAAAATTTACCTTAGATAAAAATCGGCTGCGCATGCGCCAGGAAGCGCTCGAAATGTTGCGCATCCGACTGAAAAACGATTTCGTAGGCATCGATGAAATCATCGATAACTTGCTCGATTATATTCAAATCTGGTACCTCGTACCCGAAATCCTTACCCGACCAATCGTGGTATGTCTTTGGGGCATGACCGGCGTAGGCAAAACCGATCTGGTGCGCCGATTGGTCAAATACCTCGATTTTCAAGAGCGGTTCGTGGAAGTAGAACTCGGAAATACCGACCATACTACTTTTTTCAACAGCGTTAATGCGATTTTAACAGCCAACAGCATCACCGATGGGAAACCTTCTATTGTGTTGTTCGACGAAATCCAGCGGTTTTATACCGTTGAATCGGATGGCTCGCCCGTACAATCTACCAAATTTAACGATTTCTGGGAACTGCTCAGCGACGGTCGCCTGGCCAAACGGGAAAAGGAAGACCTCGATTACTATATTTCCGATTTTATGTTCAACCAGCGCCAGCGCAATCGACGTGCAGAGCCGGTAGAAGAAGGCCTAACGGAAAATGTAGGGATCTGGGAAGCGCGCAACCTCAAGAAAATGCTCAGCATGGAGGAAGATGTGGTAGATATCGCCGACATGACCAAGGTGCAAATGCTGGAGCGCATCATTGAAGCGAAAACCCGCAAACGGGTGTACGAACCCGTCGATTACAGCCAAACCCTGATCCTCATCAGCGGCAACCTCGATGAAGCCTTCCAAATGGCAACCCACACCTCCGACAGCGAGGTGGATGCCGATATTTACCACGCATTTACCAAAAAAATCACCGCCGTCGATATTAAAAATGCCCTAACCCGACGTTTCCGGCCCGAACAAGTAGCGCGGTTTGGCAATATTCACCTGATTTATCCAAGTTTGCGCAAAGTCGATTTTGAAGGATTGATTCGAAAAGAAGTAGGTAAAATACTAGAACGCACAAAAGAAAATTTTGGGGTAGATGTGGAGGTGTGCGAGCCCATATATCAGTTGATTTATCGCAATGGCGTGTTTCCGGTACAGGGGGTACGGCCAGTATTCAGCAGTGTAACGGATATTTTAGAAACCAACCTCAGCAAGTTTTTATACGAAACCTTGCACCGCGACAAACAGTCCTTTACCATCACCTACAACGCTGAAGCGAAAAAAATACAAGCCCATATTGAAGGCTCCCTGGTGGAAATTCCATTTGTGGGCCGCATCGATAAAATTCGTCAAAGCAATATCAATGATGTCGTGGCCAATGTCAGTGTTCACGAAGCCGGACACGCCGTTACCTATGTAGAACTATTCGGATTGTCGCCCCTGCAACTAAAGTCGAAAGTTGCGAGCAGCTATGCTTCCGGGTTTACGTTTCCGCACGAGATTTACGAAACCAAGGAAAATATCATTAAAAAGGCAAAAGTCTTTTTGGCAGGTGGCATTGCCGAAGAACTGGTATTTGGAAGCGAAAACGCCACAGTCGGCCGACTAAATGACCGTGAAAACGTGTCTATGTTGGTGATGGACTATATTCGACGTTATGGTTTCGACCCGCGTTTTCAAGCGAATTATACCCTCGAATACGGTTTTGGAATGGATAAATACGAAACCGACCAAGCGGTGGAACAAATGGTGGCAGCCCTGGTACTCGAAACCCGCCAATTGCTTGAATCAAACAAGCCACTCCTCCTGGCCATCGCGCATTTATTGTATGAAAAAGGCAGCCTGGATGCGAAGCAAGTAGCAGAACTAGCCGCAACATTTGGCAAAACAGCAGCAATTAAAGAAGAGGGGTATCTGCACTTGCCAGGGTATGAGGACACCTTGCAGTCCTCCTAACACGTATTTTGCACCTTAAAACAATACCATTTCGCATGAAAAAGATGATTTTGACAGGCATGGCGCTTCTCCTAAGCGTGGCACTTGCCTGGTCGCAAACAGATGACGCTGCATTTGAAGCGCAAATGAAACACCTGATCGACAGCATCAACGCTTCCTATCAATACCAAACCGGACAAATTACCTTGGGAGATGGTATGGCGACCATGCAGGTTCCAACGGGCTACCGCTACCTGAATGCTGCACAAAGCAAGCAGATTCTGGAAGATATTTGGGGCAACCCGCCCGGACAAGCGACCCTCGGTATGTTGTTTCCCGAAAAAATGGGGCCTTTGGATTCTGCCAGTTTTGCCTTCAATATCAGTTTTGAAGACATGGGATTTGTTAAAGACGATGATGCAGATAAAATCAACTACACGGAGTTGATGACCCAATTGCAAAAAGACTCCGAAAAAGAGAATGAAAAACGGGCAAAAGAGGGCTTCGAATCCATTGTATTCGTCGGATGGGCCTCTGACCCGTTTTATGACAAAGAGAAAAAGATATTACATTGGGCGAAAGAACTTAAAGTGGGCGAATTTCCAGACAATACCCTCAATTACGATGTGCGTATTTTGGGTAGAAAAGGGGTACTTTCTTTGAATGCCATCGGTATGATGGGGCAATTGGAGCCGATTAAAGGCGCTGTCCCCGCGATTGCAAATGCCGTGGCCTTCACCGAGGGCAACCGGTATAGCGATTTTAGCAAGTCTTCGGGCGATAAAATTGCGGCTTGGACGATTGGCGGCCTGGTGGCCGGTAAAATTTTGGCAAAAGCCGGTTTATTTGCCATCCTGCTCAAATTTGGCAAACTGATTATTCTGGCGATTTTGGGAGGCGGAGCAGCCATTTGGCGCTTTATTTCAGGCCGTAAAAAACAGGAAGAAGAAGCCACCGCTTTTGAATCAATTGGCACCCCTAATTCCACCCCAACCAATAACACCCCAGACCACAACGATGGCCCTGTTGCCTAGTGTTTAAATACTAAAAACAAACATGAGCCATCCAGAATTTTGGTGAAAACTAAAATTCGGGATGGCTCTTTTCTTTTTTGAGTATTTTTTCCGCACGACCTCACTAGAGGTCGAATATCTTACCCAAATGTTTCCGCTTTGCTAGGTGTTCGTGAAAATGGATAAAAAATCCCGAATTTTGGTTTTCACCAAAATTCGGGATGACGCATGTTTAGGCCCGGTAACGCCGTTCTTTTACTTTTTAACCATGCCTTTCAGCACGGACTCTTCTACTTTTACCGGATAGGTTTTTACCAGTTCTTCTACCCATTTCTTCTCCAGGTAGTCCTGGTAATCGGCAACGGCATAACCGCGTGCTTCTGCGAGGGTTTTAGCGGTAGGTGCTAAAATGCTTTCCACCTTGCTAAACGAAGCCGTTTTTGTACCTGCATCTACTTTCGCTTCTGTCATGCTGCCCGCCGACCACAAGTTGGCCAGGTCTTTATTCTTTCCTTTTTCATAGGTTTTTTCCAACACCGTCAAAACCTCTGCTTTTTTATTGATTTTTTTCAATACAGCAGCCGATGGTTTTTTGGCCGCTAACTCGCGTACTTTTTTGAGCACCGCAGGATCATCGGTTTTAAGGGTATAAATGCTTACTTGAGCGCGTTCGTCCCATTTATATTTTTGGCTCAAATTGGCTTTGAAAAACTGCTCCAACCCAACAGAATCCGTATTGGCTTTGTCCCAAACATTAATTTTCAAGGCTTCAAACAACAAAATACCATCTTCATACTCGCGCATCAGGGAGCGGAATTCCGGGTATTTTTTATCCAATTGGCTTTCTTCAAAAGACAAGCTAATTTCGTCAGACCAGTTTTTGTACAATTTTTGAATGGTTTCGGCCAGGGGCAAGCCTGCACCCCGCATCCGGTCGCGGCCAGAACGGGCGCAATATTCTTCAAAATCGGTTACGGTGTACGTTTTAGTTGGACCAAAGCGCAACAAAACATCTTGTGGTTTGGCTGGATCGGGTTTCCATTTAAAAGTGTGGAAAATGGTGTCTACTTGTTTGGCAGACCAACTGGCAAGCGCATCCGAATATTCCTGGAAGCCCGCATCTTTTTTAATACGGTTGATCATGCTTTGCTTGGCCACTTCACTGCGGCTGTCGCGTTTTACACGGTCGGTCAAGGCGCGTTTGATGGCATCGAAAGCGCCGATTGGGCGACGGCTCACACGTTTGATAATATGCCATCCGAGGGTTGTTTCGACAGGCGCCGAAAATTCACCATCTTTTTCGAGGGCAAATGCTGCATCTTCAAAATTGCGCTGGTAGCGGTTAATTCCGAAAAATCCGATGTATCCACCTTTGACTGCGTTGGTTTTATCTTCCGAATACTTTGCGCACAATTCGTCCCATTTTCCACCAACGCGCAACGCTGTGTAAACACTATCAATCCGTTGTTTTTGTGCTGCATTTTTGCCAGCACCTTCCAATTTGCGCACCAATATTTGGGCTACTTCCATTTCGCCCCGGGCTGGACGGAACCCATTCACCCGAACCAAGTGGTAACCTGCGCCCGAACGTATGGGGCCAACCAAACCGCCTGGCTTGGTGGCATAAATTGCTTTTTCAAGCGCATAATATCCGTCGGGCAACATCGCCGTGATATGGCCCAGGCTGCCCTTGTTTTCTTTTGCTGTTTTATCGTCCGAACTATCGGCGGCTACCTGCTCGAGGCTGGTGCCTTTTTGTAGCAGCTTCATCACATTGTTCGCGCGGTTGTAGGCGCGCAAGGTATCCGCAGGCTTCGCATTGCGGTCTGCAGAGATGAATACATGGCTAATATCTACATCCTGCTGCATCCGATCAAAGGTCTCGCGTACCAATTTATCGGTCACTTCTTTGTCCTCCAGATACGATTTGGCAAGCTGCCGACGATATCCTTCCAGTTCGCTGCGCAAAGCACTCAGGGTATCCAACCGCATATCGCGTGCTTTTTGCACTTTTAACTTGAACTTTACATACAAATCCAGGTAATCCCGGAGCGATTGCTCCGAATAATCCGCTTTATCCTGGTTATTCTTGTTGTAAATGTAGTTGAACTCAGAAACGTGAACTGGAACATTTTGCACTGTGAAAAGCGTCGGATCGCTGCCTTGCCCAGAAGATGCGGTTGCCAAAATCGCAAGAAAGAAGGCTGTAGCAAATAATTGTTTGATCATTACCATGTTATTTTTTAAAAAATACGCTGTATTTCGAATGGAAAAGCGTGCAAAATTAGAAAATCAGCGTTAAAACGCTGGAACAAAGTAGGTATTTTGTTATTGTTAACAGCAATAAGCCATAAAAAGCACAAACGCGCGCACTTTGACACCAAACCGCATTTATTTTACACAAGATCTCTTAAACTTTATATCGATTGGTTTGTCTGTATCCTTACCCGTCCTGCGCATTCTACCTTCAAATTTCATTTTTCTTTTTAAACAAACCATAACATGCGATTTTACCTACCTCTCGTTTTAGCACTTTTTGTAACGGGTGCTGCTCGTGCACAAAGTTTTTATACGGGCACCATTCAAAGCGGTGGCTTGACCCGCGAATACCGCGTGTATATTCCCGCAGCCTACAATGCCAACAAAGCCGTTCCACTCCTGTTCAACCTGCATGGATATGGCTCCAATAACCTGGAACAAGATTTTTACGGCAATTTTAAACCTATCGCCGACACGGCAAACTTCCTGATCGTGATGCCCAACGGCACCCTCGACCAGCAAAATAAACGCTATTGGAATAATTTCCTATTAGCTTCTTCGGTGGATGATGTTGCATTTATCTCGAATTTGCTCGATACCATGATCTCCAAATACAACATTGACGCCAACCGGGTGTACAGCACCGGCATGAGCAACGGCGGATTTATGAGTTATGCGCTTGCTTGTGGATTGAGCAACCGAATCGCTGCCATCGCTTCGGTCACAGGAACCATGGTTACACCCAATTTGAACAACTGCACACCCGGCCGCGCGGTGCCGGTTATGCAAATTCATGGTACTGCAGACAATACGGTTCCCTACAATGGGTTGCCCGCAAGTGCTTTTGTACCTATCGAAACGCTCGTAAATACCTGGGTAAATAAAAACGGTTGTAACCCTACCCCCATCATTACTGCGGTACCAAACAACTCAACCACCGATGGCTGTACCGCCGAGCGCTTTTTATACGAAAATGGGATCGAAGGTAGTACTGTGGAATTTTATAAAATTACGGGTGGCGGACATACCTGGCCGGGCGCGGCGATCAATGTGGGCGTTACGAACCAGGATTTTAATGCGAGCTTTGTGATCTGGCGCTTTTTGAATAAATACAAACTGAATCAATTTACCACGGCCGCCGGAGAGCCTGCCCAGAAACCGGCAAACTGGAATGTATTTCCCAATCCCGCTTTTGATCAAATTACCTTGACCTCGCCCGATGCGACGGCGTCGCTTCATCAAGTACTGGTGTACAACGCACTGGGGGTTTTGCAATACCAATGGACAGGCGTTGCCGACCATACTTTGCCGATTGATGTGCAGACTTGGAAAGCAGGTGTGTATCGTTTGCAACTGGTACAAAGCAATGGCGCGCGGCAAACCAGTACGTTTGTTTGCGTTCGTTAGGCATCTTTATATACGTTCCGGTGGGTGGTGCTACAGCAAACTATCCACCGGGGCGCCTTTCTCCAATTCTTCTACCAAGGACTTTGCCTATTTGGTGTCCTACTTCTGCACAACTCCTGATTTCGCTCACTACGTAGTAAGGCTCGCCATTATTAAAATTAGGTGTCAAAAGCGCTTCTGCCAATAACCTGAATATAGCGCAAAGCGGATAGAAGTATCAATGATAACACTTCTATCCGCTATTTTACAAAGATACGGGGAACCCCGTATTATCCAATTGAATGAAATCCTACCTTGTTTCCTTCTGTGTCGATAAAAAGTGCAATAAAGCCCCTGTTTTCACCAACAGAAGTTTTCGGCAGAATAACTGTTCCACCGGCACTTTCTACTCTGCCTAATGGAACTGAAAGGTCATTTCCGCCATCTAAGTAAACAGTTGTGCCGGTCATTGCAGGAACAAAGTTTTCACCGCTAGCAATTGCTCCGCCAAATCCGCCTTTTTGTGGATCAGACGGTAAATATGCATATTGCATATTAGGATTAGGGTCGGCATGAATTTGAGCATCTAAAACTTTTGCATAAAAAGTCTTTGCTCTTTCGAAATCTGTTGCCGGGATTTCAAACCAATTTAGAGAATTTACCATGTTTATTAAAGTTTATTTATTATGAGTTGCAAATGTCAATGATAAGGCTTATTTTTGCAAGTAGTTAAAATAAAAATACGTAGTATGAAAAATGATACTAATGTTGATAATCAAGAACTTAAAACAGAAAAAAGTTTTGTTTTTGATGAAAGTAATTGCCCCGTAATGGCAACAATGAGTGTAGTTGGCGGCAAATGGAAGGTAATTTTGATTAACAGGATTTATTTTGATTCGCCTGCAAGGTTTGGAGGGGTGTGACCCCGCTGTGATGTAAGATTAATTTGTACTAGAATAACCGAATCG